>JAACAK010000113.1:4982-136770 GCA_011774835.1 Candidatus Kutchimonas denitrificans | reverse complement strand
AGGTCCCGCAGCCGCCACCAACCGGCGGCCGGACGGGCCGGCCGCGGAGGAGGCGAAGGGGGCGGAGGGGGCGAGGGGGCCGGAGGCCGCTCGGCCTCCGGGGATGGTTCCTCCACCTCCGGGGCCGCCGTCGAATCCAGCACTTCGGTCGCGGGGCCCAGGACCTCGTCGCGGATCTCGTCCACGCGTTCTTCCAACTCCCGGGCGGGATCCTCTCCCAGCTCGCGTTCCAGCAGGGTCCGGTAGGCCTCGTACGCCTGGAGCGCGCCCACCTCGTCACCGGCGGCGCGGAGCGCCCGCACCAGGGTCGACTGCGCCCGCTCGTCCAGCGGGTTGAGGTCGGCGAAGGCGCGGGCATGCTCCACCGCCCGCTCGGTTTCACCCGCCTCCAGCGCGTCGGAGACCAGATGCGTGTAGGCGACCTCCAAACCGATCCTCACCCGCGATTGCTGGGAGTCCACCCAGCTCTCGAACTCCGAGCCCGCCCGATGATCCACCCCCGCCAGAAACGGCCCCCGGTGGATCCGTGCGGCGGCGGCGAAATCCTCGCGTTCCAGCGCCTCGTCGAACTCGACGATGTCGACCGCGAGCCGCTCGCGAGCCAGATTTAAGCCGGACCGGGCTTCGTCGTCAATCAGCAGCTCGTCGCTGGCGTTGCGCGAGATGTTGAATATCGCCTGCCGCAGCGAACGGCGGCTGCGGGTGCGGTCCGAGTCCGGCCAGAGCAGATCGGCCAGGTAGTCGCGGCTGGCGCTGCGATCGGGCCGCAGCGCCAGCACCGCCAGGATGAGGAGCGGCTTGGAGTCGGACATGACCGGCTCGGCCGCCTCACGATCGGCCCAGAGCGAAAGCTCTCCAAGGGTGCGAAGATAGAAAGCCAATTATCCAGACCCGGATACGTGCCGCGGCCAGGCGGCAAAGTCGTAGGTTGAAATTCGTTCGGGGGAATCTAGAGAGATGATCGTGTGGCCCGCAAACAGGCGACGGCAGCTTAACGCACGGCTAACGGAAAACCCTTAAATTAACACGCGTGGATCGAAAGAAGCCGATGACAGATAGTTCGTGTCGCGCCGGTTTCGTATCTCACATGGTGTTTGGTGTTGACGGCGCTGACGAACGCTAGCGAAGGAGGAACGAGCGGATGAATTGGGATCGTGTGGAAGGCAACTGGAACGAGTACAAAGGCAAGATCAAAGAACGCTGGGGCCAGCTGACCGACGATGACCTGCAGGCGATAGAGGGCAAGCGCGATCAGCTTCTTGGCAAGCTGCAGCAAACTTATGGCATGGCCCGGGAGGAGGCCGAGCGTCAGGTCAACGATTTTCTCGAAGAGGCTTCATGACATGAACATGCCCTGAAGGGCAGAAACAAGTTCAACCACTAAAACAAAAGAGATAGACAGGAGAGCGAGCCGATGAATTGGGACAGAATCGAAGGCAATTGGAAAGAGTACAAGGGCAAGGTCAAAGAGCGCTGGGGCAAACTGACCGACGGCGACTTGCAGGCGATAGAGGGTAAGCGCGATCAGTTGATCGGCAAGCTCCAGCAGACATACGGCATGGCCCGGGAGGAGGCCGAGCAACAGATCAAGGACTTCCTCGATAAGCTGGGCGCCGGTAAGGACGACACGGGCGAAGCCACCACGGGCGAGAAAGACACCGAGTGGCAGGGCGACAGCGCCGGTACTCACTAGACCGGGAGCCGCCGTTCATCTGTCACGTGCAGAGGCCGGAGTGGGCATCCATCGCCTCGCTCCGGCCTCTGCCGCTTTGGCGCTGCTGAAGGCGATGTGACCGGATGTCGGATCCGAGGCGGACCTACGGGCGTAATACGGTCGAGCTCTCCAAGCTCGATAAAGTGCTGTTCCCCGCCGACGGGCTCACCAAGGGTGACCTGATCGACTACTACGAGGGGGTCTACGATGTCACCTCCCCCCACCTCGAGAATCGCCCCCTCACCTTACAGCGGTTTCCCGACGGCATCGGTAACGACGGATTCTATCAGAAGGAGACGCCGGACTATTTCCCCGATTGGATCGACCGTGCCCGGATCGACGTGAAGGGCGGCGGTTCACAGGAGCAGGTGCTCTGCAACAAGAAGGCGACGCTGGTCTACCTGGCCAACCAGGCCTGCATCACGCCCCACATCTGGCTCAGCCGGGCGGATCGGATCGAGCGACCGGACCGTATGATCTTCGACCTGGACCCGCCGGGCGACGATTTCGGGCCGGTGCGCACGGCGGCGCGTCGCTTTCGCGATCTGCTCCGCGACTTGGAGCTCGAGCCCCACCTGATGCTCACCGGCTCCAGCGGCGCCCACGTGGTCGTGCCCCTCCGTCGCGAGGCCGAGTTCGACGAGGTGCGAAAGTTCGCCCAGCTGGCCGCCGACACGTTGGCGCGGCGACATCCCGACGACCTGACCACCGAACAGCGCAAGGCGAAGCGGGGCGACCGGGTCTTTCTGGACACGGCGCGGAACGCCTATGGGCAGACAGCGGTCGCCCCGTATTCGGTGCGCGCCCGTGACGGTGCTCCCGTGGCGACGCCGATCGATTGGGACGAGCTTGGCGACTCCGACATGCACCCACAGCGCTACACGATTCGCAACCTTAACCGTCGGCTGGCGCAGCGCGATGATCCCTGGGCCCACATCAACCGACATGCCGTCGGCGTCGGCGCGCTCCGCGAGTCGCTGGAGCGACTGCGAAAGGAAGAGTAACGCGCCCGGAGCGTACCGGGGCTGACGCCAGGCTGAGCGAGTTCAGAAGTCCTGCGCCGGCTCCAACCGCACCTCGGCCGTTCCGCCGTGGTAGCGGACCGTGACCTCCCAGGGTCGGCAGCAGACCTCGCAGTCCTCCACGTAGCGCTGCACCGAACCGCCCCCGGGATCGAGGACGATCACGCTCGTGGCCCCGCAGTACGGGCATCCCACCGTGGCCTCGGTATCGGCCAACCCATCGCCCCTGGGGAACAGTTCGTCGAGGTCGTCCGCGTCCATCGTCTCGCCACCGTGGATCGTCTCGTTCGCCCGGGCCGGCCAAACGCTCGACCTGCCCGTTGGAGTACCATATAATAGGCTATCGCAGGCGCAAATGCGCGGTCGGCTCGGACCGATGCGACCGGGAACAAAGGCCGGGTCACCGCGTATACGGGGGTCGGGGTGTAAGCCATGTAACCTCACCTTCCCTTCCGCCCGTCCATTGAAAGATCACGGCCTGACAGGGCCCATTCGGATCCTGCTCCGCAGGCTTCGATCCTGATCGAGGTAGACATCATGATGACCGGCTTTCCCTGGCGCACTCTGGACAAGATCGTGGCGCTGATCGGCGTGACGATCGTGGCGGTAGAGCTCTACGTGCTGGCATTGCCGCCGCTGCACGTGTTGCTATTGGCGCTGGGTGCCATGCTGCTATACGTCGGCACCTGGCGACTGACCGGCCGGTTGCTTCACAAGCGTGCCAACCTGGTGCTGCGGGGTGAGCTGGACACGTTCATCAGACAGGTTCGGAAGCTGTACAGCGACCGCTCGTCGGGCGACTCGGCGGCGATCCACGAGACGAAAGCCGAATTGCGGGCGACGCTGGACCGGATCATCGGGGCGGCGAATACGGTACAGGAGAACCGGTAAGCAGTAAACAGTAACCCCGAAAGCAACGCGGGCCGTGGCCGAAACTCGCATCGACCACGGCCTGCTTACTGCTCACTGTTTACTGTTCATCCTCACCCCCACCCTCACCCCTCACCGCCTCTAGCTTCCTGCGCCTTCTTCAGCCGGTTGCTCAGGGACACGATATAGATGACCAGGATGACGGTCGCCGAGGCGTAGGCGGCAATCAGGAAGTCGGCGTTGCTCATGTCGCGGGTGGTGGCAGCGAAGACGACGAGTGCGATGGCGGCCAGGCCGACGACGATGGCGACGATTGCGGTCTTAGTCACGTGCCACCTCCAATCTCACCATTTCCATTTCCTCCTCGCCGCGCAGGCGCGCGAGCATGACGCGTCGGGTCATCATGAACACGCCGAGCAGCAGGAAGGCCAGCATCATGGCGCGCAGCGGCCAGACCATCTGCGGGTCGACGGTCTCGGGACTGGACTGCACCTGGTGCAGCGTGCGCCACCAGCGGACCGAGAAGTAGACGATCGGCACGTTCACGAAGCCGACGATCGCGACCAGCGACGCCGCGCGCGCCCGGCTCTCGGGGTCCTCCATGAACGCGCGCAGCACCAGGTAGCCGGCGAAGGTGATCGCCATGATCGCGGTGGTGGTGAGCCGCGGGTCCCAGGTCCAGTAGACGCCCCAGGTCGGCCGGCCCCACAGCGCGCCGGTGATCAGGCCGGTCACGTTGAACAGCAGGCCGACCTCGGCGCCCGCCTGGCCCCAGTAATCCCACTTGAAGTCACGGGTCTTTATGTAGGCGATGCTGGCAACGAACGCGGTGAGGTAGCCGGCGGCAGTACCCACCCAGCTGGGGAAGTGGACGAACATGATGCGGTACACGTCCCCCATGATCCGCTCTCGAGGGGCGACGAGCATGCCGGTGGCGAGTCCCACAGCGAGCAGGACGAGCGCGGCGATGCCGCAGATCTTACCGAATTTGTCAGCCGTCACGGGCTTGCCCTCCTTATGAAAGCTCTGACCGTCTACTCCTCGATCGCGAACTCGAAGGTGAGCGTGCAGACGGTCAGCAGCACCAGATCGATCAGTCCCAGGATGCGGATCCAGGTCCAAAGCTCGCCCATCAGGTCGCCGCGGACAACCAGTGTGGTCGCCTTCACCGCCGCCACGATGACCGGGACCAGCACCGGGAAGAGGAGCACCGGCAACATGACGTCGCGGGCCCGCAAGTTCGCGGTGAGCGCCGCGTAGAACGTGCCCACCGCGGCGAACCCCAGGCTGCCGAGGGCGACGACACCGAGCAGCGCCGGCAGCTTGTCGATCAGGTCTATGTTATAGAGGATGGCGGAGACGGGGATCAGGATCAGCTCCATCGCCCCAAGGATGATCAGGTTGGCGGCCAGCTTGCCGGCGTAGATCGCCTTCTTGTCGCCGGGGTAGAGCCGCAGCGCCTCCATGCCACCGCTCTCCATCTCGACCTGGAACGAGCGACTGAGGGCCAGGATCCCGGTGAAGAAGATCGCCACCCAGAGCAGACCCGGCCACAGATATTGCAGCAGCGTCTGTCCCGAGCCCGCGGCCATGCCTGGCGCGTCGGGCCCCAGTGCGAAGCTGAAGATGAAGAGCACCATGGCGGCGAAGAACGCCATGGCGTTGAACGCCGCCTTGCTCCGCCGCTCGGTCAGCAGGTCCTTGCGGACCAGCGCCAGCGCCCGCCTGGCGTCACCCATCAGCGCTTCGCCTCCATCCGGACCGAATCGGTGGCGCCGGATACGGCGCCCTCGTAGGAGGAGGTGGGGCCGTCGTACACCACACGGCCGCCGCGCAGCGAGACCGCACGATCGCACAGCGCCAGCGCCCGGCCGATCTCGTGGGTGGCGATCACCAGCGTCTTGCCCGCCTCGCGAAGCTCGCCCACGAAAGCGTCCACCCACCCGATCCCCTCGACGTCCAGCGCGCCGTACGGCTCGTCCAGCAGCACGAGCTCCGGGTCGTGGAGCGTCGCTCGGGCCAGCGCCAGCCGCTTGCGCATGCCGCTGGAGAAGGTACGGACCTGCCGGTCGGCCGCCTGCTCCAGCCCCACGTGGGCCAGGGCCTCGACCAGCTCGTCGTCGTGGCTCTTCAGGCCGTACATGACGGCGGCGAAGTTCAGGTTCTCGAGAGCCGTGAGCTCGCCGTACAAATACGACTGGGGCGGCAGCACACCGAGGTGCTGACGCTTTCCGTTGCTGGTCTTTGGCGGCGCGCCGAACAGCTCGACCGAGCCGTAGGTGGGACGCGTCACGCCAGTCAGAACCCGCAGCAGCGTGCTCTTCCCGGAACCGTTGGGTCCCAGCAGCGAGACCAGCTCACCCCCCTCGACCCGGAGGTCCACCGCCTTGAGGGCCCAGTTGCGGGCGTACCGCTTGCTGACCTCCCGGGCCTCGACCACCACCCTGCGGCCGGTGTCCGAGCCGGCAGCCTGTGCTCTATGATTCATGCAACTCCCTTGAGGCGTGTTTTTGAACCCGAAGTGATACCTCACCAGCCCGGTCAGGTCAAGGACCGGACGAGGTTCCCTTGCCCCCTCGCGACGTAAGGCGCAGAATAGGGGCGGGATGGGGGGTGGTTACCAGCGGGGGAGCTGCCGACCGGTGCGATTCTCCAAAATCTTGGGACTGGCCATCCTGACGCTGACCGCGACGCCCGCGGCCGGCCAGTACCGGGTGACCGACGTGCAGACGTACCGGTTCGTCTCCGAGTACGGGAACGCGGCGGGCCTCTGGGTGAACCCGGCCGCCTCCGGCTATTTCAACGCGTCGCTGCTGGGCGGACACGTCGCGTTCGACCGTCCGGAAGATCGGAGCTGGAAGGCGGGCCAGTATCTGATCGGCCTTCAGTGGGGACCCGTCGGGTTCGGGTACGGCCACGACGAGTACCGGGATCCGGGGCGCGCCCCGCAGGGTGACAGCTACACGCTGTCGGTGGGACTGGCGACTCGGGGGAACGGGTTCGGCGTCACCCGGACGTGGCGCACGGTGGGCGACGCAGACGGCAGCTGGGACCTCGGTTATCTGTTCGTCGCCCCCTCCGGCTTCAGCCTCGGTCTCACCTGGCGCGACATCGGGTCGCCGGTCGTCCGGGACACCCTGCTGGACGAGCGTGTGGTCGGCGCGGTCACGTTCCGAGAACCGGAGACCGGGCGGTTCAGCCTGTCGGCTCAGGGCGACTACCGAACCACCGGCGACTTCCGGGCGTTTCGGATCGGCGGATCGTGGCGGGTGATCCCACAGCTCGAGTTCCTGGCGCTGGCGGAGTGGAACGGTGACGGCGACTTCGAGAGTTTCCGGATCGGCGTCAACCTGCACGGCACCTCGACCCGCGCGACCGGGGTCGCCGGGCTCGAGTCGGGGGGCGACGTGCGCTCCGGCAGCCTGGGCGTGTCGTTCCTCGGACGGCGGGGCGACCGCTGAGCCGCGAACGCTTAACCCTCGCCGTCCTCCATCTCTTCACGCCGGTCAGCGTAACCACGCAATCGATCGTACTCCGCGATCTGCTCGGGATCGAGCACCTCCGCCACCGCCAGGTGCGCCTCGAGGTGAACGTTGCGAAGGTCGCCGTAGAGCGCGCCCAGCTTTTCGGTTAGCTCCTCGAGCGCCGCCCGATCGATGTGCCGATGCTCGAACCGTCGGCTCATTGTGCCTTCGGCCTCGATGATCTCGGCGCCCAGGCGGACCGCCGCCTCGTGCATCGCGTCGAAGATCTCCGTCACCCGGGCTCGCTGCTCGGCGGAGAGACTCAGCTCGTCGGCCAGGTCGATGACGTGCCGGGGACCCGGGTAACTGTTGAGCTCCGCCGCCCGGGCCAAGCCCATCCCGTCGCCGTTGCGCAACCCCTCGACCTCTTTGGCCGAGAGCGATGCGATCTCGCTGGCCGCTTCATCGGCGTAGGGCGAGCGGTGCTGTTCGTGTTGGGCGTCGACTACCCCGACGCCGACGACGAGCCAGCAGCACGCGACGAACAAGAGAGTACGCATAGCCTCCTCCGTTGAGCTCGATGCCGGCGACGGCAGGATCGCGGCGGTTCAGATCGTGTCGATGTCCGTGCCAGGACCGTTAGAACCGCTATCCGCCAGCGCCGCCTCGATCAGGTTCGCCTTCGAGTATTCGCCGCCCGTCACCCAGGTAATCACGCCCTCGCGGCCCAGCAGGCGGCGTGCGATCCGTCGCGTTTCCCACCCTCGACCGGCCAGTTCGCGGGCTCGACCGACCAGCTCCTCGAGCCAGTCGAGCTTGGCGGTCAGCCGTGCGGCCGGATCGTCGATCGGGCCGCGGTGCGCGCAGAACAGCATCTCGGGCTCGAGCTCGCGGACGCGACGGAGCGAGTCGATCAGGCGGCCGACGTTCTCGCGAGGTCGGGCGACGGGGACGCGAGCGGCGACGTAAAGGTCTGCCGAAAAGACCAGGGCCCGTTCCGGCTCGTGGTAGACGAAATGATCGGCCGAGTGGCCCGGTGTGTGGATCGGAACCAGGCGCCAGCCGTCCCGGTCGACCGGGCCGTGGAGCGGCAGGACATCGGCGGCCTCGGGCGTTCCCCAGGCCCAGCGCCGGTAGAGCGGCAGGCGCGGCGTCCAGTTCAGCTCGGCCAGTACCTCCGGTGGCGCCCGCAAGACGATTCCGCGCCGCTGGAGCGCGCCGGCGTTCCCCACATGGTCCTCGTCGCCATGGCTGATCAGGCAGCCGTCGGCCTCTGCACTTCCCGACCACCCGAGCAGCTGCCGCCGCGCGTGCGCCGGCCCGGTGTCGATGAGCCACGGACCCACACGGTAGACCCAAACGCCCTGCCGGAGCAACCGGCTCCGCAACGTCACCAGGTGAACCGCGCTCACGGCGGGCGGGAACAACTCACACCTCCTGCAGCTTGGTCCCCCGCGTCCCGATGAGACACGGAAGTGTCGAGGTCACACGGGGCCGACGCAGCGTCGAGGCGCGAGGAGCGCGACCGAAGCACAGCGCAGGCGGCTTCGCAGTCACATCGCCCGCGGCACACCGCTTGCCCGCGAAGACGAAAACCTCGTCCCCTCGCGGCCCCAGCCGGATCGTCCCGGCGCTCGAATCACCCCGAAAGGAGCCCCGCGTGATCAGACGGATCATCCTCTCCTGCCTATGTCACCTGCTGGTGAGCTGGCTGGTCTCGTAGGATCCCACGGCGGTCAGAAGAAGAGCGCCTGGATCAACGACTCGATCAGCGCGCCCAGGATCCAGGCGGCCACGGGCAACAGCAGGTACAGACCGAAGCGAGCGTAGCTCGCCGCCGCGATCGGCCACCCGGCCACCTGGCTCATGACCCGGCGGTAGGCGAGCAGGTCGGCCAGCTGGCCGGGTGTGCCGCTACCCGCCTTCAGCACATCCCGGGTCTGGCTGCCCGCTTCACCCGTCTGCCAAGTCGAGGGTGTACTGTACGCCCAAGAAAGTGCGGCGATGGTGCGGCGTCACGCCGTGGCGCACGATCCCCTCGCGATGGTCGCGGGTCGCGTAGCCCACGTTGTGCTCCCAGCCGTAGCCCGGGTAGCGGTCCGCCAGCCGCGTCATCAGCCGATCGCGGACGACCTTGGCGACGATGGCCGCGCAGGCGATCGAGTGGCACTTCCGATCACCCTTGATGATGGCCAGGTGGTCGCCCAGCTCCGGCTGCGGGCGCCCGTCCACCAGCACGGTGTCGGGCTCCACCGGAAGGCGGCCGAGCGCGCGCTGCATGGCCAGGCGCGTGGCGCGCCGAATGTTCAGCCGTTCGATCTCCCGGGTCGACGCGGCGCCGACGCCCACGCCCACCGCCCGCTCGAGCACCGCCGCGGCGATTTCCTCGCGCTGCACCGCATTCAGGAGCTTCGAGTCGACGACGCCCTTGACGCCGCCCTCGACGGGCAGGATGACCGCCGCCGCCACGACCGGTCCGGCCAGGCAGCCGCAGCCGACTTCGTCGACGCCAGCGATGTGAGGGAATCCGGCGCGCCAGTACCGGCGCTCGGTGGTGAGGGCGATCGCCCGGCGGCCCATGGCCGCGCCTCAGCGGGTGCGCTTCTCTTTGATGCGCCCCTTCTTGCCTTTCAGCTGGCGCAGATAATAGAGCTTGGCCCGCCTGACCTTGCCCTTGCGGAGAACCTTGATCTCGGACACCGACGGCGAGTTGATGGGGAAGACCCGCTCGATGCCGACGCCGCCCGATACCTTCCGGACGGTGAAGGTCTCGCTGAGACCGCCGCCACGCCGGGCGATGCAGATGCCCTCGAACGGCTGCAAGCGCTCCTTGTCGCCTTCCTTCACCCGGACCATGACGCGCACCGTATCGCCGGGATCGAGGTCGGGAAGGTCTTTCTTGAGCTGCTCTTTCTCGATCTGCTGTATTACGTCCATCTCCACACGTCTCCATACCCGGCGACAACGTTCGGTCTACTAGCCAGCCTTACAAGATAATCGGCGCCGGGCGGACGTCAAACCCCCCTCTTTGGGGGTGTGAATGTTCAATTCTCGATATTCAACTCTCAAGGAGAAGGCTCAATGTTCACATCCAATTATCACTTTTCAATCAATTGGCAAATTGAGAATCGAACGTGAACATTGAGCCTTCCCCTTTATGATTGAATATCCAGAATTGACATTCGCGCCTCTACCCCACCCTGTCGTCGCCCGCCCCGCCCCGCTCCCAGAGGTCCGGCCGCATCTCCCGGGTCAGACGCTCCGCCGCCTGGCGGCGCCAGCGGGCGATCGCCTCGTGGTCACCGGAGCGCAGAACTTCAGGCACCTCCATCCCCCGATACTCCGGCGGCCGGGTATAGCCCGGCGGCGCCAGCAGCGGCGGTTCGTCATAGAAGGAGTCGGTAGCCGCCGAATCGTGGTCGCCGAGGGCGCCGGGGAGCAGCCGAACCACGGCGTCGACCAGGCAGAGCGCCGCCGGCTCGCCGCCGCTGAGTACGAAGTCGCCGAGGGAGAAGACGTCGGTGGCCAGCCCTTCGGCGACCCGCCAGTCGACGTCCTTGTAGTGTCCGCAGAGCAGGGTGAGATCGCGCTGCAGCGAAAGTCGCACCGCATCCTCGTGCCGGAAGACCCGGCCGCGGGCGTCGAGCAGCACGATCGCGCCGACCGGCTCCAGATCGTCCACCGCCTCGAAGAACGGCTCCGGCTTCATCACCATGCCGGCGCCGCCGCCGTACGGCTCGTCGTCGACGGTCCGGTGCCGGTCGTGGGTGTAGTCCCGCAGGTCGACGGTCCGGTAGCTGACCAGACCCTTCTGTGCGGCACGCCCGGGGATGCCGAGGCCCAGCGCGCCGGCGAAAAAGTCCGGGAAGATCGTCAGAATGTTGATCCGCATTTCGTCACCCGTTCGGCGCTCGCCGGGTCTCAGGTTTCCAGCAACCCGGGTGGCGGCTCGATGATCAGCCTGCGGCTCGCCAGGTCGAGTTCGCGTACGATCCCGGTGCCCAGCGGGATCAGGTGCTCCCGGTTCGCGCCTTCGACGCCCAGAATGTAGCCCGTGGCCCCCTCGTACACATCGGCCACGCGGCCCACCCGGCCACCGTCCACCAGGTAGACCTCGAGGCCGAACAGATCGTGGACGAACATCTCGCCCTCGTCCAGCGGCCGCACCTCGTCCCGGGCGAGGAGCAGCGTGGTCCCCGACAACGAACCCGCCTGTGTTCGATCGGTAATCTCGTCGAATTGGACGATCAGGCCACCTTTGGTCGGCCTGGCCCGCCGAACGGTGAGCCGTTCCTCTGGCTCGAGCCGCCGACCGTCGCGGTCGCCGAGCGGCAGCACGCGACCGGCGGCGTACACGTCGACCACGTCGTCGGTCGTCGGCGTCACGATGCACTCGCCCTTGATCCCGTGAGCCCTGCGAATCTCACCCACGGTCAGGTGCCCCGTGTCCGCGTCCTTTCTCTCGTCCGCGTCTCCCGCTTCACTCATCTTGCAAACCGCTCCGCCCAGTTCGAACAATCTGCCACGTTGAAGGGCGGCCTCCGGACATCCTCCCCGGCACCGACCGCGACCGCCAGCAGCAGGAACGGCGCGCCGACACCAGAAAAGATGAGCGCCGACCCGTTCGGGGACAGGTCGGCGCGCTCTCTCAGCCTGGTGAGGCCGGCCGGACTACTTCTTCTCTTCGGCCTCTTCGGCTTCCCCCTCTTCGGCCTCGTCCGGCGTGGACTCTTCCTCTTCCTGTTCCTCCGCCTCCGCTTCCCCGGCCGCCTCGGGCTCTTCCGCCTTCTCCGCCGCCGCCTCGGGCTCCTCGTCCTTTTCGGAAGCCGCTTCCGGCGCCTCCTCGGTGGCCTCGGCTTCCGCTTCGGCCGGAGCCGCCTCCTCGGCCTTCACCTCGGCCTCCACTGCGGCCGGAGCCGCCTCTGCCACCTTCGCCTTCTCCTTCGACGGTTCGGCCGGGTGGATCGTCTTGCCCTTGGGATCGCCGATCTTGACCACGCCTTCACCGTCGGTGCCGTCGGCGAACTTCTTCAGGATGCCGCCCCTGCGGAACAGCTTTTCCACCGACTCGCTCACGCTGGCCCCCTGGCTCAGCCAGTACAGGGCACGCTGCTCGTCGATCTCGATGTACGAGGGCCGGGTCCGCGGATTGTATTTGCCGATGCTCTCGGTCACGCGGCCCCCGCGGGCGTGCATGCTACCCGCCACAACGATCCGGAAGGACGCTTGTTTCTTCCGGCCTACTCTACGCAGTCTGATCCGTGTCGCCATACTACTCCTCTGGTGTCGAAAAGGCCGCGAAACTTACGAGAACCCCCGGTCCGCATCAAGGGCCGCGGCCTTCAGGCCTCGACGTCGATGATCTGCTTGCGTCGGGTACCCACCGAGATGTAGCGGATCGGCCGACCCGTCAGCTCGGCGATGCGGTCCAGGTAGGCACGGGCCGCCGCCGGCAGGTCCGCCACGCGACGCGCCTCCGCCGTTGACGCCTGCCAGCCGGGCATCGCCTCGTAGATGGGCTCCATCTCGCACAGCGTGGTGAGGTCGGCGGGAAACTCGTCCAGCCGCTCGCCGCCCAGCCGGTAGCCCACGCCCAGCTTCACCTCGGGCAGCCCGTCGAGCACGTCGAGCTTGCTGACCGCCAGGGCCGTCAACCCGTTGATCCGGCCGGCGTAGCGGACCACCGCGGCATCGAACCAGCCGGTCCGTCGCGGCCGGCCGGTGGTGGCGCCGTATTCGGCGCCCAGCTCGCGGAGGCGCGCCGCTTCTTCCTCCGGTAGCTCGGTGGGCAACGGGCCGGCGCCCACCCGGGTGGTGTACGCCTTCACCACGCCCAGCACCGCGTCGACGTCGGTGGGCCCGAGCCCGACTCCGGTGGCGGCCGCACCGGCGGTGGTGTTGGAGGACGTGACGTACGGGTAGGTCCCGTGATCGACGTCCAGCATGGTGCCCTGCGCGCCCTCGAGCAGGACCCGCTCGTCCCGATCGAGCGCGCGCTTCAGAACGGCGCCCACATCGGTGGACATGGCCAGCAGCCGTTCGGCCCCGCTCATCGTCTCGTCGAAGAGACGTTCGCCGTCGACCTCCAGGTCCGAGCCGAGCAGCTGCAGCCGCTTCCGCGCTCGCTCGGCGGCGGCATCGATCTGCTCCTTCAGACGGTCCGGCGCCGCCAGGTCACCCACGCGGATTCCGACTCGAGCCACCTTGTCGGTGTACGCCGCCCCGATCCCCCGGCCCGTGGTCCCGATTCGGTCCGCACCGCGGCTCTCTTCCTCGGCCCGGTCGAGCAGCTTGTGGATCGGCAGGACGAGCTGCGCTCGCGAGCTGACGTAGATCCGCTCCTCGGCGTCTTCGTAGCCCCGCTCCATCAGGCCGTCCAGCTCGTCGAACAGTCCGGCGGGGTCGAGAACCATCCCGTTGCCGAGGACGCAGCGTTTGCCCGCGTACAGGATTCCGGACGGGATCTGATGCAGGATGAACTCGTCCTCGCCCACGCGCACGGTGTGGCCGGCGTTGGCACCGCCCTGATAGCGAGCGATCCAGTCGGCGTCTCTGGCGAGCACGTCGACGATCTTGCCCTTCCCCTCGTCACCCCATTGGGAGCCCACCACTACCAGACCGCGGACATCGCCATCGAACATGATCGACCTCAATGAAAAAGCCCCCGTCTCGGGGGGCTGCGGTTTTCGCGTATCCTTTGAAGCAAGCTAGATCCGCGGTCGGCGGGTGTCAATGCCAAGTCGGAGCCGGATACTGACCGGTGCGCAGCCCTCATTGGGCCCGACCGACATTTCCGGGCGTCGGGACGGGTCGTCGGAGCGGAGCTGGTTTTAGCGACCCCGCGATCACGGCGCAGCCGTGAGCGCGGGGGAGGCCGGAGCGAGACGACTCGTCCCGACGCCCAGCCCCACAAACGTTCCGACTACGAGATGACGGAAAAGACCCCGATAATGGCGATGCAGAGCCCGACGAAGATCTTCGTCGCCGCGCCCGCCGCCTTGCCGAGAACGGCGCCCCAGCCGGCGCTGAACGATGCGCGCCGCTCGGCCCCGCCCAGCAACTCGAGACCCACCGCGCCGGCGAAGGCGCCCAGGAAGGCGCCGATCACGCTGCCGATGATGGGAACCGGCGTGCCGATCACGGCGCCGATCAGGCCACCCAACAGAGCGCCCCATCCCGCGCGGCTCGACCCGCCGTAGCGGCGGGCGAAGCGGAAGGAGAGCCACGCCTCCGCCGCCTCGGCCAGCCCGGCGAGAACCACCACGAGGGCCAGGGTGCCCCAGCCGATACGGGTGAACCCGTCGAGCACGGCATAGCCGACCAGCGCGATGACCATCAGCCAGAGACCGGGCAGGCCGAAGGGGATCAACACCAGCCCGACGAGGAAGAGGGCGACCAGGGCGAGGAAGAGCGTCAGATCCATCAGCTCGGCTCAGCCCGACGCGCTAGCCTGTTCCGACACGAGCCCGGCTTTCTTCAGCTCTTTCTGCACGGTGCGCCGCGACTTCTCGTCCAGGGGGCGCAGCGGCGGCCGGGGCAGTCCGCCGTCCAAGCCCAGCAGGTCCAATCCGTGCTTCACGCCGGCCACGCCGAGCTCGCGGACGATCCGGTTGTGGACCGGCGTCAGGCGTCCCTGAACGGCGCCGGCTGGACCCATCGCGCCGGCGCGGAACTGCTCGTAGACCTCCACCGTCTCCCGAGGCGCGAGGCATCCCACCGCCACGATGCCGCCCGCCGCGCCCATCTCCAGCGCGGCGTAGAGCCTGGACCCGGCGCCCACCAGCACGCTGCAGTCCGGCGGCGCCGCGTCGAGCAGCGCGCCCAAGTTCTTCAGGTCGCCGGTGGAGTCTTTGATGCCGGCCACGTTGGGGTGGCTGCCCAGCTCCGCCAGCAGACCGGGGGTGATCTCCAGCGGCACGAACTGCGGCACGTTGTACAGGATCACGGGGACCGGGATGGCGTCGGCCACCGCCTCGTAGTGGCGGCGAACGGTCTCGGCGTCCATCCGTCCCCGGTAGTAGGCCGGCGGCCGCACCAGCACCGCATCGGCACCCACAGCGGCCACCGCGCGCGACAATCGGATCACCGCCCGTGTGGCCTCGGCGCCGGTGCCGGCCACCAGCGTCCGCTCCGGCGGCACCACGTCCCGGGCCCACTCCACCAGCTGCACCACCTCGTCCTCGTCGAGGAGCGGCGCTTCGCCGGTGGACCCGGCGATCACCAGGCCCTGGACGCCGGCGTCCAGCCAGGCGCGCAGGTTGTCACGGAAGGAGACCGGCGCGATGTCCCCGCTCTTGGGGTCGAACGGCGTGGTGACGGGCAGCGTTACGCCGGCGAGCGTCACTCAGATGAGCTCCTGCACCAGTTCGTCCTGGCCCAGTGTCTTCATCTTCAGCTCGAAATCTGCCGGGTTGGAGGCCGCGTACTTCGCGGTCTCGTACTCGACCAGGTTCTTGTTCACCAGGTCCATCAGGTGCTGGTCGAAGGTCTGCATGCCGTACTGCTGTCTGCCTTCCTCCATCAGGTCCCGGATCTCGCCGATCTTCTTCGGATCGAGGATGCAGTCGCGGATCGCGCCGGTGACCCGCATGACCTCGGCCGCCAGCTGGCGCCCGCTCCCATCCTTCCGCGGCAACAGGCGCTGCGAGATCACGGCGACCAGCGACTCGGCCAGCCGCACGCGCAGCATCTCCTGCTCCTCCGGTGGGAAGACCGAGATGGTCCGGCTGATCGTGGTGGCGGCATCGGGCGTGTGCAGGGTCGAGATCACCAGGTGGCCGGTCTCGGTGGCCTTGATCGCCGTGTCGATGGTCTCGGTGTCGCGCATCTCACCGATCAGGATCACGTCGGGGTCCTCGCGCAGCGCCGCGCGCAGGCCCGTCTGGAACGAGCTGGTGTCGCTGCCCACCTCGCGCTGGGTGATCGAGCAGTTGATGTCGCGGTGCAGGTACTCGATCGGGTTCTCCAGCGTGATCACGTGCTTGCGGAACTTCTGGTTGATGTGGTTGATCATCGCCGCCTGCGTCGTCGTCTTACCGGAACCCGTCACACCCGTCACCAGTACCATCCCGCGCGGCATGGAGGAGATGTCGGCCACGACCTCGGGCAGGCCCAGCTCGTCGAACTTGGGGATCTCCACCGGGATGATCCGCAGCACGATCATGAAGCTGCCGCGCTGCCTCAGGATGTTCACGCGGAAGCGGCCGAGCCCGGGCACGCCCCAGGCGCAGTCGTAGTCGGTGATGCGGTCGATGTTGTTCCTGTCCCGTTCGTTGGGGATCAACCGCAACGCGACCTCGCGCGTTTGCTCCGGTGTGAGCAGCTGCTTGGTCATCGGGACCAGGTCGCCGTGGACCCGGGCACGGAAAACATCACCCGCCTTGATGTGCAGGTCGCTCGCTCCACGCTCGATCGCCGTTCTGAGAATCTTCTCCATAACGCGCTCCCTAGTACCCTGCCTGCTTGTCCACCACGTTGAGTAGCGGCTCCTCTTTAAGATAACGCCGCAGGTTCTCGATGATGAGCTCCGTCTCGCGCGCCCAGAAACGGGGGCTCACACCCCCGACGTGCGGGGTCAGGCACACGTTGTCCAGCTCCCAGAGCGGGCTGGAGGCCGGCAGCGGTTCGTCGACGAACACATCAAGCCCGGCACCGCGGATCGAGCGGGACCGCAGCGCCTCGACCAGCGCCGCCTCGTCCACCAGGGTGCCCCGCGCCACGTTGACCAGCACCGCCTCCCGCTTCATCCCGGCCAGCGCCGCTGCGCCGATCAGACCCTCGGTCTCGGGCGTGCTGGGCACGGTCAGCACCACGTAATCGCTACCCGCCAACACCTCGTGAAGGTCCGTCGGGCCGAATAGTCGCTCGACCTCGGGATAGTCCTGATCCGGGTGGCGCTTCACCGCCCAGACCCGCATCCCCAGCCCTTTCGCGCGCCGGCCCACATCGCGCCCGATGCCGCCGTAACCGATGATCCCCACCACGGAGTCGGTCAGCTCGCGCACCGGACCCGGGACGTCGGCGATCGGGTCCCGGTTCCAGCGTCGCTGGCGGCGCCCGACCTCGGCGTGATCGAGGGCCCGGGCAAAGTAGAACATCATGGCGATCGCGTGTTCGGCCATCGGCACGCCGTGTGTCCCCGAGGAGTTCGTGAAGATCACGTCGCTCTCGCGCATCTCCGGGTAGAGCGATCCGCCGACACCGGCCGCCCCGGAATGGACCCAGCGGATGCGATCGCTGCACTCGAACACCTCCCGCGGTATCCCGAACCCGACGTAGACCTCCGCGTCGGCCAGCGCCGCCAGCAGCGCCGGGGTCCGGCGCGGCACGCCGTCGCCCGACCCGTCGGCCTCCTCCTCGACCTCGATCAGCTCCCAATCGGCCGGCAACGCCGCCCGAATCCGTGCGCTGTCCTCCTCGGGCATACACCAGAGCGGGTAGCGAGACGAGTACATGTCTATGACGAAGCGTCGTTTAGGCAGGGGAGTCATGACTCGAGCCGGCGTGGCCACATCTCATATTATAATGCAAGAAACCGATTCGTGGCGACTTTCGCTTCAATTCATCGTGATTCGCCTGACGCCCGGCAGGGACGCGACCTCGTGGAACGCGCTCTCCCGATCGACGGCCGGACCACGCACCGAATACGACGCGCGGAAACGCTCGCGCTGTTTCTCCACCTTCTCGGTCCGCGCCTTCAGCCGGTATCCCTCTATTATCCCGACGATCGCCGCCAGCACCTCGGCGTTGGGCTCCGTGGTCACCTGGATATCCACCGAGCGGCGACGCGTGAACACGAAGCCCTCGACCCAACCCAACAGGATCAGCGTCACCGCCACGAGCGCCGTCGCGCCGATCGCCGGCACGTAGAAATGGGCCCCCACCGCCAGACCGATGGCCGCCACCACCCATAACGTGGCCGCGGTCGTCAGGCCCACCACGCTGCCACGTTGCACCAGGATGGTTCCGGCACCGATGAAGCCGATCCCCGATACGACCTGGGCCGCGATCCGGCCCGGATCCGCCGGACCCACCACCGCCGCCGCCGCCACTCCCCGCGAGATGTCCATCAGGAGAGCCGCGCCCACACAGATCAGTATGTTGGTGCGCAGGCCGGCGGGCTTGCTCTGCAGCTCGCGCTCCAGTCCGATCACGCCGCCGAGCAGCGTGGCCAGCACCAGGCGGCCGAGCAGGCCGAGCTCGAGCGTTTCCAACAACTGCGGGTCGAGCCAATCGAACACGTGACCCCTCCTGCCGAGGCCGGAACCGTGGAATGCTATGCGGCGACGGATGCGAGCGGGCCGCGCCGAACCGTCCGAATCTACCTCCCCTTCACCTTCGGACCGCCGCCCCTGAGGCCCATCCGCGCCAGCGCCTCCTGCATGGTGCTCGACGCGATCTCCCGGCAGTGCTCGGCACCCCGTTCCAGGGTTTCGGCGACGCGCTCCGGATGCCGCTTCAATTCCATCGCCCGCTCGCGGATCGGGTCCAGCTCCTTGATGATGTTGTCGGCCAGCCGCCGCTTGCAATCGATGCAGCCGATCCCCGCCGTGCGGCATCCGTGCTCGGACCAGGCGATGTCGGCCGGACTGGAGAAGTGGCGATGCAGGCTGAAGATGTTGCACACGAAGGGATTACCCGGGTCCTCGCGCCTCACCCGTGCCGGATCGGTGACAGCCGGCCGCAGCTTCGCCCAGATCTCGTCCGGCGACTCGAGCAGGCCGATCGTGTTGCCCAGCGATTTCGACATCTTGGCCTGTCCGTCGAGACCCATCACCCGACGCACCTCCCCGACCAGCGCCTCCGGCTCCGGGAAGTACTCTCCGAACCGGCCGTTCCACTTCCGCGCGATCTCCCGCGTCAGCTCCACGTGCTGCACCTGGTCCTCGCCCACCGGCACCAGCTCCGCCTGGTAGAGCAGGATGTCCGCCGCCTGCAGCACCGGGTAGTTCAGCAGCCCCGCCAGAACCGATTCCTGCCGCGACGCCTTGTCCTTGTACTGGGTCATCCGCTCCAGCTCGCCTATCGGCGTCACGGTGTTGAACAGCCAGGCCAGCTCGGCATGCTGTGGCACGTGCGACTGGACGAAGATCGTGCACTTCTCAGGATCGAGGCCAGCCGCCATCAGCGTGAGCGCCATGTCGAACACGCGCGCCGGCATCTCCTCCGGCTCGTAAGGCTGCGTCACGGCGTGCAGATCGACGATGCAGAAGAAGCACTCGTACTGCTCCTGCAGCTCGACCCAGTTCTTCACCGCGCCGAGATAGTTGCCGATGTGCAGCTCGCCCGAAGGCTGAATACCGCTGAATACGCGCTTCTTCTTCGTCATTCGCTGATTCGAATACGAGGAATCCGGGTCCCGCAAGTTACCGACTGGTACCCGGCTGAACGGCGGCTTAAGTTACCGAACCGCTATAACCCGATCAAGCTATGAACTCGCTGGAAGACCTGCTGCACGCCGCCCGGAACGCCGCTGAAGCGGCGGCCGCGATCCACCGGCGTGGCGCCAGCCGCCTCGACCCGGAGGCCTGGACAGAGAAGGGCCACGCCGACTGGGTGAGCGAGGTCGACCACGAGGCCGAAGCGGCGGCGGTGGGCGCGATCCGCGAGACGTTCCCGAACCACGCGATCGCCGCGGAGGAGAGCGATTGGGGCGGTCCGGAGTCCGACGATGCGGAGGTCACCTGGTACGTCGACCCTCTCGATGGCACGACCAACTACCTGCACGGCTATCCGTATCACTCGGTGTCCATCGCCGCCGTCGATTCGCAGGGCCTGGCGGCGGCCGTGGTGGTGAACAGCGGCCGCTGGGAGACGTTCGAGGCGATGCGCGGCGAAGGAGCCCGGATGGATGGGCATCCGATCGCGGTTTCGAAGGTCGACGAGCTGAAGCTGGCGCTCATCGGGACGGGGTTCCCGTTCAAGAAGACCGAGCTGCTGGGGACGTACATGAAGCAATTCGGCGAAATACTGCCCCGGACCAGTGGCATCCGCCGCACCGGGTCCGCCGCCATCGATCTGTGCGACCTCGCCTGCGGTCGGCTGGACGGCTTCTGGGAGCTGCACCTGGCCCCCTGGGACGTGGCGGCCGGTGTGCTCATCCTGCGCGAGGCGGGCGGCGTGATCACAGACCTGGCGGGCAACGACGACGTCATCGAGCACGGTGGCTTCATCGCCGGGAACCCGGCGATCTACCGGGAGCTCTACCGCCTGGTCCGCAGCACGAAGTAGGAGGCGGGGCTAGGGCGCCGGACCGGGGGGCGGGTGCGCGGGGGGCGCCACCGCCGTGCGGCGGATATTGGACTTTCCGGGCCGAAGCCCCATATTAGTGACCCCCGACGTTGTCTCGAATCCGCCTAAAACCTCCCCCGCGATACCGAATCTGCCGGATTAGGCGTACGCACCTTGACTACGAGCGCCGATCACGACATCGACCTGCGCAACTGGCGCCTGGGCCACTGGTTCTATGCGCTGCTTTACGCGCTGGCACCGAAGCGCGTGCTCCACGGCATCACCGTCGCTTCCTCGCGCATCGGCACGCACGACGTAGAGGATTCTTTCCGCAAGGTGGACGCGGCTCTGACCACCATCGCCCGCTTCGATCCGCCGCGCTACGCTCACCTGAAGCGAGACATGCCGAAGATCTGGATCGGACCGATCCCGGATTATGCCCGAGGCCAGTGGATCGACGAACTGCGGCTCTGCATGCTTCGCGACTCGTTCGTCGGCGACGAGAAGGTATCCGTTTCCTACGTCGCCGCCCTCCTGGTACACGAGGCGACCCACGCGCGCGTGCGGCGTCGGGGCATCGCCTTCGACGAGGCGATCCGCCCGCGGGTCGAGCGCGCCTGCATCAGGGCGCAGCTCGCCTTCGTTCGCACCCATCCCGAGGGCGTGCCGCTGATCCCTATCTTCGAAGAGAATCTTCGCCGGGCGGATTCGTGGTGGTCGGACGGGCGGCTGCGTTCCGTCCAGCTCCGCGCGCTCAAACAGCTAGGCGCGCCGCGCCGCCTGCGTTGGCTGATCAATCGCGTCTCGCGGAACGGGGCCTGAGGAGGGTTCGGCGACCTACAGCCAGCCGATGAGGATCACCGTGCTGACCACCAGCCAGACCAGGAAGAGGACGCCGAACAGCCAGTACTCGATCGCCCGGAACCGCTGTCTTCCCTTTTTGCCGTGGAACCAGGCGCCGATCAGCACGGCGGGAAGCCCGGTGAGGACCGCCACGAGCACCAGCTTGTAAAGGACGTTCGGCACGACGTTCATTTCGACCAGCTGCGAGGAGACCTCGAGCGCGCCCCAACCGATCGCCCCGTAGACCAGCATGATCTGCGGCAGGTAGCGCTCTTTCATCTTGCCGAACACATCGCCCGACGAAGCCGACCGCGCCGCGCCCCCCGGCACCGGGGTCACTTCCCCCGTCGACAGATCGGTCAGCCGCTCGTGAACGTCGCCGGAGCTGGGTCTGTCTTCCGGCTTCTTGTTGAGGCAGGCCGCCAGCACTCGCTCCAACTCCGGGTCGATTCCGGCGCGCAGCTCCGAGAGCTTCCTCGGCTCGTGGTGGACGTGAGCCGTGAACATCTCGCGCTTGGAGGTCGCGTCGTACGGACCACTGCCGGTCAGCAGCTCGTAGCCCAGTAAGCCCAGGCCGTAAACGTCGCTTCGCTCCGTGACCTCGTTCCCCATCAGCTGCTCCGGGCTCATGTACCGCGGATCGCCCACCAGTTCGCCCGTGCGGGTGATGCGGGTCGGCTGGCTGCTGTCGCCGCGCGCCAGGATCGCAGCGATGCCGAAATCGCTCAGCAGCGCGCGGCCCGTTTCCTCTTCGTAAAGCACGTTGTCGGGACGGATGTCGCGGTGAACGATCCCCCGCTTGTGCGCCGCCTGCAGGGCCGACGCCATTTCGGCGATCACGCGTCGCGCCACGTCGACCTGCAACGGCCCCTGCGCCTTCAAACGATTGGCCATCGTCGTCCCCTTCACGTACTGCATGACGATGTATGGCAAGTCGTTCGAGAGGCGGCCGACGCGATAGACGCCCACTATGTTGGGGTGCTCGAGGGCGGCGGAAGATTGGGCCTCGCGCTCGAACCGGGCCCGCGCCTGGCTGTCCCGGGCGAGCCGGGGGGACAGAACCTTCACCGCGACCATGCGCTTCAGCGTCTCCTCCCTCGCCAGGTACACGTCACCCATCGAGCCTCGGCCCAACCGCCGGACGACTTGCAACTCGGGCGTCAGCTCCTCGCGGAGGATGTCCTCGAGTTCGTCGGCCGACTTCATGCCCGGCTTCGGGAGTGGCGTCTGGTCCGTATCGCCGCTCAAGTTGTTCCTGGCCCTATTCCGTCGCTTATCGGAGCCACCGGTCGCGATCGTCAATCTGGACCGGGTCCTGTCCTGCGGGGGTTGGTGTGCCCGCTGCCAGCGGGACTTTACGCACCGGACCCCTGTGGTGGCAAGGGGGAAGGGGTGGGCGGCGAGCGGTAGTGGGTAGGCGGTAGTGGGTGGTGGGTGGTGGGGCGCTCCATCCATTGGCTCCTCAGGCGCTGATTACCCGCTGCGCACTACCCACTACCCACTACCCGCTACCACTCACTCGTATCTCAAGGCGTCAACCGGGTCCGTCCGGGCCGCCCGCCAGGCGGGGAACCAGCAGGCGAGGAGCGCGGTGAGCGCCAGGATCAGCGCGACGGCGGAAAAGGTGAACGGATCGGCGGCGCTGATCTGGTAGAGCTGGCTGGAGAGGAGCCGGGCCAGCCCGAAGCCGACGGCCAGCCCGATGGCCACGCCGAGCAGGGCAAGCGACATCCCCTCACGCACCACCAGGGTCAGCACCTTGCCGCTCTCAGCGCCGAGGGCGATCCGGACCCCGATCTCCTGGGTTCGCTGGTTCACCGAATAGGCCATGACACCGTAGATCCCCACGGCGGCCAGGACGAGCGCCACGAACGCGAACCCGGCCATCAGGAGGGTGCTGAACCGTTCATGCGCTACCGATTCCGAGACCACCGCGTTCATCCGCTTCACCGAGTAGACGGGCAGGTTGGGGTCGAGTGCCTGCACCTCGCGTCGGAGCGCCGGGACCAGCGTAGCCGGATCGCTGGCGGTGCGAACCATGATGTCCATCCACGGGAAATTCAGCTGGGTATGCGGAAAGTAGATCTTGGCTCGCGGGGCCACGCCCAGCTCGCTGTGCCGCACATCTCCCACGACCCCGACGATCTCGCGCGGGGTCTCGTCTCCCATGCGCACCACCATCCGCTTGCCGATCGGATCCTGATCCGGCCAGTGGGTCGCCGCCGCCGTCCGGTTGATGATGATCACCGGCGGCGAATCGGGGCCATCCCGAGAATCGAACTCGCGGCCCCGGAGCAGCGGAATCCCCATGGTCCGGAAATACTCCGGGCTGATCATGCGGATGTCCGCCGTCGGCCGGTCGCCCGGCGACGGGGTCGGCCGATCGGTGGGCCAGAACGATGTCCCCGGCGCCAGTCCGCCACCCAGCGGGCGGGCCACCGTGGTGGCCGCCGACTCCACGCCGGGCAATCCCCGCACCCGCTCCAGCAGCCGGTCGGCGAACTCGGCCCGGCCCCTCATCCCCGTGTAGTCGCTCCCTCGCAGGGTCACCTGGGCGCTGATCAGGCGTTCGGCCTGGAACCCGGGGTCGACCTGCCACAGCGCCCAGAAGCTGCGCATGATGAGGCCGGCGCCGATGAGGAGGACCACCGCCAGCGCCATTTCCGTCACTACCAGGCCGCGCCGGGCCCGACGCCCGCTCAGCTCGGTGCCACCCCGGCCGCCTTCCCGAAGCGGCGCCTGCAGGTCCGTCCGAGAAGCCTGGAGCGCGGGCACCACGCCGGACAAAAGCGCCGCCACCAGCGCCACGCCGGCGGTGAAAGCCAGCACCGGCCAGCTGAGCCCCACGTTCTCCAGACGCGGGATGTCGCCCGGGCTGAGCGCTACCAGGGCCTCGATCCCCCACACCGCGAACACCACCCCGACCGCCGCGCCCGCCAGCGCCAGGATGAGGCTCTCGGTGATCATCTGTCGCAGCAGCCGTCGCCGGCCGGCGCCCAACGCGCCACGGACCGCGATCTCCCGGCCCCGGGCCGACGCATGGGCGAGCAGCAGGTTGGCCACGTTGGCGCAGGCGATGAGCAGGACCAGCCCTACCGCGGCCACCAGGATGAGCAGCGCTGGCCGCGCGTTCCCCACCACCTGGCTGTGCAGCGGGACGACGTTGGCGGTCCAGCCGGCGTTGAAGTCGTGGGCCTCCTCCAGGCGGCCCGCGATCGTCTTCATCTCGGCCTGCGCCTGTTCCAGGCTGACATCCGGCGCCAGCCGGGCCAGAACGAACAGCGAGCGACCGTAGGAGGACCGTGCGTCCTCACCCAGCGTCAGCGGGACCCAGAGGTCCTGGGCCTGCAGCCAATCGGACCGGAACGCCGCCGCCTGGGGTCGGAAGCGGATCCCCTCGAAGCCGGCCGGGGCCACCCCGACGACGGTGTGCTCGATCCCCTCCACCGTCACGGTCCGCCCGATGATCTCCGGGTCGCCGCCGAAGCGCCGCTGCCACAGCCCGTGGCTTAGCACGGTCACCCGGTCATTGCCTTCCACCCCCTCTTCCGGCGTGAACACGCGGCCGAGCGCCGCATCGACCCCGAGGATCTCGAAATAGCCGGGCTGCACCAGCGATGCCTGGATCCGCTGCGGCCCGTCCGGTCCCGACAGCACCGCGCCGCGGCTGAACATCGCCGCCATGTCCTCGAACACCCGGTTCTGGTCCTTCCACTCCAGGTAGTTCGCCGGCGATACGACGTTTTGGGTGCGGTTCCGCTCGATCGCGTGCTCCCACACCATCACCAGGCGATCCGGATCCTCGAACGGCAACGGCCGGAGCAGCACGTCGTAGACCACGCTGAAGATCGCGGTGTTCGCACCGATCCCCAGCGCCAGGGTCAGCACCGTGATCGCGGCGAAGGCGGGATTCCGCGCCAGCTTCCGGACACCGAAACGAACGTCTTGCCAGATAGATTCCATAGAGAATCAGTAGACAGGTGAACAGTGAAACAGTAAGGGGTCAGGGGATCGGCCCCCGTGCACCCTGCCAGCGATTCATTACTAATGGAAGTTGCGTGCCAGCCATCGGGTTGGATCGGGAGGGCCAAACGCACCGCGTGGCGCGGATTTGTCCTGGTCGGGCCGCGCAACGCGCCGCCCGGGGCTGAACCGGTTTACCGAGCCCGGGACCGGGCATCCCGGAAACGAACGGCGTATGTCGGTCGGGAGTAGGGAGTGGGGAGAAGGTTCGCCGGCTGCTCTCCACTCCCCACTCCGCACAGCCCACCCCCTACTCCTTACCCTCCGCTGTTTATTTTTCTCGCTTTACGGCCACAACCAGCCGAAGACGCCGCCGGTCAGCAGGCCGAATACGAGGGCATCGATCACGCTCTTCCAGACGCTGCTCCACGTGCGCCCCAGCCAGATCGCCCCCGGAATTTCCGCCGCACCGTAGGCCAGGAACGCCACCGTTCCCAGTACGCGGAAGACGTGCAGATATTCGGCGCCGGCATCGATCGCGGCGTAGCCGACGTAACCGACCATGAACGAGACGCCCAGACAGAAGATGAAGTACTGGATCAAGCTCTTCGTCATGTTCGGCGGCTCGCTGACGATCAGCATGCCCATTGGACCCTGTTTGATCTTTTCCTCGGCGCCCTCCTGTTTGCGACCCTCCGGCGTCGCCGCGTACGGAAAGACGTACTGCCCCCGGCCCAGGTTCAGGCTGCGAATCGCGTTCAGTAGCAGCTCGTCGTTGGGAATGCCCACCCAGTCGCTGCGATGGTGCGGAAGGACCGTCCACGCGACGAAAGCGGCGACGAAGACGATCAGCGCTGACAGGAGTATCGGCAGCCAGAGGGAAACCAGTGAGACGTCAGGCATGTTCAACCTCCCGGTTCGTTTTGGGACCATCATGCCGCGCGCCGGGGTCGGCGCCTGCGTCGGGCGACCCCGCGGTCAGGAACTGGTGATTGGGTAAGGCAGAACGAAGATAGGGTCGGGCGGGTGCGGAGCGCGAGGCGGCGGACAAACAGGCGTTTGCCGCCGCCTCCCGCCGACTATTCCATCTGGAACGCCAGGAACATCAGCTGGCCACGACGCTGCACCTGCAACACCACCGCTTCGCTCGCCTCGATCCCCTGGACCTTTTCTCTCAGCTCCACCAGGCTGGTCACCCGCTCGCCGTTCACCGCGTGGATGACGTCTCCGGGAAGGAGCCCGACTTTCCCGTAGGTGGCGTCGGGCGCCCGGGCGGCCACGACCACGCCGCGCTCGCCTCGCAGGCCGGGGAGCAGGGCCGCGGTTCGCGGCGTCAGGTCGACCCCCAGCACGCCGAGGCTGGGCACCAGGTTCTCCTCCGGCGTAACCATGGGCGAAAAGCGGTTCGCGTCATCCGGCCGCTCGTAGACGGGGACCTGGACGGCGATGTTCGACTGATCGCGCAGGATCTCGAGCACGACCCGGTCGCCGACGGTGCGCTGATACACGTTCACATCGAACTGGCGGCCGTTTTCCATCACCTTGCCATCCATCTTCAAGATGATGTCACCGATCTGCAGGCCCGCCCGCTCGGCCGGGCTGCCGGGATACACATCGCCGATGATGACGCCCCAGTCCCGGTGCAGATTCAGGCCGCCGGCGAGTATCGGCGTCACCGTCTGCACGTGGACACCGATCTCTCCGCGCCTCACATACCCGCTGTTCTTGATCTGGTTGAACACGCTGCGCACGATGTTGGCGGGTGCGGCGAAGCCGAGCCCCTGGTTTCCACCGGACATCGAGAGGATCAGCGTGTTTATGCCCACCACCACACCGCGCGTGTCGACCAGCGGACCGCCGCTGTTGCCGGGATTGATCGGCGCGTCGGTCTGGATGTAGATCATCGGGTCCTCAGGCCGCAGCTGTCGGGCCACCGCGCTCACCACGCCCATCGATACCGAGTTCTCCAGTCCGAGCGGGCTTCCGAACGCGAAGACGAGCTGGCCCTTCTTGATCGCTTCCGAGTCGCCCAGTGCCAGGTGGGGAAGATCACGCCTGTCTACCTTGAGCACGGCCAGGTCGGTCTCGCGATCGATGCCCACCACCTGAGCTCCAACCAGCTCGCCCGCCGGTTTCAAAACCGACGCACCCGGTCCCGTATCCTCCGCCGGCCTCGGCAAGCGGACCTGGATCCGCGTCGCCCCATCCACGACATGGAGGTTGGTAACGATGTAGCCGGCGGGATCGAGTATGACCCCGGACCCTCCGACCTGGCGTCGCGTGAGCAGCCCGCTGCCGGGCGCGTCGCCCGACTGCGGCGGCTGGTAGCCGCTCGCCGTGATCTGCACCACAGCGGGCGTCACCTTCTCCGACAGGGCCTCGAACGAGGCGCTCAACTCCCCCAGCGCGCGCAGCGGCCGCTGATCCTGCTGCGCTTCCGTAGTGCCCGGCGGCAGCCCTACGACGCCGGCCGCGACCATCACGAGCGCCAGTCCGATCCTGCGAACCATCGTTTTCTCCCAGCTAAATCATTACACAAGTTCCGTCACAGCCACACACGCCCACCCCCCGGCACCCTGAAGAACGCGGAAACGACGGCGATGGTGCCGTCGGGGGACGGCGTCCAGCTTGACGCCTCCCGCGAACCGCGGTAGTCTCGCCTTCACAGAATGCAGAATCTCACCTCGAGATCCGAGCGGGCTCGCCGGCCCCTTTCGCTGTTCCGGGATCGCCAAACTAAGCCCCCGGACCGGCGCGACAAGTTGCCGGTCCGGGCCATCGGTCGGTCAGGAGCCGACACCCGCTGACCCCGGCGACGACGCACACAGATCCGATACCACCGGGGGAACGACATGTGTCGGAACCACAGGCCGACGGCGACAGCGGTTCGCCGCGCCACGCCCAACCCGCTTGAGTCGACTGGGCGGAGGCGCGCGTCTTGACCCTGTGGCAACGGCTGATCGCGTGGCTCGACGTGCGGCCGCACGAAGTGCGGTCGGTCACGCTGCTGATCCTCGGCGCTTTTCTCGTCATGAGCTTCGTCGTGCTGGCCCGCTCGATCCGCGAAGCTCTGTACCTGCCCGCCTTTCCCGTCGAGACCTTGCCCTATGTGATGGGGGGCGTGGCCGTCCTCAGCGTTCCCGCCGTGGGGCGCTTCTCCGGCCTGCTGGCCCGGCACCCGCCGCGCCAGGTCCTGATGGCGATTCTGCTGCTGCTGGCGACCGGCCTCGCCGTGCTCCTGCCATGGGTCGCCGGCCCCGCCAGCGCCGGCGGCGCGGAAGTCGTCGCGTTCTACCTGTGCACAGCGATCGGCACCCTGCTCCTCACCTCGGGGTTCTGGGTGGGCTGCTCCTCGTATCGCGATTCCTCGCCTTCGCGGGCATCGCCTGGACCCTGGCGATCCTGCCGCTGGTGCTGATGCTGGGCTCGGGGGGTCTCCTCGTCATGTCCCGACTGTTCGTGGCCACCCTGGTCCGTGGCGCCGATGCGTCCCTGCGCAAGTCGCTCTATCGCTCCGCCCTCGAGGTCGTCTATCTGCCGATCCCTTCTCTGCTGCGGCGGACCGTGGCAGCGATACGAGCGGAGGTCGGCCGCGGTCGGGCGGTCTGGGAACTGCAGAACCTGCTGGACGACAGGGAGAGCGACGACCTCGTCGCCAGACGTGTCGGCGTGCGCGGTGAGTTGAGCCTCGAGCACGCGTTCCGACTGCTCAGCCTGGTCCTGGAACCCGAGGTAGTGCGCGCCGCGTTTCATGGCGTCGTGCTGGATGACGAACGACTGAAGAACTTCTCGCTCGAGTACCTGGAGCAGGTTCTGCCGACGGACGTTCGGCGGAGGCTGTGGCCGTTCATCGGCGACGTGAGCCAGTACCAGCGCGAACGATCCATGAGGCCCCTTAGCGATGTCGTATCGGATCTGGTCAAGACCGGCGCCACGCTGTTCGCGGAGGGCGCGCACAGGGAGGCGCTGAGACGCGTGCTGGAAGAGGAGCGGGAGAAAGAGGATTGAGCTCGATTCGCAAGTGGCTGCTTCCGCCCGTCGCGTTCATCGCGATGTGCATGTCCCTCGACACGGTACCCTGCCTGGCTCAGGACACCGATGGCGGCGGCGCGGTCACACCCGACAGCGCCGACGCGATCCGTGCCTCGCTGGAGCGGCCGCCACCGAAGCCGCCGTTCGACGCGGTCGACGCCGTGGGCCTGCCGTTCGAGATCGTGTTCTTCCCGCTCCGTGTGGCCGGGCTCACCGTGGCCGAGCTGGTCGGATTGGCGGTCAAGCCGGACCCGGAGCCGGTACAATTCATCGAAGCGCTGAAGGACGTCGGGTTCCGCGGAGGGGTCGGCAGCATCGGGCCGCGCAGCGGCGTGGCCGCACGCGGCGGCTTCGTCGGTCTGCCGCCGCTCTTCCTCCAATCGGCGTTCTCGATTCGCGGCTCGCAACGGCACCGGGCCGGTCTTCGTTTCGAAGGGAGGGAGGGAGAGCGATTGGAGATCGCCTACACGTTCTGGCGCAACGACGAGCCGTATTTCTACGGTGGAATCGATTCCGCCGAAGACATCAATCGGGTCTACCTTTGGGATCAGCAGACCTTCGCGCTGGCCGGGTCGCTGAGGCTACCGATACGCCCTTCCGCCGTGCTTTCGCTGGTCGGACGCCTGGCCTACGAGGACAACCGGGTGGGACGCGGCCGGGACCCGGGGACGACACCGATCCAGGACGACACGCTGACCGCTGGCCTCTTCGGCGTCGAGGAGCGGGTGAAATATCTACGAGGCGGGGCCATCATCGGGCTCGACCTGAGATACAACGAAGGTCTGCAGACCCGCGGGCTCTACATCGAGGGAAGCTACGACCATTTCTTCGGGGTCGACGACACCGAATCCGACTTCCGTCGCGTGGCCGTCGACCTGTACGGCTACCTGCCCATCAACCCGCGTCAGCAACTGGCGCTTCGTTTGCTGACCGAGGTCAACCGGAGCCTGAGCGGGACGGGCGTACCGTTCTATCACCTGGCCGACCTGGGCAGCGAACACGGCGGACGGGCCTACCATCAGCTTCGATTTCAGGACCTGGCGATGGCGGCCATGATGCTCGAATGGCGGTGGGAGATCTGGCGGGAGCTTCACGAACGGTCGCGGATCGAGAGCTTCCTGTTCTATGACGCCGGCTCGGTGATGCCGCGACTTGCCGACTTTCGAATCGATGACGTGCGAAGGAGCGTCGGTATCGGCTGGCGGCTGATCACGAGCCGCAGTGGCCTTCTGACCAACTACATAGCGTTCGGCGATGACGGCGTGCGTTATCGCTTCAGATTCTCCACGGCCTTCTGACCATGATGCGGCGGTTCCCCTTTATGCGATCCTCCCTCGGCGTCGCGATCATCCTGCTGGCCGCTTGCTCGGGACCCAAGCGTGCGACGTTGACCCTGCCCCTCGAGCCTGTCGCCTACGCCGACACGCTTCCCATCGAGCCTCCCGAGGAGCGGGAGGTCAACGAGATCAAGCGACTGCTGGTCATCTCTGTCGGCGGCGAGATCGGCTACGGCTTCAGCCTGCGCCGCTGGATCGGACGGGGTCACGAGGCGGTGAACCTGACACGATTCGACGATGTGGTGAGCTCGGCGTGGTTCGAGCATCGGATCGGCACCGGCAGGCTCTCCCCGCAGGAAGCGGCCCGCGGCCCGACGACGCTGGGACCCGACACGAGCCGCACGCTGACCGTCGTCGCGGGGAAGGCCGAGGGCATCTCGCCGGGCTTCACCATCCGTGATGCCCGCGGCGACCGCTACCTCGTCAAGTTGGACCCGAAGGGGAACCTCCACATGGCCAGTGCGGCGGGCGTGATCTCCGGGCGCCTGTTTTATGCCGCGGGCTACAACACACCCGAGGACTACATCGTCGTTTTCGACGCCGCGCGGTTGGCCGTCGATCCCGAGGCCGAGATCACCGTGGAGGGCGAGGACCGACCGATGACCGAAGAGGACCTCGCCCGGGTTCTCGCCCTCACCGACTCGCTGCCCAACGGCCGTTATCTGGCTCTGGCCAGCAAGTTCGTGCCCGGTCGGCCCATCGGACCGTTCTTCTTCTCGGGAGTGCGCCGCGATGATCCCAACGACTACTACCACCACGAGTATCGTCGCGAGCTCCGCGGCCTCTACGTGGTGTCATCGTGGCTCAACCACGTCGACATGCGCTTCGCCAACACGCTCGATGCGTACATCGACCCGCCGGGCTACGTCCGGCACTACCTGATCGACTTCGCAGCGACGCTGGGAAGCGGAACGATCCGTCCTCACAAGCCACGGGAAGGGAGCGAGTTCAACTTCGCGTTCTGGCCATCGGTGGGTCGCGTGCTGACGCTGGGGTTCTACCAGCATGGGTGGGAGGGAGTCGAGTTCGAGGAATACCATTCGTCGCTCGGCTGGTTCCCGGCGGAGCGCTTCGAACCCGGGAGCTGGCGAGCCAACTGGCCGAACGCCGCCTTCCGCTGGGTCACACCGGCGGACGGTTATTGGGGAGCGAAGCTGGTGGCGGGCTTCAGCGACGAACACATACGCTCCGCCATCAAGGAAGGGCATCTCCCCACCGAGGAGGTGGAACGGACGCTGGCCAGGATCCTGGCGATCCGGCGCGACAAGATCGTCCGGTACTGGTACGGTAAGGTGACACCGATCGAGCAGCCGGAAGTCCGGACGCTCGAGGGGCCCGAGCCGGCACTGGAGCTCGCGTTCGATGACCTCGGCCTGAAGGAGCGTGTCTGGGAAGCCGGCGCGACCCGTTACGAATGGATGCTGAAAGACGTCTATCATCAGATCGAAGCCGCCGGGCGGGCCGAGGCCGGCGTCGGTGCGCGCCAGCGGATCACGATCCCGCTCGACGGGCTCGACCCCGATCTCCCCGGGGTCGCCGGATCGAAGGCGACGGCCACTTTGCGGATCCGGGCGATCCGCGGCCGCGAGCGCGAAGGGCGGCAGGCGACCGTCCTGCTCAGGTGGAACGGCGCGGCCGCCGGCTACTCAGCCGTCGGCCTGCGTCACTGAGCGAGTCCTCCCGAACTCTAAGACCAGAAGAACCTCCGGACCCCGCTGAGCCGCCTCACCAGACGGCTTCCCAGTTCGGTCTCCCCCAGCCGGTCGGTCTGGACCGCCCCGTTGCCGACGGCCGCGTGCAAGATCGCCGGGCCGCCTAAAGAGAATCCCACATGCACGATCCGGTTTGAGTCCGTCGCGTGGAAGAAAACCAGGTCGCCCGGCTGCAGCTCGTTGAGGCCGCCGTCGTGATCGACCGGCTCGCCGTACTCGGCCTGCTGGTGGCTGTCGCGGGGCAGTTGAAAGCCGTGGAGGCGGTACACGGCCTGTACGAAGCCCGAACAGTCGGCGCCCCACCGCGTACGGCCACCCCAGAGATACGGAACGCCGATCCAGCTGAACGCCGTATCGACCACCGCGGGTCCGGAGCCCGGGAACAGATCGGCCACCGAGGTCCAGGCGATCAGCCGGCCTTCGCCAGCCCGACCGCGCCGGCCATCCGGCAGCACGATCGTCTCGCCGTCAACGGCCACCCGCGCACCCCACGGAAGTCGGACCAGCGGCGATCCCGCGTCGTCGAGGATCGTCGCGTCAAGTGACAGAGCCGGACGGCCGCCCAGCTCGTCCCACCAGGCTCGCGCCAGATCGGCGTCGCAGAAGCGAAGCGCGCCATCACTCATCCAACCCGCGTATCCGTCCTCGCCCCGCACCTCGACCCACTCGCCCTCACGCTCCAGAACGGTCACCGCCGCACCGAGGGGCTCCTGCGATATCAACTCGGCGCGCACGTTCGGTTCCGACCTGACGGGTGCCAGAGCGATCCGGATCAGTCCATGTGCGGCTTCATCCATAGCGGGCTTCGGTCCTCAATCGAGGGTCGACTCGACGCACGCGGTCAGGCGTTCGATGTCTTCCCACGTGTTGAAGGCGTGGGTGGCAGCGCGTACAGCACCCTCCCTCACCGATACCGTGATCCCTGATTCGCGCAACCGTGCGTCGGTGAATGCCGGGTCCGGAACGCGAAAACTGAGGATCCCCGACCGCCGGGCCGGGCTCGGGTCACTGACCCAATCGACATCCCGTCGCGACTCGACCCAGGCAGTCAGCTTCGCCTGGACTTTCCGGACATGCTTTTCGATCGCCGGCACGCCCAGCTCCAACAGGAGCGACAGGGACTCGCTCAGACCCCGCAGACAATAAAACGGCAGCGAGCCCAGCTCGAAACGCCGCGCGTCGTCGAGCGGCTCGAACTGGTAGTCGAGCAGCTCTTCGAAGTTCTGCGTCGCCTTGAACGACAACCAGCCCACCGTCGCCGGATCGAGCTCTCCGATGAGACCCTCCCTCACGTACACGAACCCCACACCGTTGGGGCTGAGCAGCCACTTCTGGCCACCGCAGGCCAGCATGTCGACGTCGACGGCCGACACGTCCACCGGCACGGCACCCACCGCTTGTATTCCATCGATCACCAGGTATGTTCCGTGCCGCCGGCAAGCGCGGGAGATCGCCTCGAGGTCGAGCCGAAAGCCCGACACGAAGTTGACCAGCGAGGCCGCGAAAATACGGACGTCGCCGCGTTCGATGCGTTCGAGCGCCGCGCTCTCGTTCGGCAGGCCCCGTTCGTCGCGCGGCACGAACTCGATCCGTACGCCATCCCGCTCGCGGTTCAACCATGGGTAGACGTTGGCGGGAAACTCGCCGTCGAGCAGCAGGACCGTGTCGCCCGGCTCGACCGGCAGTGCCGAAGCCGCCAGCGCCAGGCCGAACGTCGTGTTGGCGCCCAGAGCGATCTCGTGAGGCCGCGCCCCGATCAGCCGGGCGCACAGCCGGCGTGCCGTGGCCGGGATCTCTTCGACGTACTCGTGGACGCGATGGTCCGGCGCGCCGGCCTCGGCGCTGAACTCCTGCAGCGCACGGCGTGTGCGCCGGGGGAGCGGACCCACCGACGCCGAGTTCAGGTACACGCTGCCGCGCTCGTCGAATTCCGGGAACTCGGAACGGCGGAGCGTCTCGACGTCGAAGTTGACTGCGTTGCCGGTCATCGGCCCTGGCCGAAAAGGTAGCCCTCGGGGATGCGACGTTCGCCCTCGGTTCGAACGCACGTAATATCGGGTGAAGCTTGACGAAACGACAGCCGGATCACTCGAGCTCATCCAACGCCGTAACCTACGCGGCCCTGGCGGTTCTCATCTTCGTCTGGGCCTCCAACTTCTCCGCCGTCAAGTTCGCCCTGCGCGAGTTCGAGCCGCTGGCCTTCAACGGCCTGCGCTTCACCCTCGCCTCCCTGCTGCTCTGGCTGGTCATCACGCTCCGCGGCCGCGAGGCCCGGATCGATCGCCGGCATTGGCCCGCCCTGATCGGACTCGGCGTGCTGGGCAACACGATCTACCAGGTCTTCTTCGTCTACGGGATCGACTGGACGCTGGCGGGGAACGCCAGCCTGATGCTGGCAACGACACCGGTCTTCACCACGCTGCTCTCGGCCGGTTTCCGCCAGGAACGCATCGCGCTCATGGCCTGGTCGGGGGTGGCGCTATCCTTCGTGGGCATCGTGCTGGTCGTGCTGGGCGGTCGCGCCGCCGTGACCTTCGGCGCCGATACCGTGAAGGGTGATCTGGCCGTGTTGGCGGCGGCCGCGGCGTGGTCGGCCTACACCGTCGGATCGAACCCTCTGGTGCGCCGGTATGGGCCCCTTCCCGTGACGGCGGTGACGATGTGGATCGGCTGCGTGGGGCTGGTGATCGTTTCGCTACCCGTCATCGTCGAGCAGGATTGGAGCGCCGTCGGAGCCGGCTCCTGGCTCGCTCTCATCTACAGCGGCGCCTTCGCCATCGCGCTGGCCTATTTCATCTGGTACTACAGCATCCGGGCAATCGGCAACACGCGCACCGCCGTCTACTCCAACCTGATTCCCGTGGTGGCGTTGGTCATCGCCTGGCTGACTTTGGGAGAGCAGCCGACCTGGCTGCAGCTGGCCGGCGCCGCCGGCATCGTGGCCGGGACGATACTCGTGCGCTTGGGTCGGGTGGAGCGGGCACCGTTACCTCCCGCCGCCGAGTGACTCGCTGCATCAGCGTCGCCGTCACGCCTCCAGGTCGACGAAACGCACCAGGTCCAGATACTGAAAGCGGCCGTCGTGATGCCAGTCGCTCCGCGGCCACGGCGCTTCGCCGGGTGCCACGATGCGCGTGGCACCCACGGCGCCCAGCTCGCCCGCCAGATCTCCGACCTCGCTCGGGTCCGCCGCCAGCGCGACCGTCTGCAGATGCCGACCGACGGGACGAAGCAACGTCAGTGCCTCCGATAGATCATCGATCGGGTGGACCTGTATCACCCGGTTGAGCGGTGACGGCTCGAATCCGGAACGCTCCTCCAAGATGACGGTCCAGTCCGTCCCACGCTGGCTGGCAAAGACGGTAGCGCCCCGCATCTCCGCCTGGGCACGCAGCTGATGGATGAGCGACGATTCGCCGGCGCTCGGCGGGCCGCGCGGGATCCGCTCCGCCAGATCGACGAGCGCGTCGGCGAGTCGCTCGGCCAGCTCTAATGGGGCGACCGCTCCGCCGCGCTGGACGTAGATGGCGTGCGGCGACACACAGCCCTGCTGATCGAACATCACGACATCGCTGGCGAGGGCGCGTACGAGCGTCGGCGCGGCCTTCGACGTCAGCGCCCTTCGGGAGACGACGGCGACCCCCACACGATTGGGATAGGCGTGAAGCCGAGTCGAGGGTGGAACGCGAGCGCCGATGTCGGCAACGGTCTCATCGCTGCCATAGACCACAACGGCCTCCGCCTCCTCCAACGCCACGGCTTCCAGATCCGTGCTACCGCCGGGCCAGTGGGAGACCGCCAGGCAGCCGGCCAGCTCGGCATCCTCCTCCGCCAGCGCCCGACAGAAGCAGACCGCCAGGTAGGGCTCGCCGGCCGCCGTCTTCCCGAAGCTGGCCGACTTCACGCAAAGCGCCCGGATCAGGCTGCTCACCGCCACGCCAGGGATATTGCCGCTGAACACATGAAAGGTGAGCGCCGGACCGAAGGCCCGGCACGAGCCCCCGCCTGGCCGCGGGCGAAACTCGTCTAGGACTTCCGTGCTGCCCAACTCTCCCTCCAGCGCTCGCCGCAGCGCGCCCGCCGTCCAGCCGTCCCCCATTCGCTCGAGACCGATCTCGATCATCGGCCGCGAGTAGCCGGTGAGCTCGGGCATCACTTCGACCAGGTGCTCCCGGAGGGGAGAGCCCGGCTCGACCAGCCGGCGACTCGCCGCCCCGATGACCTCGACGATCCGGGCCGACCGCCAGGCACGCAGACGGTCTGTACCGTCGCGCAACGCGCTCAGCTGGGAACGGAGGAGACGCGGCGTCAGCACGGGGACGCGGATCGGGACGCGACCCGGCCCGAAGGCTCGCTCCTCGTGCTCCAACCGCTCAGCCGGCGCCTCCGAGATCCCGGGGAGCCAGTATCCCTCTAGCGCTGCGCCGTCAGCCATTGGTCCATCGCGATCGAACAACCCCGCAGCTCGGAACCCGTCGCCCGCCCCAGAATCTCGAACCCACCGTCAACGGCTACACCCAGGTCGTCCGTCTGAATCGCCATCACCGAATACAGGTTGGCGAGGTCGTAGTGACGCAGCACACCGACCGCGCCGTAGGGAAGCGGCTCCAGCGTTTCGGCGTCGACCACTCGCGTCCGCACCCAACGGGGCGCCACCTTGAAGCGCAGCTCCGGCGACCGGCCCAAAGACCGCTCGCGCAGCACGTTGTCGTAGAACTGCGAGCACAGTTCAGTCATTCCGTACTCCGCGACGCAGTAGAATTCCGAGAGCCCGAAGGTCCGCGTCAGCGCGGCGTAAAATTCGTCACGCGGGATCTCGCGCCGCAGCCCCTTGAACCCGCCCGTCTCCATCGCCCGCGAGCCCGGGGGGAGCCGGAAATGCTGACCTCGGCCACCAAGAAACTCGATCAGATGCGCGAACGCCGCGGCCGTGCCCAGAAGCGCGATCGCCTGCCCCTCCTGCTCGCTCGCAGCCAAAACTCCCAGCAGCGCCTCCGTCATCAACCCATCCTCATCCACGTAAAAGCCGCTGCCCGCCGTACCGAATTCACGCCGGATTCTCTCCAACATCCAGGTCAACGACGAGTCGGGCGCCAGCTGGGGCCCGGGGCCCAGGATGACCACCCGGATCCGGCTGACCTCGGGCACGACGAATCGCCGGAAGCTCGAGATCGCCGCCGCCTCGTAGAGCTTCGGGTCCCGAACGTAGTGCGTGCCCCGCCGTTCGGGTCCCTGCGTAGTCCCGCTGGTCCGGAAGGCGATCTCCGCGTTTTCCGGCCCCCCGCAGATCAGCGCCGCCTCCTTGAACGCCGCCGTCGGAACCGCCGGGATCTCGAACGGGTCGGACAACGAGCCCGCACTCACCCCGCGCCGCTCGCAGAATCGTCGGTACGGCTCGTTCTCGGCGAACTGGAACTCGAAAACGCTCAGCGCCAAATGCCTGAACGCGATCTCGTCATCCGCTGCGCCACGCCGGATGAATCGGAGTATTTCGGCGCGTGGCTCCTCGCCCTCTCTCATGCAACCATCATAACGCGCCGCTGCGTGCACGGCACCGTCGAACGGGATCCGGCTCCTGAGGGATCCTGGGGAATTCGAAAAGTCTTGAATCGGGACTCTGATTGGTGGAAGGTCGAATTGGCTCGGATCGCCGAGACGGATTAGGGGATTCCGGCTTTCGCTGGTTCGGGGGAGCGCGAACTGTCGGGGCCCGGCGTCACCGGAGCGCCGCCGGTTCGAGTTATTTCTCCTTCTCGTCTTCTTCGTCGTTCTCGCCTTCTTCGTCCTCGTCGTCTACGTCACCCTCGTCTTCTTCTTTCTTCTCTTCCTCTTCCTCCTCGCTCTCGTCCTCGTCGTCGTCTGTCTCCTCCTCTTCTTCTTCCTCCTCCTCTTCTTCTTCCTCCTCTTTCTCCTTCCCCTGCGCCTTCATGGTTTCCTTTTCGCGCTCCTGCTCCGCCTCTTCCCCTTCGTCCGCATCCTCCGACTCCTCAGGGGCGCTCTCTCGCCCCTTGGCGGGCCCGGCGATCTCGGGGTCGAACAGGAGGGAATCGAACCCCTCCACGTCCAGCTCGTCGCCGGCCAGATCATCGGTCGGCGCCTTGATCTCGACCCCTTTGTCCGCCGCCCGGCGGAGATCCTCCGGAGTCAGCATTGCGGCGAAGACGACGGGTGTCCAGCCGGCGGCCCGGACATTCTCGCGGGCTCCGCCTTTGCGCACGCGCTCGGCGCTTTCCTCGTCGCCGAGCTCGGCGAGCTTGTCACCTAGGAAACGGCGGAAATCGGAGCGATCGACGTACTGCGACATGAGGAGTAGGTGCTGAACGGCGAGCTCCTCCAACTCCGCCTCGATCGACGCCTTCACATACGCGTCGATGTGTTCCCGCGCGATCTCGAGGAAGCCCTTCCCCAGGCACAGCCACGCCAGGGTCCGGCGCGTGCGGATCACCTCCGGCACGACCCGGATGATCTTACGGCAAACCGCCATGGCGTTGTCGTACTCGCTCGACTTCAGGTAGGCGTCGATGGCGTCGCCGTACCGCTGCAATGCTTTCTGGCGGTCGCCCTTCACCAGGTAAAGGTCCCCGGCCCGGTTCAGCAGACGGGCAGCCTCGTAGCCGTGGCCGATCTTCTTTAGTTCACGCTCGATGCGCTCCAGATCCTCGCTCGCCATTACAGCAGAGGAATCCTGTACGCTATCGGGCCGTGAAGGGCCAAAGATCTTTTCCAGAAAACCCATGTTGGGCTACCGTGCTCCCGGTTCGGCCCGGGCCGCTCCCCGATCGGTGCGATGGGCTGACCCGGCTTGCGACATAGGAGAAGCGCGGCACAAATTAGAGGCGCCCACGCGGACGGTCAACATACCGGGCTGAGGCTCGCACAGATGGAAGGGGAAAGCCGATGCACGTAAGTATCGAGTACTGCGTCGTTTGAAACTACGAGCCACACGCCGCCAGGTTGGCGGACGCCTTGCGAACGCGATTCGACCCCATCGATGTCGAACTGGTCGAGAGCAGCGGCGGCGCCTTCGAAGTTCGCCGCGAAGGGGACCTGGTTTTCTCCAAGCTGAAGAGAGGCCGTTTCCCCGAGGAGGACGAACTGTTCGAGTTGCTGGCCGAGTGAGACCGGCGCCCTACTCCCAGTAGGGCTCGGTCTCGTCCCAGGTCTCGGACCAGAACCGCTCCTCTTCTCGGGCGATCTCCTCCAGGTCGAGTGCTTCCTCGGGCACGTAGCGGCCGCTCAGCTCGCCCTCCTCGATGATCTCGCGCACCATGTCATCGGTGAGCCAACCGGTCTCAGGCGGAACTTTCCGCCGGCGACGGCGTGCCACCTGCACCATGCCCGCCGCGATGAGCAGGGCCAGCAGGATGAAAGTCGATACGCCGAGCCAGTGAGTGACCGTCATACGATACCGAGTGAGTTAGCGGCAGGCGGCGCCAGCGTGCCTCATTCGTATTATTTCGGCGGAGCGCGCTTCCTGTCAATCACTGCGCTCCAGCCGGCAGAACGCGGCGGCGTCTACGGACTGAGAACCAGGAAGAGGTGACTGCGCATGAACTCGCCGTCGATGAAGATCTCCACCTCCCAGCGGCCGGTCGGCGCGAAATCGCCCAGCTCCAGGGTGAATACGGTCACCTGCTCCGAAACGTCCTCCGTCAGGTCGAGCGTTGTCTCGAAGCTCTGATCGGACGGGTCGAACCAGATCACATCGACCACGTGCGGAGGATCGAGCTCCGCCCAGTGTATCCAGAGGTTGACGAAATCACCCGGCGCGAAGATGTCCGTGATCCCGGCGGGGGCGCCGTCGATGACATCCATCGCCAGCTGCGACTCGACGACCCGGGGACCGACCAGAGGGCCGACCACCACGCCGGAAGAGCTGGTGTCGTCGCAGGCGCTCGAGCCGAGGACCAGCGCGGAGGCGAGGACCAGATATCGGAGTCTCATGACCAACGACAAGATACGAAATGTCGGGGAGGGGTGACAACAACGCGGAGCGTACCGGTCCGCACGGCGCCGGCGAGCTGCAGGGCCGGGGGACGGGGGCCCGGGGGCCAGGGAGGGCGGCGTCGCGAGGGGTTGCGCCGGACCGCCCCCACGCTACTTATGTAGCGACCAACATCCCCAACCCGACCGTGGGGCGACGAGCCCACACGTCGGTTCGTGCCCATAGCCCAAACCCGACTCGCGCGAACGAATCCGGGGTATCGTCACGGACAGCGGCAGGCGCGTCAGCCCGATGGTGAGAGAGCGAACGACCAGGCGGCCGGGGTTCACCGAGCTTCTGCTCGGCGGCGTGCTTCTTCTGATCATCACCCTGACGGCGCTGGCGGCCGCGCTGTATGTCGCCCCTTCCGAGCGCCTCGCCATCCCGGAGTTGCAGCCGGTGATCCGGGTAGAGCGCGAGTCCAATTTTCCGGTGGGTGCGACCCGCAACCGCTCCTGGGGCGAACGGATCATTCTGGTGATCCGGCCGGACTCGACGCGCTACTTCGCCTTGGAAGGTGTGTCGCCCGTCGACGGCTGCCTGCTGCAGTGGGACCAGGAGAGCCTGCGGGTCTTTTCGCCCTGCGGCTACGCGGAGTACGATTTGCGCGGCGATGTCGTGGCCGGCCTGTCGACCCAATCACTCACCCGCTACGCGGTCTCGGTGCGCAATGGGGTCGTCTACGTATCGGATGAGGTAAGGTGAGAGACTCCAGGAAGAAGCCGCGATTCAGCTGGTTGACCCAGCTCTGGGAAGACATCAAAGCCAGCACCGACCCCGGGCTGCTGGGCATCGCCCGGTTCCTCGGACTCATCTACGGACCGATCGATCGCCGCCTGCCGATCGACCAGTCGCTGCGGAAGTCTCTGGCCCGGCGGTTGCCGTCGTACGTGGGCTGGCGCCACGCGCTGGGGGGCATCACCTACCTGCTCTTCATCGTCCTGATCGTCACCGGGGTCCTGCTGTCCTTCTATTACCGGCCTTCGGTCCAGGAGGCCTACCCGAGCATCCAGTACATCGTTACCGACGTGCCGATGGGCTGGCTGGTTCGTGACCTCCACGTCTGGTCGGCGAACCTGATCGTCGTGGCGCTCCTCGCGCACATGGCCCGGGTCTTCTTCACCGGTACTTACAAGCCCCCCCGCGAGACCAACTGGCTTGTCGGTTTGCTGCTGCTCCTGGTCGTACTCGCTTTCGGCGCAACGGGTTACCTGCTCCCCTGGGACCAGTGGGCTTACTGGACCGTGACCGAAGTGCTCGACGTGGTGTCGCGGATCCCGATTCTCGCCATCGTTGCCGACGTGCTGCGCGGCGACGTCAACGTCTCCGGCGCCACCTTGAGCCGGTTTTTCGCGGTGCACGTGATCATACTTCCGTGGATGGCGCTGGCCCTGCTGCTGTTCCACTTCTCCCTGGTGCGCCGGCACGGGATCGCACCGCCCACCGACGGCCCTCCCACGGCCGGTGACGGGGTCCGGTTCTACCCCACCCACCTGCTGCGATCGTTCATCGTCGGCGTGCTCGTGCTCGCCGTGGCGATCAGCCTGGCGGCGCTCTTCCCGCGCCCCACCGGCGACCGGGCCGACCCGTTCATGCTGCCCGAGGAGCTGGTCTCGACCTGGATCGTGGTCGACGTATCCCTGGCACTAATCCGATATCTGGGGGTATGGGGATTCACGATCTTCACAGTGTTGGGACTCAGCATGGCGCTGCTGCCGCTCTTCGATCGACGGCCGGAGCGGCGCCTAAAACGCCGGCCGGTGATCCTGATCCTCGGCGTCGTCTTCTTCGGCGGATTCCTGATCGCCTGGCTGGCGGGGAGACAACTGCGGTCGCTTCCACCCGGCACTCAGCTGCGCCCCGGGAGCGGGATCGAGTCGGTCACAGAGGAGCCGGGACCGGCCGCCCCACCGGAAACCGAGGACGCGCCGCAAGGCGACGAAGGAGAGGGCGGGCCTTGAACTTCAAGTTGACCCTGATCCCCGGCCTGCTGCTGATGGCCGGCGCCAACCCCCGGTGGGTAACGGCGCAGACCACCGACGCGCAGCAGCGTGAGTTAGAGATCGAGCGGGACTACAGCTGCGTCGTCTGCCACATCGACAAGCGCCGCGCCTTCCGGCTCGGTGTCCATTCCGATCGCGGCATCCATTGCGAGGATTGCCACGGCGGTGACCCGCGGGGCTTCGAGGTGGAGAGCGCCCACAGGGCAGTCGACTACATCGGCTCGCCCGACAAGCTGCAGACGGTCGAGCTTTGCACCGACTGCCATGCCGATCCCGACCAGATGCGCCAGTACGGGCTGCCGGCCGGCGAGCTGGCCGAATATCGGACGAGCCGGCATGGCATGCTGCTCCTCGATCGCGGCGACCTGAACGCGCCCACCTGCACCGACTGCCACGACGCGCATACGATCCTGCGGCCGACCGACGCTCGCAGCAACGTCTACCCGACCAACATCGCGGGCACCTGCGCCACCTGTCACGAGGACGAGTCGCTCATGGCGGGTTATGGTCTGCCCACCGACCAGTTCGACACCTACCGATCGAGCGCGCACGGCGTGGCCCTTTACGAAAAGCACAACTTCGCCGCACCGACCTGCGTCGGCTGTCACGGATCACATTCCGCGTTGCCGCCCGCGGTCGCCCAGATCGCCAACGTCTGCGGCCAGTGCCACGTGCGGGTGCGCGAAGCGTTCGACGTCGGCCCCCACGGCACCGCTGCCCGCGCCGCCAAGCTGTCCGGCTGCACGGCCTGTCACTCGAACCATGGAACCGAGGTCATCCCCCCGGACCGCATCGCCGAGACCTGCACCGAGTGCCACGAGGCGGGCAGCGAGGCCGCTGGCATCGGAATCGAGATCGAGGAGAAGGCCACCCGCGCCGCCGAGGAACTGCGCAGCGCCGCCGAAGCGATCGACGAGCTCGTAAGCGCCGGCCGTGACGTGTCCGACGCGCGTCTCCGATACCAGAGCGCCCTGACCGCCTTCATGCAGGTCTCGCAGACCCAGCACAGCCTGGACCTGACCGCGCTCGACGACCTGCGGCGCGAGGTCGCCTCGATCTCGCTCGACATTCGCTCCTCCGCCGAGGTCGCGGCCGAGCACCGCTGGGAGCACAGGCTGATCCTCGTGCCCGTCTGGTTCCTGGCTCTCTCCGCCGGCGTGCTCGCCTGGTTCAAGCTGCGCGGGTCCGAGAGGTCCGCCACGGCAGAGGGGCAGTAGCGGCATGCAGCGCCTGACCGGTTTCCTCGATCGTTTCTCGCGCCCGATCAAGATCACGATCCAGGTCGCTATCCTGGCGGTGATCCTGCTCGCCGTCACCACGGTAGGGTTCATCGAGTACAGCGCTCAACCAAGCTTCTGTACTAACTGTCATATCATGCAGCCCTACTACGATTCCTGGAAAACGTCGTCCCACAACGACGTGAAGTGCATCAGCTGCCACTACGCGCCGGGGATCAAGGCCGAGGCGATGGGCAAGCTCCAGGCCGCCAACCAGGTCGTCAAATACGTCACCGGCGCCTACGGGACGAAGCCGTGGGCCGAGATCGAGGACGCCGCCTGCCTGCGCTCCGGATGCCACACCGAACGCGAGCTGGAAGGCCAGGTCAACTACGAGGGCATTCGCTTCGACCACTCTCAGCATCTGGGAGAGCTGCGGCGCGGAAAGCGGCTCCGCTGCACCAGCTGTCACTCCCAGATCGTACAGGGAAGCGAGTCCCTTGTCTTCCAAGGGGTGTCAATCGGTGCTGCGCACCTGCGTGTCACCGCGGTCACCTGCTACCTGTGCCACTTCAAGGACCGGCCCCCCGGCCAGCCGCTCGCCGGCTGCGTCGGCTGCCACAAGTCGCCGCCGCGCTTCCGCTCGCCGGCCGGCTTCGTGGTCGATCATCCGCAATACGTGGAGAACCTGGTATCGTGCGTGGGATGCCACGAATCGGTCACCAGCGGTACGGGCGAGGCGGGACAGCGACGTTGTTTCAATTGCCACAACGAGCCGGAGCGGATCGACCAATTCGAGAACACCACCTTCGTGCACCGGGTGCACATCGCCGAGCACAACGTCGAATGCACCCAGTGCCATACTCCGATCCTGCATCGCGTCGTTTCACTGGCCGAGACGTTCGAGCTGGACTGCGCCGCCTGTCACCAGCGCGTCCACGATGAGCAGCGGCAGATGTACTCGGGGATGGGCGGCCACGGCACCGAGAACATGCCGAGCTCCATGTTCCTCGCTCGAGTCTCCTGCCAGAGTTGTCACGCCATCCCGACACAGATCCCCGGACACGAGGAGGTCATGAAGGCGGGCGAGGCGACCTGCATGTCGTGTCACGGAATTCGCTACGCCAACATCCTCCCAGCCTGGCAGCGAGAGATCGAGCGCAAGGTAGAGCAGGTGGACCAGGTTGTCAGCTCGGCCCGTGCCACCCTCGGCTCCGCCCCGGTCGCGGGTCGCGCCACCGCCGACAGTCTCCTCCGGCTCGCCGCCGAGAACGTCGACTTCGTTCAGCGCGGGAAGGGTGCTCATAACATCGCCTACGCCGACCAGCTGCTGCGCACCTCGCTCGAGCTGGTCCGCGACGCGGTCCAGACCGGACAGCTCCCGTACGACATCCCCGCGGTGGCGCTGGGGCCGCCGGTGGGTCGCAACGTCTGTCTGCAGTGCCATGTGGGGATCAGCGACCAGGCGGGACGCTTCGCCGGCGTCTCGTTCGACCACGCACCCCACGTCCAGGGCGCCGGGCTCGAGTGCACCGCGTGCCACACGCCGCTCGACCAGCACGGCGAAACCACTCTGACCGGCACCGCAAGCTGCACCGCGTGCCACCACCGCTCGGCGGAGGCCGACTGCTCGGCCTGTCACGAGGGACCCGCCGGCGCGCCGGCACGGCCGGTGGCCACCGCCATGGCCGACTTCCCCCACACCCCGCATCGCGAGGCGGGCCTCGACTGTTCACTCTGCCACTCGTCGCCCGACATGAGCGTCAGCGCCGACCGCTGCCAGATGTGTCACACGCTGCACCACCAGCCCGACAACTCCTGCCTCTCGTGCCATCGCGGCGGCGTGAGAGACAAACACCCGCCGATGGCTCACAACGGGTGCACCATCTGCCACCAGGATCGGGCGGCCTGGATCGAGAACTGGACCCGGGAGGTTTGTCTGGTTTGCCACGCCGACATGGTGGAGCACAACGCACCGGCGAACTGCGTTCTCTGCCATCGGGACATCCCCGCGCTGGGCGAGTAGTCCGGTCCGCCATCCCTCGCTCTTTTTGGGAGTTCTGAGAATCGTTCCGACCAGGGACCCGGGCTCGACCTGATGCCGGGGACATTTCGCTACAAAACGGGGAAACTCGCCGAGCCGAGTATCGCTGCGCGATCGATCGAACGCTGCCGACGCTGTAACTCGAAGCCCAGCAAGGCGATACGATTGAGTCGCATGGCATCCTTCTTGCCCCGCTGACCCTGGTCGAAGCGTCCGCCTCCGGCGGACGCCGTTCCACCACAGACCGGTCACGCCGATGGCGAAATTCGATCCGTTCCGGGGCACCCGCGTGCCCCAGCAAGTCCCCCGACTGGTGGCTGTCTTCGCCGTCGCCATCATCGGACTTCTCGTGGCGCGGTACTTTCTGGTTCCGGACACGTTCGGGCAACTCGGACATTATCGGGCCGCGGCGCTCGACACGATCGTCGCCCACGAGAAGAAGTACGCCGGTCAGCAGGCATGCCAGCTCTGCCACTTCCAGATCATGCAGAAACGGCTGGCGGGCAACCATAAGGGGGTTGGCTGCGAATCCTGTCACGGCCCGGCGGCGACGCACGTATCCGATCCGGCTCAGATAAAGCCATCGATTCCCAGCGAGCGAGAGTTCTGCCTGCGGTGTCATGAGTACTCGCCCTCGCGACCCACCGGCTTCCCGCAGATCGATCCGGTGCGGCACAATCCCATGTCCTTCTGCTCGAACTGTCACGACCCGCACGCGCCCGAGCCGCCGGTCATCCCCGGCCAGTGCAGCGCCTGCCACGGTCAGATCGCTCGCCAGAAGGCGGTTTCGCATCACGCGGGGCTGGAGTGCACGACGTGTCACGAGGCGCCCGAGGAGCACAAGGTCACGCCGCGTCTGGTCCGTCCGACGAAGCCGACCGAGCGAAGCTTCTGCGGCGGATGTCATGCCCGGGATGCCGACAGCCCGCCGCACATTCCGAGGATAAACCTGCGCCTGCACAACCCGCGCTACGTGTGCTGGCAGTGTCACTACCCACACTACCCGGAGACCCCATGAACCCGAGCGAGCGCGACCCGGCGCGAGAAGAATCGACCCGACCGACGCAAGAGGTCGACCGCCGCGAGTTTCTCAAGGCTTGCAGCCTTCTGGCGCCGATCATCCTGGGTGTCGTCCGCGTGCCGCTGCTGAATGCGCAGGAGTCCGAGGGCGACGACTACGACCCCAGCGAGCACTTCTACGCCATGGGCATCGACGTCGACAAGTGCATCGGCTGCGGTCAGTGCGTGGTCGCCTGCGGGACCGAGAACGACGTACCCGACGAGCCCTACTTCTTCAACACCTGGGTCGAGCGTTACCTGATTCGAACCGACGGCGAGGTCGAGGTCGACAGTCCCAACGGCGGCATGGAGGGATTTCCTCCGACTACGGCCGAGGGCGACATACGCAGAAGCTTCTTCGTGCCGAAGCTGTGCAACCACTGCGCCAACCCGCCCTGCGTTCAGGTCTGCCCGGTCGGCGCCACCTTCAAGACCGAGGACGGCGTGGTGCTGGTCGACGACGAGTACTGCATCGGCTGCCGCTACTGCATCCAGGCCTGTCCGTACGGCGCCCGCTGGCTGGACCCGGAAAAGCACGTCGCGGCGAAGTGCACGTTCTGCTACCACCGCATCGTCGAGGGATTGGTGCCGGCCTGCGTCGAGGTCTGTCCGACCGGCGCCCGCATCTTCGGCGAAGTCGAGCGCCGGGCCACGCCGCTAGCCCGCTTCATGCGATTCAACGAAGTCCAGGTGCTCAAGCCGCACCTGAACACGGAGCCCAAGGCCTACTACGCCAATCTCGACGGCGAGGTGAGGTAGCCGATGCAAGGGTACATCTACCCCAACGAGTTCGAGCTCCACTGGAGCATCCTGGTCGTCGTTTATCCGTACGTCACCGGTCTCGTGGCGGGCGCCTTCATCCTCGCATCGCTCGAGCGCGTGTTCAACGTCAAGGAGGTCCAGCCCACCTACCGGCTGGCCCTGCTCACGGCGCTCGCGTTCCTGCTCGTGGCGCCCCTGCCGCTCCTGGCTCACCTCGGCCACCCGCTCCGCTCGTACGAGATCTTCCTGACGCCGAACCGGCAGTCGGCGATGGCGATGTTCGGCTTCGTCTACGCCTGGTACCTGATGGTGGTGCTGCTGCTGGAGATCTGGTTCGACTACCGCAAGGACCTCGTGCTGTGGGCTCGTCAGGAGAAAGGCCTGACACGGTGGATCCATTATGCACTCACCCTGGGAGCCACGGACCTCTCGCCGCGGGCGCTGAGCTTCGACGAGCGCATGGGCCGCTGGATCACGATCATCGGCATCCCGTCCGCCTTCCTGCTCCACGGCTACGTCGGCTTCATCTTCGGCTCGGTCAAGGCGAACCCGTGGTGGAGCAGCGTGCTGATGCCGGTCGTGTTCCTGTTCTCGGCCATCGTCTCGGGGATCGCACTGGTTCTGATCATCTACATGGTCTCCGCCATGCTGCGCTGGAAGCCGGTCGACATGAAATGCGTCGACAAGCTGGCCGCCTTTCTGTTCTACGCGATGGTGGTGGACTTCTCCCTCGAGATGCTCGACTTCATCCACCGGCTCTACGAGTCCGAGGAGTCGATCGAGATCCTTTCGCAGATGATCGAGAGCCGGCTGTTCATCAGCCTGATCGTACTGCAGGTCGCGCTCGGCACGCTGTTGCCGATGATCACCCTGGGGCTCACCGCACCGGCGCTGAGCAAACGAAGCGCCGTGAAGCTACCGGACGAGCTGAAGCGGCTGATCTACCTGGGCTCCGCCATACTCGTGCAGATCGGGATCTTCAGCATCCGCTGGAACGTGGTGATCGGCGGCCAGCTGTTCTCGAAGAGCCTGCGCGGCCTGACGGTGTACAAGCTGGAGCTCTTTGGGGTCGAGGGGCTGCTGGCGGCGGCTGCGCTCCTGATTTTGCCGTTCGTGATCCTCTGGGTGCTGGTGAAGATCCTGCCCCCGTGGCCGGAGGCAGAAGCGAAGCTGCCACGGGCGGAAGACGACAGCGGTGCGGTGACCGGGGCGGTGCCGCTGCGGTAGAGGACAGGAACGGCGCAGCACGCCAACGCCGCCGCGGGCCAGGCGCCACGCGGCGGCGTTTCGCATCCGGGTCTATCGTCGCGAGCTCTATTGCGTGGGGTTCGCCGCGTAGCCCAGGATCGTGAGCACTATGATGTAGACGATGATCGCCACTCCGATCCAGGTGAACAACGGGCTCGGCTGGTTCCGGCCCGAACGTCGATCCAGGAACGGGACGATCATCAGCAAAGCGCCGCCGACCATGAACGCCATGATCCCCAGCGCCTCCCCTTCGATCCCCAGGATGTGAGCCGGCAGGTACTTCAGCGTCTGGAACATGAACATGAAGTACCACTCCGGCTTGATTCCGGCCGGCGCCGGTGCGAACGGATCCGCCTTCTCCCCCAGCTCGGCGGGGAAATACGCCGCCAGGACCGCGATGATCGCCAGCGCCGAGAGCCAGCCGACCAGATCGCGGAGCAGGAAATTCGGGGCGAAGCTCATCGAGCGACGGCCGCCGCCTCGGCGCTCCACCTCGGGCGGAATACTCATCCCGTGCTTCTGAACCAGATAGAGATGGAGGCCCAGCAGAGCCGCGGTGATCATCGGCAACACCGCGACGTGGATCGCGTAGAAGCGCGTCAAGGTCGCACCCGACACGTCCTCGCCGCCCTTGAGCACCCGGCCCAAAAAGCTGCCCACGAGAGGCACCGCCCCCATGATCTCGGTGCCGACCCGGGTGGCGAAGTACGCCAGCTCGTTCCAGGGGAGCAGGTAGCCGGTGAACCCGAACCCCATGGCGAGCGCGAGGAGCATGAAGCCCGAGATCCAGGTGATCTCCCGCGGCGCCCGATACGCCTTCATCAACAGGACGCTGAACAGGTGGAGGAACGCCGTGAAGATCATCAGGTTGGCCGCCCAGGCGTGGATCGAGCGGATCAGCCAGCCGAACTCCACCTCCGCCATCAGGAACTGGATCGACTCGTAGGCGTCCTCGGCGCTGGGACGGTAGTAGAAAAGAAGCAGAATCCCGGTGGCGACCTGAATCAAGAACAGGAACAGCGTCATGCCGCCCAGATAGTACCAGACGGTGTGCTTGTGTAACGGCACATCCTTCTTGCGTGCAAGCTCGCCCCAGCTTGACAGCCCCAGGCGATCGTCGAGCCAGCCCCACACCTCCCCGAGCCGCTTTTTGATGTCGCTCATCGCTCAACTCGTCTTGCTGACGACGATCTCGTCGCCGCGCACGTTGACGACGAACGAATCGAGCGGCCGGGGCGGCGGACCCTGTATGTTTCGGCCGTTGAGATCGAAGTGTCCGTTGTGACAGGCACACCAGATGTGGCCGATGTCTTCGCGGTACTGGACGATGCAGCCGAGGTGCGTGCAGGCGGCCGAAAACGCCCGCAGCTCCCCGCTGGGCGTGCGGATCAGGATCGCCGGTCGGCTGCCGAACTTGAAGATATGACCCGAATTCGGCGTGACCTCGGCCGGCGTGATATCCAGCGTGACCGACGCCGCCGCCGACTCGCCCGCCGCCGGCGGCACGAGATAACGGCCGACGGGATAGAGCACGGCCAGCAGCAGGCCGCCGACGCCCGTGCCCAGTATCCAGTTGACGAAGCCTCGACGCGTTTGTTCGTTCCTGCCGCCCCTCTCCATCATCGTGCCTCCCCTCCTGGAGCACTCTTGCGCGACGGCCCTGCTCCGGCCGGCTCGAGCTGCCTGATCTTGAGCACCAGCCCGATGATCAGCAGCACGATGATCCCCACCGATATCGCCAGGCCGGTCCGACGGAACCTCAGGTCGTCCATCGCCTCCTGACCGCGCTCCCAGGCCTGCGCCGCAACCTCCAGTCCCGACTCGACCTCTTCACGGACCCCTTCCACGTCGAAGGAGTGGACGGCGGTTCGGGCACTGACCAGGGCCGTGGTCGCACCGTTCAGGTCGAACTGGGCCTGGCTGACCTCCATGCCTGCGTTCTCGGCGCGCTCGAGAATCGAATCGGCCCGCTCGCGCGCCAAGGAGAGCGAATCGATCAGCGTTCTCATGCGGGTCGCCACTATACCGCCTCGGCTCTCCGCCGAATGACAGCGACCGCAGACCGAGCCCTCATCCACACCCAGCATCTCGATATCCGCGAGCTTGATCTCGTGGTTGTTGTGGCATGTCGCGCAGCCGGGGTTGCCGAGCATTGCGAAGATGCGTGAGTGGAAGCTCTGGTTGAATCGCTCCGCCATGACCGAGTGACACTGACCGCAGACGTTGCCGACCCAAGAGACCCCGGGCGGCGCCGCCCCGTGGTTGCCGTGACAATCGTTGCAGGTCGGCGCCGACAGGTCGCGGGCCACCGACAGCTTCTCCCAGTGGATGCTCTCCAGGTACTTCTCGTGCTGGTCGGTGGGTATGGGATAGGGCGACATGTACTCGGGATTGGCGTGGCAGTCCGCACAGGTCGCCGCGACGTTGAGCGGGTGAACGCTCGAGTTCGGATCGCTGGGCGGTTTGATCGCGTGTGCCGGATGGCAGCTGGAGCAGGTGGCCACGCGATCGTCTCCCTGCTGAAGCAGTCGCTGGCCGTGGACCGAGGTCCGGTACTCGGCCACCTGGTCCACACGCAGCGACGGATCGTAGCGGCGCATGAACTGCGCGCTCGAGTGGCAACGCCCACAGACCGACAGCACGTCCTCGCCTTCGGGCACGCCCAGGTATCCGGCCGCCGGGTCCATCGCGCCCATCCCCGCCACCGTCGCATCACCGCCGTGGCAAGCCACGCAGTCGAACCCCTGGGCAGCGTGGACATCGTTCGGGTAGCTCTCGACGGGCCCGGACAGACGCTCATCACCGAACGCGGCGTGGCAGGTCACGCAGCTGCTCTCGGGCTCCTGAGCCGTTGCTTTTGGGGCCAACAGGAATCCGGCGAGCAGGGCGGGTGTGCAGCGAAGCAGTTTTCCCATCGTCATCATCATCGATCTTCCGCGTTCTTCTGCATGAACGCCGAGATGTCCGCGATGTCCTTAGCGGTCAAAATCGGCCACGGCTCAGCGCCCTCACCCTCCATCAGCGTCGCATGGTTCCAGAGCGTGGCGATCACCTCAGCCGAGGATTCCATCTGGAAGTTGCCCTGCAGATCGGACGTCTCCCCGGCGCCCCGGCCGCCCAGAGAATGACAGGCCAGGCATCCCCGGGTGCGCAGGGCCACGCGCCCTTCTTCGGCATCCCCGGATTCGGCGAAGTACTGGACCGAGTACAGGTAAGCCACCAGGTCCGCCATCTCGCCCGCGCCCAGCTGCGGGACATCGATGTCTCGCTGGCGCATCACCTGCATCATGTCGGGGGCTTTGTTCCACATCGCGGCAGCGAATTCGGTGAGCCCCCACTGATAGCTCCGCTTCGCCAGGTCCGGTCCTACCCTTCCTCCCACACCCTGCACCGAGTGACACTCTATGCAGTTCTTCTCCACAAACACCACCCGCCCCTCCTCGGCCGCGCCCGGCAGGACGTAGAGCGGACCTTCCAGCGGGGCCGGGCCCACCGACTCGAGATAAGCGATGAGATCGTTGAGCTCGGTTCCGCTGAAGGTGGGACGGTCGATCCCCCGCTCCTCCATCATCTCTGCCATCGCCGGACCGTGGTTCCACATCGCCGCCGCCACGAGGATCGGGGAGCCGTACTGGCTGAGATGGTCGAGGCTGGGTCCGACGACGCCGCCGTAGGTACCGACCTGGTGGCAGACGACGCACTTCTTCTCCACGAACAGCCGCTTGCCTCTCTCCACATCACCGGGCGGGTCGAAATAGTCAAGGGTGAACAGGAACGCGATCAGGTCGCCCGCCTCCTCCGCCGTCAGTTCCGGCCGCTCGATCCCATACTCCCGCATCGCCGCGCCCATCGCCGGCAGATGGTTCCACATCGTCGCCGCCAGCTCGTAGAACGAATGCCGCTGCGAGATCCGCCCCAGGTCAGGGCCGATCTCGGCCCCCAACCCATTGATCGCGTGGCACTTCACGCACCCCTTCGATCCAAAGACCTGCGAACCGGCCAGCGGGTTCTGGGTGACATCACGCTCCTGCGCGGTGAGTGAAACGGGCATGACGAGACCGGCGATAACCAAGAGGGAAAAGGCGAACGTGCTGAACCCTCTTCCCATTCCAACGAACGAGTTCGCGACTTTCATCTTACCCCCCGCGCGAATAGAACATCCTCTTCCGGGCGGCCCGTACCCCGGGGCCTCACCATCTCTGCCCAACGGAAGCATCGGAGCTACAAGACGGCGTCGCCTAGCGCAGCAACTCGACTCTGGCCGACCTTCTGCGTCAACCGCGCCGTTACGCATATCCATGAACTGTCAGGCAACCATGGGTCAGCAGACACCGGGTTCGTGCTGCTCCGTTCGATGGCTAGTGGGGCCGACAAGCCGGGACCGATCGGCAACCCCCGGCGTCCTGCGTGCAAATATGCGGCCCGAGGCGACCTTAGGCAAACCAACCCGGAGCCGTCCCAGGCCTACCGCGTCGGCCCGAGGAGGCCTCCGCCGATGCTCGATTCTCTATTGGGTTTCCTCCGTTCCGGGCACAGCGAACGGAAGTAAGGTGAGGCAGCCGTTTACTGGTCGTGCAGCGCCTCCGTTGTTGCCGATGGCTCCGAAATCGGCCAGCGGCGCGCCAATGATAAAGGCGGTCGCGTTCCACGCCGGGCATTCGCTCGATCGCCTCGATCATGTTAAGTTTCGGCGGTTTGTACACCACACACAATTCTAGACGGTCTTCTTCGGGCACGATGTCCAGAGCGGTCTCTGGCAGATAGACCTGTAATCCTTAATCCAATCGTTTCCGCAACATTCGATGCGTCGGGGCCGTGGAGGTTCGACGGCGCCGCTCCGATTCAGCAAGGAGAGTAAGCCATGCGTACCATCAGGGCTGTCACCGCTTTACTCATTTCGGTGGCGTTATCGTTTGGTTGCAGTGAGCCGAACGGACCGCCTGGTCCGCCGCAGAACCTCGGCCCTCAGTTCATCAACCAGGGCGAACCTACTGGTCCGGATTATGGCAACGTCGGCGCGCTGCTCTTCGACTTTGACGACGACGGGATCAGTGTTTCCGACCTCTGGTGCTCGGGCAGCCTGATCGCCGAGAACGTGTTCTTGACTGCGGCGCACTGTCTCGCGTTTTTCCCCGGGGATGCGCAGTTTTGGGTGTCTTTCGACCCGGACCTGTCAGATGGTGTGTCGGGCCTGATCCAGGCGGGTGGCTTCGCGTTCGATCCGCAATTCGGTCGCGACTTCGGTGATTCCCACGATATCGGGGTCGTGCTGTTACCGGTCGGGGCAACAGATGGCATCGACCCCCTCGAGTTGCCAGAAGCCGGCGAGCTGGATCGCCTGGCGCGTCGGGGAGGTCTCATCGGTCAGTTGTTCGTGAACGTGGGCTACGGGGCCGCGGCGAGCGCCGACGGTCCGCTGAGTTTCTCTGTCGACGGAAAGCGAAAGGTCTCGGAATCCCCGTTCATGGGGCTCACGCAGTCGACGCTCGGCCTGCTCATGAACAGCCACGCGACGGACGAAGGTGGCGATTGCTTTGGCGACTCCGGGTCGCCCAAGTTTCTGAAGGGTGACAGAGACAAGATTTACGCCATCGTGAACTGGGGCGACATCCCGTGCCGAGCGACCAGTTGGGACTACCGGCTCGATACTTCTTCAGCTCGAGATTTCCTGGGAGGCTTCGTCGAATTGCCATAGGTCGAGTCGTGTCGACTAATGGAAGTCGTGGCTCTCGATGGCGTCGGCGCCGGCCCTCGGTACGACCGCCTCGATGTGTCGCGCCTGCACGTTCACCACCTCCTGCTCGTTCTGCACGATCCCCTCGATGAGCAGTACCGGTGAACGGACGATAGTGCGGCGATAGCGCTGGAAGAGATTGGCGTAGACGATGAAGTTGGAGAAGCCCGTCTCGTCCTCCAGCGTGATGAAGCAGACCCCTTTGGCGGTGCCGGGCCGTTGGCGGCAGATCACCACCCCCGCGACCTGAACCCGAGAGCCGCTCCGCGCCCGCGCCAGCTCCTCTGCCGACAGCACGCCGCGCCGCTGGAGCGGCGCCCGCAGATGCTCCATCGGGTGGCCGTGGGTGCAGAGCCCCGTGGTCGTGTAGTCGGCGGCGACCAGCTCGATCCGTTCCATCTCCCGGAGCCGCGGCCGCTCGCGGGGCTCCACCGGCGCCAGCGGCTGCTGGGCGCACCGGGCCAGCACCTCCCACAGCGCGGAGCGGCGGCCCCGACCCTCCCACAGCGTATCGAAAGCGCCGGCCTCGGCCAGCGTCTTCAGCGCGGGGACGCCGAGGCCCGAGCGGCTCACCACGTCCTCCACCGATGTGAAGGCCCCCCCGGCCTCCCAGGCGGATCGCAAGCGCTCCTCGGCTTTCGAGCCCATGCCGTGCACGTAGCGGAGACCGACCCGCAGCGCCGGCGGTCGGACGGGCGCGGCGGTCTCCAGCGTGCAGTCCCAGCTGGAAAGCGCCAAATCGACGGGGCGCACCTCGACGCCGTGGCGTCGCGCGTCGTGGATCAGCGTGCCCGGCGCATAGAAGCCCATCGGTTGCGAGTTCAGCAATCCGCAAAAGAACTCCGGCGCGTAGTAGCGCTTGAGATAGGCCGAGGCGTAGACCAGCAGCGCGAACGACGCCGAGTGGCTCTCGGGGAAGCCGTAGTTGGCGAAGGCGGTGAGCTGCTTGACGACCTGCTCCTGCACGTCGGGTCCGATCCCGCGTTTCGTCATCCCGTCGCGCAGCGCCGGCTCGATCAGCGCCATCGCCTCCTTCGAACGCTTGAACCCCATCGCCCGGCGCAGCGCGTCGGCCTGGCCCGGCGTGAACCCGGCCAGCGCCACCGCCACCTTCATCCCCTGCTCCTGGAACAGCGGCACGCCCAGCGTGCGGTGCAGGATCGGCTCCAGGTCCGGGTGCAGGTACGTCACCGGCTCCTCGCCGCGCCGACGCCGCACGTAGGGGTGCACCATGTCGCCCTGGATGGGGCCCGGCCGGATGAGCGCCACCTGCACCACCAGGTCGTAGAAGTTGCGGGGCTTGAGCCGCGGCAACGAGTTCATCTGCGCCCGACTCTCGATCTGGAAGAGACCCACCGTATCGGCGGCCTGGATCATCGCGTAGACCTCGGGATCGGACGCTGGCAGCTGCGCCAGGTCGATGGCGATCCCCCGCGTCTCCCGGACGTAGCGGATCGTCTTCGCCAGGCAGGTGAGCATCCCCAGCCCCAGCAGGTCGATCTTGATCAGCCCGGCGAACTCGAGGTCGTCCTTGTCCCACTGGATCACCGTGCGGTCGGGCATCGAGGCCGGCTCGATGGGCGCGGAGCGGGCCAGCGGGCCGGCGGTGAGCACGAAGCCGCCCACGTGGATCGACCGATGACGCGGCAATCGGTCGAGCCCGCGCACCACGTGGACCAGCGCCCGCACCCTTCGGTCCGCCGGGTCGAGCCCGCAGGCGACCAGGCCGCCGTTCTCGAGGGCGGCGGCGGCCTCCGCCGCCTCGTGACGGTCCGACACGCCCGCCAGCCGGTCGGCCACGTCGGTCGAGAAGCCGAGGGCCCGCGCCGCGTCACGCACGGCAGAGCGGCCGCGGTAGCTGATCGTCTCGCACACCATCGCCGCACGGTCGCGGCCGTACTTGCGGTAGACGTACTGCAGCACCTCCTCGCGCCGCTCGTGCTCGATGTCGATGTCGATGTCCGGCGCGCCGCCCCGCTCCTCCGACAGGAAGCGCTCGAACAACAGCTCGAACTTGATCGGGTCCACCGCCGTGATCCCCAGGCAGTAACAGACGCAGGAGTTGGCCGCCGAGCCCCGGCCCTGCAGCAGGATCCCGTGCCGCCGCGCGAACCGCACGACGTCCCAAACGGTCAGGAAGTAGCCGGCCAGGTCGAGGCGCGCGATCACCTCGAGCTCGTGTCGGATCTGCCGCCGGACCCGTTGCGTCAGGCCGGGCCCTCCGTTGGCCGTCGGTCCGGGCGCAGAGCTTTCCACCGCAAGAGGGAGGGCGCGATTGGGGGGCCACGAGCGGACATTTGGAGCGCCTTTGCCCGTCTCCGATCCCCGCCCGTCCGGCGCGACATGAAGCGAGGGCCCCCCAACGCGCCCGACCGGGTCGTCGACCCGGATCGGATCGCCCTTCCGACGCTGGCCGGAGATCCCCGCGTACCGCTCCTTCGCGCCGCGCCAGACGAGCCGCTCCAGAAACTCCTGCCTCGTCATCTCGGCCGGTACCCGGAACCCCGGCATCTCCGGCGACAGCTCGGCCAGCCGGAACGGGCACTCGGCCGCCAGCGCCAGGGTGTTCTCCACCACGTCGGGCCGCCGGCGCCAGCGCCGCCACACCGCCGACGGCGGCTTCAGGTACCACTCGCCGTTGGGCCGCAGACGCGTCCCGGCCTCGTCCAGCGTCACCTGGTGACGCAGGCAGGTGAGCACGTCGTGCACGATCCGGCCCGACGGCCACGCGTAATGCACGTCGTTCGTCGCAACCGCCCGCAACCCACGCCGGTCCGCCAGCTCCAGCAGACGGTCCGCCAGCTCCCGCTCCTCCGGCAGCGCGTGATCCCACACCTCCACCGCCAGGTAGCCGCCGAAGGCGCCCCGCAGGAATTCCAGCAGCTCCCGCGCCCCCTTCCCGTCTCCCGCCCGCACCCGCCGCGCCAGCTCGCCCTGCGGGCACCCCGTCAACGCCAGAAGCCCTCCTCCCCGCTCCGCCAGCTCCACCCAGCTCGTCCGCGGTCGACCCCGCGGCCGCAGCATCCGCGAACGGGTCACCAGCTCCGACAGGTTGGCGTACCCCTCCGCCGTCCGGGCCAGCACGGTCAGATGGCTGGGGGGCGCCCCCGCCTCCGCCGGCTCCAGTGTCAGCTCGGCCCCCACGATCGCCTCCACCCCCACCCCCAGGTCCCGGGCCGCTTGGCTGAAGCGGACGATCCCGCCCAGGTCGTCGTGGTCGGTGAGGGCCAGCGCGCGGATGCCGAGCTCCACCGCCCGTCGAACCAGGGCTTCCGGGGTGGCCGCGCCGTCGAGGAAGGAGAAGGCGGAGTGGCAGTGGAGCTCGGCGTAAGAGGAACAGGACATGGCGGCAACCGAACAAAAACCGAAAGCACGGGCGACAAAAGAGCCCACCGCCGGGGTCTTACCGGGGTGGGGGGGGACCAGGGCGAAGGGTCGCTTCGAAGGTGGGGGAGTGAGGTTCCCTCCGCCCTGGGAAACCGAATATACACCGAAATAAAGGTGAAGACAAGTTTTCCAAGTCACAAGGCCGACCCACCTTCGTTACTTTAGAATACAAAGTACTTGACATAGCCAACTCACCACACCATATTCCCCGCCATGGATAAAGAACCGGACCTCTCACGCTCACCTTCCCCCGAACCCCACGCTCGAGCCCTCGACGACCTCCGCTTCATCCGTCAGACCATGGAGCGAGCCGGCTCCTTCACCGCCGTTCCGGGCTGGGGGAACGTGGCCATGGGGATCACCGCACTGGCCGCTGCCCTGCTCGCCTCGCGGCAGGCCGACTTCGACGCCTGGCTTCTGGTGTGGCTGGGCGAGGCGGCGGTCGCGGTCGCGATCGGGGTCTCCGCCCTGGTTTGGAAAGCTCGAGCCGTAGGGGTCACGCTGTTTCGGGGCACGGGCGCGCGTTTCGTGCTCGGCCTGATGCCACCGCTCTTCGCCGGGGCCGTGCTTACCGGAGCCCTGTACGCGGCCGGCAACCCCGAGGCGTTGCCCGGTACCTGGCTGCTGCTCTACGGCGCGGCGGTGATGACCGGCGGCGTATTCTCGGTGCGGGTAGTGCCCGTCATGGGCTTCTGCTTCATGCTCCTCGGTCTGGCGGCCTTCCTGTCGCCGGCGGCGTGGGGCGATCTGTGGATGGCTCTGGGGTTCGGCGGAGCCCACATCGTGTTCGGGGGCGTCATCGCACGCCGCTATGGAGGCTAAGGTATCCAGCACCAGCCAGCTCGACCGGCTGATCCACCAGCGGGTCAGACTGGGGATCATGAGCGCGCTGGCCGTGAACGACACGCTGAGTTTCAGCGACCTGAAGGCGTTGCTCGGGATTACCGACGGCAACCTGAGCGTGCACGCCCGGAAGCTGGAAGAGGCGGGATACATCGAATGCCACAAGTACTTCGAGGAACGGGTCCCGAAGACCGAATACCGCCTCACCGAGCTGGGGCGTCGGGCGCTAGGGAGCTACCTGGATCGGATGGAGACCGTAATCCGCGCGGCCCGCGGTGCTTGAGGAGAAGCCAATGGAAAGAAAGTCGCGACTTGCGCGGGAGATCCTCATAGCGGGCGTGACCCTGGGCGTGCTGGGAGATGCTCTGCTCAGGGCCGGGCCGTGGAGCCTGAACTTGACGCTGTGGGCCACGCTCGTGGTCTTTGCGGCGATGACGCTGGCCGGGCGCAATCATGTTGCCTGGCCGCGCGACGGCCTGTGGTTCGCAGCTCCGGTGCTGCTCTTCGCCCTGGCGTTCGCATGGCGTGACTCGCTGGCCCTCAAGTTCCTGAATCTCGTGGCCATGCTGACCGGGATCTCGGTATGGAGTCTGGCGCTGGCAGGATCGCGAATCTCGATCAGCGGAATCGCCGACTACGCGCGCGGCATGGTCGACTCCGGCGCTGCGGCGCTTATCGGTGCCACGGCGTTGGCGCGGAGTGAGCTGATACAGACGGCGCCACCCAGCTCCGCCACGTTGCGGCACGCCCGCGCTGCCACCGTAGGGCTGCTGATCGCCGTCCCGCTGCTGTTCGTTTTTGGCGGGCTGCTCATGGCGGCGGACGCCGTGTTCGACCGTATGGTGACGACAGCGCTCGACATCGATTTCGCCAACCTGATGTCACACGGCATGCTGACCGGCTTCTTCGCCTGGATCGTTTGCGGATTCTTTCTCTTGATACTCGGGGTCGCCAGGCCATTCCGCGCAGAGATGATCAAGATTGGTCGTCCGCCGCTTGGCGTCACCGAGATCGCCCTGCCGCTGGCGCTGATCGATCTGCTGTTCGCCGCGTTCGTCCTGGTCCAGATGCGCTATTTGTTCGGCGATGCGGCGTTGGTGCAAGATACCGTCGGCCTGACCTACGCCGAGTACGCGCGCCGCGGCTTCTTCGAGCTCGTCACGGTCACCGCCCTGGTGCTTCCCCTGCTCCTCGCCGCCGACTGGATACTCGGCCCCTCGAGCGCTCTGGGGAAGCGCCTGTTCCGTGGTCTGGCAGGCGCGATGTTGGCGCTTCTCCTGATCATCGTGGCCTCGGCGATGACTCGCATGCAGCTGTACCAGGATGCCTACGGGCTGACCGAACTGCGCCTCTACACCACCGCGTTCATGGCCTGGCTGGGAATCGTACTCGCCTGGTTCGCGGTCACGGTCCTCGCCGGACGTCGGCGCTTCTTCGCGACCGGCGCCTTGCTGGCCGCGTTCTCCCTCGTGGGGGCGCTGAACCTGATCAACGCTGATGAGATCATCGCACGCGTGAACACGACCCGGGCGATCGAAGGGAAGGAGTTCGATGCCAGGTATGCGTCCTCGCTCAGCGCCGACGCGGTCCCGGTATTGCTGAGCGCCCTTCCGCGACTCGAGGAAGAACATCGCTGCATCGTCGCCGCTCGACTCCTCGAACGCTGGTCTCCACCGACAGCGACCGACTGGCGGACGTGGAATGTGGCGCGAGGCCGAGCCTGGAGATCGGTGAGGCGCGCGAGCGATCGACTGGAGCGATCGGCGTGCTCGGCGGAATCGAGGCGGGAGCGAGACGCGGACCACGATGCCGAAGCGGCAGACGCGACGAGCGGCTGACACGTGCGGTCGTGTGCCGAGCCGCTCGCGTCGACGCCCGGCAGCATGACCGCCGCGCCGGGCGGCGGAATACTGAAGGCTGAGAAATCGGCTTAAACGTACTCGCGGCTCCCACCCCTCTGTCCGAAAGCGGAACGGCACAACCGCCGCGTAGCTTACCATCCCGGGGCATCGTGCGCCTAACCGGAGACGGCTATGAAATTGCACATTCGAGGCGTATCCAAGACCTATTCCAACGGCGTGCAGGCGCTGAAGAACGTGACCCTCACGATTCCGGCGGGAATGTACGGCCTGCTCGGTCCTAACGGCGCGGGGAAGTCCACGTTGATGCGCATGATCGCTACCCTCCAGGAGCCGGACGAGGGCCGCATCCGCCTCGGCGACATCGATGTGCTGGAGCAAAAGGCTGAGGTGCGCAAGACGCTCGGCTACCTGCCGCAGGAGTTCGGCGTCTATCCCAAGGTAAGCGCGGAGAAGCTGCTCGATCACTTCGCGTTGCTCAAGGGCATCGCCGAGCGTCGGGCGCGCAAGGAGGTCGTGGAGGCGCTCCTCCGCCAGACGAACCTGTGGGAGGTGCGCAAGCAGAAGCTGGGCGGTTACTCGGGCGGCATGAAGCAGCGCTTTGGCGTCGCCGTGGCGCTCCTGGGCAATCCGCAGCTGATGATCGTGGACGAACCGACGGCCGGCCTCGACCCGGCCGAGCGCGTGCGATTCCTGAACCTGTTGAGCGAGCTGGGCGAGAACAGCGTCGTCCTCCTCTCCACGCACATCGTTGAGGACGTAAGTGAGCTGTGCACCAGGATGGCCATCATCGACGAAGGGGAGATTCTGCTCGAGGCCGAGCCACTACCCGCGGTCGAGGAGCTCAATGGCAAAATCTGGGGTCGCGTGATCTCGAAGGAGGATCTCGCTCGACTCGAGCGCGAGCACGTGGTGATTTCGACGAAGCTCTTCGCGGGGCGCACCGTCGCGCGCGTCTACGCCGACGCGGCGCCCGGCCCCGACTTCGAGCCCGCCGAGCCGGACCTGGAGGATGTCTACTTCAGCACAATAGCGGGGCACCTCGGCAGGCGCCGCGTCCAGCCGGATCCGGCGCCTGCGTCATGAGGCTCCGGGAGATCTTCCGCTTCGAGTTGGGCTACCAGTTGCGCCGTGTTCCGACGTGGCTCTACGTGGCGTTCCTGGCCTTCGTCGCTTTCGTGTGGACCGGAGAGAACTATCTCGCCTACGCGCGTAACGGCGATTTCTTCTTCGGCGCGCCGTTCGTCGTGGCGGAGGTCACGGTCGTTCTCTGCGTGTTCTGGATGCTGGTGGCCGCCTACGTTGCCGGCGACGCGGCCGCGCGGGACGTGGAGACGGGGATGCATCCCCTCACCTACACCACCCCCGTCCGCAAGGCCGACTACCTGGGGGGACGGTTCCTCGCTGCCTTCGTCCTCAATGCCTTGATCCTGCTCGCCGTGCTGGCGGGCATCCTGCTCGCCGTGCATGCGCCCGGGGTGGAGGCCGAGATCCGCGGTCCGTTCCGGCCGGCGGCTTATCTCACCGCCTACGCCTTCATTGCGTTGCCGAACGCCTTCGTCGCCACGGCGATCCAGTTCTCGTTCGCGGCACTCCGCCGTCGCGCCATTGCGAGCTACCTCGGCGGCGTACTCCTCTTGGTCACTGCCTTCGTCCTTTTCCTCCTCCTGGAGCGGGACGTGGGGCAGCTGCTGGATCCGCTCGGCCTCATCGCCATCGACGACCTGAGGTCCAAATGGACACCAATCGAGTTGAATACGCGCCTGATGGCGCTGGAGGGTTGGTGGCTCGCGAACCGGCTCCTGTGGCTCGGCATCGCTCTGGGCACGCTCGCGGTGACCCACTTCCGGTTTCGCTTGAGTCATCATACCGCGACCCCGTGCTGGAGTCGCATTTCGCGACGACGCGATGCCCACTCCCCGACACCTGCAGCTAGCGGGATCCTCGGGAACACTCCGGTCTCCGTGCCGCAGGTCCGGCGGACCTTCGGCTTCAGGGCCCACGCCCGTCAGACGCTCGCCATCGCGTGGAAATCCTTCGGGAACATCGCGAAGAGCCGGGGCGGGCTCCTCCTTCTGGCGGTCGTCGCGATCTTCGCGCTCGTATCCGTGGATCCCGGGCACATGGGCGTTCCGCTGCTCCCCAGAGCCGATCACGTACTCCACGGCCTGGTGGATCCCGGCGTCCCCCCCGCCTATCTCATCATCCCGCTACTCATCGTTTTCTGTTCCGCCGAGCTGGTCTGGCGGGAACGGGAAGCAAGTCTGAGCGAGATCGTCGACGCGGCACCGGTGCCGGAATGGGTCCTCTTCCTAGGCAGGTTCCTGGGACTCGGTCTCGTGCTCGCCCTGTGCATGGTCCTCCGGATGATGGCGGGGGTGCTCCATCAGGTGGGCAGGGGTTACTACGATCTAGAGGTCGGGCTGTACCTGCAGATCCTTTTCGGGCTTCAGCTCGCCGACTACCTCCTCCTCGCCCTGCTGGCCCTCGTGGTGCACGTGGTGGTGAATCAGAAGCACGTCGGTCACCTGGTGGTACTCCTCATCTTTGTAGCCATAATCGCTGCTTATGGGAACGGGATCGGTCACCACCTGCTCGTCTATGGATCCGATCCCGGGTGGTCCTACACGGACATGCGCGGCTTCGGGCCGTCCCTCGGGCCGTGGTTGTGGTTCAATCTCTACTGGACCGCGTGGGCGCTGCTGCTCGCGCTGGTGGCGAGGCTGCTCTGGGTGCGGGGTAATGAGGAGGGCCTCGGGGTGCGGCTTCGAGTGGCTCGCCGCCGCTTCACGCGTCCGACGGCCTGGGCTGCCTCGGCGGCGGTGGGGCTCATCCTCACGTCGGGCGGTTTCATCTTCTATAACACGAACGTGTTGAATGAGTACGGTACCGCCTCCGACGACATGGAGAGGCGCGCCGAGTACGAGCGCCGCTACGGGGAGTACGAGGGTATCCCGCAGCCCCGGCTGACGGGGACCAACCTGCACGTCGAGATCCATCCCGAACGGCGGGCGGTGGATATCCGCGGGACCTACCGCCTCGTGAACGGCAGCGCGGTGCCCATCGACTCCGTCCATCTGGCCTCGGAAGTCGATCCGGGAGAGGTGGACTTCGATCGGCCGGCTACAGGCGTGCTCGTGGACGAGCTGCTCGGCCACCGGATCTACGCCCTGAAGGAGCCGCTCCAGCCCGGCGACTCGCTACGCCTCGACTTCGAGGCGCATATCGAGCCGCGTGGCTTCCGCTACCGCGGAGTCGACAACTCCGTGGTGGCGAACGGCACCTACTTCACGAACCGCTGGTTGCCGGCCATCGGCTATCAGCCGAGTCGCGAGCTCAGTAGTGCCGGAGCGCGGCGGCTGCACGGGCTCCCTCCGCGCCCCGCCATCCCCTCCCTCGACGACGCCCAAGCGCGCCTGGACATGACCGGGACTGAGCGGATCGCCTTCGAAGCGGTGGTTAGCACGGACGAGGGTCAGATCGCCGTCGCGCCGGGAGCGCTCATCCGGACGTGGACGGAAGGCGGGCGCCGCTACTTCCACTATTCGACCGATGCGCCGATCGGGAACGAGTACGCCTTCTTCTCCGCCGACTACGCGGTACATGAGGGACGGTGGAACGACGTCGCCATCCAGATCTTCCATCACCCGGGGCACACGGCGAACCTGGAGCGCATGGTCCGAAGCGTACGGGCCTCGCTGGGCCACTACACCGAGCGTTTCGGTCCCTACCCGTATGGCCACATTCGGCTTGTCGAGCATCCTGGCCACGGGCTCGGAATGCATGCCGAGGCGAACACGATCGACTATGAAGAGGGGTTCTCCCTCTTGAATCCGGGGGACGGTCCGCGGGGCCTCGATCTCCCGTTCTACGTGGTGGCCCACGAGGTCGCGCACCAGTGGTGGGGGGCTCAACTCATACCGGCGCGTGTCGAAGGAGCGGGGGTGCTGGTCGAGAGCCTCGCGTCGTACTCCGCGTACCAGGTCGTGGAGGAAAGCTACGGCCCCGAGCATCTGCGCCGACTCCTGGGCCGGCTGCGGATGGCGTATCAGGTCCCGCGCACACACGCTGCCGTCCCGCTGCTCCGGGCCAACGACGCGTTCCTCTACTATCGCAAGGGGCCGTTCGCGTTGTATGCACTGAGCCAGTACATAGGCGCGGAGCGGGTAAACGATGCGCTCCGACGCCTGCTCGAGGAGCATGGTTCGGGAGCGCCTCCCCTGCCGACCTCACTCGATCTCTATCGGGAGCTTCAGGCGGTCACGCCGGACTCGCTCCAACACCTGCTGCACGACCTCTTCGAGGCGAACACTTTCTGGGAGCTCGGCATCGAGCAAGCCACGGCGGAGCAGACCGAAGCGGGCACCTGGCAGGTGATCCTCGACGTGCGGGCCCGCAAAGTTGTTGTCGACACCGCGGGTGTCGAGACTGAAGTGCCGATGGATGACTGGGTAGAGGTCGGAGTTTTCGCCCCCGTCGAGGAGAGCGAGCAGTCAGGTGAGCCGCTCTATATGCGGATGCATCGCGTTCGCTCCACCGAGCAGACGATCACGGTGACGGTGCCACGCAAGCCCGCCCACGCCGGCATCGACCCCTATCACCTGCTGATCGATCTGGAGATGGGTGACAATATCGAGGAGGTGAAGATTGAGATCTGAGGGCGCATAACAAGCATGCACACGGACGAAGGGCCGCCCGGTCTGACCTAAACGAAGTTACTCCCGGCCGAGGTAGGACGCCTTCGGCGCTGATTGACGGCAGCGCCCGGCGGCTGTAGACTGAGATGATCCAGAGACTCCAGCCGGAAGGCGTAGCATGCCCACCCCCAGGCACTACGTGCACCTCCCGCTCCTGGCGGTCCTCCTGCTGGGCTGCGGCGAATCGAATTTCGAGCCGGTCGCCGCCCGGCCGCTGGAGCCGCCTTCGACGTACCGCATCTGGTGGGGCGAGGTCCAGGAATGCGTCGGCGCCTGGGCGCCGTTCGGTCGCATCCGCTGGTACGAGGCGGAGCAGATCCACAACATCGAGGCCGGCACCGACCACCGGGGGGCATGGAAACCGCCTCACTCTATATACATAGACAGCGAGTGGGTGAGCTTCGAACCCGTGGTCAAGCACGAGATGGTCCACGAGCTGCTCCAGCGCCGGGACCACGATTCGCTCTTCTTCCAAGCCTGCGCCGGCCTCTAGCGGTCGGCCGCCTCCAACCGCCGTCAACCGGCCGCGATGTCGGGCGCCGCCTGGCCGTCCGACGGTTTCCGAATCCACACGACGATCGGCACCGCCAGTGGCAGAGCGGCGCAGACCAGCGCCGCGATTCCGTACCCGACATACGAGCCGCCCTCCGCGCGGAGAAACGGTACGGCCAGCAGGATGGCGTCGATGGCGAAGTGGGCGACCAGCATGGTCACGAGGCCGTAGCGGATGAAGATCCAGCCGAAGATGAGGCCGGCGATCGTCAGCTCGATTCCCCGCACGTAGACCGGGAATACCGGGTAGGTCGAGTGTCCGAACGCCCAAATGACCGCCGGTATCAGAAGGGCCAGGAATGTGACCTTCAGGTGTCGCTCGAGGAACGATACACCGAACAGCCGATAGATGACCTCTTCGGAAACCGCCGCCTGCGTGGCGATGAGCAGCGGCACCAGCCACGGCAGGTACATGCTGAGCAGCTCGCTGTGCGGGCCCTCCGCCGGCACCCACACGCCCAGGTACCTCCGGCCCAGAACATAGAACAGCGTGATGTACCCCAGGAAGGCAAGCCCCACAGCATAGCCGCGCAACGTTTCGATCCCCGCCGCCCGGGTGAACAGCCGCCCCTCGACCCAGCTGTTGAACGCCTTCAGCGTCCGCGGAAAGGTCTCCTCCGTCAGCGACACGCCGGCGGATGTCGTCACCCAGATCGCCACGCCCAGCAGCACGCCGCCGAAGATCGCCCCCACCAGCGCCAGCGCCGCGAAGATCGGGTACGGCACCTCGGTCACGTACTGAGACTTGATCAGCGGATAGCTCAGCGCGCCGCCGACCATCAGCACGGCCGCCAGCAACCCACCGGCGATCAGGCCCGGGCGCCAGCGGATGCGGTCGTGCTTGTAGCGAATCACCGCCACGACGGCGGCGGCCAGCACCAGCGCGAAGCTCAGTCCGATGCTGATCAGTCCCAGCAGGGTGCCGACGGCTGTCTGCTTGCTCTGCTCTCGTTCGAACCGCTCCGGCACGTGCAGGTACTCGCCGAAGTACCCGACGCGAGAGCCGTTGACGTCGACCGAGAGCCGACGCGCGCCCGTGCCCGCTTCCGGATCGTCGGGCCGCCACTCGATCTCGGACCCGCTCAGCTCCCAGGTGAACGAGTGATCGAGCCGGTTCTCGCGGCTCGATGTCGACTGGTCCTCCAGCCGCCAGCGCGACAGATCGACGTTCAGCTCCTCGCTGACGAACGTGCGCGCCAGAACCAGCGCCGAATCCTGGCTCAGCGAGTCGCCCGGCGCCGCTTCCGGGATCGAATGCAGGAAGCGCAGCGGCCGACCGTCCGGGGCCAGCCGCATGATGAACTCTTCTTTCTCTCCCGAGCGGAACCAGCGGACCCGCCAGTTCCATAGCGGCAGCTGCTCGCGGGCGAAGCGCGATGTCTCCTCGATTCCGCGGACCCGCTGCAGAAAGACCGCGGCGCTGCCGTCGACGGTGAAGGTCAGAGACGACTCGAACGTGTCCGGATCGACGCCGCGCTGGCGCAGGTAATCGTCCGCCCGTGCCTTGATCGCACCCCGCGAAAGCTTCAGGTCGATGGCGGCACTGGGAAACGCTGCATCGTAAAACGACGTGAAGACGAGTACGCCGGCGATCGCGGCGAGGGCAAACAGACCGTCGGAGAGTTTGAGCATGATCGAGCCCTGATTTCGTTCGGGTTGCCCGGTACAGTCGGGGGCGCCGTCCAAGCTGTCAACACTCGCTCGCTTGCCACTCCCCGCATCGAGAATAAATTCTCAACCTCACATTTCTACTCGAGAGTACGCCGGCGCCGTAGTGCCGCGTCAGCGAACTCGGGCCGGCGCCGGCCGAACGCAATCTGGTTGGGAGGGAGCGTGATGGATCTCGGCATCGAGAGCAGGGTCGCCGCCGTCGGCGGCGCGAGCATGGGGCTTGGCAAGGCGATCGCCTGGGCTCTGGCGCGGGAGGGCGCCCGGGTCGCGATCTGCGCCCGGGGGGCGGACCGGCTGGAGCGCGCGGCCACAGCCATCAACCGCGCCTCGGGCCGCGAGGTCTTCCCCTACCCCGTCGATCTGGCCACGCCCACCGGCCCAGCCGAATTCGTCGACAGCACCGTGAAGAACTTCGGCAAGCTCGACATCCTGGTCACGAACGCGGGCGGACCGCCCGCCACCATCAGCTCGAAGACACCGCCCGAGGCCTGGGAAGAGGCCCTGCAGCTCAACTTGCTCAGCACGGTGAGGCTGGCCCAGGCCGCCCTCCCCTACATGCGGCGCGGCAGTTGGGGCCGGATTATCTGCGTCACCTCGGTCTCGGTGAAGTCGCCCTTGCCCGGGATGGCCCTGTCCAACACCGCCAGACCCGGCGTGGTCGGCTACGCGAAGACGATCGCCGAGGAGTTCGCCCAGAACGGGATCACCGTCAACGTCGTCTGCCCCGGCTACATGGCCACCGATCGGGTCAGCGAGCTCATGGCCCACCGCGCCGAGGAGGCCGGCACGTCGGTGGAGAAGGTCTCCGGCGACCTGGTGGCCAACATCCCGGCCGGCCGCATGGGCGACCCCAAGGAGCTGGGAGATCTGGTCGCTTTCCTGGCCTCGGAACGCGCGGCCTACATCACCGGCACCACCCTGCAGATCGACGGAGGCTTCGTCCGCGGTCTGCTCTGATCGCGGACGGGCCCCTCCCCGAGGCCAGCCTCGACCGGCAGTTGAAACCTGCCGAATGGTCGTCCGTAGTGTAACCCGGATACCCCTCTGCAACCCCCAGCCTGACTGCTCCCTCACATCGGGAGCGGACTCTCTTGCCGAGGTTTCAGAGAGGGGAAAGCGGGCACCCAAGCCAAACGACGAGTTCGGGTCAGCCGGGACAGATCGGACGGAGCAGCACCATGAGACGACGGACCAAGTTAACCATCGCGGTCGTCGCGGTGGTGGCCGTGGGCAGCGCCGCGGCAGCAGCCGTGCGCAACGGCGATTCCAGCGACGAGGATGTCCGCACCGTCGAGGTCGAGCACGGGGCGATCCTCGACAAAGCGCTGGCCGTCGGGCGGATCGAGCCCGAAGTCGAGATCAGCGTGAAATCCAAGATATCCGGCGTCGTGAGCCGCGAGTTCGCCGATGTCGGCGACTTCGTTCGGGCTGGCGACCCGTTGCTCGAGATCAAACCGACGCCCACGCCCCTCGAGCTGGTCGAGTCGCGGCGCCAGCTGGAGCTTCGCCAGCTGGAGCTCGACAACCTGGGCAAGGAGCTGAACCGCAAGCGAAGCCTCCTCGAGCAGGGTCTCATCTCACAGAACGAGTACGACCTGGCCGAGCGTGCCTACGGCGAAGCCGAGCTCAACCTCAAGCTCGCCCAGGAGCGACTGGCCTTGCTCGAGGAGGGCAAGGTCACGATCTCGGACCAGAGCGTCGACGCGATCGTCAAGTCCCCGATCAACGGCTTCATCCTCGAGAAGAACGTCGAGATCGGCGACCCGGTCGTGCCCCTGAATCCCTACCAGGAAGGGACCGTCATCATGTCGATGGCGGAGATGAACGCGCTCATCTTCCGGGGCACCGTCGACGAGATCGACGTCGGTCGCCTCCGCGAGGGCATGCCCGTCGAGATCAAGATCGGCGCCCTCCCGGGCTCGAAGGTCACCGGCAGGCTGTCGAAGATCTCTCTGAAAGCTCGTACCGACGACAACTCGACGGTCTTCCCCATCGAGATCGAACTCGATCGCTCCAACGACGTCGTACTCCGTGCCGGCTACTCCGCCAACGCGGACATCATCATCGACCGGCGCGAGGACGTGCTGATGATTCCCGAGCGGCTCATCGACACGAGCGGCGACACCGCCCGGGTCACGGTGCTGCTGCCGAGCGGCGAGCGCGAGGAACGGACCATCACGACAGGCCTGTCCGACGCCATCAACATCGAGATCATCGACGGCCTCGAGGAGGGCGAGAAGGTCGTCGAGCCGCCGCCACGGGAGATCGAGTGACCGGTGATCGGTGACCCGTACGCCGGCCGGATTGAGCATGCGACTATTCGGGAGCTTCAAGGACTTCTTCAACGACATCCGCACGCAGCGGCTGCGTACGGCCCTCACCATCATGGGCATCACCTGGGGCACCGTGGCCGTGGTCGTGCTGCTCGCCTTCGGCGTCGGCATGGAGAAGCAGACCCGCAAGCGGATGCACGGCCTCGGCGAGCGCATCGTCATCCTGTTCGGTAACCGCACCACCAAGCCGTTCGCCGGCTTCCCGGAAGGACGCTACATCCGCTTCCAGGAGGATGACGTCCACCTGCTGGCCCGTGAGATCCCAGGAATCGAGGAGATCAGCCCCGAGTACAGCACGCGGCGCGTCCCCGTGCGCCGTGGCCGCAACAGCGCCTTCCCCAACATCACCGGCGTCTATCCGGTCTACGGCGAGATGCGCAACGTCATCGCCGACTGGGGCGGCCGCTTCATCAACCAGGCCGACGTCGACCAGCGGCGCCGCGTCGCCTTCCTCGGCAACGAGCTGCGTAACCTGCTGTTCGAGAACGAAGATCCGATCGGCAAACCCGTGTTTGTCGGCGACGTCCCGTTCATCGTCATCGGCGTGCTCAAGGAGAAGCAGCAGAACTCGTCGTACAACTCCCGCGACCGGGACCGGATCTTCATACCGTCCAGCACCTATCGGGCGATCTTCGGCGACCGGTACATCAGCAACATCATCTACCGGACCCGCAGCCCCCATCTGGTCGATGCCGTCGAGGTCCGGGTGAACGAGGTCCTGGGCCGCAAGTACCGGTTCGATCCCACCGATGAAGACGCGATCTGGGAGTGGGACACCAGTGCCTTCGAGGAGATGCTCACGGCGATATTTCTCGGGATGAACATCTTTCTTGGCGTCGTCGGCGCGTTCACCCTCACGGTGGGCGGCATCGGCGTCGCGAACATCATGTACATCGTGGTCCGGGAGCGGACCCGCGAGATCGGCATCCGCCGCTCGATCGGCGCACGCAGGCGCGACATCATGCTCCAGTTCCTCGGCCAGACCTTCGTGGTCGTCGGCAGCGGCGCGCTCCTCGGGTTCCTGCTCTCGCTGGGGCTGGTCAAGCTGGGTCAGTGGATGCCGCTCAAGGAGTACATCGGCGTTCCGACCATCTCGCCGGCGGTCGCCATCGCTACGGTCTCGCTGCTGACCCTCGTCGCCCTCGCCGCCGGCTACTTCCCGGCGCGGCGCGCGGCGAACCTCGACCCCGTCGAGTGCCTCCGCTACTAGACGAATGGACGGATAAGCATGTGGCGGATCCTGCTGGGTGAGTTCATCGGCGACCTGCGTGAGCAGAAGACTCGCGTCCTGCTCACCATGTTCGCCATCACCTGGGGCACCATCGCCGTGGTGCTGCTGCTCGCCTTCGGCGAAGGGCTCCGCCAGGCCATCGTCAAGGGACTCCTCAACGCCGGCGAGCGGATCTTCATGGTGTACGGCGGCACCACATCGCAGGAGTTCGAGGGACTTCCCCGCGGCCGCCGCATTCGGCTCAGCGAGGAGGACCTCGACCTGATCACCCGCTCGATCGAAGAGATCGACCTGGTCAGCCCCTCCTACGGTCGCTGGGGCACCACCCTCGAGTACGGCGACAACAAGACGACCACGTACATGGAGGGAGTCTACCCCGCGTTCGAGGAGATGCGTCGCATGTATCCCCGGGCCGACAGCCGCTTCATCAATCAGCGCGACCTCGACGACCGGCGGCGGGTCCTCTTTCTGGGCAACGAGATCGCCGAGGAGCTGTTCGGCGCCGAGGACCCCGTCGGGCAGATCGTCATGCTCGACGACCTGCCGTTCGTCGTCATCGGCGTCATGCAGAAGAAGTTCCAGGACAGCATGAACAACGGGCCCGACTCGCGCCGCGCCATCATCCCCGCCTCCACTTTTTCGGCCGTCTACGGCAATCGCTACGTGAACCACCTGTTGCTGCGGCCACGTAACCCCGCCCGTGCCGAGTTCGTTAAACAGCGGCTGTTTACCGTACTCGGCGCCCGCTACAAGTTCGACCCGGATGACGAGCGCGCCCTGCCGATGTGGGACTTCATCGAAGACGAGAAGATGAGCAACCAGATCGCCCTGGGCATCGAGATCTTCCTCGGTCTGGTGGGGATGTTCACGCTCCTCGTCGCCGGCGTCGGCGTCGCCAACATCATGTACGTCGTCGTCCGCGAGCGCACCAAAGAGATCGGCATCAAGCTGGCCATCGGCGCCAAGAAGCGCCACATCATGAACCAGTTCGTTTTCGAGGCCCTCGCCCTCACCTGTGTCGGCGGCGGAGTCGGGCTTGGCTTCTCCACCGCCGTTGTCCTGCTGGTCGACAGCCTGCCCGCCGAGGACGGCGCCGCCGTCTACCTGGCGAACCCGAAGCTATCTCCCCCCATCGCCCTGCTCTGCGTCGTGATTCTCATCGCCATCGGCCTCATCGCCGGCGTGCTACCGGCCCGGCGGGCGGCGAAGGTAGACCCCGTGGAGTCGCTTCGCTACGAGTAATGACGAACGCGAAGATCTGGACATTCGCGGCGATTCTGCCCTTGACTGGATCGCGCAACCCCCACATTATCGGCCCCATCACAAGATCAGGAGCGCAAACCCATGAAAGCAATGCCGCTCGCGGCCGTCGTCCTGCTGGCTGCCACGCTGCCGTCGACCGGGCTCGCACAGGACGACGGCGGCTTCGTCGTCGGCGCCCGCGGGGGCCCCAACTTCTCCGATCTGGCCGGAGACCTGAACTTCGATTCCCGAGTCGGTTTCGGCGTCGGTGTTTTCGGCGGTCTCCAGCTGGGCAAGTTTTGGTCAGTACAGGCCGAGTTGTCCTACCAGCAGAAAGGCGCCAAGGACATCGCCATCCAGATTCCGGTCCGCGAGCGCAGGATCAAGATCTCGTACCTCGAGCTCCAGCTCCCCCTGGCCCTTTACCCGGACCTGGGTCCAAGCGGACTCACGCTGCGCCTCTACGGGGGCCCGTACGGCGCCATCGAGGTGGCTTGCAGCAAGGAAGTCGACGATGCAGCCGGGACGCCGGTGAGCTCGGACTGCGAAGCGGGCCCAGAGGCCGAAGCCGTGTTGCTGAAGTCGGTCGACTACGGGATCGTGATCGGAGCCGGTGTCGACCTCGCCGGTAGAGATCGCAGTGGGCTCACTCTCGACGTCCGCTATGACGTCGGTCTCGCCAACATTAACGACGGGGGTGTCGGCGACGTGATGAACCGCGCGATTCAAGTGGTGGTCGGTTACGCTCACCGCTGATCGGCGTCAGCGAGCGATAGATTTCAAGAAACGGCGTTCAACGTCCAGACGGTTCAGTCCACACGAACCAGACGGTACACCCTCCCGTTCGCCGAGAGAATGTAGAGCTCGCCGATCGCGTCCTCACCGAACGAGAGCACCGAGCCCAGCTCGCCCACGTCCCACGACCGCTCGTCGGCGATCCCGCTCCCCGTGTACCTGAAGCTTCGAAGGAAGCCGTTGCAAAAGTCGGAATAGAAGTAATGCCCCTGGATCTCGGGGATGGCCGCCCCGCGATACACGTAGCCACCTGTCACCGAGCACCCTTGCGAGCGGCCGTACTCCAGCACGGGCAGGACCAGGCCCGCCATCTCGCACGAGTCCACCTGGAAGCAATGGCGGCCCTCCATGATGTTCCAACCGAAGTTGAGCCCCGCCTGGTTGGCTGAGACCGCGTTCACCTCTTCCCAATCGTTCTGACCTACGTCGGCGATATAGAGGTCCCCGACCTCCGGGTCGAAGGCGAACCGCCAGGGATTGCGGAGACCGTAGACCCAGATCTCATCCCTGCCGGGCACACCGACAAACGGGTTGTCGGCGGGGCTCATGTACGGATCGCCCGCATCGACATCGATTCGCAGCAGCGCCCCGAGCAGCGTCTCCGTGTTCTGCCCGTTCCCCTGTGGATCGCCGCCGCCGCCGCCGTCGCCCAGACCGATGTAGAGCTTCCCGTCAGGCCCGAAGACGATGAGGCCGCCGTTGTGGTTCCCGAACGGCTGCGTTCGCTCGAGGATGACCCGGGCCGACTCGAGATCGGCGCGGTTCGGATCGGCGCTCACGCTGTAGCGGGCAACGCGTGTATCGCCGTCCGGCTCGGAGGTGTAGCTGACGAAGAACAGACCGTTGCTCGCGTAATCCGGATGGAACGCGATGCTCAACAGCCCCCGCTCGCCGCCGCTGCGCACGCTGTCGCGGATGTCGAGAAACGGTGTCGAAAGCAGCTGCCCGTCCTGGACGATCAGCACCCGGCCCGCCTGCTCGACGACGAAGAGCCGCGGGTCACCCGGCGGCGCCGTCAGATAGAGCGGGCTCGCCAGACCGCTGGCGACGACCTGGACAGCCAGCTGGAAATCCGGTGGCGGATCGCCGTTGTCTTCCCCGTCACCGCCGTTCGTCGGCGTGCTGGAGTCCGGGCAGCCGACGAGGATGAGCGAGCTCAGAAGCGAAACCGCCAGCGCCATCATGTCCTTTCTCTCCAAACCCATGAGTAGAGACCGTGACCGGCAGATCAAAATAGACGGAGCTGCAACCTGAAGACCCGGCCGGGCTGCGGCAGGCCGCACTGATCGAAGACGGACGAATCGGTGACGTTGTTGACGGCCAGGGTCGCCTCGGATCGCCGACCGCCAACGATCAGGGTCTTGCCGAGCTGCAGGTCGAGCCACGTGCTCGCGGCCAACCTCACTTCGCGACCCAGGTCGGGGTGGACGCAGAACTGCGGCGCCATGTGTTCGAGGTTGACCGCCGTCCAGAAGCCGTTCCCCAGACGCAGCGAGGTGCCCACCCCACCGATGAACCACGGCTGGTACTCGGGGCGGCGCTGCTCCTGCGGGGCGGTCGGATCCGTCAGATCCACGTTCTGAATCGTCGTGTTTCCGGTGATGGAAGCCCGGCCAACGGTCAGATCCAGCAGCACCTCGAGTCCGGCGCTCGTGATTCGATCGCGGTTCTGGCGCTGGAGCCTGCCGTCACCCAGGCTGACCCGAACGATCGCGTCGCTGAGCCGCTGATAGAAAGTGACCGTCTGCGCCTCGAGCGCTCCGAACCGGAAGGTGGCTCCCAGCTCGGCCACGGCCAGGACCTCGGGATCGAGCGTCGGGTTGACCACGAAGCGCCCCAGGGCACCGGAGTAGAGCTCGCGCAGCGCCGGGAAACGCACGCGGCGGCTCACGCCGCCGTTCAGCAACAGGTCGCCACGGGCCAGCACCAGCGTGCCGCCGGCGCGGGCGCCCCAGGCCCAGATGGCGTCGCGGGGCTCGGCCGGGCCCGTCTCCGGCGTGTCGGACCCATCCACGCTGAATCCGACCGAGAGCCGGGCCCTACGTCCGTCGGCGTCACTCATGATCGGCTGCTCGGCCTCGAGCCCGAAGCTCAGGAACCTCTGGCGATACCTGTTGGGGTCGCCGTCGTCGATGATCTCGATGTGACGCGACTCGGCCAGCGTCAGGGCGCTGCGGAGAATGCCGGCGCCCAGGGAATGATCGGCCAGCAGACGGAGCGACAGGGTTCGGTCGTCTCCTCGCTCGCCCCCGGTGATCGAGTCGTAGGCCAGAGTCTCGTAGGTGTCGATCTCCGTTTCGCCGAAATCGATGCCGATGCTGGCCTCAAGATCGCCCTCCCCCCAGGGCGTTTCTTTCCAGCCGGTTCCCGCCGACAGCGCGGTGACCCAACGCCACGTGTTCGGATACCGCCACAGCCGCGGCTCGGCCACATGGAGCTCCGGCGGCACACCCTTCTCCGCCACGAACCCGAAAGACGACAGGGCGTACCAGGCGCCCCCGTCGGTCTGGTAGCGGGCCGACACGTACCCGTTGCCGTGCTCCAGGTCGCTGTTGAGGATGGTCGAAGCGCCGCCCGGGATCGACACTCCCGACGGGGCCGGCCAGTGAGAGCGCTTGCGGTAGCCGCCGCCGCCCCGCAACAGCAGCTCGCCGGAGTTGGTCTCGACCAGGGTGGACAGGCCGAGGGCCACGGCGTTGTTGCCCTCGTCGTCGACCCCGGCGCTCATCTGCAGCGGCGTCGGCCCGAGGATGCGACCCTCCCCTTCCCCGATCTCCACCAGCACCGCTCCGCCCAGCGCGTTCGGTCCGTACAGCACCGACGACAGACCCCGCACCAGCGTCAGGCGCCGCGCCGCCGTCAGCGGCACCACCGACAGGTCGGTACGGGCGTCCCAACCCAACGTGATCGGCACACCATCCACCAGTACCGCCACGCGCCGCGATTCCATCCCGCGCACCGACGGCTGCACTTCGCCACGACTGTTCTCCCGCACCTGGATCAACGGCAGGTCTCGCAGAACTTCGGCCAGCGTGGGCGACGGCCCGGAGCGCACCGAGTCCAGGGCCACCGCCACGGCCGCCGCACCGCCCGCCGTCGTCACCGGCCGCGCCACAGTCACCTTGATCTCCTCGACGTAGACCGTGTCGAGGGGAAGCGTGTCGCGTGCGGTCGTGTCCTGCGGCTCCTGCGCCGCGGCCGGCGCCGCGGCGACCCAGCCGACCCAAAAGAAGAGCGCGGGCAGACGCAGCAAGCTGCGGGCGGCGCGCTCGAGCACACCTGCAATCATATAGGAATTATCCATGGCAAACCCGGGGAGATTACTCAGCCCTCGCCCCGGGTCGCAATAGTCCACACCGGTCGGCGGCTACGGTGGGTCGACGTCACTCCGGTCGTCGTCCCCGCACGAACGCCGACGAAAACCGCCCCTGCTCCAGCCAGGCGTCCTCCAGCTCGACGCCGAACTCGCGGCCGAGAAGTCGAAGCTCCTCGGCACCGTAAGCTCGAGTGATCTCCACATCGATATCTACGAACCCGGCTCCGGCGAGTTTCGTACGATACTCGTCCTCGTGTAGCGCACCGGCCAGACATCCACTCCATGCCTCGATGCTTTCCTTCACCGCCGCGGGCACCTCCCCCTGAAAGACGACATCCGATACCGCGAGCCGTCCCCCCGGACGCAACACTCGGTACGCCTCTCCCAGCACCCGATCCTTGTCCGTCGATAGGTTGATCACGCAATTCGAGATGATGACGTCCACGCTCTCATCGGGTAGCGGGATCTCCTCTATCGTGCCCTTCAGGAACTCGGCATTATCTATCCCCAGCTCCCGCTGGTTGCGGCGCCCCAGCTCCAGCATCTCGTCCGTCATGTCCAGGCCATAGGCCTTGCCCGTTGGGCCCACACGTTGCGCGGACAGGAGCACATCGATCCCACCGCCCGAACCCAGATCGAGCACCACCTCGCCTTCACTAAGCTCGGCCAGCGCCGTCGGGTTTCCACAGCCCAGCGATGCCAGCGCTGCCGAATCGGTTACCTGCGCCAGTTCCTCAGTCGTGTACAGGTCCCGGGTGATCACGTCCTCCTCGCCGGAACCGGCGCAGCAGCTGGATTCTCCAGGGCCGCAGCAACTCGCTCGCTCCGCCCCCGCCGCTCGCTTGGCTGCCGTGGCGTAGCGCTCGCGCACCGCCTCACGGATGTCTTCTATCTTTTTCATCGCTACCGTTCACTTTCACGTTCACGTTTGTACCGGCTCTTCAACAACAGATAGCGGTAGCCGAAGATCGTGTTCCGCAACCTGTCCACAGCCCGTTCCAGCAACGAGTCAGCGGCTTCCGCCGAATCGCTTACCGTACCGCTGCCTGTCGCGCAGCACAACTCCGGTCTCGAATTCATCTGGGCAAGCTGCAACATTTTCCATCCTCCGCGATCAGCCTCGAATTCGCCGCCTCGGCCAGCCCTCCCAGCAGCTCGACCATCGCCCCCCTCACTTGCGGATCGAACTCCTCCAGGAGCTCGCGCTCCTGCGCCAGCAGGTCCCGCTCGATGTCACGGTACAGACGTCGCCCCCCCTCCGTCGCCCGCAACGCCAGCGCCCGTCCGTCTTCCGGATGCCGGGCACGCTCCACGTAACCCTTCCGCTCCAGCGCGCTCACCACCCGGCTCGCCGTGCTCTTCTCCAGGTAGAGCTCCGCCGCCAGCTCGTTCAGCGTCAGGACCTCGCACCGGACCAGCGCCTCCAGCGCCCAGCACTGGGTGACCGACACGTCGTAGCAGCAGATGCATTCCCGGTCCCGGAACTGATAGGCCCGCTTCAGCTCGATCAGCACCCGGTGTAGGGCGAGTGCGTCGGCTTCCAGCGAGGAATTGGGATCATGTCGAGTCGTGGTTTGCTGAAGGATGCTCATACGGGCTCCGTTAATAGTTGTTGGTGACAACTATATCCCCCGCTCGCCCCTCTGTCAACCCCCCGCCTCCCCGCCCTCTCAGCATTGACGCGCCGCCCGCACCCGGCCCATCTTCGCCCGGTTCGTTGCTCTCCAAACGCATCTGCCGGAGGACGTCGATGAAGAGGCTGTTGCTGGGCGTGGTCCCGACCCTGCTACTGGTCCCGGCCGCCGCGGCGGCCCAGGTGAATCTGGGCGCGCATATCGGCTGGGGAGACGAGGCCGACTTCGCGTTCGGCGCTCGGCTCACGGCCAACTCGCCGTGGGTAGACCCGGCGATCGAGTTTAGCGGATCGTTCGACTACTTTTTCCCCGAGAAGCCTCCGTCGACCGAGGACGTGGAGTACTGGGAGGTCAACCTGAACGCGGTCTACAGGATCCCGATCGATCACCCCTCGCTCTCACCGTACGCCGGGGCGGGTGTCAACATCGCCCGAAGTACGATCGACAGTGCATCGCAGACCGATGTCGGCGCCAACCTGTTGGCCGGCGTCAAGTACGTGGCCGGTCCGGTCGTTCCGTTCGGGGAGTTACGTGTGGAGCTGGGCGGCGGCGACCAGTTCGTGTTGGCGGGTGGGCTGCTCTTCAACCTTTGGGCCGGCAACTAAACCTGGAAGTAGGAAGTTGGACGATGAACGTTGGCCGATCGACTTGACGATTGGGGCGTTTGACATTGCACGAACCAAATGCCCAACGCACAACCGTCAACGGTGGATCACCAAGTCGAACCTTCAACGTTCATCATCCAACTTCCCACTTCCAGATTTTCCTGAGCGAGAGATCCCCGCTACCGGACCGGAAGCTCCAGCGGATCCTCCGCTTCGAGGAACGTCAATCCGGCGGCCATGACGCTCTCCCTGAACGCCGCGACATCCTCTGCGAAGGTCCGGTTGATCTCGTCCAGCGCCTCCTGCAGACGCGTCTCGGCATGCTCCAACAACCAGGTCTGCGCCTCGGTCGGCTCATCCCACGAGGAGCTCATCGAGAAGTAGGCGCTGCGCACCCGCGAGTAGATCGTGGTGTCCGCCGTGATCTCGCTCTTCCCCTGGCTGGGCGGCTCCCATAGTCGCTCTTCCAGCTCGGTGAGCTTGCGCTTCAGGTTCCGCGCCTCGCGCATCAGCTCCCGGTTGGCGCCGCCGGCCCGGACGGCCTGTCCGCGAGCCGAAGGGGCTTCGGCCACCTCCGTCTGACCCTCTTCGCCGTCGGTGGCCTCCGTCTCCGGCGGCTCGCTCACCATGCCCAGGACCTTGTCGATCTCGTCCCGGGTATCGCGCAGACGGCTCACCGCTTCCGCCAGGACTTCCTGAACCGCACCGGCGTGCATCAGGGCATCGAGCTTGGCCTGCCGCTGGGCCAGCGTGAGGTTGAACCGCGGGTCCTGCAAGACGTTCACGGTGCCGCTCGCCTCGTGCTCGCCGTACTTCAGCGTCACCGTGTAGATGCCGGGCACGACTGCGGGGCCGAAGCCGCCGCCGAAGAAGAAGCCGCCGCCGCCCTCTTCGCGGCCGGCCTGGGGCCGCTCGAACCCGTCGTGCCGCAGGTTCCAGGCGATCCGGTTCACGCCCAGCTTCACCGGCCGCTCGAAGCTGTTGACGACTTCGCCGTCGGCGTCGCTGATCTCGACCTCGACCTGCGGACCGCGATCGCGGCCGCGCGCGGTCGGGCCGGACGCCTCCTCCTCGGCTTCCTCCTCCTCCGCCGCCTCGGCCTGGTGCTGCCGCTCGGCCGCCTTGCGCTGACGCTCGATCTCCTCGTTCGGGTGAGGCAACTTCTCGTCGCTGAGGGAGAAGGTGATCACGGCGCCGTACTCACGGTTCTCGCCGCGGAACTCGCCGGAGCCGGGGAAGCGCGAGGCGCCCGTCTGGCCGATGTTGTACTGGATCGCGTCGGGGATTTCGAACAGGTGGAGCGGCGCGGCCAGCAGCTGCGGTTCGACGGAACGCAGGGGGCGAATGTCGTCGATGATGTAGGCCGCGCGGCCGTGGGTGCCAACGACCAGGTCGTGCTCGCGCGGGTGGATGACCAGCGCCCTGGCGGCGACCGTCGGGAACCCATGGGTCCACTTGTGCCACTGGCGGCCGCCGTCCAGGGTGAACCAGAGTCCGAACTCGGTGCCCAGGAAGAGCAGGTCCCGTTTGACGGGGTCCTGCTCGACGGCCAGCGCATAGCCCCGGAGGTCGTCGGTGGCCAGGCTGCGCCAGCTGCGGCCGTAATCGCCGGTCACGTAAACGTAAGGCGTCCAGTCGGAGCGTCGGTGGTTGTCGAAGACCACGAAGGCCTCGGCCGGATCGAATCTGGAGGGCTCGATGTGGGGCACCCAGGTGTTTTCGGGCACGTCCCTGATCCGGTCCTCCAGGCTGGTCCACCTGCCGCCGCCGTCGCGAGTGACGTGGACCCGGCCGTCATCGGTGCCCACCCAGATCACGCCGCGCTCCAGCGGGCTGGGCGCTATAGTGATTATCGTCGTGAAGTTCTCTGCCCCGGTGACGTCCAGCGTCAGGCCGCCGCTCTCTCCCTGCCTCTGCCATTCCGGGTTGTCGGTCGTCAGGTCGGGGCTGATGATCTCCCACGAATCGCCCCGGTCGGTGGACCTGTGGACGAACTGGCTGCCGTAGTAGACGGTGTTGGGATCGAACGGATCGATGGCGATGGCCGCGTTCCAGTTGAAGCGGAGCTCGACGCCTTCCGGATGCACCGGCCGGATGCTCTTGCGCTCGCCCGTCTTCACGTCCCAGCGCATCAGGTTGCCTTCCTGGCTCATCGAGTAGCCGACGGTCGGATCCTCGGGCACGGCCAGCACCGCGAAGCCATCGCCGAAACCGACCTCCTCCCAATGGTGGTTGCGGATGCCGCCGTTCTCCAGCACGTAGGCCGGGCCGCGCCACGACCCGTTGTCCTGCATGCCGCCCAACACGTGGTACGGCTGATCCATATCGACGTTGATGTGGTAGTACTGGGCCAGCGGCAGGTTGGAGACGAACCGCCACGTCTCACCCCGGTCGCGGCTCATGTAGACGCCGCCGTCGTTCCCCTCGATGATGTGCGTGGGATCGTTCGGGTTGATCCACATCGCGTGATGGTCCGGGTGCGGCGCGTCGCGGAACGAGCCCAGCATCTCGAACGACTCGCCGCCGTCGATCGACACGCTCAGCCTCGACCAGAGGCTGTAAACTCGATTCGGGTCCTGCGGGTCGACCCGGATGTCGGCATAGTAGAACGGCCGGTTTCCCACCGGGCCTTCGCTGTCGGTTTTCCTCCAGCTGAAGCCGCCGTCGTTCGACCGGTAGATCGCGTTGTGGTCCTCCGCCTCGACGTAGGCGTAGACGATGTCCGGGTCCGACGCCGCGATCCCCAGGCCCATGCGGCCCAGGTCGCCTTCCGGCAGGCCGTCCTCGGGTGTCAGCTCCTTCCAGTTCCGGCCGCCGTCCACCGTCAGGTACAGCCCCGAGCCGGGACCGCCGGAGCGGAAGAACCACGGCCAGCGCCGGTACTCCCACATCGCCGCGAACAGCTTGTTCGGGTTCCTCGGGTCCATCACCAGGTCGGCGACACCGGTCCGCTCATCGACGTAGAGGACCTTCTGCCACGTGGCACCGCCATCGACCGTCTTGTAGACGCCGCGCTCCGGGTTCTCGCCCCACAGCGCGCCCATCGCCGCCACGTACGCCACGTCCGGATCGTCCGGGTGCAGGAGGATGCGATGGATCCGCTCGGCCCCCTCGAGACCCAGGTGAGTCCAGCTGCGGCCGCCGTCCAGCGACCGGTAGACACCGTTCCCCACCGATACGCTGTTCCGCGTGTTCCCTTCACCGGTCCCCACCCACACGATGTCGGGACTCGACTGGTTGATAGCGATCGCACCGATCGCCGCCACCGGCTGATCGTCGAACAGCGGCTCGAAGTTGAGCCCACCGTTCGTCGACTTCCACACGCCGCCGGTCGCGGCTCCCACGTAGATGATGTCGGGGTTCGTTTCCACCGCGGTCACCACCGCGATCCGGCCGCTCATCCCGGCCGGCCCGATCGATCGGGCGGACATCCCGGCCAGCAGCTCGGGGTCGATTTGTGCCTGCACGGGTGTGGCCAGTGCTGTGACGAACAGCGCCGGCAAGCTCGTGGACGCTAGACGACGGAGCATGATTCGGCCTCCTGATTCGTAGATTCTGGTACGGGGCGGCACGCAAAATAACCTAGCGGACACCTTTGGTCTAGCGCCGCACATCTCTCCGGCCGTCTCTCCTCCAACGAAACCTGGAAGTTGAAAGTTGGGCGATGGGCGTTGAAGGCTCGCCTTGACGATTGGGTGTTTGACATTGCCCATTCCGAATGCCCAATGGCCAGACCTGAATGGTCAAGTCGAGTGCTCAACGTCCATCGCCCAACTTCCAAGTTCGCTTTGCCTAAACCAGCAATACCTTGACCACTGAGGTATGACTCCCTATCTTGTCCGTCATTCGTACGCAGGGACTGGGGCAGGTTCAGCAAGAGGAGAAACGGTTTTGGCTGGGAGCGATCTGTATACCGGAACGCTGGACACGATGATCCTCAAAGCGGTGAGCTGGGGGGCCATGCACGGGTACGGCATCGGCCGCTGGATCCGGCAGAACTCCGACGACGCGCTGGAGATCAACGAGGGCGCGCTCTACCCGGCCCTTCACCGGCTGGAGAAGAAGGGGCTCTTGTCGGAGGAGTGGGGCGTCACCGAGACGAACCGAAAGGCGAAGTTCTACAAGCTGACGGCGGCGGGCCGGCGGCAGCTCAAGGCGGAGATCGTTCGTTGGAAGAAGTACTCCCAGGCGGTGACGGCCGTGCTGAGCGCGTCGTCGGCGTGAGGAGCGAGAGACGACAGCGATGGAGATGAAGCGGATATTGCGGCTCAGCTTCGGCAAGGTCGGCGTTACACGCGACGTCGACGCCGAGATCCGCTTCCATCTGGAGATGCGAGCGGAGGAGTTCGAGCGTGAAGGGCTTCCGCCGGCCGAGGCGATGCAGGCGGCGCGGGCGGCGTTCGGCGACGTGGACGAGATCGCGTCCGAGTGCCGCCAGATTCGTCGGCGGCGCGCCCTCGTCTTGCGGGCCGCCGATGCGCTCCGGGACCTAGGCCAGGACCTCCGTTTCGCCGTCCGCTCGCTGCGCAAGAGCCCGGGCTACACGGCGGCGGTGCTCATCTCCCTGGCGCTGGGCATCGGGGCCAACACGGCCACCTTCAGCCTGGTGAACGGGGTGCTCATTCGCCCGCTGCCGTACGAGGACGGCGACCGGCTAGTGCACCTGGACCAGATCACCGGCGATTCGACACCCATCTCGGCCGGATTCTCGCCGCCCGAGATCGAGGACTATCGGCGGTTGGACGACTCCTTTCAGGGGATGGTCGAGTATCACTCGATGTCCTTCACGCTGCTGGGCCTCGAACGACCGAAGCGGGTGTCCACCGGCGTCGTCTCGGACAACTACTTCGACCTGTTCGGTATCGAGCCGCTGTTGGGTCGCACCTTCCTGCTTGGCGAGGATGAAATAGGCGCCGACCCGGTGCTGGTCCTGAGCCACGACTTCTGGCAAAGGGAGTTCGACGGAAACCCGGGCGTGGTCGGGCGCGAGCTGGAGATGAACGACCGCACGCACACGGTCGTGGGCGTCCTGCCGCCGGTCCCCCAGTATCCGGTGGAGAACGATGTCTACATGCCCGTCTCGTCGTGCCCCTTCCGCACCGACGTCGACTGGGCCGAGGATCGCGACCAGCGCGGCATCGACCTCTTCGCCCGCCTCGAGGAATCCACCAGCCTGGAAACCGCGCGGGAAGACCTCTCGAAAAGCACCGCACGCATCCAACAGAGCCACCCCGACCTCTACGAAGTTTCCGGTCTGGTCCGAAGCGAAGCGGTTCCGCTGCGGGAGCGACTGGTCAGCGGCGCGCGGACGCGGCTCCTGGTGCTCATCGGCATCACGGGATTTCTGCTGCTGATCGTCTGCGCGAACGTGGCCAACCTGGGGCTGGCGCGTCTGGCCGGACGCGGCCGCGAGATGGCGATCCGTACGGCGCTGGGCGCCTGGCGCGGCCGGCTCTTTCGCCAGCTGCTGGCCGAGGGCACGACCCTGGCGATCAGCGGCGGCGCCCTCGCCGTCCTCCTGGCCTGGGCGACGCTGGGCCTGCTCGTGTCGTTCGTGGCCCGCTTCACCACCCGGGCGGCGGAGATCCGCATCGACAGCACCGTGCTCCTGTTCACCCTCGGGGTCTCGCTCGCCACTGCCCTCGTCCTCGGCCTCCTGCCCGCGCTGCCCGATCGGGCGCGGCCGATGGATCGTCTGCGCGACGGCGGCGTCGCCAGCCAGCGGGGCGGCCTCCGCACGCGCAGCACGCTGGTGGTGGGGCAGCTGGCCGTCTCCATCGTGCTGCTCGTCGGGGCCGGCCTGCTGATCCGCAGCTTCGTCAGGCTGCAGCAGGTCGATCCCGGGTTCCGGGCCGAGAACGTGCTGGCGGCGCGGATCAGCCTCGACTGGTCGAACTACCGAGAGGACGCACGAGTCGGCGCGTTCGCCGACAGTCTGCTGCGGCGCGTCGAGGCCCTGCCGGGCGTCACGGCGGCCGGCGTGGGCAACAAGGTTCCCCTTTCGGGGCAAGGACCCACTCGCTTCCCGCTCCAGGTGGAAGCATGGCCGGAGGCTGTGAGCTTCAACTCGCTCCCCCGCGTCGACTTTCAGGCCGTCAGCCGCGGTTACCTGCAGACGATCGGCGTCCCGCTGGTCCATGGGCGCCTGTTCAATCGACAGCGCCCCGACGAGGAGCCCGAGGAGGCGGTCGTCAGCCAGACGCTGGCCGAGCGCCACTTCGGCGACCAGGAAGCCATCGGCCGCCAGATCTGCTGGGATTGGGAAAACGCGGTCTGCGTGCATTGGCTGGACATCGTGGGAATCGCGGGCGACGTGCGACACTACGGGCTCGACAGCGAGGCACCGGAGGTCGTCTATCTCCCGTTCGAGACTACCGGCTGGCGTGACTTCAGGCTCGTCGCACGCAATCGCTGGGATCCCACCCAATTGGCCGACACGATCCACGCCCTCGTTCACGCGATCGATCCCACGCAAGCCGTGGTCGACGTGCGAACCCTGGCCAGCGCCCGGCGCGAGTCGATGGCGGCGCCAAGGATCACCATGCTGCTCATGGGCGTGTTCGCGGTCATCGCGCTGGTGATCACCGCCACCGGTATCGCCGGCGTGATCGCCTACGCCGTCGGCCAGCGCACCCACGAGCTGGGGATCCGCATCGCGCTGGGCGCCCGCCGCGAGACCATCCTGTGGCTGGTGCTGCGCCGGGCGCTGATCTTGATCGCCATCGGGCTCGGCATTGGCGTGCCGGCGGCCCTCGTCTTGAGCCGATTTCTCTCCGACATGCTCTTCCAGACGCCGCCGCAGGACCCGCTGACGCTGATCTTCGTGGCGGGCCTGGCAGTGGTCGTCGCGTTGGCCGCCTGCTACGTGCCGGCCCGGCGCATCACCGCCATCGATCCCATGATGACACTCAGAACCGAGTGAACAACGACAGCCGAAGGAGCCCCAACCATGCGTAAGCATCCTATCCCCGCCATCGTGCTCGGACTCTCCCTCGCGATCCTCGTCGGCCCTTCGGCCGCAGGCGCGCAGGTCGATGAGGGTCGTGCCGATATGGTCGTGAGCGTCGACTGGCTGGCCGAGCACCTCGACGACGAGAACCTCGTCCTGCTGCACCTCGGCAACCGGGAACGCTACGAGGGAGCGCACATCCCGGGAGCGCGCTACGTCCTGTATTCGGCGATCTCCCAATCATCCGACGAGGGTCTCAGACTCGAGATGCCGCCCGTCGACCAGCTGCGGTCGGCGTTCGAGGAGCTCGGGGTATCCGACGACTCCCGCATCGTCCTCTACTTCGCCGATGGCTGGGTTACCCTCACGACCCGCGTGTACCTGACGCTCGAGTACCTCGGTCTCGGCGCTCGCACTTCCGTTCTCGACGGCGGCATCGATGCCTGGCGGGCGGCGGGTCACCCGGTTAGCCGCGACGTCCCGACGGCCGCGTCCCGCGGCTCCATCACGCCGCGCCCCCGACCGGCACTGATCGCCCAGGCCGACTGGCTGGCCGACCGTCTGGACGACGACGGCGTGGCTGTCATCGACGCCCGAACGTCCCACTACTACCGCGGCACCCGCGGCGGCCACGGCATGCCCCGGGCCGGGCACATCCCCGGCGCCGCCAACATCCCGTACGTCACCATCGTCGACGAGGAGACGGACAGGTTCAAGGACCTCGAGACGCTGCGCGGGATGTTCATCGCCGCCGGCGCCAATCGCGGCGACCAAGTGGTCACCTACTGCCATATCGGTCAGCAGGCGACCCTCGTCTGGTTCGCCGCACGGCTGCTGGGCTACGATGCCCGGGTGTACGACGGCTCGTTCCAGGAGTGGAGCAACCGGCCGCAACTGGCGGTGGCACGCCCCGCGGTCGAGGACTTTTCCAGGCTGATCTCCACCAACGAGCTGGCCGCACTGCTGGCCGGCGACGAGGCCGTCAGCATCGTCGACCTGCGGTCCGACTTCGTCGGGTATCTCGAGGGGCACATTCCCGGCGCCATCTACCTGCACTACGAGAACCTCCGGGCAACTAACCGCGGCGTGCCGGCGGACATCCTGTCCGCCGAGTCGTACGCGGCCCTCTTCTCACGGAACGGCCTCTCGCTGGAGCGGCCGGTCGTGATCTACTCGAACGCCGCCGGCGCGAACTTCGACGCCACGTTTCTCGCCTGGATCCTCAACGGCTTCGGCCACACCGAGGTCTACCTGCTGGACGGCGGCTACGAGAAGTGGCTCGCCGAAGATCGGCCGACGGCCAGGGCCTACCCGGCGATCGAAGAGACGTCGTTCGCCGCCGACGGGTTCCGCCCCGACCGGGCGACCCGGCGGCTGGTCGAGTATTCGCTGGACGAAGACCGGATGGTCATCGTCGACGTTAGGCCCGAAGCTCAGTACGCCGGTCGCGCGGGCCATCAGATGCGCCGCGGACACATCCCCGGCGCGGTGAACCACGTCTGGAGCAGCGATCTGATGGCGAGCGGGTCGACCCGGATCTGGAAGCCGCTGGACGAGCTGCGCGCCAGCTACGAGGCGCAGGGGATCACACCGGACAAGCACGTCATCCTGTACTGCAACACCGGCACCGAAGCGAGCCACGTCTACTTCGCGTTGCGGAACCTGCTCGGCTACGCCAACGTGGATGTCTACTTCCCCTCGTGGACCGACTGGTCGGCGATCGAATCGCTGCCGATCGAGGTGGCCGCCTCACAACGGAGCGACCGTGATCGGTAAGGTGAACCTGGCGGAGAAGTTCGCCGCGTTTGACGAGCGCTGGAGCCCCAAGGTCGTCGGCGACATCGGCGACTACCAGGTGAAGCTCGCCAAGCTGGAGGGTGAGTTCGAATGGCACCATCACGATGACGAGGACGAGCTCTTCCTGGTCGTCAAAGGTCGGCTCTGCATCAAGCTGCGCGACCGGGACATCTGGCTCGACGAGGGAGAGCTCGTGGTCATCCCACGGGGGGTGGAGCACCTGCCGGTGGCGCCGGAAGAAGTGCACGTTCTGCTGTTCGAGCCGGGCTCGACCCTCAATACCGGCAATCTGAAGAACGAACGAACGGTTCCTGACCCGGAACGGATCTAGCGAACGCTCGTGACCGGCAAACGGTGGCCCTCGGGCATCCGTTTGCCGGTCGACCAAAAGCCCGTCTCGCTGAGTGCATGTCGCCTGAGATGCGATCGCCCTGGCTCGCCCGTCTGACGGATCCGGGACCCGCGTGGGTCTTTCTCGCTTCGGCCCTCGCGCTCCACGTCGTCGATGAGGCGCTGCACGATTTCCTCGCGACGTGGAATCCGATCGCTGTCGCCGTACGCGGCCGCCTGCCGTTCCTGCCTCTCCCCGCATTCTCGACCGGCGTCTGGCTCACCGGTCTCATCCTCGGCCTGCTACTGCTGTTCGCGCTTTCCCCGTTCGCCTTCCGTCGCGCGTCCTGGCTCAGACCCGCGGCGCTTTTTCTGTCGATCCTCATGATATTGAACGCAGCGGGGCATGTTCTGGGCTCGCTCTATTTCGGCAGAGTGGTTCCCGGCACTTACTCCGCCCCGGTCCTCCTCCTCGCAGCCCTGTGCTTGTTGACGAGCGCCCTGCGCAACTGGGCACCGGTGCCGTCCCGGTGAGCGGCGCGGGGTTCTTGCCAACCGCCATTTACCGGGTAAGTTGTTTGCGCTCCGGTCCGCTCGGCCCGGCTGGCTGACCGCCGCACCGCGGCCGGATGCCACCGTCCCACCCACTAGCTCGGTGGCAAATCAAACTCTCGTTATGGGGATAGCCATGACCGACGCCGTCGAGGCTCAGGCCTCTCTGGAGGCCCAGCTCAAGGACGAGATCGTCCGCATGTACCAGGAGGTCGCGGACAACCCGGACGCCGAGTTCCACTTCTTCCACGGCCGGGAGGCGGCGGAGCTCTTCGAGTACAGGCCCGAATGGCTCGATGAGGCGCCCCCCGGCGCCGTGGAGTCGTTCGCCGGGGTCGGGAACCCGCACGAGCGGGCGAACCTGCAAGCGGGCGAGACCGTGCTCGACCTGGGTAGCGGGGCCGGCCTGGACCCGATCATCGCTTCCCGGAGCGTGGGTCCGACCGGCAAGGTGATCGGGATCGACCTGAATCCTGCCATGTGCCTCAAGGCGCAGGCTCACGCGGCCACGACGGGCACGTCGATGGAATGCCACGAAGGCCGCATGGAGGACATCCCGCTCCCTGACGCCTCCGTCGATGTGGTGATCTCGAACGGCGTCATCAATCTTTCGTTCCGCAAGCGCCGCGTGATCGAGGAGATGTTCCGCGTCCTGAAGCCGGGCGGCCGGATCTCGATCACCGACATCGTGAGCGCCAAGCAGCTCTCGCAGTCGATCGTCAACGACCCCAAGCTCTGGGCCAGCTGAATCGGCGGCGCTCTCCTGGAAGGAGAGATGTTCCGGCTGCTGGAAGAAGCTGGCTTCACCCGTGTCCGCTCGGCGCCCGTGCCGGGCTTTCGGTTCCGCAAGGAGTCGACACAGAATTCCGCCGAGGCTTTCGGGGTCAAGGCGGTGATGATGACCGCGCTGAAGCCGGACGCGGAATAAACCAGAGCTCTCTCAGTCCGTCGCGGCGGGCCGCGCGTCGCGTTCGTCCGAGTCGGTGTAGCCCGGATGTTCGGTGTGCGCCGCCCCCGGCAACGCCATGCGGCGTCGCATCGCTACCGCCAGCGTCCCGGCCACCACCAGCAGCGATCCCGCCACGCTCCAGACGCTCAGGTACTCCCCCAGGAATAGAAGACCCCAGACGGTCACGAACACGATCTGCGAATAGCCGATCGCCATCGCCCGGCCGGCGGGGACCAGGCTCAGCCCGCGCGTCAGATACACCTGTGCGATCTGCGTGCTCACCCCGACCCCGATCAGCCACAGCCACTCCAGCCCGGTGGGCCAGACGAAGTTCGAAACGAAGGGCAGCGTCGCGGGGACCGTGACCAGGGGAAAGAAGAAGACGACCACCAGCGGGTGCTCGGTCTTCACCGCCTCCCGGACCGCCACGTAGGCGCCCGCGCTCAGCAGGGCGCCCACCAGGGCCACCCCCACACCCAGCGGATCGATCGCCGCCGCCGCGCCCCCGAACAGCAGCCCCGGGCGCGTGATCAGCAGCACGCCCGCGAAGCTCACGAGGATGGGACCCACGACCCAGCGGTGGAGCCGCTCGCCCAGAAAGAGCGCGGCCAGGAGCGCGGTCCACAACGGGTTGGTGAAGTGCAGGACCGTCGCCTCGGCGATCGGCAGCCGGGTGAGGGCGAAATAGAAGCAGGAAAGGGCCCCGAAGCCGAGGGCGCCGCGAAGGATGAGGATCCAGCGGCGGCGGCCCCAGGGATACAGGCCGGCCCGCCTCACGAGCCCGTAGCTGAGAACCAGCGTCACCACGCCGCGGGCCAACACCACCTCCTGGCTCGGCAGCCCCCGGCCAGCCAGCTTGACCTGCAGGCTCATCAGGCTGAAAAAGAAGGCGCTGGCCAGCATGTAGCGAACGCCAGCCGTCAGCTCGCCGCCGCCCCCGTCGCCACCGTCGCCACCGTCGCCACCGCGTTCCTCGCCCCGCGACATGCCCTCAACCTATCGGGCCAGCCGCCACGCGGAAGGACCCCGCAGGGTGCCGCCGGGCACCCGCCGGACCGGCTCGGGCCCTGTCCCGGACCCAGGCGTCTTTGTACTTTTCCCGTTGCTGATGAAAGACTTTCTCGGGTTGAAGAGGTTCGCTCGCAGCATTCTCAAGCAGCCCCGGGCGCGCAAAGGTCGGGTGTCGAACGTCATCTGGCACTTCGTGAGCTGGGTCGTGGTGAACGTGTCGGTGACGCTGAGCTGGCCTTTCTGGTTCATCCTTAACCGGGCGACCGTGATCGGCCGGGAGAACGTGGGAGAAGCCCCGAACACGCTGTTGCTGTCGAATCACCAATCGATGATCGACAGCATGCCGATCGGCGTCTCGGCCTTCTATCCCAAGTCGCTGATCAAGCCTTACGTGATACCGTGGCACCCGGCGGCCTCCGAGAACTTCTTCAAGCATCCCACGCTGGCCTGGATCTCGTTTCACTTCCGCTGTATCCCGGTAAAGCCCGGCCGACGGGATCTAAAGGCGCTCTATCGCATGATCGACGTCCTGCCCTACGGCACGATGTCGATATTCCCCGAAGGCACACGCAGCCGCACGGGCTACGTCAAACGCGGCAGAGCCGGACCCGGGCTCTTGATCCTGGCTACGCGGCCGACGGTCATCCCGGTGGCTATCGACGGGATGCAGGACGTGCTGCCCATCGGGAAGACGATACCCCGGATCGGCAAGCGGATCTGGATCAAGTTCGGAAAGCCGGTCGACTACAGCGAGTTCCTGGACAAGCCGCGCACGCGCGAGACGGCCCAGGCGCTGGTGGACAAGGTGATGGAGATCATCCGCGCCCAGCACCGCGAGCTGAGACAGATGCGGATCGCGCACTACGCCAGCAAGGACAAAAACCTGAAGCAGCAAGCCTATCCGCCCGAGCTCGCCAGACACGTGAGGCCCGACACCGCGTCGGACGCCGCCGAAACCGCATCGGCACGCGACTGAGCCATGCCTGCCAGGGTGCCGATCGCTTTCATCGCCGTTCTCATTCTCGCCGGCTGCAGCGACCCCGGCCAGCGGTCCGCCGCCCGCGACGCAGAATCGCAAAGCCAGCTACAGGCGATATCACTGTTCGGCGAAGCCCTCTTCCCTCCCCCGCTGCCAGACTCCGTCCGCCTGGATTGGGAGCGGAAGTTGGTGGAGGCTCGTGCCGATTACGAACGGCATCCCGACGATGCCGAGGCGATTATCTGGTACGGTCGCCGAACCGCGTACCTGGGCGACTACCGCCGCGCCATCGCCATTTACAGCGAGGGGATCGAGAAGCACCCGGACGACCCGCGCATGTATCGCCATCGCGGACATCGCTTCATCACCGTCCGCGAGTTCGGCCGCGCCATCGCTGACCTCGAGCGTGCGGCGCAGCTCATAGAGGGCACCGCCGACGAGGTGGAGCCAGACGGCCTGCCGAACGCTCGTAACATTCCCACCAGCACGCTGCATTCCAACATCTGGTATCACCTCGGCCTGGCCTACTACCTGAGCGGTGACTTCCGAAGCACGCTCCGCGCCTATCGCGAATGCCTGAAGGTCTCCAACAACCCCGACATGCTGGTCGCGACCAGCCACTGGCTCTACATGACGCTCCGCCGGCTCGACCGCGACGCCGAGGCGGCGGCCGTCCTCGAGCCGATCCACTCCGAGATGGACGTGATCGAGAACCACAGCTACCACCGCCTGCTTCTCATGTACCGGGGCGAGCTGTCACCCGAGGCTCTGCTCGAGCAGATCTCGACCGCGGATGCGATCGAGAACGCGACGATCGGCTACGGCGTCGGGAACTGGTATCTGTACAACGACCAACCGAAACAGGCGATCGAGATCTATCGTACGGTGTTGCGTGGATCCCAATGGGCAGCGTTCGGATATATCGCCGCTGAAGCCGACCTCCGGCGGCTGGCCAACGAATCGGCTTAACGGCCTCTCGGTCGACCCAGGCCGACGAGATAGGGACCGGACGCCCCCAGACCACGACAGACAGCCCGATGGACTTCATCCACACCCCACACGTGAGGTGACAGCATGCGAATCGCTACCATTCTGGGCGCGGCGCTCCTCGTCGGCTTCGCCACGACGCTCGAGGCACAAGTCGACGCCCGGATGCTACGCCAGCCCGACGTCTCGGACACGCAGATCACTTTCGTCTACGCTGGCGACATCTGGGTCGTGGCTAAGACGGGTGGCGTCGCCCAACGCCTGTCGTCGCCCAACGGCGAAGAGTCGTTCCCTCGATTCTCACCGGACGGCTCCACCATCGCCTTCAGCGGCAACTACGACGGCAACGTCGACGTCTACACCATACCCGCCCTCGGGGGCACGCCGACGCGGCTGACGCACAATCCGATGGGCGACCGTACCCTCGAGTGGCACCCCGACGGGGAACGGGTGCTCTACGCCTCGTCGATGCAGAGCGGCCGCCAGCGCTTCAGCCAGTTCTATTACGCACCACGCCAGGGCGGCCTGCCCGAGAAGCTACCCGTTCCTTATGGCGAGTTCGGCGCCATATCACCCGACGGCGAGTGGCTCGCCTACATGCCGAAGAGCCGTGACTTCCGGACCTGGAAGCGTTACCGCGGCGGCTGGGCACCCGATATCTGGCTGTTCAACCTCGAGGACTATTCCTCGCGGAACATCACGAACAGCGATGCCAACGAGTCCCAGCCGATGTGGCATGGTCGAACCCTCTACATGCTGTCCGACCGCAGCCCGAACCAGCGGTTCAACATCTGGGCCTACGATCTCGATTCTGGGGATCTGCGTCAGGTGACGCAGTTCGAGGAGTTCGACATCCACTTCCCGGCGATCGGACCATCGGACATCGTCTTCGAGGCTGGTGGGCGTCTTTATCTTCTCGACCTCGCGACCGAGGAATACAGTGAAGTCGAGATCGACGTGGTGACCGACCTGGCGACGCTCAAACCGCGTTCCGAAAACGTCGCCAACCTCGTCACCAACGCCCGGATCTCGCCCAGCGGCAAGCGGGCAGTCGTCGAGGCACGCGGTGACCTTTTCACGCTCCCCGCCGAGCACGGCCCGGTCATCAATTTGACCGCCAGTTCTGGAGTAGCCGAGCGCAGTCCCGCCTGGTCACCCGACGGCAGATATGTCGCCTATTGGAGCGATCGCTCCGGTGAGTACCAGCTCACCCTCCGAGCCGCGGACGGCTCCGGCGCCGAGCAGCAGCTGACGTCGTTCGCTGACGGGTTCCGCTATCGGCCGTACTGGTCGCCCGACAGTAAGAAGATCGCGTTCGTGGACGACGGCAAGACGATCTGGATATACGACCTCGAGAGTCGCCGGGCCACGGAGGTCGATCAGGACATGTGGATGACCCACGGCGGCCTCAACAATTTCCGGGTCAGCTGGTCGGCGGACAGCCGCTGGTTGGCCTATTCAAGAGGCCTCGAGAACCGGGCCGGCGCCGTGTTCCTGTACGACACCGACAGCGGGCAGCTCCACCAGGTGACGTCCGGCTACTACGCCGATTTCCAGCCGACCTTCGATCCGGATGGCAACTATCTGTTTTTCCTCTCCAACCGCACGTTCCGCCCCGCTTACGGCGACGTCGACAACACGTGGATCTACCCGAACACGACGAACATCGTTGCCGTCTCACTGCGTCCCGACGTGCCATCGCCGCTGGCGCCGCGCAACGACGAGGAGAGCGTCGATGAGTCGGCCGATAACGGCGACGAGGACGAAGAGGGATCGGATGCGGTAGTCATCGAGCCGCGCGATTTCGAGCATCGGCTGGTCGTGCTTCCGCCGCGGGCTGGCAATTACACCGAGCTGCAGGCCGTGTCGGGAAAGGTGCTCTACCGGCGCTTCCCCAACACGGGCTCGGCGGAAGAGGACAGCCCGATCCTCTTCTACGATCTCGAGGAACGTGAGGAGAAGACGGTCATAGGTGAAGCGGACGGATTTCTGGTCTCGGCGGACGGCAAGAAGATGCTTGTCGCCAATGACCGTCGGCTCGCCATCGTCGATGTGGCGCCGGGCCAGAAGATGGAGAAGCCGCTTCGCACGAACGAATTGGAGGCAACGGTCGATCCGCGGGCCGAATGGCGTCAGATATTTGCCGATGCCTGGCGGTTCGAGCGGGATTTCTTCTACGATCCGAACATGCACGGCGTCGATTGGGACGCGATGCGCGAGCGGTACGGCCGTTTGATCGATGACGCGGTCACGCGCTGGGATGTCAATTACGTGCTCGGCGAGCTGATCGCGGAGCTCAACGCCTCGCACACCTATCGAGGCGGGGGCGACACCGAGTCCGCCGAGCGGCGCGGCGTTGGCATGCTGGGAGTCGATTGGGAGCTGGATAACGGCGCCTACCGTATCGCCCGCATCATCGACGGCGCGCCCTGGGATTCCGAGGTCCGCTCGCCTTTCGCCCGTCCGGGGGTCGACGTCAGCGCCGGTGACTACGTGCTGGCGGTCAATGGTGTCCCAATCGACGTGTCGAAGGATCCCTGGGCCGCCTTTCAGGGACTCGGCTCCAGCACGGTGGCGCTCACCGTCAACGATCGGCCCGACATGCAGGGCGCCCGCGAGGTGATCGTCGAGACCCTCGATACGGGAGATGAGATCCGCTTGCGTCACCTGGCCTGGATCGAGTCTAACCGCAGCCGAGTCGAGGAGGCCACCGACGGGCGTGTCGGCTACATCTACGTGCGCAGCACGGGAAGCGACGGCCAGACCGAGCTGGTCCGCCAGTTCGCCGCCCAGTTCGACAAGGACGGCCTGATCGTCGACGAGCGCTTCAACAGCGGCGGCCAGATCCCCGACCGCTTCGTCGAGCTGCTCAACCGACCGCCGCTCAGCTTCTGGGCCGTGCGGAGCGGTCGTGACTGGCCCTGGCCGCCGGTCGCCCACTTCGGGCCGAAGGTCATGCTGATCAACGGCTGGAGCGGTTCGGGTGGTGACGCCTTCCCGTACTACTTCCGGGAATACGGCGTCGGGCCGCTGATCGGTAGCCGCACCTGGGGCGGTCTGATCGGCATCAGCGGGGCACCGTCACTGATCGACGGCGGCGGCGTCACCGTGCCGACGTTCCGAATGTACAGCACCGACGGTCACTGGTTCGCCGAGGGCCACGGAGTCGAGCCCGATATCCCGGTACCCGAAGATCCGACGGCGCTGGCGCGTGGCACCGACCCACAGCTCGAGCGCGCCATCCAGGAAGTGATGCGCAGGCTCGAAATGAACCCGCCGGTCACCGCCGACCGGCCGCCGTACGAGGATCGCACGCCGCAAAGCGCCGATCGCCGCACCAACGGCAATCGGTAGGAACCCGGCGTATCATCCTGGCAGCGGGGCGTGTCGCGACGCGATGCGCCCCGCTCGCTTTTGCCCATCGCGCCGACCCACCGGATCGTCCCCTTCGCTGGCGGCGCTTTAATCCTTATCCTTATTAATAGCGTTTCCAGACACTCGTCCTCGTCGTGAGGCCCGACCACCGGGACGGCTCACGACCAGAAACCAGAAAGATCCAGGCGATGAGCAACGATAGAGACGACCACGCCCATACCAACCGGTTGATCGACGCGACCAGCCCCTATCTGCTCCAGCACGCTCACAACCCTGTAGACTGGTACCCGTGGGGTGAGGAGGCGCTGGAGCGCGCGAAGAAGGAAGGCAAGCTGATCCTGTTGAGCATCGGCTATTCCGCCTGCCACTGGTGCCATGTGATGGAGCACGAGTCGTTCGAGGACCCGGCGATCGCCGGGCTGATGAACGAGAACTTCATCAACATCAAGGTCGACCGGGAAGAGCGGCCCGACCTCGATGAGATCTACATGACGGCCACGGTCTCGATGAACCGCGGCCAGGGCGGCTGGCCGATGACGGTCTTCCTGACGCCCGAGCTCGAGCCCGTGTTCGCGGGCACCTACTTTCCGCCGACCGACATGCACGGGCGTCCCGGCTTTCCCACGGTGCTGCGTGAGGTTGCGCGCGCCTGGCGCGAGGACCCCGAGGGTCTTCGACTCCGAGCCGCCGAGTTCGCCGAGCATCTGCGGGGAGGCCAGCGGCTGGGTCCGCCTCTCGCGGTGGGCGAGGTCGAGCTGCGCAAAGCCCTCGACGCTTACAAACGTGACTTCGACTCCCGTCACGGCGGCTTCGGCTCGGCGCCCAAGTTCCCGCCGGCGGTGGGAATCCAGCTGCTGGTCCGGCTCCACCGGCGCTTCGGCGATCCCGACGCGGTCGCCATGGTGCGGCGAACGCTGGAAGGCATGGCGCGGGGCGGCATCTACGATCACGTCGGCGGCGGCTTCGCCCGCTACTCCACCGACGCGCGCTGGCTGGTCCCGCACTTCGAGAAGATGCTCTACGACAACGCGCTGCTGGCGAAGGCGTATCTCGAGGGCCACCAGGTGACCGGCGAGCCGTCCTTTCGCCGCGTCGCGACGGACACGCTCGATTACGTGCTCCGCGAGATGACTTCACCCGAGGGCGGCTTTTACTCCTCGACCGACGCGGACTCCGAGGGTGTCGAAGGCAAGTTTTACGTCTGGACGCCGGAGCAGATCGCCGAGGTGCTCGACGAGGAAGAGGCGCGCTGCTTCAACGCCTACTACGACATCACGCTCACCGGCAACTGGGAGGGCGTGAGCATCCCCAACACCCCACGCCCCCTCGAGACAGTGGCCGACGAGCTGGGCATGGCGCCCGAGGAGCTCCGCGAAACCCTCGAGTCCGCCCGGGCGAAGGTGTACGAGGCGCGGCTGAGGCGCGTTAAGCCGGGGCTGGACGACAAGGCCCTCACGGCGTGGAACGGGTTGATGATCGGTGCCCTGGCCGAGGGTTACCGCGTGCTCGGCGATGTTCGTTACCTGGAAGCCGCCGAGCGAGCGGCAGCGTTCATCCTCGAGGAACTCACCGAGACGGGCGGTGGCCTGCTGCGCAGCTACCGAGAGGGCAAAGCTCACCTGCAGGGCTATCTAGAGGATTACGCGTACTTCAGCGAATCGCTGCTCGACCTTTACGAAGCGGACGGCTCGGTGCGCTGGCTGCGCGAGGCCGAACGGCTGCTAAAACGAACACTGTCCGACTTCGTGGACGAAAAGAGCGGTGCCTTCTACAACACGGCCGGCGATCACGAGCAGCTGATGATGCGTTACCGAGACGGCGCGGACGGCGCCACGCCGGCAGCCAACGCGGTGGCCGCATCGTCGCTGGCACGTCTGTCGTACCATCTCGATCGGTCGGACCTGCGGCGCGCGGCGGCGCAGGCGCTCAAGGCCCACGGCCAGATGATCGAGCGGTATCCACGCGGCTTCGCCAGGAGCCTCTGCGTTGTCGATTTCCTGCTCGAAGGGCCCGTGGAGCTCGCCTTCGTGGGTGCGCCGGACGCCGTCGACACGCAGGCGCTGCGGAGCGCGGTCGCAGAATGCTTTCTCCCCAACCGCATCGTCGCGCACCTGGATCCCGACGCGGACGGCGACACGGCCGAGCTCCCATTGCTGCAGGGGAAGAGTACGGTAAACGGCGCGGCCGCCCTGTACGTCTGCCGCGACTTCACTTGCGAGGCGCCGATCACCGATCCCGGCCAGGTAGCGGACGCGCTGGCTCCAGAGGCGATCACACCGGATCAGCCGCGCTCGTCGATCGCGCTGCGCATACCCGGGCGCGCCACATCGGAAGGGACGGCCCGATACGCATCGCGCCAAAACGTGACCGGCTTCAACACGCTCGGCCGCGCGGGACTGACAACGAGCCGCCTGGGCTTCGGCGGATATCGAACGCATGACAACGACCCGCAGCACCGCGAGGCGCTTCGAGCCGCGCTGACCTCCGGCGTCAACCTCGTCGACACGTCGACCAACTACCTGGACGGCGCGAGCGAGCGGCTGATCGGCGGCGTGCTGCAGGAGCTGATCGAAGCTGATCGGCTGTCGCGCGACGAGGTCATCGTCGTGACCAAGATCGGCTACGCGCAGGGCACCGCCCAGCAGCTGGCCCGCGAGCGTGAGGCCCGGGGCGAGCCTTTCCCGCAGATCGTCAAGATCGACGATCGGCTGTGGCACTGCATCCATCCCGCCTTCCTCGAGGACCAGCTGCAGCGCTCCCTGGACCGGCTGGAGCTCGAGACCCTCGACCTGCTGCTCCTTCACAATCCGGAGTACTTCCTCACCGACGCGGCGGCCGGGGGGGCCGACGACATCGAGACGCTCCGCGAGGAATTCTATCGCCGATTGGGCGACGCGTTCGCCTTTCTGGAAGAAAAGGTCGCCGCGGGCCGAGTCGGTGGCTACGGCATCTCGAGCAACACGCTCACGGCGCCCGCCCAACAAAAGGACGCGATCTCGCTCTCCCGAGTGCTGGACGCCGCGCGAAGCGCCACTGGCTCCGACGACCACCACAGCCTGCTCGCCGTGCAGATACCCCTCAACCTCCTGGAGCCCGACCCCGTATTCAACCGCAAGGAGGGACCGAACGGCGACCGAACGGTTCTGGAGCTGGCGGGTGAGGAGCAGGTCGCCGTGCTTGTCAACCGGCCGCTCAACGCCTTCGTCGGCGGCAAGCTCGTCCGTCTGGCCGACGCGCAGCCCGACGCGCCGCAGGTCGATTTCGAGGAACAGCTGGGCCGGCTGGCCGACCTCGAGTTCACCTTCCAAACCGAGCTCGCGCCCCAGCTTCAGGCCGCGCCAGACTCTCTCGACCCGGCCGAGTACTTCAAGCTGGCGGAGCGGTTCAAGGAGATGCGCCCCAGCATTACCGGGATCGCCCACTGGGCTCAGATCGAAGGGCAGGTCACGCTCGCGGTCATGGCCGTGGTGAGCGCGCTCAATCGGCAGCTGGAAGGCACGATCCGCGATCGCTGGATCGAATGGCGCGATTCCTACCTCGGCGAACTGGAGGAGCTGATGCGCGAGCTGCGCCGCCAGGCCGCGGAGAAGACGCAGGCGCGGAACGCGACCTTCACCGCCCGGATCGATCCGCTCATCCCGGGCGAATGGCGAAACGAGAACCTGGCCCGCAAGGCGCTATGGATCGTCGCCAGCACGCCCTGCGTCAGCTGCGTTCTGAACGGCATGAGAAGCGAAGGCTACGTCAAGGACGCCCTGACCGTGATGGATTGGCCCAAATTGGATGGCGTGGCGGAAATCTACGAGGAGATGGCGCGCCCGGTGGAGCGGGGCGAATCCTGAGCCCGGCGGCCCGCTATCGGCCCAGCTCGCCCGGCTTCCCCGCCAGCGAGATCATCCGGTCCACCGATTCCTTCATTTCGGTTCGCAGCAGCTCGATGGCATCGGCCTCGTTCCGCAGGGCGTGGGTGTTGACCCGCCTGACCAGCTGGATGAAGTACTCGACCTCCGCTCGCAACCCGATATAGACCCGCCGGTCCGGCAACAGGCGATGCCCGATGCTGTAAACCCCGAGGCCCACCAGCAGGATGCCGAACAGAACGATGATGAGCGGGGTCCATGACTCCTCTTCTATTATCGCGACGGGAGTGACGATGACGACGACGCCGGCGACGATGAGGATCTGATCGATAGCGGATCGTATCGACATGCGGCTCTCCCCTCCCTCGAATTGGGTGGCGGCGGCTTACGCCCGTCTCAGCCGGCCCGCGGACCGGCCTTCTTCACCCCGCCCGAGACCTCTTCCTCGAACTTCTTGAAGTTGTCGATGAACATGCCCGCCAGCTTCCGGGCCTGATCGTCATAGGCGGCGCCATCCTCCCACGTGTCACGCGGCTGCAAGACCCCCGACGGCACGTCGGGTACCGACTCGGGAACCTGCACGCCGAAGATCGGATCCTTCTTCGTCGGCGCGTCCTCCAGCTTCCCTTCCAGTACCGCCCGCACCATCGCCCGCGTATGAGGCAGATCGATCCGTGACCCGACGCCGAACGGGCCGCCGCTCCAACCCGTGTTGATCAGCCAGGCGTCGACCTTGTGCTTCTTGATCCTTTCGCCCAGCAGTTTCGCGTAGATGCCAGGATGCAGTGCGAGAAACGGCGCGCCGAAGCAGGCGCTGAACGTCGCCTGCGGCTCGGTCACCCCGCGCTCCGTGCCGGCCACCTTGGCGGTGTAACCGGAGAGGAAATGGTACATCGCCTGGTCGCTGTCCAGCCTCGCTACCGGCGGAAGAACGCCGAAAGCGTCGCAGGTCAGCATGATGATCTTGTTCGGGTGCCCCGCGCGACCGGTCTCGGAGGCGTTCGGTATGGCGCGGAGCGGATACGAGGCCCGGGTGTTCTCGGTCAGGGCATCGCTGTCCAGATCCAGGATGCGGGTGCGTGCCGCTATCGCCACGTTCTCCAGGATCGTCCCGAACATCCGGGTCGTGTTGTAGATCTCCGGTTCGGTCTTCGGGTCCAGGCGGATTACCTTAGCGTAACAACCGCCCTCGAAGTTGAACACACCGTTGTCGCTCCAGCCATGCTCGTCATCGCCGATCAGCGTTCGATTCGGATCCGCCGATAGTGTCGTCTTGCCGGTGCCCGACAGGCCGAAGAACAACGCGACGTCGTTCTCGTCCTTCCCGTAGTTGGCCGAGCAATGCATCGACAGCACGCCACTCCGAGGGAGGAAATAGTTCATCACGGTGAACATCGACTTCTTTATCTCCCCGGCGTACGCCGTGCCGCCGATGATCACCTCGTTTCGACCGAAGTGCACGAGCACGAACACCTCGGACCGGGTTCCGTCGAGGTCCGGGTCGGCGTTGAAGCCCGGCGCGTGAATCACGTGAAAGCTCGGCTCGTGCTCCGCCAGCTTCTGCGGGTCGCGCTCGGTCAGGAACATGTTGCGGGCGAACAGCTTGTGCCACGCGCTCTCGGTGATCACCCGGATCGGCAGCTGCGTCTCGAGCTCCGCCCCCACGTAGCAATCCTCGACGTAAAGATCCTTGCCCTGCAGGTAGGCGCAGAGCCGTGCGCGCAGCGCCTGGTATCGCTTCTCGTCGAACTCCTGGTTAACCGGACCCCACCATATGGTGTCCTCGGTGGACGGTTCCCTTACGACGTACTTGTCCTTGGGCGAGCGACCCGTGTACTGGCCAGTGCGCACAACCAGCGGTCCGTTCTGGGCGAGCAAGGCCTCGTGTCGCTGCAATGCGTGCTCGTAAAGGGTAGGCGTATTGAGATTCCACCAGACCGTATTCACATTGCGGATGCCGAGCCGGTTCAGGCTCTGCTGTCCCTCGATCCGTCCCTGCTCTTTCATCGATCCTCCCGGTTTCCCTTCTGTGACGGCTAGGATGCCCATTCCCCGGACTCGACGCAACGGGGCCGCATCCAGCATGCCGCAACATGGAGCCGAGTACGAGTACCATAAGGAGTACGATAAAGAGTAGGAGTGCGATAACGAGTACGATAAACAGTAGGAGTACGAGACGAGGACCAGGATGACGTTCGACTATCATCTGGATGTCAACAACCGACGCGGCCTCGTACTGTTGTTGCACTCCCCTTATCGTCGCCCTGCTCCTACTGGGTCTTTCTCCGAATGATCGTCCCGGCTTTCCGGCGGACCATCTTTTCGAGGTCGGCGAGGGCGCCGATCGCGGCCCAGCCATGCGAGGTATCGACGAAGGCGCAGGCCGCCTCCACCTTGGGACCCATCGAGCCGGACTCGAAGTCGTGGGAGCGCATCTCTTCCGGCGCCGCATCCTCGATCTTGCGCTGACCCGGGCTGCCCCAATCGAGATAGACGCCGTCGACATCGGTAGCCATGACCAGGATGTCCGCTTCCAGCTCGGCGGCCAGCAGGGCGCTGGCCCGGTCCTTGTCGATCACGACCTCGGCCCCCTGCAGCGTGCCGTCGTCGCGGTACATGGTGGGGATTCCGCCGCCCCCGGTGCAGATGACGATCGTGCCGCGATCGAGGAGCCAGCGGACCGGACGGATCTCGAACACTCGCTTCGGCAGCGGCGACGGCACGACCCGGCGCCAGCCGTCGCCGTCGGGCGCCACGGCCCAGCCGCGTTGTTCGGCGAGTCGCTTCGCCTCTTCCTCACCGTAAAGCGGACCGATCGGCTTGGTCGGATTCTCGAACGCGGGATCGTTCCGGTCGACCTCGACCATGGTCAGGATGGTGGCGAACGGCTGCTCGAACGGTAGCAGGTTGCCCAGCTCCTGCTCGATCATGTAGCCGATCATCCCCTCGGTCTGGGCGCCCAGGACGTCCAGCGGGTACGGCTCGACCTGATCGAACGACGCCGCCTGCAGGGCGAGCAGTCCGACCTGCGGTCCGTTGCCGTGGGTGATCGCCAGCTGGTGCTCGCGGGCGATCGGGGCCAGCGCCTGCGCCGCGATCCGCACGTTCTCTCGCTGCCGCTCGGCGGTCAGCGGCTCACCGCGCCGCAGCAGCGCGTTTCCACCCAACGCCACGACCACTCTCATACCGACGGCCACCTCATCATCATCGCGTTCAAACGGCCCGTCACGACTCAGCGAGCGTCGCGACCATGATCGCCTTGATCGAGTGCATTCGATTCTCGGCCTGATCGAACACGACCGAGTGTTCCGACTCGAAGACCTCGTCGGTCATCTCCATCCCGTCCAGACCGTGCTTCTGGTAAATCTCTTCGCCTACCTTCGTCTCCCGGTTGTGAAACGCCGGCAGGCAGTGGAGCAGCTTGACCGCCGGAACCCCCGTCTGGTCGACCACCTGGCGGTTGATCTGATACGATCGCAGGAGCTCGATCCGTTCGCCCCAACGTTCCGGCGGCTCGCCCATCGACAGCCAGACATCGGTGTACAGGAAGTCCGCGCCCGACACCCCGTCCTCCACGCTCTCCGTGACCCGCACCCGGCCGTCGGCCACCTTCGCCAGCGCCTCACACCGCTTCACCAGCTCGGCATCGGGCCATAGCGACTTAGGACCGGCCAGCCGCACGTCCATCCCCAGTTTCGCGCCGATCATCAGCAGCGAGTTGGCTACGTTGTTGCGCGTATCGCCCAGATAGCAGAAGGCGATGGCATCCGGCTCCTTGTCGCAGTGCTCCAACATCGTCATCACGTCGGCCAGCGCTTGAGTCGGATGCCACTCGTCGGTGAGTCCATTCCAGACCGGAACGCCCGCGTACTCCGCCAGCTCCTCGATGCGGGCCTGCCCGAATCCCCGATACTCGATGCCGTCGTACATACGCCCCAACACCCGGGCGGTGTCTTTCATCGATTCTTTATGGCCGATCTGTGAGCCGCTCGGGTCCAGGTAGGTGACCTGAGCGCCCTGATCGTACGCCGCCACCTCGAAGGCGCAGCGCGTGCGCGTCGATGTCTTCTCGAAGATCAGCGCGATGTTCTTCCCCTCCAGACGCCGGACCTCGCGGCCGGCCTTCTTCGCCGACTCGAGCGACGCCGACAGCTCCAGCAGGTACCGGATTTCGCCCGGGCTGTAGTCTTCGAGCTTGAGGAAACTTCGCCCTTTCAGGTCAAGCGCCATGTCATCCCCCCTCGACTTCGGTCGGCCAGTCGTCCTTCGACAATGTCCACCGCCACGACGGAGTTTCGGAGCCACGAGGCGAGCTCCACCGTTCGGTGGCAAGAAATTAGGAGAATCGCCGAACCTCGGGAAGGTCTGGGCGGCGTCTCGGTCCGTGCATCGAGGCGAGTACCGCATCGGTTCGGACCCGAACAGCTGCCGAAACCGCGGCGGCCGGATCGGCGAACACCCCGAGATTGCCCTCATACTGCCGAACTTCTATCTTTTGAGCCCGGCCACTGCTGGGCCCCCCGGCGTCCATGCCCTCCCTCTTGCCGCGGATGACGTACATTCGGGCCCGGGGGACAGCCATTTATTCCGCTAATCCGCTGGATGTTTCGGCATGGCGTAGCCGCATGCAGCACACGGACCTCATAGATCTCCTCGAGCACGTGGGGAAAGACCCCTCGCGTCTCATCTTCGAGGACGAGCTTACCGGGATCCACAACCGGCGCTTCTTCCTGAGCTACCTCGAACACAGGATACGCTGGGAGCGCGACGACGACTTCCCTCTGTCGCTGCTCATGATCGACCTCGACCACTTCAAAGAGATCAACGATACCCACGGGCACGAGACCGGCGACCAGGCGCTGCTCTGGATGGCCACTCTGCTCAGAGAGGTCGGGGGAGAGCACGCTCTGCCGATACGCTACGGCGGCGACGAGTTTATCCTGCTCCTGCCGAAGGCCGGCACCGACGCGTCCCGTGAGATGGCGGATCGCCTGCTGCAAAGGACCAAGGACCGGCCGTTCAGGCTGCGCGACGCCGACGTCAGCGTACCAATCAGCCTGAGCATCGGGTTCGCCACGGCCCCCCAAGACGCCTCCAGCAGCAAGGAGCTCTTCCAGGCCGCGGACACGGCGTTATTCCACGCCAAGCACGCGGGAAAGAACCAGGCGGCGGCCTTCTCGGAAGTCGACCCCGCCACGGTCTTTCCGAAGACCGCGCTCTACCGCCTGAAGGCGACGGGGATCGCCGGCCGCGACGAGGAGATGGCCGTCGTCTCCGACACGCTCGAGTCGCTGACCCGAGGACAGAGCGAGTTTCTCCTCGTCGAGGCGGCACCCGGAATGGGTAAGACGACCTTCTTGGAAGCCGTTCGCCGCAACCTGGTCGGGGATGACACCTTTTGCGTGGCTCGCGCCTCCGGCGACTCGCAGGAGGGTTACCGCCCCTACTACCTGAGCACGGGCATCCTCCTCGCGCTGTTCAACCAGCGCGAGGACCGCGGCGCCGCGCTAGTGGAGGAGCTGACCGGCGAGGAGATCGACAACCTCGGCTACATCCTGCCCCAGCTGGGGGCCGGCGAGGGACGGCCGATCCCCGACGACACGGGTCGCCGGCGCGCCATCTTCTCGACGTTGGCCCGCGTGCTTCCCCGGGCCGCCGATTACCGGCCCCTCGTCCTGCTGATCGACGATCTCCAGTTCGCCGATGAGGCGACCCTGCTCCTCCTGGGTGTGCTGATGCAGTCGCCGGATATCTCCGTCCTGATCTGCGGGACCTCGGTGGAGACGCTGCGCTTGAGCGGTGAGGAGGAGGCGCCGCCGCTCGAGCGCTTCTGCGCCGCACGCCGCGAAGACCTCGCGATCCGGCGCGTGAAGCTGAAGCCCCTCACCGTAGGCGGCATCAGCGAGTACCTCAAGGCGGTCTTTCCACGTCTCCGCACGCCGGATTCGTTCGAGGACGACCTGGCAGACATCACCCAGGGCAACCCGCTGTTCCTCGGCGAGATCATCCGCAAGCTGGTCCACGATGGCAAGGTGAGCCTGGTCGGCCAGGAGTGGGTGATCGAGCCGCTGGAGGACGGCTATCTGCCGCGCTCGCTGGAAGAGATCGTCAAGCAGAAGATCGCGGCGCTCGACGAACAGGAACGTTCCCTGCTCGAGCACGCGTCGACCCTCGGCGAGGGCGTCTCGCTCAGCCTGCTGGCCGGCGCCTCCGAACTGGATGAGAACCGGGTGCTGGAATTCCTCGATCGGGCAGAGACGCTCGGCCTGGTCAGCCTCGATTTCCAGGTCAACGACGAGGTGATGCGGTTCCTCGGCAAGCGAGTGCTCGACATCACGTACGGCAACATAGACAGCTCGCGGCGCCAGGAGCTGCACCGGCAGATCGGCGATTACCAGGAGAACCTGTACCAGCAGCGTCTGCTTCCCTCCGCCTCACTGCTCGCCTATCACTTCAGGCGCTCGGCGAACCAGGAGAAGGCCCGGCGTTACGAACAGATCCAGACACGATTCAGCGACAACGTCTTCGATCCCAACGAGGCCGCCGTGTACACCGAGGAACTCGTCGAGGTCGAGACCGAGGCGGAGCGCCGTCTAACCCCCGACAGCGTCCCACGGGTACCCTACGTGCTCCGCACCTTCATGTCGGCGGTCCGCAACATCCAACTGTATCCGCCGGAGAGCCGGACCATCGCCGACGCGCTCCGCGACGTGCACGATGCCGTCGACATCATCCTGGAGAAGAACGACGAGCTGCATCTGTCACATGCCCAGAGGGCGCTGCTGGCCAACGGCCAGCGGCTCGAGGTTTCTCGCTACAGCATGCTCGCCAAGTCGTTCATCGGGTTGCTCACCCGGGCCGAGTTGCAGGGGATCATCTTCAGAAGGGGCGTCACACGGGAGGAGATCCGTGCCCTGCTGATGGCCCTCGGCAAGCTGAAGTTCGGCGCGATCGAGCAGGGATACTGGCGCAGCTTCGCCGAGCAGCACGCCCTCGAGCACATCGAGCTCCGCCAGGTCCGCTACTCCCGTCTGCGCCGCAAGAAAGCGCGGGCCACGATCCGGCAGCCGGTCATCGAGGAGGAGGAGCTGGGGCCGGAGGAGCTGGCCGAGATCCCCCGGATCCTTCGCCACCTTCAGGGCACCGCGCAAAACGCCCGGCTCTATCCGCTGGAGAGCAATCAGGTCTCTCGCTCCGTCGATCAGCTGTACGACGCGTTGATGAACGTTCTCGGCCATCAGCCGGCGCTGACGCTCGCCCGCGCGGACCGGCTCCTGCTGGTCAACGGTTCGCGCATCGACACCACCGGCTTCGCCCCGCTGGCCGTCGCCGTGGTGGATCTCATGGAATCGGTCGGGCTCAGCAGCCTCACCTTCTCTGCCGGGCTGCCCAAGGGCGAACTGCTCTCCGTCGTTGGGGCGCTACACGATCCGCCGGATACGGGGTACGAGGCCGACTTCTGGGACTCGTTGGTACGCGAGAAGGGCCTCGACTATATCGCCTTCAACCAGCGGCAGTACGCTGCCGGCGTCGTGCAGACCATGCTCAGCGCCATCGAGGTCGAGGTCGAAGAGGAACCCGTCGAGGACGACGCGGCGGCGCGGTTGGCCGCGCAGATGGTGGAGGAGCCCGAGGACGCGCTGCGCGATGCCCTGCCCCGCTTCGGAAAGGAGCTGCTGGTCAAGGGCGAGCACGGGCTGCTCGAGCGGCTGCTGAAGCAACTGTTCGGCGATTTCCAGAGAGACGATCCCGCCGATCGCGAGCTGACCGTGCTCGCCTGCCGCGCTCTGCTCGACGGCTTGATCCTCGGTCTCCAGCACAAGTTCACCGAACTGGCCGCGCAGCCGCTGCTCCGGGCGCTGGCCGAGGAGAACGAGCCGCGAGTTCTTCAGGAGCTCGCCGCCGTCCTTTACGCCATGTCGGGCTCCTGCCTGTACTTCGCCGACTATCAGACGGCGAGTCGAATCCTGATGGAGCTGAAGGAGCGCCAGGAGGGGCTGGAGCGGTCGAGCGACGGTCGCGGGGGACTCGCCCGTCTCCTCGACCGGAGGCTCGACCCGACGGCGCTGGAGCTGCTCAAGGACGATCTCAGCTCGGGGCGCGCCGACCGCCAGGAACGGGCAGCTCAGGTGTTTGGCAGCCTGGGGCGGTCCAGCATCCCCTTGCTGATCCAGGTCATCAAGGACGAGAAGGACTTCCGGGTCCGGCAGGTGGCGGCGTCGCTGCTCGCCGAACACGGGCAGGAAGCCGCGCGAGGCATCAAGCGCGCCGTGGCGACCGAGGTCACAGTCGAGCAGCGGTTCCGGATCCTCGAGGTCATCGACACGGTCACTCGCGATCTTCGCGATGAGCTGATCTACAGCTTCGGCGATAGCAGCGCCAAGATCCGCCGGGCCGCCTTCCGGCTGTTCGAGCGGCTGCACCAGGACGACCTGATCGACACGATCCTCCCGCTGGCCCGGGACCAGGACGCGTCCGTCGCCAAAGGCGCGATTCGCAGCATCGCCCACCTGCGGTCCGCAACGGCCGTGGAGGAGCTCGGCAAGATCCTCGACGAGACCGAAGAGCCGAAAGTCGCGATCGCCTGCTGTCAGGCCCTGGGCGAGATCGGCAGCCCGGCCGGCATCGATGTGTTGGGCAGGGTCCTCGGCAAGCGCTCGCCTCCGTTCTTCCGCCGGCGCTGGGACGACCAGGTCCGGGCGACCGCCGCCATGGCACTCAGGCAGATCGAGGACCCCGAGGCGGAACGTGTTCTTTCCCGCTACGCCAAGGACCGGGCAGTCCGCGTTCGTCAGCTGGCCCGTCCAGCCCCATCCGAGCCGAGCGCCTAGCCGCCTCGACATCAGCCCGTTTCTCAGCTGTCCATCGCAGTGACTATTGCTGGACTGCGGTGAACCGCCAGTCCTCGTAGCAGGCCGTGCAGGCGGGGTTGCGCAGCAGCAGAGAGTCGGCCGGCAATGGGATCACGATCTGCTCACTCACCGCCGGGATCTCCGGACCATGTGGAAGCGTCCGTTCCATACAACATCTTGATGAGTTGATCATTTTCACTGGACACCACGACCTGGTATGGCGTCGAATGAAGGAGCTCGCCGTCAACGAACGCCCGGACGCGCTCCGTGTCGTATTCTTCAGGTAAAGCCGGTGCAAGCAGTTTGTTTACCTATCGGTTAGCCGGTATACGGCGAGGGTGGATCCCGAGTCGCGCCAGGCTGCAACCGCGATGTGCTCCTTCGCAACGGCAAACGCCTGGAAATAGGGGATCGAGGGAGCCGATTCGAACAGCAAACCGAGAGGCGATGCCGCACCGCCGTCCGCAGCTGTCTCGTCGTGCGCCGCGTGCTCCATTTCCAACTCCAGGAACAACGGGTGTACGTCTCCGGTGGCAAGGTCGGTCAGCAGCGGTGGAACGTTGTACCCGCTCAGCAGCAGCCGATCGCCGCTTCCCAGTTCGCCGGCGCGATAAAAGCCGGGGACCGCGGCCACCAGCCTCATCGCGCTCGCATCCGGCTCGATCGACCATATCCGCGTCGCGATGTCGCGCAGGTTCGATCCGCAGATGATGTCGGCCCGATCGGGGGGAGCGTCGACGCACCAGACCGATTGAACGGTCACGGCGAGGGAAGTGGCGGAAGAATCGCTCACCGCCCAAAGCTCGATGGGCATCGCGTAAACGCCGAACATGCCGAGCCAGGCGGCGAAGTAGCTCAACCCACCGTAGGAATAGCGGCTCCCGATCGCCAGCGCAGTCCCCATCGCGCTCGGTGTTAAACCGATCACCACGGATTCAGAGGTCTCTGGGTACTTCCACTCCACGCTCTCCACCTCGCCGCCATCGAGGGCGCCGAACTGCAGCGTGGCCCCGCCGGCCCGGACGTCCTCGCTCGACACCTGCCACCGGTTCAGCTCCGGACTCACCCGCAGCACGGGATCCGGTACAAGCCGCAGCAGGATCTCCCGCTCGGTGGCCGGCGACGGATTCAACCGGATAATCCGGAGCGATAGTCTCCCGATCTCATCGTGGGCCAGCGCCGCCACCCGATCGTCGTCCAGGAACGCGAGGTCGACCGCGTCGATCGAGCGGAAGCTGCCATCGTCCAGCTCCACCCGATAGCCGCCGAACCGCCCCTCGTAGCTCGCATTGAACGGGTAACTCAGAACGGCCAGCCGATTCCCCGACGGTGAGAGGCGAAGCCCCGCGACGCCTTCTTCCCATTCCAGCAGGCGGGTGCGAGCCGGGGTGAGTGGTTGCCCGGGTCGCACCGGCCGTTCGACCGACAGCGGATCGTCACCGAACCGGGCCTGAAACGCCAGGCTGCCGACCGCGAGGGTCAGGAGGGCGACGGCGGAAGTGACGAGCGCCGGCACTCGGGCCTTTCGCTTACCGAGGCCCAGGAGCGCCGCGCTGAGTCCCACCAGCGCCAGCGTCAGACCCTGTTCGTGTCGCGCCCACAGGTGGAGTTGAGTGATCACGTTCGGGCCCGCCAGGCGCGCGAGTGCGCCGAGGGAATAGAGAACGCTCATTCCCAGGAGCGCCGTGACGGTCAGCTTCCACGCCCCACCCTCGTCCATCTCCTGGCCGCGCAACCTCACGGCCCCGTGAAGCAGAACGATCCCGGCGAGGGCCTCGATCGCGGCGACCAGCGCGACTCCTTCCTGTCCGAAAAGGAAGCCGCCACCGGTGCGGTACCCGATCAGGCCGCCGACGAACGCCATCGCTCCGCAGGCCGCCAGGGTGGCCCGGGTCGGCCGCCAGACGGCCAGGCTCGATATCAGCAGCGCCACGAAGGAGAACGGGTAGAGGTTGAACAGCGCCACGATGGCCGCCGCCAGCCTGCCGCGACCCCGTGCCGCCGCCTCTCGCGCCAGCTCGCGCGCTCGGGCCGGCGCGGTGCCGGACACCTCGAGATCGATCTGCTCCAGATGCGCCTTGACCCGGGCCACGTCCTCCGACCGAAGCGCCAACCTCTGCTTGCGGCCGTCGCGGTCGACCGCGGTCAGGTACCGGTCGCGCGGGCCGCTGACCTCGAGGCGAACGTCCGTCAGGTCGCTGTATCGAATCGACCGGCTTTCCGCCGCTTCGTCCAAGACTCGCGCCGGATCCAGATCGCTTTCCGGATCGAGGCCGCGGAGGAAGTGGATCCGATCCGTCCCCAGCATCACCGCTTCGCTGGGATCGACGGCGGAGCGGACGGTCAGCTCCGTTCGGACGACTTCACGATTCTTTTCTTCAGCCGGGCCCAGGCCGGCCGCATCGCGGATCGCGCGAATTCGGTTGGCCAGGCTCGGGTGCGAGACCCTCCTCTCGCTGCCCGACCGCCAGCGGCGCGGCATCCGCATCAGATCGTGGATGCGCGTTAGCCCAGAGACCACGGCTTCCGCGTCGCCGGTCAGCTGGGCGGCCCGCACATCGCAGTCGTGCTCGCGAGCCTGGTTCCCCGCCGCCAGGACGAACAGTGCCAGCAGGACCGCCAGCGGCCAAGCCCACACGAGCGAGCCGAAGAACGCCGAATCGATCCCCGGCACGAACGCCGCGAGCGCCGAAAAGCCGGCGAGGATCACCACGATCAGCTCGCGTAAGAGAAGCCGCCGTCGATTGAAGTACTCGAGGTGCGCCGCTTCGTGCGCGTAGATCGCCGTGGTCTCGGCAGGCGTCAGCGCCCTCAGCAGATCATCGGTGAACAGGACGGCCGGACGCCGGTAGTCGGGCAGCGCCAGCGCGTTGACCCAATAGCCGCCGCCGGTATCGAGCCTCAGCAGGCGCGGTCGCGGACAGCGCAGCTCGCTCTGGACCGCTTCGAACTCCCGCTCGAGCGCTGCGTCACGCAGCGGCTCGGCCCCCAGGACCCGGGGGATCAGTTCGGAGCCGAAGTGATTCCAGGCGACGAGCAGGACCGCCACGCCCAACGCGACCGGCAGACCGGCGGATCCCGACCCGCGGACGATGGCCGGAGCGGCCGCCAGGACGAGCCACACCCCGAAGAAGGCCACGACCAGTCGGATCACGTGTGCCGCGTATCCCGCCAGCCCCCACGTCTCGTTGTAGATCTGGCGTCGAGCCGGGAAGCGGGCGACGATCAACGAGATCGCGAGAACCGCGACCTTCGCCGCGGGGAACCGCCAGCTGATGACCAGCGCCACCGCGGCCGACACGAAGACCACCAGGAACAGCCGCTGACTCCCGGCCATTCTCAGTTCCGGGAACGCCGGATCGTCGATCCGCCGAACCAACCGGCGACCGTGCCACCAGGTGTAGAGCGCGGGCAGGAGCAAAACGACGAACGAGACGGTCTCTCGAAGCATGGGAGCTACGCGTGGGATGAGATTACGGGGAGGCTCCGGGACGGGAGACTCTGTTACCCGAGAGTCAACCCGCGGTTCCGCGTTAACCGTTCGTCAGTCGCGCGATCGTGCGGTCCAGGAGCGTGGCCGGAAACGCACCGCTCGCCTCGAGGCTGGCCCGGTGTCGCGTCAGCGCCTCCGCCACCTCGGCGAAGCTGCGAGGGACCCGCGACACGCCGTCCCTCGCCGCCGCTGCCGCCGAGGCCGATGTGCGCTGCAGGAGCTCGTCCAGATCGCCGCTCTTTCGGCTCTGCAGCATCGCCACGGCCACACCGGCCATCAGCAGGTGTGGCAACGCCGAGCCGTCGGGCAAACGGAACTCGATCGTGGGCATGGTGACCTGTCGCCCGGCCTGATCGGTCGCGGTGATCGGCAAGCGGACGAGCGCGTTGCGGTCGAACTCGCCCCAGGAGATCCGGTTCGGCGCCTCCTTCGCCTGGTTCAGTCGCGCGAACGATCCCTCCACCCGGTTGCCGAAGGCCATCAGCGCTTCACCCATCTCGACCAGGCCGCCGATGAGCCAGCGTGCCGGGTCGGAGAGCTTGGAATCGCCCTCGCGGATCGGCACGTTTCTGCCGTTCTGCATCGGCGCGAAGTGGAAGTGGAGGCCGTTACCGGCGTGACCCTCCAGCATCATCGGATCGGTGCTGCAGCGCATCCCGTTCCGTTGCGCCAGATTGCGGAGAACCCACTGGGCCAGCAGGATGGCGTCGGCGGCGGCGGGCAGCGGCGCCAGGCCGAGCTCGATCTCGTGCTGCTCCCAGATCACGCCTTCGGTCTCCCGCGCCTCGATGTAGCCGACCTCGCTGTGGCCGTACTTCACCGGGACACCGATATCACGCAGCAGCCCCATCGCTTCCCGGCGCAGTTCCTCACCGAAAACGAAGGGCGCGGTGGCGTGGTAGCCGCGATCGTCGGCGCCGTAGATGTCGGTCTCGTCCCAGCGCTTGCCCAGGAAGTACTCGACTTCGCCCAGCCCCCACAGCTCGATGCCCGTCTCTTCCTTCAGACGAGCGAACGCGCGCCGCACGATCGTGTCGGGCGATTGCGGCAGGGGCGCGCCGTCCCGGTCGGCGTGACCGCACATGAGGACCAGCGTCGGGCGCGGGGCGAACGGATCGATGAAGCCGGTGTCGAGCCGGGGGCGCAGCACGATGTCGGAAGCGCCGGTCGGGATTCCCGTATCCGGGAACAGGCTGGAGCCGTCGGCGCGCTCGCCGCCCTGAACGATGTCTCGCAGGTGGTCGCGGCCGCCGGGCACGAAATCCAGCGCCTTGAGCCAGCCGTCGCCCCCCACGTGCATCAGGCTGAGCAGCACGATCCGATGCCGGTCCGCCAGCTCGAGCACGTCGTCCAGGGTCCATTCGGAACGCGGCTTCCCCAGCTCTTCTTCGAACCGGCCGCCCGGCCGCGGTGGTGTGTCGCTCCTGCGCGTCATGTTCATCGCCAGATCTTCTCGAGGAATTCCTGGACCTCGGGAACCCCGCCCTGAAATATCAGATAGCCGTCGTGCGGCTCGCGCTCGGTCATCTCGCCGGCGATCGTCGCGGTCATCAGCTCGCGGACCGCGTCGGGCTCGTCGGGGTGCACGCCCAGCGCCCAACCCAGTTTGATGTACGCGACCTCGGGCAGCATGTTGGCCAGCGGTACCACGCCCAGCTGCAGGATCTCGCGCCCCGTCTCGTACACGTGCATCTGCACGAAGCCCCACAGCGTCTGGAGCGTCATGTACATGTGGACGCCCGCGGCGTGAGCCCGCTCCAGCGCCGGGTAGATCCTGCGGTTGACGTGGCCCAGCCCGGTGCCCGCGATCACGATCCCTTTGTACCCCTTCTCGACCAGCGCGTCGATCATATCCGGATGCATGCCGGGATAGTAGTAGGCTATGGTTACACGTTCCTCGAAGGCCGCCTGCACGGTGACCTCGCGATCGTCCCGGCGCGGTCTATAGCCGTGCTTCAGCGGCGTGATCTCACCGTCCTGCACCATCGCCAGCGGTATGTCGCCCAGCGTGCGGAAGGTGCTGCGGTACGACGAGTGCATCTTGCGGACCCGGGTCCCGCGGTGCAGCAGGTTGTACCGGTCGGAGGTCGGCCCGAACATGCAGACCATCACCTCGGCGATGGGTCCGCTGGCGGCGGTCGAGCAGGCGTTGATCAGGTTCCGCGCCGCGTCGGACGACGGCCGGTCCGATGATCGTTGGCTGCCCACCATCACGATGGGCACGGGGGGCCGCTGCACCATGAAGCTCAGCGCGGCGGCGGTGTGGTGCATCGTGTCGGTGCCGTGCCCGATGACGATCCCGTCGTACCCTTCGCGGATCGCTCCGCCCACCTCTTCCGCCAGGCGCAGGTACTGCTCGGGGCCCATGTTCTCCGAGAAGACGCCGAACAGCTTCTCGGTCTCCAGGTTGCAGATCTCCGCCAGCTCCGGGACCGACCCGTAGAGCTCGCCCGGGCTGAACGCCGGGATGACCGCGCCGGTCCGGTAGTCGAGGCGCGAGGCGATGGTGCCGCCGGTGCCGAAGAGCTTCACGCTGGGCTTCACCGGATCGGTGGGGAACTCCTTCTCCGGTATCTGATAGTGGGCCTCCCGGTAGCCGATCTTTTCCAGCGAGCGCACCGTGTCATGCCGCACTCCGATGTTGTACCCGCTGCCCAGTTTCAGAACCAGATGGAGGTCGTCGCTGGTCTCGGAGCGCGGCAACAACAGACCCTCGAACGTGCCCCGTGTCGTCTCCGCCCTCACCTCGCACCAGACCGTGATTCCGAACCGCTTCATCACCTCGAGGCAGGGACCGCGGTAGCCCTTGTACAGGTCGTGCGTTGCCTCGGTCATCCGGCCACCTCCGTTCCGGCCAGCTGCAGCGCTGCGATCAAGCGTTGCCGCACCCGGGACGGATCGACCCGGCCCAGAAATCGGGGCATCACCTCGCCCATCGCCCAGCGCAACACCGCCTCCGCCGGCTTGCCCGCCAGCGCCTCGGCACGAGCGGCGGCGTCCGCGACCGCACGCTCGAGCTCGGCGTCGTCATCCGGCCCCGGGCGATACGGTGCCAGCACTTTATCGACCGACCGATCGGGCGCGTCGATCAGATCGTCTAGGGCCCGCTCCATCGCCTCCGGGCGAATCGCGCCGCTCTCCACCGCACGGACCAGCGGGTCGAGACGTTGCGCCGACGGCAGATAGTCGATGGCGCCGTTCCGGCGGTGGTGCGGGATCCGTGTCTCGAGCACGTCGGCGAACCGGCGGGCCGGGGCACCCGGCGCGGGCGCCAGGGCGTCGAACAGCTCCGCCCAGGGTGCCGCAGCCAGACGCCGCGCCGGCTCCGGGTCGAGCCCCAGCGCCTCGTAGCGTGATTCACGCGCCCACGGCGTCTCCGGCAGACCCTCCCGGACCTCGAGAACCAGCTCGTCGCGGATCCGCACCGGCGGCGTGTCGGTGTCCGGGTACATGCGGTCGGGGCCCGGTAGGATCCGCTCGAACCCCGTGGTCCCGTCGCTGAACGCCTGCCGCGTTTCCGCCGGGATCCCGACCAGCGCCTCCCGAGCCCGGATGAAGATCTCCCGCACCGCGGTGGCCGCGTCGGACTCCGGCATCCAGACCACCACCATCACGTCGCCCTGCTCGACCCGGAGCTGTTTGCTCAGGGCCCGCCACTGTCGGGGGTCGAGCCCGTAGTCGGTCAAATCGGAATGGATGATGAACGGCCGATGGACCGGGCAAGCGATCACGCGGATCCGATCGGCGAACTCCCGGGCGAAGGTCACGCCCGGCTGGGTCCGGTGGCCCAGCAGGCCGCCGAATCCCGGCAGCCGCACGCCGATCACCTTCTCTTCGCGTTCCAGCGCATCGCGGATCGGCGCGTACTCGCACGGGCTGACCGCCGAGGCCGCGTCGACGGCATGCGGGGTGACTTCCCAGGGCAGCCCGGTCTCCGGAACCGTCAGCATCTCGGGATCGACGCCTCGATTCTGCAATTCGGCCCGCACCCGCAGCAGGTTCAGCTGCCGGTACGCCTCGACGTGGACCAGGCGCGGCAGGTTACGATGGTTGTCCACCCCTTTGATCTCGATCCGCCGGCCGCCCGCCACCGACACGTTCACGTCCTGCCGCGCCGCGCCCGGCCCGCGCCGCACCTTCCCCGTCGCCTGCACCACCCGGGCCAGCAGCCGACCGGCGGCCTGCACCTCGAGCGGGTTCGCCAGATCCGGCTCGGTCACCGTCTCGGTGAGCGGCATGCCCAGCCGATCGGTGCGGAACGTGATGTAGTGCCCGACGTCGGCGATCTCCCGACAAGCATCCTCCTCCAGCGACAGCTGCCGGATGCGCAGCTCGCGGTTCACACCCAGCTCCGGGACCCGAAACGGGATCGTCCCGGTCAGCCCGACCATCGCGGTTCGCTGGAACCCGGTCGGGATCGATCCGTCCAGGTACTGCTTCCGCATCACGTGGAGCTCGGAGACCAGGTTGAGGTCGAGGAGTTCGGCGATCTCGATGGCGATCCGTACCGCCTCTCCGTCGATCTCGAACGGCGGAGTGTCGTCCATCTCGTAGGTGCAGACCGAGCCCCGCTCCAGCTGGTAGACGATCTCCTTCCGCGTCTTGAACTCCATCAGCGCCGTGCCGTCGTACTCGCCCAGCTCGCTCAGCGTCGGCCGCATGTGGCGCAGCACCTCGGCGTCGTACTCGTCCACGTAGCGGCCCGCCGGGCAACGGCAGAAGAGCTTCGATCTCGTGAGCAACTGCTGATGGACTTCGAGACCCGACATGAACCCCAGGGTCCGGTAATCCTCGGGCTCGAGCTCGCCGTAGTCGGCGTCGGGGAAGTCGAGCACAGGGTCGGTTCGCGGGTTGAGCTCGGGCGGCGGACGGACTCCGTACTGTTTGGGCTCGAGATCCTGGCTCATCTAATAGGAGGCCTCTCTCTTACAGCGCGTCGCATCGCACGGGGGGGAGCCAAAAACTATAACCGTTCGGGCCTCGCCGAAACACAGCCCGGGAACCACGTCGCCTCGCGCCCGGTTGCCCACGTCGGTCCCGAGCGGCCGCCATTTGACAAACCCCGACGGATCGACGATGCTGATTTGATCGACACTTTCAGGAGTGAACGGACCCATGCTCAAGCGCAAAAGGAAGAAAGCTGTGATAGACGTCACTACCGTGAGCCAGAACGACCCGTTCGAATTCCAGGTCACCGTCAAGGAGAAGGACAGCGAGTCGCAGCACCGCGTCACGATGGGATCGGACGACTACCACAAGCTGGGCGGGAACGACACCAGCCCCGAGGAGTGCATCGAGGCCGCTTTCCGCTTCCTGCTCGACCGCGAGCCCAAAGAGTCGATCCTCGGCAAATTCGACGTGAGCGTGATCAGCCGCTATTTCCCCGAATTCCGGGACAAGTTTCCCGACTACCTGAAGGCGTAGCCGCACCCGACCTCTACCTAAAACCCATCCCAACGCCCTGGAGCCCGTGATGGAACGCGTGCGAGTGGTCGAGAAGCGTCGCGTGTTCGACGACATCTTCAAGATCGACGAGGCGCTGCTCCAACATCGCAAGCACGACGGCAGCTGGAGCGAGCCGATCCGCCAGCTCAGCTTCGAGCGCGGCGACTCGGTGGCCGCCCTGCTGCGCCGCCGCGAGACCGGCGACCTGATCCTGGTCGAGCAGTTCCGCTACCCGACCCTCGAGAAGGGGCCCGGCTGGATGGCCGAGATCGTGGCCGGCAGCGTCGAGGACGAGCCGCCCGACGAGACGATGGTCCGCGAGGTTCGCGAGGAGACCGGCTACGAGGTCGAGCGCCTCGATCGGATCGCGACCTTCTACGTCTCGCCGGGCGGCACCTCGGAACGCGTGATCCTTTATTACGGCGAGGTGTCGGGCGAGGCCGAGCGCGAGGTGGGGATGGGGGTGGGCGAGGAGGACATCAAGGTGATCGAGCGGTCGCCCGATGAGCTGTGGCAGAATTTTCTGTCCGGCCAGCTAGTTGACGCGAAGACGATCATCGGGCTGCTCTGGCTACGGACCGCGTCCGAGTACGAATACGATAAAGAATAAGAGTACGAGGCCCCTTACTCGTACTGGTGATCGTACTCCTACTCGGCACCATGCCGCGGGGTTGACACGTCTGTTCATTAACCATATTGAGTACCATTCGATCCACAGCTCAACCTTCCAACCGGGAGGGACTTATGGTTAGCCCCGTGAGCCGGCTATTGGCCTTTGCTGCCCTGGCCGTCGTCCTTCATGGCGTCCCGGCGTACGCGCAAACCGGCCGGATCACCGGTACGGTACGCGACCCCGACGGTGCCGGAGTGCTGGGAGCCACCGTCGAGGTGACCAACCAGGCCACCGACGCTTCCAGAACCACGACCACGTCCGCCGACGGCACTTACACCTTCAGCGACCTGGCTCCGGGCGTGTACACCGTCTCCGCGTCGTTGATCGGAATCCGACGGACGCAGAGGGACGTTCAGGTCGCGGCTGGCGAGACGGTCACGGTAGACTTCGAGTTGGGGCCGGTGGTGCTCGACGAGATCATCGTCACCGCCATGCTCCGCGAGCAGGAGCTGGCCGACGTCCCCTTCTCCATCGCCGCCCCGACCGGGGACGTCCTGCGGGCGCGGGGTGCTGAGGACATCGAGGCCGTTGCAGCCAACGTGGCCGGGTTCAGCGTGCAGAACCTGGGCCCCGGCCAGAGCCAGGTCGCCATGCGCGGGGCCTCCTCGGGCCAGATCGCCCGGGACCAGCCGGGCGTGAAAGAGCAGGTGGGCGCCTATCTGGACGACGCGGCCATCTCGCTCTCCCTGTACACACCTGACCTGGACCTGTTCGACGTCTCCCGCGTGGAGGTGCTGCGCGGCCCGCAGGGTACCCTGTTCGGCTCCGGCTCGCTGTCCGGCACCGTCCGCTACATCACCAACCAGCCCGAGCTCGGCGTGTACAGCGTCTTCGGGGAGGTGGGCGCCAACTGGATCGACGGGGGGGACCCGGGCAACAGCGCGAAGATCGGCGCCAACGTGCCACTGGGCGACAAGGCGGCCTTTCGGGTGGCGGGCTACAGCAGCCGGATCGGCGGCTATATGGACGCGGTGCAGCCCAACCTGGATGTCAACGAGAACGTCAACGGCGGCGACCGGACCGGCGTGCGTGCCGCGTTTCGGATCGTCCCGAACGAACGCTTCTCGATCACTCCGCGAGTCGTCTATCAGAGGGTGAAGATGGACGGCTGGAACCGCATCGACGACTACAACATCCTGGCCAACCCGTTCACCACTACACGGCCCGCGGTGAACCTGGGCGAACGCGAGCTCTTCACCCAGATCGGGGAGCCCTTCACCGATGATTTCCTGCTCACCGATCTGAACCTGGAGTACAACTTCGGACCGGCGAGCCTGACCTCGGTCACGTCCTACACCTACCGCGACATCCTGGTGGTGCGCGACGCCGGCGCCCTGACCTCCAGCATAACCGGCGGCTCTCTCGGCCTCTCGGAGCCGATCTACACGCTCGACTCACCGCTGGACGACGCCACGATCAGCAAGGTGTTCACCCAGGAGGTGCGGCTGTCGGGCAGCAACGAGTGGCTCCAGTGGCTGGTCGGCGGCTTCTACAGCAACAACAAACGCGAATACGGCCAGAGCCTAATCGTCTTCGGGTTTGACGAGATGGCAGCGCCGGAGCTTGGCGCCCCGCCTGGCTTTACCGAGGGGCTCCAGGCCCAGGAGGACGAGCTGTTCTTCTCCGACCTGAACTACGACCTGGAGCAGTTCGCCGTCTTCGGCGAGGCGACCGTGACCCCGGTCGAGCAGCTCAGGCTCACCGGCGGACTGCGCTACTACAACTTCGACGAGAACCGCGACCAGATCTTCGACGGAATCTTCGGCAACGACGGCACCGGAGACTCGCTGGTGTCGCAGCCCGGCTCCACCGACGCCGACGGCCTGGCACCGCGCTTCATCGCCAGCTACCAGGCGACGGAGGATCTCACCCTCAACGCCCAGGCGTCGCGGGGGTTCCGGTTGGGCGGGATCAACGATCCCCTCAACGTTCCGCTGTGCACGCCCGAGGATCTGGAGATTTTCAGCCCGCTGGAAACTTGGGAAGACGAGACGGCGTGGAACTACGAGGTGGGAGCCAAGTCGAGGCTGCTGGGCGGCCGCGCCTCGCTCAACGTGTCCGCGTTCTACATGGACATCAGCGACCTCCAGTTGACCGTGACCGCGGGAACGTGCTCCTCCCGGAAGGTCTTGAACGTGGAGAGCGCACGCAGCCAGGGCGTGGAGTTAGAGGTCACGGCCAACCCCACCGATAACTTCGACTTTTCCGTCGCGGCCGCCTTCAACGACTCCGAACTGCGCTCGACCTTCTTAGACGGGGCCGGGAACGTGGTATCGGGCATCGAGGAGGGGAACCGCCTGCCCAGCGTGCCGGAGATCCAGGTGACCGCCGCCGCCACGTATCAGTGGCCGGTGAGTCGGGGGACCCGGGCTTTCGTCACCGGGACCTACCACCACATCGGCTCGCGCTTCACGGAGATCGGCGACCACCGGCCGGGCATCGGTACCGTGGACTTGACCGCGTTCGAACCGAACACCCTAGGTGGGCCGCTGACGGAGACCACGTTTACCTTCGATCCGTTGTTGCCGGCGTACAACCTCGTCAACCTGCGCGTCGGCTTGCTCCGCGGGAATTGGGAGGCGGCGATCTTCGCGAACAACGTGACGGACGAGCGAGCCTTCCTGGCGCTGGACCGGGAGCGGGGAACCCTCGCCCGCGTGGGTTACCTGACCAACCAGCCGCGAACGTTCGGGGTCTCGCTCCGCTTCCATTACTGAGTCGCGGTTTGCCCTCGGCCGCGCTGGCGCCCCGGGGGTGTGAACCCCAACCATGCCAGACGGCCTGATGAGCGGCGGGCATCGCCCGCCGCTCATCGTATGTGCAGGGGTGCGTCAGAGACCTACAGCCCCGATCGAGCACGACCGCTCCGGGTACGCCGGCCAGCGACGCGGGGTGCGTCCGCCGTCCTAAATCGCGTCCGCGAGCTGGTTGAACGCCCGGCGTCCCTCGTCCGCTGCCGGCCCCCAATGCTGGAGGCCGTCCAGCTCCGAGTGAGCGAAGGCGATCCGCCCGTGGCGGGTCCGGATGACGTCCCGCGGCGCCCGGCCCGACGCGCCGCCGAAGAAGCCCGGGAAGGGGACCGAGTACGCGTGTCCCCAGCGGTTCAGGATGAGCCCGGCCACGTCCCGCCCGGGATCGAATCCGGACGCGGCGAACAGCTTCATCATCTGCCCGTAGATCTGCCCTTCGTACTCCGGATAGGAGGTGCGCAGGAGCTCGGTGCGGCCCAGGGTGGCCTGCGTTCGCAGCGGCAGTCCCGGACGATGGAAGGGCGTGTAGAACGAGAGGACCGTGGGCTGATCCGGGTCCAGCGGAGGCCGGTAGTCGCCCACCAGCATCGGCTTCCTGAGGTTGCAAGTGTACCCGAAATCGCCCTCCTCCCGATCCCAGATCGCGGCGGTGATCCCAAGCCGGTAAAGGAAGCGCCAGTTGGTGAGCGCGACGTTCGCCACCAGGAAGGGCGCGTGGATGAACTGCATGTACGCCTCCCGATGGGCCGGTGGCAGATCGCGTACCACGTAGCGGTTCATCCAGCCGCCCGTGGCCATGATCACCGCCCGGGCCCGGACCGCTCTGAGCCGGCCGTCGCGCGCGTAGACGACCTTCACGCTGCCTGAGGACGCGGGATGGCCCTCGTGCTCGACGCCGATGACGGTAGAGCGGAGACGCAGGCGAAGCGGCTGCCGGCGCCGATCGAGGGCACCGAAATCGATTCGGCCGGTGATGATCTCCTCAAAGCTGTCGCTCCCGGCGATGGCGTCCGGGATCAGCCGTTTCACGAAATAGCGGACGAAGCCCGAGTTGCCGCCGGGGAACGACACCCTTCTGAGGTCCGGGGGCACCGGTTCGGTGAGGCCCGGCATCGGGAGCCGATAGGCCGCGTAGGCCGAGACGGCATCGCTCCCCAGGCCGCAGGCGGACGCCAGGAAGAGGTCGGCGTAGCGGGCCGCCTCCGCGCCCAGTCGAAGCTCACTACCCAGGAACTCCTCGTACGACATCGTGTCGAGGGCACGGGCCGCCTCCTCATCCGATCCGAACCGACGCGTCGCGCCTGACGCGTGCCAGCGGAGCAACGTCTCGCGGGTGGCCTCGGAGAGGGGCGTGTTCGCCAGCTGCCGCTCCCACATGTCGACCGCCCACTGCCCTTCTCCGGACACGCCGCTGCCGAAGAAGTGGCCGACGCTCGTGTAACCTTCGAGGCCCCGGACCATGTACTCGTAGTTGTCGGGAGAGAAACCGAGCGGTTTTTCCTCGCTTGGCCAATCGCGGTACCGGAACTCCCGCGGCACACCCAGCTCTGCATAATACCGAGGATCGCCGGAGGCACCGTCCGGATCGCTCACCGCCTCGGGAACGAAGAAACCGTTCGAGCCCTGGGGCCCGAACAGCCTCACCCCACCCACGTCGAACTCGTTCTCCTTCGCCTCGCCGCCGAAGATCGGGTGGTTGTCCAGCATCAGACAGCTCTGGCCGGGCTTCCGCTTCTTCGAGTATTCCAGCGCCGCGCCCAGCCCGGCGATGCCGGCGCCCACGATCACCAGGTCATACTCCTCGATGACCTCGACTTGGGTGAAGTCAGCGGGGAACCCGCCGTCCCGCAGCCGATGCGCCGTCTCCACCGCCTCCGGGGTGTTGCCGTGGGAGAAACGGTAGTCTCCGACTCCGCCGTAGCCGTACCAATCGGGAGGGACGGACCAGCTGGCTAATGAACCGTTGTCCAGCGAGACCCGCGGGGAGGTCCGACATCCGAGCAGCATGCCTCCCAGGCTGAGCAGCACGCCGTTGAGGAAATCGCGTCGGGTGATGTGCGGACCGAAGCTCATGGGCGGTGCTCGTCAGCAGGTGGAGGTATCTGGGCGTCAAAGGCAATGTTAGGACTTGCATCTCAGTCCCACCAGCCGGTACAGGATCATCCGTGCGGCGCCTGCTCAACCGCCCACCTGCCGCGGCTCCAGGGCGCGGCGCATCTCCTGCTCCCGGTACTCCCAGATGCGGCGTAGGTCGGGCCCGACCAGCAGGAAATTGACCAGCGCGCCGCCAGGAACGCCGTACTCCACCCGATCGGTCATCAGCGTGCCGCTGTCGGTCGGCTCGAAGCGGTGCTCGTGCACCCACCAGCGGTACGGCCCCTTCAGCTGCGTATCGACGAAGCGGCGACCCGGCTCCCAGACCGTGATCTCGCTGCGCCAATGGAGCGGTATCCCGCGCAGGTTCAACCGGTAATCGAGCAGCGCGCCCTGCCGCATGATGACAGGGTCCGGCGTCAGGATCTCGAAGCGCAGGAAGGGCGGCGTGACGCGCTCCAGGTTGTGGGCGTTGCCGAAGAAGTCGAACACCTCCTCGACGCTCCGGGAGATGCGACTCTTCGCCACCAGCAGGTGGCCTCGCTCGGCCCGGTTGATCGTTAGTTCCATCGGCTGCCTTCCCGTTGCCGCTGCCATGACGGTACGCCGACATCGTGCTCCACACAATCTGCACGCCCCTCGAGCCGCGGGGAGGTACGATGTGGATGCGATGCCCAGAACCGAAATGACGAGGGCGGACGCCGACTCATGCCGAGGACGGCAACCGCATCGTCGTGACTGTCTCCGGGGCTGGCGGTTATCCGACAGTCAGTTGCTGGCGGGCTGCGGGTACTGGTCCAGCAGCGCCTGGAAGCGCGGGCTTTCCCGCAGCGTGTCGAAGCGGAAATCGCCCTCCAGCCACATCCGGGAGACCCAGGAAGGAATCGTGAGAAGGTGCTCGATCTGGTCCAAGGCGATGTCTTCGTCACCAACCATCGCAGAGATGGCAGCCTGGTCCAGCAGATACGGGATGCCGTAAAAGGCGTCGGTCGAACGGGGCAGAAGTTCCACCGCACGTTCGCCTTCGCGCAGCGCGCGCTCAGTCTGCCCTAACTCAGCGTAGGCCAGCCCCAGCGAGCTGTGGTATCGCGGGTCTTCGGCCTGCGTCTCCAGTTCTCGTAACAAAGCCAGTCGCGCCTCCTCGAACAGCTGGCTCGCTCGGTCCGCCTGGCCCATCGCCCGGTAGGCCCAGGCCGCCAGCAGCGCGTGGGGTCGTGCCCACGTCTTCAGGCGAATCCATTCGGACTCGCTCTCCGAGAGCACGTCCAGAGCGTCCGTGTACCGATCCTGAGACATCCGCTGCCAGTACCGCGCCCACCGGACCCAAGGGTTCTCGTGCGGCAGCGCATCCAGAATCGCTTCGCTCTCATCGTCTGCCCCCCGGTCGCTCCAGATGATGAACGCCTTGTACAGCCTCGGCCACATTTGGTCCGGCGCCAGCGTCATCGCCTGTTCGGCTTCGGCCTCCGCCTGCTCGTAGCGCCTCAGCAGCCAGTTGTAAGAGGCGATGGAAGTGTGAATCGACGCGTCCCTCGGGCTCAGTTCCAGCGCCTCCCGACACAAATCCATCGCTTCTTCAAACTTCCCCTGCACCTCATAGACGGCGGTCCGAGCGACCAGCACCCGCTTCCTATCGGGCAAATTCTCCGCGGCCCGGTCGATCTCCTCCAGCGCCCGCTCCGGGTCCCGGTTGAGCCAGAGATGATAGAGGCCCAGCGCGAGCTGCACGTCGGGAGACTCGGGCGCGACACGTGCTGCCCGCTGCGCCGTACGCGTAGCCAGATCGCGTTGACGCTGGGATGCGTCGACCCAGTAGTAGACCTTTTGGGCCTGAGCCAGGGCCAGCTCGGCGTGGGCCAGCGCGAAGGCGGAATCGAGCTCCACGGCGCGCTCGAACTCCTCCAGTGCTCGATTCAGGTCATCCTCGGTGAAGTGCGGCAAGTCCATGAAGTACTGACCGCGGAGATAGGCTTGGTATGCCTCCATGTTGTCCGTGGGTCGCGCCTCGATCCGGGCACGCTCCTCCGGCGTCAACTCGGTCCTGAGGGCCAGCGCGATCTGGCGCGCGATCTCGCCCTGTACGTCAAGCAAGCTCTCGATCGACATCTCGTGATCGTAGATTTCCGCCCAGAGGTGCTCATCGGTTCGAGCGTCGATCAGCTGGACGTTGACCCGGACCTGGTCGGCGGCGCGCAGGATCTCGCCCTCCAGCAGGTATCCGGCGTTCAACTCCGAACCGATCTGACGGGCGTTCTTCGGGCTATCGCGATACCCCACCACCGAAGTCCGCGAGATGACTTTGAGGCCGCCGATCTTCTGCAGCTGGGTCAGGATCTCGCCGTGGATACCGTCCGTGAAGTAGGCGTCCTCTTCGCGTCCGCTCAAGTTGACGAACGGGAGAGCGGCCACGGCAGGACGCGCCCCCGCATCGTCCCCTCGCTCGCTCCGGGCTTCGCCCAACACGAGCCAACCGAAGGCCGCGACACCCCACACCGCCAGCGCCACCACGAAGCTGGCAGCCGCGTTCCGCCAGGTTAGGAGTCTTCGCTGGCGACGTGTTGCTTCTCGCTCGGCCTCTACCGACGCGGCCTCAGGGCTAGGCCGCTCCTCCGTTAGCGGACCGATCTCGTCGCGCACGCACGCGGTGGCGACAACGAACGGCAGCCCGAGCAAGAAGAGCACGATGGCGAGGCCGGGCAGCCAGGCAGGAAGCCCCAGCCGCTCGGTCACAGCGTCGATCAGCTCGAAGCAGGCCCAGGCCGCACCGACGTAGATCAGCAGCACCTGCCACAGCGAGCGGCGGTGGGCTTCGACGATTAGCCGTCTGAGACCGGACATCGCGATGACCAGCGGGAGTTGGGTTGATGGTGGGGCCGCTCAAAAGATGCTACTCAGACCGCCAAGAGGCAACGAATTGGGCGTCCTGGGGAGTGCCGGTGGCACTCGAGTACGAGGATCCCAGAAGACCCACAACAGGTCGCCGGCCTCGGTGCTCAGCCGGTAGTACTCGCGCCGGTACTCGTCCTCCCACCAGTCGCCGGAGAGGCGTTCGGGTCCCTGCAGCGCGCGGACCGTCCGCCAGCCGTCGTCCAGGGCCACCGCGCCCGGTCGGCCGCCGTCGATCCGCACCTCGATGGGGCGCGGCCGCGGCCAGAGCCGCAGGACCAGGGCCAGGGCGACGGGACCCTCACCAGCCTCCTCACCCTTAGCGCTGTTGCCGTCGAGCAACGGACCGCGGCGCCGGATCTCCTTCATCAGGTCGACCGGTTCCCAGCGGCCCTGCCGTTCCGGCCGATGGCTGGCGAACGGGATCGGGCGCACCACCGATTCGGGCCCCCAGCGGCCCTGGAGCCGAGTCAGGGCGGTCGCTAACGCGTCCGGGTCGGGCCGGGCCGCCTCGAACAGATCGATCTGCTCGGCCAGCGCCGGGACCGCCTCCTCCACCTCGACCCGGATCGCCAGCGCCCGGCCGGGGAGCCGCAGGTCGCCCAGGACGCCCCGGCTGAGGGAGAGAAGCATCGCCACCTGACGGGTCGGCCGGGCGGGCCGTACCCGCTTCCGCGCCGAACCCTCCTCGGTCTCGATCGTCAGCCGCAGTCCCCGGGCGCACAGCCCCTCGGCGGCCAGAGCGGTCGACAGGTTGTCGAGGCAGGACTTCAACAGAAAGAGCAGCGGCTCGAGCCGCTCGACGGGGCCGGGGAGCTCGACCTCCGCCGCCCACCCTTCCTGGTGGCGTCGGGGGAACGGACCCTCCCGGCCGTCGTCCAGCCCCCGGGCCCAGCGGTGCGCTCGGGCCCCTTCCCGCCCCAGCCGCGATTCCACCTCGCCCGCCTCCAGCGCCGCCAGCTCGCCCACCGTCTCCAGCCCCAGCGCCTCCAGCAGCTCCAGCAGATCGGCGGAGACCGGCAGGACCGACAGCGGGCGCTTCGCCAGGAAGTCCGCGTCCCCGCCCGGCGGCACCCGGTACGCCGCGCGCTCCCGCAGCCAGGCCGCCGCCCGGGCCGCCACTGGCGTGTCGGCCACGCCCACCCGGGCCTCGGGATAGCCCGCCGCCAGCGCCGCCGCGCGCGCCGCCTCGACGAACGCCTCCTCTCCGCCCCGGCGGTCCCAACCGCCGGCGTCCAGCCGGAAGGCGCCGGGGCCCGCCCGGCTCACCAGCGGCGATGCGGCGAGGAGCGCTGCGGCCAGCTCGGTGCCGAGCTCGTCGTACAGCGCCGGCGACCAGGTCCACTCCCGCAGGTCCGCGATCAGGCCCCGGGCGTCCGCGGCCCGCATTCCCACAGCGATACCGGCCTGCCGAGCCGCTGGCGTGGCTGCCATCACTTCGGCCCGGGCACCCTCGCCTCTCACGACTATGTTGGGAGTCAGCGAAGGTGATTCGGGGATTCCGGGCGGGCTCTCAGACCCCCCGGCCTCCGTTCGCAGGTGGGCGACGATGGGGAAATCGGGGATCCGCAGATGAGCGACGCGATGGGTCCTGGGTGACATGGCGATCCGTGTTGGAAGTTTAGCGACATGACCCGGGGGTCCCGAAGATAAACCGAAAATAACGGACGGGCAAGCATCTCTCGCGCCCCCAGGAGGCACCGGCGATTGCCCCTCGCACGGCGCCCGCTATTATCCCTCCACCCAATCATCGCCGCACCAACAGCGAACCCGAGAACGGACACCGATGCCGACCAAGAAGAAGAGCGACGGACGCTGGTTGCGGCTCATCCTTCACGGCAAGGTGGCCCGGGAACCGGCCGTCCGCGAAGCAGTGGAGGGGGTTCGCGCGGCCGGGCACGAGGTCGAGGTCCGGGTGACCTGGGAGCCGGGCGACGCCGAACGCTTCGCCCGGGAGGCGGCGGAGGCCGGGGTGGAGGTCATGGTGGCGGGGGGCGGCGACGGCACGCTGAACGAGGTAGCGACCGGGCTGCTGGCCGATCGAGAGGACGCGCCCCGCGCGATGGGGCTGCTCCCCCTGGGGACCGGCAACGATTTCGCGCGAGCCTGCGGCATACCGCTGGAAGACCCGTTCGCCGCGCTGACGATCGTAACGGACACCGAGCCGGTGCCGATCGATGTGGGAAAGGTCAACGGCCGCCTCTTCGTCAACCTCGCCTCGGGCGGCAGCGGCACCGAGATCATCGCCGAGACGAACGAGGACCTGAAGAAGGTGCTGGGCAGCGCCGCCTACCTGCTCACCGGGCTACGGCGCTTCCTGGACATCCAGCCGGTGGAGGCGAAGCTGAGCGGCCCCGACTTGTCGTGGGAGGGCGAGCTGATCGCGCTGGCGGTGGGCAACGGGCGCTTCGCCGGCGGCGGCATCCCGCTGTGTCCGGACGCGCTCCTCGACGACGGTCAGCTGGACGTTTCGGTGCTGCCCGCGCCGGCGGCGGAGCAGCGGGTCGAGCGGATCGTCGCGCTGCTGCGAGAAGGGCGAGGGGCAATCGAAAGCGAGATGGAGAGCTGGCGGACGGACTCGCTGACGATCGAGGTGCCGGAGTCGATGTACATCAACCTGGACGGCGAGCCGCTGAAGGACACGAAGTTCGAGTTCGAGCTGCTGGGGAAGGCGCTGGCGTTTCACCTGCCCGAGACAGCCCCTTTGAGTTAGGGAATCCGAAATTGGATATCGGGATTCTGATTTGGGGAAGGTCGAGTTCTCTCCGAATTGCTGAAGCGGATTCGAGATTCGGTGAATCGGGGGGTCGGGGAGGTGGGAGGTAACAGGCGCGTAGTCCTCCTCGCGAGCACTTCGTCTTTCCCCGATGCCCCGAATCCCCGAATCACCGAATCGCCTTCGGCAATTCGGAGAGAACTAAAGATTCCCGAAGTCAGATTCCCGACCTCTGAGAATCATCATTCCCCTCCCCGAAGCTCCCTCTCGATATAGACCCTCACCTCGCGGCCGACCGGGTTTTCCGGGTGCGCCTCGATCATGCGCTCGGCGATGGGCAGCGCTTCGCGTAGCCGACCGCGCTGCACGTAGAAGTCGGCGAGGGCGTAGAGGAAGTCGAGGTTCTCGGGCGCCAGGTTCAGCGACCGGAGCAGCGCCGCCTCCACTTCGTCATCGCGCCCGACTCTCTGCAGCACGAGCGCGTGGTTGTAGTGCACCCGCGCCCGGTCGGGCATCCCCCGCGCCGCCCGACCCAGAAACTCCGCGGCTTCTTCCATCCGCTCCATCTCGGCCAACAGCAGCCCCAACGAGTACTGCGCGTCATGCTGGTCGGGATAGTCCTCCAGCACCTGGCGCAGCAGCGACTCGGCCTCGGCGTTCCTCCCCTGCGAGTTGAGGACCACGGCCAGGTTCGCCTTCGCCGGATAGAAGAGGTGGTCGATCTCGATCGCCGCCCGGTAATAGGTCTCGGCCTTTTCCGGCGCGCCGAGGCTGGCGTACACGTTGCCCAGGTTGTGGCCGGCGAAGGCGAAATCGAGGGAGTACTCCATCGCGCTCACGTACTCGGCGAGGGCCGTGTCCAGCCTCGCTCGCTGATACGGTTTCAGCAGCTCGCTCGGCGTGCCGGCCAGCCGCGACGCCGCATGGATACGGACGGCCAGCACGGGATCGAAGAGGAGCGGCGCCACCTGCTCGACCCGCCGCTCGGCGTCCGGCGGGTTGATGTTGGAGACCGCGGCGTAACGGACCAGCGCCTCCTCGTCCTGCAGCGCACGGTTGAAGGCCGAGGCGCTGGAGTCCCCCGGGTAGGTGGCCAGCAGGGTGAGGGCGGTGGCGCGGACGATCGCCGGGTAGAGCGGGTCGCCGGCCAGTCGAGCCAGGTCCGGCTCGGCCGCCCGGTCGGCGCGGCGCCCGGCGGCCAGCACGGTCCCGTAGTGCGGCTTCCGCGCCTTGCCGTACCAGTCCTCGTAGTGTCTCGCGTTCCATTCGTCGGTCTCGTCGTCGTGGCAGCCGCTCTGCGCGCAGGCGTTGGGGACGCCGATCGCGAGGGTGAGGTCGGGGCGCGGTACCCGCAGGCTGTGGTCGGCGCGCCAGTCGATGACCATGTAGGGCTGCTCCGGCATGTGGCACTTCACGCACAGCACCGCCTCGCTCGGCTCGCCGTCGACGATCTCCTCGTGGAAGTGATGGTCGTAGCTGTCGTAGGTGTCGGCCAGGTGGCACTGGGCGCACAGATCGTTCCCCTCGAAGTGAAGCTCCAGGCTGTGAACGTCGTGGCAATCGCTGCAGCGCACGTCGTTCCGGAACATCTTGCTCTGCACGAACGAGCCGTAGACGTACACCTCGTCCAGGATCTGGCCGTCGGCGTGGTAGAGCCCCTCCTCGAGCACGGTCGGCACGATGTTGTCGAGAAGGTCCGGCCGGGTGTGGTCGTAGTCGCCCAGCACCGACCGCCGCGAGTGGCAGGGGGCGCAGAGCTCGACCTGCTGGCGCGAGCTGATGCCGCCGGTCGGTATCACGAGCCCGTAGTTCTCCAGCGCCGGCCGGGCCATCGGCGGGACCTCCGCCCAGTCGACGTGGCGCGAGCCGGGTCCGTGGCACGCCTCGCAGCTCACGTCGATCTCCGACCACGTGGTCGCGTACGTCTTCGTCTCGAAGTCGTAGCCCTTTACCAGGTTGGTCGAATGGCACTCGGCGCACATGCCGTTCCAGTTCTGGGCGCCCCGCGTCCAGTGCAGCCAGTCGTCGGGCGGGATCTCCTCGCCGGGGTAGAGATAGAACCACTCCCGGCGCTCGACGTCCCAGGCGATCGTCAGCGACTGGAGCCGGCCGCCGGGAAACGGGATCAGATAACCCTGCAGCGGCTCGTGCCCGAACGTGTACGCGATCTCGAACTCGGCCGGCTCGCCGTCCGGGCCCTGGGTATAGACGTAGTAGCCGCCGTCGCGACGGTAGAAGCGGGCCGTGATGTCGCCGTACTCGAAGACCGCGTCGTCGAAATCGCCCAGAACCGTGCTGTCCGTGGCCACCGCCATCGCCAGATCGTGATCGGACCCGCGCCACGCCTCGGTGGCCGCCTCGTGGCACTCGGCGCACGACTCGCGTCCCACGAAGGTCGCCGCCGAATCACGCCCGGCCCGCGACCGTTCATCATCATCGTCGGCCATCCATTTCACCGCGTGGATCGGGATGGTCAGCACGATGGCCGCCACGGCGATAATCGCCACCCAGTGCCAGCGGGACATGGGGTCGCGGCTCATCGCGGGAGGGGCTCCGTGTCGAGTGGTTGGATCGACCTGCGGGCGCTGCTCATTCGCGATTCGTTCGATGCTCCGGCGGGTGGACGACGACAACTCGCTCGGAAGGCGCATGTTACCGGTTCACAGCCGCCGCGGCAATTGTGGGATGGGAATCACGAAATCGGATATCGGGATTCCGATTGGGGGAAGCTCGAGTTCTCTCCGAATTGCCGAAGCGGGTTCGGGGATTCTGGGATTCGGGGAAAGACGAAGTGCTGGCGACGAGGGCTGCCAGGCTGTCACCTCCTACCTCCCCGATTCCCCGAAGCCCCGACTCCCCGAATCAGCTTCAACAATTCGGAGAGAGCTGGATATTCCCGAAATCAGAATCCCGACCTCCGGGAATGATGATTCCCATCACCGAACGGCCGATCGCTACGGACGGTATCGTGGCTCGGACTCGAGACCGCGACGATCCGCTGACCCGGAGTCGCCGGGCAATCGGTAAGGCAGCTCCTGCGCGTAAGAGACTTCCCGGGCCCGCTGACCCCGGACCCGGACCCGGTAGACGCGGGAACCGGGCTCGGAAGCGAACTGCACCCGGAGCCCGGCCAGCGGCACCTTCCCCGCTCGCGCCACCACCGCCACCAGTGCCGCCCCGGTGTCCCGGGCCAGGCGCTGCAGCCGGACGGCGGGAACGCGTGACCAGTCGGCCCCCTCGGCGATCACCAGCCCGAAGGCGCCGCTCCGGACCAGCTCGTCCGTCGCCGCGAGCACGCCCGCCGGCTCCGGCGGCCGCACCACCCAGAATGGCGCCGCACCCGCACCCGGGCCCAGGCGGCCCTGGATCCAGGCCGCTGGCGTCAGCGTCCCCGCCCCGTCCACGTAGGCGGCGCCCGCCCCCGCCTCCAGAACCGTCGCCACCAGCCGCCGCAGCGCCGCCGTCTTCCCCGCCGACCGCGGGCCCGCCCACTCGCTCAGCTGCCCCCGGGGCACGCCGCCCAGCAGCTCGTCGAGCTCCGGCCAGCCCAACCGCCAGGCGAGGGCGCCGGCCCCGGCGCTGCGCAACTCGCTGGCCCGGGCCAGCGAGCCGAGTTCCGGCGGGAGCGATCGGGCTAAGGCGTTGGTGGAAGGCGACATAGGCGACTCGATTCCCTGGCGTTGCGGC
>JAACAK010000113.1:4217-4959 GCA_011774835.1 Candidatus Kutchimonas denitrificans | reverse complement strand
CCGAACATAACCCGAAAACAAGCCGCGCCGCAAGAGGCCCTCATGCCCCTTCGTCCAGCCGTCAATCGTCGAAAGCCACCGGCCCGTCGCTGCCGACCTCGGGCAGGAGAAACTTGGTGCCGTAGTAAAGCCGGAGCAGCCCGTGAGCCACCTCGATGCCGAGGGACCGGTAGCCGAGGACCACGTTGAGCGCCGGCAGTGCGGCCATGTCGATCTCCGGTCCGGTCCGCCAATAAAAACGTCCATCGATCAGCACGCCGACCGAACCGTCGCGCTCGAGCTGGAGGCCATAGAGGTGCCACTCTTCCGGGTCGGGAGGGAACGGGATCATGATCCGCCGGCCCTGCAGGCCGATCCAGGCGCCGGCGCCGTCCTGTTCGTTGGGGCCGTGAACCCACAGCTCGACGATCGGCCGGAGAGTCTCCCACTCGGCCCCTTCCTCCTCCGGCCGCTTGCCGTGGCTGAACCCCACGGCGAAGTCCTGGTACAGGCGACCGTCGAAGGGCATCCGACCCCAGACCTCGACGGTGAGGCCACCGCCCGGCGCGAACGCCTGTCGGGAGACCACGCCGCTGGCGTAGATGCTGTCGCCGTTGGGGACGAGCAGGCCACCGCCCTCNNATCTCCGGTCCGGTCCGCCAATAAAAACGTCCATCGATCAGCACGCCGACCGAACCGTCGCGCTCGAGCTGGAGGCCATAGAGGTGCCACTCTTCCGGGTCGGGAGGGAACGGGATCATGA
>JAACAK010000113.1:0-4021 GCA_011774835.1 Candidatus Kutchimonas denitrificans | reverse complement strand
CGGGAGACCACGCCGCTGGCGTAGATGCTGTCGCCGTTGGGGACGAGCAGGCCACCGCCCTCCGGACCGCCGGTGACCCGGGCGTAAGGCATCGGGCGGCCCCAGCGGATCCAGCGCTCGGGGCGAACGCCGCCTGACCAGTCTTCGTAGAGGAGGAGCGTCGTGGCGCCGCGAACCGGGTAGAGGGAAGGGAGCTCGAGGGTGTCGGCCCGCCAGCCGCCAGCGCTGGCCGTCACGACGACATCGCCGGAATCGAGCACCCGAACCATCCCCGGCTCGGCCAACTCGGCGACGGCCGGATCGCCCGTCGACCAGGTGATCCGGACCTCGTCCTCGTTCAACTTCCGGCCCGCCGCGTCGACCAGCTCCAGATCGAGGGGCACGTACTGGCCGGGACTCGCCGCCGCCTCCTCCGCCGTGACGTTCAACCGGTCGATCCAGGACCGCCCGTGCGTATCCCCGCTTCCGCGTGCCAGATCCCGAATGTCGCCTCGATGCGTGAGCCGTCGCTCTTGGCCCCCGCCNNTCTCCAGCGGCGCGTCGCACGAAGGCCAGCACGCGATGCGAGAGCCAGACCGGGCCCAGCTCGAAGACGGGCGTCCGGGTGACGCGCCGCAGGCCGGAGCCGTCGCGATCGATGACGTAGATGTCCGAGGCGCCCGACCGCTCCGAGGCGAAAGCGAGGCGTGTGCCATCCGGCGACCAGGCGGGGCCGAAATCGTCTGCCGGATCGCCCGTCAGAGCTACGGGATCGGTGCCGTCGGCGTCCATCAGAAACACGTCCCTGGTCCCTTCCGAATCGGCCTCCACCGCGATATCCACGCCCCTGGGCGACCAGGCGGCGGCGCTCGGCGTCCGGGCCTCCAGGACGCCGACACGATGCTCCCGGCCGGTGGCCAGGTCGTAAGCCATCAAGACCCAGCTGTAGTCACGGCCGTCCGCCAGCAGAACCCCCTGACGGAAGAGGATGGAGCGGCCGTCCGGTGACCAGTCGACAGGCACCTCGTCCTGCGGCTGGGTCGTGAGCTCCCGCAGTTCACCGCTCTCCACGTTCAGCACCCCCAGGTTCATCCCGTTCGCCGCGGCGAAGCTGGTCGCGACGAGCGAGCCGTCCGGAGAGAACACGGCCCCGGCTGAATGCTCNNTCATCTCTCCGGTAGTCCACCCGGGCGACGTGGAGCGGATACTCGGCGCCTACGAGGACGTGGAAGGTCCCGCGCAGCCCGTCGAACGCAGCATCTGGCGTGTCCGAAGGGCGCAGGACGTAGAGCCCGATCGCCAGAACGACGGCGGTGCCAGCGGCGCCGGCCAGCCCGCTCAGCGCGATCCAACGCCAGGTCGAGCGGCGCGGTCGGGCCGCGACCGTAGCGTCGGAATCCGGCCGCGGATCACTGAGCACCGCTTCGCGCACCGACGCGATCGCCCGCTCCAGCTCAGCGGATGGCTCGCCATCCAGCGCCTCTCGCAACAGCGAACGGTACGACCGATACGCCTGCAGCGCGCCGACCTGATCTCCCGCCACCTTCAATGCCCGGATCAGCGTCAGCTGCGCGTCCTCGTTCAGCGGGTTCAGCTCGACGTACCGGCGCGCGAACCGGACGGCCCGTTTCCCGGCACCCGCCTCCAGACACGCGCCGATCAGCTTCGAATACGCCACCTCGAGGCCCGCGCGCAGCTGCTCGTCTTTCGATTCGATCCACCCCTCCAGCTCCGCTCCCACCTTCCGCTCCAGCCCCGGAGCGAACGGGCCCCCATACAGCTCGACCGCCCGCTCGTAGTCACCGGCCTCCAGCGCCCGCTCGAACTCCCAGATGTCGACCTCCAGCTGGGTACGGTCGAGGGCAAGGTTCGATTCGTCGGCCTGGATTACCGGGCGCCCCACCCGCTGCGAGATGTGAAACAGCGCCTGGCGCAGCGAGCTGCGGCCATGGCTGGCGTCCGCCTCGGGCCACAACAGCTCCGCCACGTGCTCGCGCCGCGCCGAACGGTCCGGCAGCGTCGCCAGGTACGCCAGCACCGCCAGCGGCTTCGCGTTCCGAAGCAACGGCGGACCCGTCGGACCCGATGCGTGAAGCGATAGCTCGCCCAGCGTCTTGAGGTAGAACAAGGCTCACACCTCAGCCGTGGCTCGACAGACAGCGGTCTCGGCAGCGATTGGGGCGGAGAAAATATGTGAGCCGCGCCACCTGACCCGCAAGACGGCCCGTCCGCGAGACGGGCGTCCTTATAGCTACCCCCCTCTGGCGAAACCAAACCGGCCTTCGCATCGTCAGGATAGGTGTCCGGTTATGGGACGGAAGGCTCCCGGGGACGGACACCGAGCCCCGGGCGATCGCCGGACCGATCCTATAACTCGCTGTGTAACAATTACTTAGATATACGGCCCGGATGGCATGGTTCTTCCCTTGGACGAACCCGGCATACTGGCTTTGTAGACACTGGGTAGGAGCCCATTTTCCGTGGATATTCCTCGCGAGCCGAAGAAGAACAAGAAACGCTGGCTGTACATCGGCGCCGGTATCATAGCCGTGGTCGTGATCACGGTGGCGCTGGGGCGTTTGGGCCCGGCGGCGCCGAGTGTGGACAAGAACACGATCTACACCGACGTGGTGCAGCGCGGTGAGATGGTCCGGAGAGTCCGGGGGCCGGGTACGCTGATCTCCGAGCAGATCCGCTGGATCGCGGCGCTGACGGCGGGTCGTGTGGAGCGGATCTTCGTCCAGCCGGGCGCCGAGGTGGACAGTTCCACCGTGCTGTTGGAGCTGTCGAACCCCGAGGTGGAGATCCAGGCGCTGGAGGCGCAGCGCCAGATGACGAACGAGGAGGCGCAGCTGGTGAACCTGCGGACCAACCTGGAGAACCAGCGGCTGGCGCAGGAGGCGCTGGTGGCGCAGGTTCGGGCGCAGTACCTGGAGGCGCAGCGCACGGTGAAGAACAACGAGGAGCTGGCGGAGAAGGGTCTGATCTCTGAGATCGAGCTCCAGAACTCCCGGGACCGGGCGGTGGAGCTGGAGACGCGGCTCGAGATCGAGAGGCGCCGGCTGGAGGTGATGACCGACGCCCAGCAGTCGCGGCTGTCGGCGCAGCGGCGCCAGGTCGAGCGATTCCGGTCGATCGCGGAGTTCCGGAAGAACCTGGTCGAGTCGATGGAGGTGGTGGCCGGCGTCTCGGGCGTGCTGGCGGAGCTGCCTCTCGAGTCGGGGCAGTGGGTCAGGCCGGGCGACAACCTGGCCCGCATCGTCCAGCCGGGCCGTCTCAAGGCCGAGCTGCGGATCCCGGAGACGCAGGCACGTGACGTGGCGGTCGGCCAGCTGGCCCTGATCGATACCCGGAACGATACGATCCAGGGCCGCGTGGTGCGGATCGACCCGGCGGTCCAGGCCAGCAGCGTGACGGTCGACGTGCGGCTGGAGGGCCCGCTCCCCAAGGAGGCACGCCCCGACCTGAGCGTCGACGGGACGATCGAGATCGAGCGCCTGACCGACGTGCTGTACGTGGGCCGGCCGGCTTATGGACAGGCCAACAGCCTGGTGGGGCTGTTCAAGGTCGTGGAGAACGGCGACGCGGCGGTTCGGGTGACCGTCCGCCTCGGTCGCAGTTCGGTGAACACGATCGAGATCGTCGACGGCCTGCAGGTCGGCGACGAGGTGATTCTGAGCGACATGTCCGCCTGGGACTCGTACGATCGCGTTAGATTGCGCTAGGCGGACCTTACCGGAACCAAAACGAGGAAACTGGGAGAGTCGAGAATGACGACGGAACCGCAGAAGAGCAACGGAAAGGCGCTGATCGCGCTCCGCGGCGTGAAGAAGGTCTTCTACACCGAGGAGGTGGAGACCCACGCGCTGTCCGACGTCCACCTGGACATCAAGGAAGGCGAGTACGTGGCGATCGCCGGCCCTTCGGGGTGCGGGAAGACCACGCTGCTCTCGATCCTCGGTCTCCTCGACACGCCCACGGGCGGCGAGTACCTGCTGGACGACCAGCCGGTGGCGAACCTGACCGCCTCGCAGCGGGCCCG
>JAACAK010000147.1:741-1171 GCA_011774835.1 Candidatus Kutchimonas denitrificans | reverse complement strand
CCGGGTCACGGAGGAGCTGAGCCGCGATCTCGGGCTGCCCGGCGCGCTCGCCCTGGGCGTCGGGACCATGATCGCCGCGGGGATCTTCGTCCTCTCGGGGCTCGCGGTGGCCAACGTGGGCGCCGGCGCCATCCTCGCGTTCCTCATCGCGGCGGTGGTGGCGAGCTTCACCGCCGCGGCCTACGCGGAGTTCGCCGCCATCTACCCGGAGAGCGGCGGCGGCTACATGTACGTGGCCAACACCTACGAGACCGACGCCACGTACCTCGTGGGCTGGGCGATGATCCTGGGCTACCCGGCCAGCGCCGCGTTCTACCTGGCCAGCTTCTCCGACTGGTTCTACCAGTTCATGGTCCCCGCCTTGCGCATCCCCGAGGCGATGCCGTTCTGGCTCTCGGGGATGGTCCTTCTCGCCGTGCTGGTGGTGGTC
>JAACAK010000147.1:0-647 GCA_011774835.1 Candidatus Kutchimonas denitrificans | reverse complement strand
GTAACGGTGCTCAAGGTGGTGCTCATCGTCGTCTTCCTCTACGGCGGCCTCCGCGGCCTCCGGGCGGATGTCGTCGTCGCCTCCTTCGCGGCCAACGTCGGGGATCTCCGGGAGATCGGGCTCACCAGCGCGCTGGTCTTCATCACCTTCTTCGGCTTCGAGGCCATCGCCACCAACGCCGAGGAGATCGAGGCGCCGGGCCGGACCGTCCCCCGGGCCATCTTCATCAGCATGGGCTTCGTGACGCTGATCTACGTCCTGGTGGTGCTGGTCGTGGTCCTCGCGGTCAACGATTCCGGCTTCCTCGTCTTCCTGGCGGATCGAGCGGGGCTCGCCGGACCCCAGGAGGCCCGACAGTTCGTGGCCGAGAACGGCGAGCTCTCCATGGGCCGGGCGGCCCAGTACTACCTGGGCGACCTGGGCTTCTACGTCATCATCGTCGGGGCCCTGTTCTCCATGCTCTCGGCGGCGAACGCCACCATCATGGCCGGCTCCCGGGTCAAGCTCGCCATGGCGCGGCGCGAGCACCTGCCCGCGGCCGTGGAGCGGGTGCACGCCCGGTATCGGACGCCCCACGTCGCGGTGCTGACGACGGGGGGCCTCATCGGCTTGATGATCGTCGTGTTCAGCGTGGTCTTCGGGGACGT
>JAACAK010000112.1:73066-86694 GCA_011774835.1 Candidatus Kutchimonas denitrificans | reverse complement strand
GCCGCGCGCCCCGCCAGCGCTCGCGGCCGGGCAAGGTCGGATCGAGCTCGGCGGCCTCCGGAACCGCCGCGGCGCTCACCTCGGCCGCCCGGGCGTCGAGCAGCTCGAGCAGCCGCTGTTTGACCCGGTTGGCCTCGGCGCCGGCCCGTGGCCGCTCTTCCTGGGGCAGATCGCGGACCGAGCGCAGCAGCTGGTTGAGGGGCGCCTTGCGACCGACGTACTCGATGCGGACCCGCTCGATCTCCTCTTCGGTCGTGGCGTCGGCGATGGCCGCCACGCCGCTTTCCTCGAGGCGACGCAGGCTCGAAAGGAATTCTTCCATGACGAGCGCCGCTAGCTGGCCAGTGCGTCCTTCGCCACCGCTACCAGATCGCCGAAAGCGTTCGGGTCACGCACCGCCAGATCGGCCAGCGACTTCCGGTTCAATTCGATGCCCGCCGTGCGCAGGCCGTTGATGAAGGCGGAATAGCTCAGATCGTGCTGACGCGCCGCCGCGTTGATACGCGTGATCCAGAGACGCCGGAAATCGCGCTTGCGGTTGCGCCGGTCGCGGTAGGCGTAGCGCCAGCCGCGCTCCACCGAGTTCTTGGCGCTGCGGTACAGCTTGGACCGGCTGCCCGTGTAGCCCTTGGCAGCCTCACGGACCTTCTTCCGCTTCTTGTGTCGCGCCACCTGATTCGTTACCCGAGACATCTATCTGCTCCTGTCTTCTTGGGGCCGTGATCGGGGTCGGCCTCCGATGGGCCGACCCCGATCACAGGCCGAGCATGCGCTTCATGCGCTTCTCGTCGCTTCGGGCGACGAGGGCCGGCTTGCGGAGCTTGCGCTTCCGCTTGCGTGATTTCTTCGCCAGGATGTGGCTCTTGTACGCCTTGCGGCGCTTGAGCCTGCCTGTCGCCGTCTTCCGGAACCGCTTCGCCGCGGCCCGGTGAGTCTTCATCTTGGGCATGTGACCTGCCTGTCCTTCCTGTCCCCCTCCGTCGCGTGCCCGGGACCTCAGCTGCGCTTGGGAGCCAGGACCATTGTCATGTTGCGGCCTTCGAGCTTGGGCTTCTCCTCGATCTGCCCGACGTCGGACAGCGATTCCGCGAATTTGTCGAGGACAGCCTGACCGAGCTCGGTATGCGTCATCTCGCGGCCGCGAAACCGCATCGTCAGCTTCACCTTGTTCCCATCGCCGAGGAAGCGGCGAGCGTGCCCCGCTTTGAAGTTCAGATCGTGCTCCTCGATCTTGGGCCGAAGCTTGATCTCCTTCACCTTGACCTGGTGCTGCTTCTTCTTCGACTCGCGCGCCTTGCGGGCCTGCTCGTACTTGAACTTCCCGTAGTCCATGATCCGGACGACGGGCGGCCGGGCGTTGGGCGCGACTTCCACCAGATCGAGACCCCGGTCCGCCGCCGCGGCGCGGGCCTCCTCGATCGAAACGATTCCTACCTGCTCGCCTTCCGAGTCGACCAGCCTCACCGGGCTGATACGGATCTGGTTGTTTACACGGGGCTCAGTTTTGTCGATTATCGGGCTCCTTTTCCCTCGGCGCTGTCTGCGCGAACCAGAAACACAAAACGATGGACCAAGCGAAGCTCGTCCACCCCCGCGCGGGCCAGAACCGGCGGAAGTCGGGAAGCTCAGCTTGACCCGGCGGCACCGCACCGACGGTGCGGGCCGAAAGGTGGGCGGGGTCCATCAGACCGCCACTTTCCTCGTTGTGGCCGGAAAAGTTGCCCGAAAAGCGGGAATTGTCAATGGGAGTTGGGAGGTTGGAGTTGGGAGTTGAGAGTCGGGATATCGGGATTCTGATTTCGGGAACCTCGAGTTCTCTCCGAATTGCCGAAGAAGGTTCGGGGATTCGGGGAGTCGGGGAAACAGGGAGGTGGCGGCGTGTGACCTACCCAGCATTTCCCTATTTCCCCGAAACCCCGAACCCCCGAATCCCCCAATCCGCTTCAACGATTCGGAGAGAACTCGAACTTCCCCAAGTCAGAATCCCGACCTCAGAACCCCAACTCGAAATTCCCAATGCCGAATTCGGGATCACGGATTCCCTACCCTAAGGCGCGGGTTCGGTTTTCCGCGGTCACCTGCTCGATGAACTCGGCCAGCGGCAGGACCACCTGCTTCTTCTCGGCCCCGCGCTTCCGCACGGCCACGGTGCCGGCATCGGCTTCGCGCTGCCCGATGACCCCCAGGTACGGGATCTTCTGCAGCTCGCCGTCGCGGATCCGGTAGGAGACCGTTTCGCTCCGATCGTCGAGCTCGACACGGACGCCGGCCTCGCGCAGGGCCACTGCCACCTCGCGCGCCGCATCGATGAAGTCGTCGGTGACCGGGATCAGGCGGACCTGGACCGGCGCCAGCCAGAGGGGGAAGGCGCCGGCGAAATGCTCGATCAGGACGCCGATGAAGCGCTCGAAGGAGCCGTAGATCGCGCGGTGGATCATCACCGGCCGGTGCTTCTGGTTGTCGGACCCGACGAAGTTGAGATCGAATCGCTCGGGGAGCACGAAGTCGAGCTGGATCGTCGCCCCCTGCCACTCGCGGCCGATGGCGTCGACGAACTTGACGTCGATCTTGGGCCCGTAGAACGCGCCGCCGCCGGGGTCGACGGCGTAGGTCAGGCCGCGGCGCTCGATGGCGGCGCGCAGCGCGTCTTCCGCCTCGTCCCAGACCTGGTCCGAGCCGATCCGCTTGGCGGGGCGCGTGGCGAAGTCGAGGCGATACTCGAGCCCGAAAGTCCCGTAGATGTTGGCCACGAGGTCGAGCATGCCGTAGATCTCGTCCTCCACCTGGTCGGGCCGACAGAAGATGTGGGCGTCGTCCATCGTCAGCCCGCGGACCCGCAGCATCCCGTGGAGCGTTCCCGACTTCTCGTTCCGGTAGTCGCTGGCGATCTCGGCGTAGCGGACCGGCAGGTCGCGATAGCTGCGCTGCCCGGAGGCGTAGATCGACATGTGGAAGGGACAGTTCATCGGCTTGAGCCGATAATTGTCCTTCTCACCCTCCGACTCCATCGCCGGGAACATGACCTCGGAGTACGCCTGCAGGTGACCGGAGCGCCGGAACAGCGCCTCCCGCGCGATGTGCGGCGAATAGACGAAATCGTAGCCGCGCTTCAGCAGCTCGTCCTCCAGGAAGCGACGCAGCAGGAACTGGATCATCGCGCCCTTCGGATGCCACTGGATCAGCCCCGGTCCCACATCGTCCTGTATGCTGAACAGGTCCAGCTGCTTGCCGATGATGCGGTGATCGCGCTTACGCGCCTCCTCGAGACGACGAAGGTGCTCTTCCAGGTCCTTCTTCTCGAAGAACGCGGTCCCGTAAATGCGCTGGAGCATCGCGCGCCGCTCGTCGCCGCGCCAGTAGGCGCCCGCGGAGTGCAGGATCTTGAAGTGCTTCACGGCGCCGGTGGACGGCAGGTGAGGGCCGCGGCACAGGTCGACGAACGCGCCGTCCCGATAGATCGAGATCGTCTCGCCCTCCGGGATCTCCTCCAGCCGTTCCAGCTTGTACGGATCGTCGGAGAACAGCTCGCGGGCCTCCTGCCGCTCCACCTCGCGTCGCTCGAAAGGCTCGTCGGCGGCGACGACCTCCTTCATCCGCTCCTCGATCTTCTCCAGATCTTCGGGCGTGAAGGGCGAATCGACATCGAAGTCGTAATAGAAGCCATCGGCGATGGGCGGGCCGAAGCCGATCCCGGCGTCCGGCCAGATACTGCGGACCGCAGTGGCGAGCACATGGGCGGTGGAGTGACGAAGCACGTAGAGCGAGTCTTGGTCCTCATCGTCCTCGAACAGGAACTCGATCCGGCCGGACCGCTCGAGCGGCCGATCGAGATCGACGATCTCGCCGTCCAGCTTCGCGGCGATGGCCCGGTCGGCGAGCTCGCCGTTGACCCTCTGTGCCAGATCGTGGGGCGAGATACCGTGCTCGACCTCGACCTGTTTCCCGTCCGACAATTCCAGCTTCAGCTTGGCGGCACTCATCTCGTGTCCCTTCCGCTACCTTGAAAGGTCCTCAAAAAAGCGGGGGCGCCACGGATACGGCCCGGGGCGCCCGCTCGCGGTCGAATGTTGAATTCTTATCCGGCATTCGAGGAGTGTCAAGCTGGCGTGGCTGGCTCCCTTGCTTGGGATAGCTGAATGCGCGATTCATTCCCTTCCAATCAACGCTACGCCAACGTGGGAGACACGGCATGAAAGTCGCCTGTGCGCAATTCGCACATTCCGGGGATCGGGAGGGGAGTCGCGACCGGGCGATCGAATGGATGGCTCGGGCGGCGGACGAGGGGGCCGATGTGATCGTCTTCCCCGAGCTGGCTTTCGATTTCTTCTTTCCTCAGGTGCGGGCGGACGCGCGCTACTTCGATTGGGCCGAGCCGATCCCGGGACCCACGACCAAGCGCTTCCAGGAAGCCGCCGCCCGCCACGGCCTGGTTACCGTGATCAACGTATTCGAGCGGGCGGGGCCGGGCCGCTACTACGACGCGTCGCCGGTGATCGACGCGGATGGGCGCCTGGTCGGCGTCAGCCGCATGCTTCACATCGCGGAGGAGCCCGGCTACAACGAGAAGTTCTATTACTGGCCCGGCGACACGGGCTGGCCGGTCCACCTGACGTCCGCCGGACCCATCGGCGTGGCGATCTGCTACGACCGCCATTACCCGGAGCACTTTCGGGCGCTGGCTCTGGGCGGCGCCGAGCTGGTGGTGGTCCCCACCGCCACCTCCACCTCGGAGCAGGCGTTCCGCGACATCTGGGAGCTGGAGATCCGGGCCGCGGCAGTGGCGAACCAGATCTTCGTCGCCGTGGCCAACCGGGCCGGCCAGGACGGAGAGCTACAGTTCTTCGGCGCGAGCTTTGTCGCCGGACCCGGCGGCGAGGTCGTCGCCCGGGCCGACGGCGACGGTGAACAGCTGCTGGTCGCCCCCGTCGACCGGGACCGTATCGAGGAGGTCCGACGGCACGTGCCTTTTCTCCGCGACCTGCGCTACGATCTTTACGGATCGGCCCCCCGATGAAACGCGAGTTCAATCCGCCGATCGACCAGCTTCCGGGCCCGGCCACCGGGCCCCGATCGAACGGGTGTTGCGCGGAGTTGGCTCACCTACTAAACTTCCCTTCCCCTGCTGAAAACCATCCGAGTACGATCCTCCGAACCGCTGCCCAAGGTATTCGGGCGGAACGACTTACGCACGCATCTCGAGCTGGAGGCCGTTCGATGACTCGGCGGATCGCCCTGGTCGTCGTCCTGTTCGCCTTGAGCGCCACCCCCTTGCCGGGGCAGGTCGGCCTGTCGGGCTTCAGCGGCGGCTACCTGCCATTGCGCAACCTGTTCGACGCCGTCCGGGTGGGCGGCGAGACCGGGCCGGTCATCGTGAATCTGGGGCAGGAGCCCGGGGTGCTCCTGGGTGGGCGCCTGTCGGTGCGCATCCTGTCGCGGCTGGGCGTGGAGGTGGAGGCGAGCTACGCGCTCTCGGCTCTGGACCTCCCGCCCACGAGCGAATTGACCGTCGATGACTCGAACGTCCTGCTGGCGAGCCTGAACGCCACGTGGATCTTCTTCAAGGCACCGTTCAGCCCGATGAGCCTGTACCTGTCGGGCGGCTTCGGAGTCGCGGCGCGCAGCGGAGATTTCTGGGTGACCTTCCGCGACACGAGCAGCTTCGCCGGCGCCTTCGGGCTGGGGCTGCGCTACGGTTTGACGCCGCTGCTCTTCTTGCGGTTCGACCTCAGGAACTACGTCTATTCGTTCGAGCCCACGGCAGGGGCCTTCACCTTCGAATCGAAGACCCAGAGCGACCTGATGGCCACGCTCGCCCTGGAGTTCGCCCTGACCCCCGCGCGCTGAAGGATCTCACAGCTCGAAGCGCTCGAGGCGCCAGACGGAATCGACGCGCCGGAAGAAGAAGCGGAGGTCGAGGGCATGCTCGCGTCGCTCGTGGGTCGACGCGAGCCTGTATCTCATCATCTGCCGCACCCGAACTTCGGCCCGATCGCCGACGATGACCGGCTCGCCTTCGATCCGGGTCGTAACAGCCATCGAATCGGCGTTGCTCATCCAGCGACGCAGGATATCGGCGTCGTCCTCGGGAACGGGGCCGCGGTAGACCTCGGCGGCCAGCCGCTCCATGTCCTCGGCCTCGAGGGCCAGCCGATAGGCGTCGAGTAGCGAGGCGAGCGAAGCCGCCGGTGTCCGCGGCTCGCCCTCGCGAGCAGCGCTGTCCTCGGCCGCGATCTGGACCGCTGCGGCCGCCGCCCGCCGTCTCGCTTCCTCCGCCTGCTCGACGAGATCGTCGAATTCGCGGCTGACGAAGGAAAGGGCCAACACCGCGCTCACCAGTTCGCCGGTGCCGAGGGTGTTGGTGGCCGCCTCGAACTGACGGTCGATCACCGCGAAGCGATCGGGAAAGACGGTGTCGGCCCGAGCTTCGAGCGCCGCGCGTCGCGAGAAAAGGGCGGCTTGGTGAGCCTGCTGAGCGCGCTGCCGCTCCGTATCCAGATTCTCGGTGCGCGGCTCGGGATTGGCGTCCGGAGGCTCGTTCCCTTGCTCGGCGACGGGCGGCGTGACGGCGGTGGTCCCGGGACTCGAAGAGCGTGTGGCGGAATCCTCGCCGGTGCCGGCGGCGATCGCGTCTTCGAGCCGGCCCGTGTCGGCGGAAACCAGCGCGCCGCCCACCGAGTCGCCGACGGTCACGGGTGGCAGCTCGACTTCCGAGGAGGACGCGGGGTCGTCGGTGCTGCCGCCGTCCGACATGCCCTGCGAGAGGACGAGCCCGAAAATGGCGACGGCAACCACGAATGCGAAAACCGGCAGCGCCCAACCCAGGCGCCGCAGTCGAACCCGACGACGCTGGCGTCGTGAGGCTGGAAGGCCGGCACCGGCGACGACCGGGCGCACCACGGGCGCACCAAGCGCCTCGAGAAATTCGTGCATCGAGGGGAACCGTTCGTCCCGGTCCTTGCGGATGGCCCGCTCGATCACGGCCTTCAGGTCCGGGGGCACGTCGGGTCGCAGTTTCGGCAGCGGCTCGGGGTACTCGTTGATGTGCTTGTGGACCAGCGCGGCCAGGCTGTCAGCCCGAAGCGGAAAGCGTCCGGCGAGCATCTCGTAGGCCACCAGCCCCAGCGAATACTGGTCGCTGCGTCCGTCGATGTCCTCCCGCTCGGAGCACTGCTCCGGCGACATGTAGTACGGCGTGCCCATCATGTCGCCTGGCCGGGTGAGCGTCGTGGCGGCTCCCAGCGCCTTGGCGATCCCGAAGTCGGTGAGCAGCAGGCGACCGTCCTGGCTCCCCTCGAGCAACATGTTCTCGGGCTTGATGTCGCGGTGGATGACGTCCCGGTCGTGCGCGTAGGCGAGCGCTTCGGCGGCTTCACCCACGTAGCGGCGGCAGAGACCGAACTCGAGGCGGGGCGTCCGGCGTAGCACCTGTCGCACGCTCGGCCCCGCGATGTACGGCATCGTGAAGAAGTAGATGCCGGCACGCTCGGTCACCTGGTAGACAGAGAGGATGTTGGGATGGCTGAGCTTGCCGGCGGTACGCGCTTCACGCTGGAACCGCTCGACCACCTCGCGATTCTCGGCGAGGGGCGGCGGCAGTACCTTCATGGCGACGCGGCGCTCCAGCGCGATCTCGTGCGCCAGGTAGACCCGGCCCATGCCGCCGCGACCCAATTCCCGAACGATCGTAAACTCGCTCTTCGTCGCCTCGCGCAACCGGTCGAGCAGGCCCGTGGGGTCAGAGGCGGACGAGGCGAGGAGCTCGTCGTCGTCTCCGGTGGGCGCGCCACAACGTGGACAGAACAGGCTGTCCTCGGGGAGCTGGATGTGGCAACGTGAGCAGATGTCCATCAGTTCATCGTACGGCGTGCACCGATCGCGTCGAGACCCGTCCGGGTGTGCCCAAACCACACCCGTCGTGCTCTACCTATGCTAGGTTTGCGGAAGAGGAGAGACAAGAAGTGGGGTGCCGCTATCGCCGTTCCAGCGCGACGATCCGCCAGCCAGCCGCCCCCAGCTCCAACTCGACGCGCAGCTTCAGCGTGAACTTCTGGCCGCGACCGGTCCGCTCCAGAACGTAGCTCATCGGGTAATCGACCTCGACCAGGGCCCGGTCGCCCTGCCGCTCGAGCTCGCGAGTCTGCATGTCGACTTCGAGGGCGCCGGCGTTGTCGAAGATCTGGCGCAGCATCTTGCGGTCCGAGTCCGGGATCTGGCCGCCGTAGATCTGTTGCAGAGCCTCGAGGTCTTCGCCCTCCAGGGCGTCGCGGAACAGCTCCAGAGCCGCCTCGGGCGCCGCGACCTCCTCGGCTGGTCCGGTCGTGGCTTCCCGATCCGGCCCGTCGACGCTCGCCGTGTCGTCCGAAACCGTCCCGGCGGTCGAGTCCGGCGCCGTCTCCCCGGAAGCGTCGTCGGTCGAGGCGGCCGGTAAACCAGCATTCCGGGTGGGGGCTTGCCCACGCGCGCCGTCGTCAGCGCCGTCCTCCTCACGCGCTGACCGGGGGCTGCCTCGCTCGTCGCGCGCCGCTGCGGGCGCCGTGTCCACCGGGTCTGGCCGAGACTCGGGTCGGCCGGCGCGCTGACTCCCGGAAGCTTGGGGCCGCGGCGACGGTCCCGCCGCCAGCGACGACGCTTCCGGCTCGGTCGTCGTCTCGTCAACCGATGGCTCCCGAGCCAGCGGCGGCCCAAACGGTACGAAGTCCGCGCCGTCAGACATCTCGACCTCGGCGAACGGGACCGGGTCGGCCTCGCGGCCGTTGTCCGGACTGGCGTTCGCCGAGGGTCCGAAGCGCGACACGGCGGCGACGCCGAGATAGAGGAGCACCGCCGCGGCCGCGCTGAGTCCCGCCGGCCACGCCCACCGCTTCAGAAGCCTGCGGCGCTTCCTCCGATGGAGCCTCAGCAGCCGCTCGCGCATCCAGAGCGTTTTCGCCTCGTAGCTTCCGAACGCCCTGGAGCGCTTGCCCGTGAGAATCGCAGGCTTCTCCGTCGGCGGTCGGCCGGCGAGGTTCCAGGCGAACTCCTCGATCGACGGGAACCGGTCGGCGGGTTTCTTCGACAGCGCCTTGTGGAGGGCGACGGCGATGTGCGGCGGTACGTCGGGTCGGCGCTCCTCGAGGGGCGGCGGCTCCTCGGTCAGCTGCTTCATCAGCAGTTCGCGGAACCCATTGACGTCGAACGGATACGCACCGGCCAGCATCTCGTAGCCGACCAGAGCCAGTGCGTACTGGTCGTTGCGCCCGTCGACCTCGCCGTCACCCTCGCACTGTTCCGGCGCCATGTAATGCGGCGTGCCGATCATGTCTCCCGGCACCGTCAGCGATTCGGCGCCGAGCGCCTTGGCGAGTCCGAAGTCGGTGAGCATGAGCCGACCGGTCACCTCGTCGAGCATCATGTTCTCGGGCTTCACATCCCGGTGAATCACGCCGTGTTGATGGGCGTAGGCGAGGCCCGAAGCCGCCTCGCGCAGGAAGCGGACCACGTCCGCGACCTCCATCGGCCCGGCGCCGTGCATGATCTCCCGAAAGCTCGAACCCTTCACGAACGGCATGGTGAAGAACGACAGACCATCGCCCTGGTAGACCGCGAAGACCGGAACGATATGAGGATGGCTGAGCTGGCCGGCGGTTCGCGCTTCATGCTGGAAGCGGCGGACGATCTCGGGATATTCGGCGAACAGCGGCGATAGAACCTTGAGCGCGACCTGGCGGTCCAGCGCCAGCTCGTGGGCGAGATAGACCCGCGCCATGCCGCCGTGCCCGATCTCCCGCAGGATCTCGAACTCGCCCCGGGTCACATTGCGCAGCCGCTCCATCAGCTCTTCCTGGGCCGTCATGCGTTCCGACGAGGAGCCGAGGATGAACTCCACCACGGGACCCGGCGTGCCGCAGTCAGGACACGTCGCGCCCTCGAATGGCAACTGCGATGAACAGCTCTGGCACAGTAAGGCCATAAGGGTGCCCAAGGAGGGAGATCACACGTAAGGGAGGTCGCGTCCGGCGGAACATCGGGGAACTTAAAGGTAGCTCGAACCGGCCTGCCGGGCAACGAATGGCGCCGCGGGGCCCGGGGGCGCCCCAAGTTGCTTGCGCGCCAGCGGTTTTGCGCCTAGCTTCTGCCGCGACCCCCTGCCACGCGGCCGGAGGCTCCGGAGCAAAGAGCCACCTCCCAACGGAATTTACATCACAACAGGGAAAAAGATCCGTGAGGCAAACAGGTCAGTACATCCTCGTCGCTCTTCTCCTGGCCGTCGGCGGCCGCCCGGTCCTGGCTCAGGGAACCCCGTTCAGCCTGACGCCGTATGCGGGCGTCTATTTTCCCGCGGCCGATCTGGTCGGCAACCAGCCGGTGCCGAACCCGGGACCGCTGGATCCCGAGACGTTCACGATACGGCAGAACAGCGGTTTCATCTTCGGACTTCGGGCGAGCCGGGGGCTGACGGAGAAGCTGTGGATCGAGGCGGAGGCCCAGTACGCGTTCAGCGACGCGGATGCCGCCGCGACGCGGCGCGAGCCTTTCCCGCAGGGACCCGAGCAGACGCTGGACGCCTACGTGATCGCGGTGGGAGCGAACGTCCTCTGGGAAGCGTTTCGGGCGCCGTTCACGCCGTTCGCGATCCACCTGCTCGGAGGGGTGGGGCTAGTGACGCGCGGCGGCGAATTTTACGACGAGGGTGGCACCTATTTCTCCGAGTCGCTGGACGGCGGCACCGACCTCGGGCTGATTCTGGGCCTGGGCCTGCGCTACGAGTTAAGCCCCCGTCTGGGGATTCGGGCCGATGTGCGCGACTACCTGTACTCGCACACAGGATCGGTTTCGAACGGCGAGTTCGAGGCCGAAACGCAGAACGACATCTGGATCACCGGCGGCCTCGAGTTCCGGCTCTGACGGCGCTCAGCTCTGATCGGCGACCACGAACACGCCAGAATAACTCTCCACCTCCAGGCGGAAATACGAGCCACTCAGGCCTCCCGTCACCTCCACCTCGTTCTGGCGTTCGATCTCGATCCGCTGGTTGCTGCGAATGACGTCGTTTCGGTTCGCCGGGATCGAGTACGAGCCCACGTCCTGGACCTCGAAGAACTCGTCCAGCGTCAAGAGCTCGGCGTACGGAGCCTGGAAATCCGACACCCACGTGACCGAGAGCGGCTCGTTCGCCGCCACGGTGTCGCCCGCGGCCGGGGTGAGTACGGCATGGATGCCGATGTTCCCCAGCACGACGTCACGCACGTACATGCTGTCCTTCTCGACCGATAGCCTCGCCGGGCCGGCCCCCGCTCCGCTGACCTGCGCCAGATAGAAACCGCTGGTGCTCGTTTCCGGCACCAGGACGGGCGTGTTGTTCCAGACGACCGTGACTTCGGCATCGGAGACCGGCTGGTTGGAGCTGTCGAAGACGTCGATCTCGAACCGGGTGATGAAACCGCCCGTTTCGGAATCGACCTCGACTTCGGCCATGACCAGCAGCGTCTCGTTGCCGACGCCCCCGTCGTTCAGCGAATCCGGTGGCCCCAACGGCTCGTGCCCATTACAACCCGCCGCGATAACGGCGCAGACCACAGCGACGACAGCCAGAGAGCCCTTCATGCCTGGAAACCTCCACTACGGGGTCAGGTGGGAAAAAGGGGGGGCAGCGTCCGTGAGGACGCGAGGCAACTGCAAGATATACTGACTGTTGATGGCGGTCAATTCAGTGGGCGAGGGTGGGCGGAGCGGGCACCCCGTTCGCTTTGCCGCGGGCGGAGACTGGTGCTATCTTGGGTCGCCATGCCCCAAGGCCCACTGACCACAGCGCGGAGGTACGCTATGCCTCGTTTCGGTGCGGCGGTAATCGCGGTCCTTCTGGCCCTGTCACCCTCGGCAGTTGCCGCCCAGCAGTTCACGATCAGCGGTTTCGGCGGTGCGTTCCTGCCGGCCGCCGATCTCACAGGAGGTAGCATCTTCTTCGAGCCCGGCGAGATTCCGGACTTCGCCGGCGAGGTGGCGACAGCGTTCAGGCACCAGGTCGCCTTCAACTTCGGCGGACGGATCGGTGTCTGGCCCACTCAGCGCCTGGGCTTCGAGGCCGAGGCGGCGTACGCGCTGAGCGACGCTGACCTCGAGCTCTCGATCCCCTTCGTCCGCGATCCCGGTCCGCCGATCGTGCTGGGGCTGCAGCAGGAAACGGCGACGCTCGAGTCAAACGTCTTCATGGGAAGCGTCAACGTCCTTTACGCGCTGATCCGGCCGCCACTCGAGCCGCTGGTCGTCTTCGTATCCGCCGGCGCCGGCTTCGTGAACCGGGGCGGTGACCTGTCTGACATATTCGACAGCACCACCGACGTGGCTTTCACCTGGGGGTTCGGGATCAAGTACGGCATTGCCCGCGGTGTGTGGCTACGCGGTGACGTGCGGGATTATATCTCGAAATTCAGCGATCCAGAGCTCGACGACGAGTGGCAGAACGACCTGCTGGTCAACGCGGGTCTGGAGGTGAGCTTCGGAGGCTAACAGGAGCGGGCCGGGATCGGCGCTCAGCGGTTACGCAGGCGGGTCAGGCGCCAGCCGCCGGGGGTGGACTGGAAGTCGAGACGGAGCTTGAGTTCCATCTCGCCGCTCTGACCGGTACGCTGGTTGCGGAAATCGAGGTCGAGGCGAACATCGGCACGTGCCGTGTTCGGGTCGGCCTCGATTCTTTCGATGGTCGTCATCGCTTTGATGTTCTCTGCCGAGTCGAACACGTATCTCATCAGGTTGGCATCCTCTTTCGGGACGTCGCCGCCATACAGCTCGCTTCCGATACGCGCCAGGTCCTCGGACTCGAACAGGGTTCGGAACTGTTCCACCTGGTTCGCGATCTGTTCCTCGGTCGTCGTGGCGCCGGCCAGGTCGGCGCTGATCTGCGCGTAAGCTTCGCCCGCCTGGTTGTAAAAATCGACCGCGTCGGCGTAGCGCTGGCGATCCTGGCTGGCCAGGGCTCGATTTCGCAGGTCGTCCGCGGCGGCCAGCTGCTGGGACGCCTGCTCGTCCGCGCCGGCCTGGCGGGCGGCCATGCGCTTCTCGTGCATGGCCTGCTGCGCCGCATCCGCGGCCGCCTCGCCACGCTCCACCAGGCGCGGGATGAGCTCCTCGTACGCTGCGGTGAGCCGGCCGAATTCCCGTTCCGCCTCTTCGTACCGGCCCGCATCGTAGGCGGCCCGAGCCTCGGTCAGCGCACTGTTCAGCGGCCTGACCGCTTCCGGCAGGAAACTCATGGCGCCCAGGCTCATCACGCTGTCCCGTCGCGTCCGCGCCACGGTACGCGCCCGACCGGCGGCGTCCCGCGCCGCGTTGTCCGCGGCGGCCAAACTGCGAGCCGAATCGGTCAGGGTCGCGTAGCCTCGAATGAGGCCGGAAAACAACCGGGTCGCGGCCACGTAGTCCGCGTTCGCCAGCCGGCGGTCGGCGGTAGCCCGGACCGATTCCAGGGAATCGTACATCGCGGTGAGCAGCTCCGGCGCGCCGCCGGCCCGGGCGGTGGCTCGCCAGTCCTCGGCGCGTCCCCGAGCGCTGGCGGCCTGGATGCTGTCTCGAGTCGTCGCCGCCGCCGCCGGTCCACCGGCGGCGGGATCGGCCGGATCGGGAGTCTCGGCTTCGCCGCCGCCCGGCGTTTC
>JAACAK010000112.1:45422-73012 GCA_011774835.1 Candidatus Kutchimonas denitrificans | reverse complement strand
CGGGCCGCCGGCTGCCAGCTCGTCGCCGGTCGCGGGTTCTTCACCGCCCCCGGCCGTCTCAGGGCCCTCCGTCGCTGGCGTCACCGCTTCGCCCCCGGTCTCGGGGCCAGCCTGCTGCGCCGCTGTCGGGTCCGTCGGCTCCGGGCCGTCGAACGGACTGAACGGTCCCGCCAGCAGGACGACGGTGGCGATCACGATGACGGCGCCGATGCCGCCGATGAGCAGACCGAGGTGCGGGCCCTTTCGACGCTCGACTTCCGCCAGCCGGACGGTCGCCGGCTGATCGCTTGCTGCGGGCTCGGCCGGCTCGGGCGGCGTTGGCGCGGACGCGGCCCACGGCTCGTCGGACGGGGTCGGGCCGGATGGCGGGGTCGGGGTCTTCCGCATCGAGGGCGGGGTGGGGATGCGAACCGTGGTCTCCTCTCCACCCTCGACGGCTTTTTCCTCTTCCTTCGCCGGGACCTCGATGACCACGTGGTCCGGCGCGTCCATCGCGGCGGCGAACTCGTCCATGTTGGGAAAGCGCAGTTCCCGGTCCTTGCTGATCGCCCGCTTGATGGCGGCCCGCAGGTTCCGCGGCGCATCCGGCCGGATCGAGTCGATGTCCTCCGGTTCCTCGAAGCGGTGCTTGTACATCAGCTCGGCCAGATTGTCGGCCTGGAAGGGCCGGCGGCCGGCGAGCATCTCCCACCCGATCAGGCCCAGCGAGTACTGGTCGGCGCGGCCATCGAGATCGTGCCGCCCCTCTCCCTGCTCCGGCGACATGTACTGCGGTGTTCCCAGCAGGTCGCCCGGCGTGGTCAGGGTGGTCTCGGCGGCCAACGCCTTGGCGATGCCGAAATCGGTCAGGATCACCCGGCCCCGCTCGGAATCGATCAGGATGTTGTCCGGCTTGACGTCGCGATGGACGACGCCACGCCGGTGAGCGTAGGCGAGGGCATCGGCGGCCTGGCGCAGGTAGCGCTTGATCTTGTTGAGGCCCGGACGGGGGTCGTCCCTGAGCGCCGTCCGCAGGCTCATCCCGGAGATGAAGGGGACGCTGAAAAAGGTGAGCCCGCTCTCGTTATAGACCTCGAATACCTGGATGATGTTCGGGTGGTCGAGCTTGCCCTGGGTCTTGGCTTCCCGCATGAAGCGCTCGACGATCTCCGGATCGTAGGCCAGCAGCGGCAGCAGGACCTTGATGGCCACGAGACGGTCGAGGGACTTCTGGTGGGCGAGGAAGACGACCGCCATCCCTCCGCGGCCCAGCTCCCGAAGCACCTCGTACTTTCCGACCGTGGCCTCGGTGAGTCGATCGTAGATCTCGCGCCCCTGCGGGGTCACGGTCGGCGCGTCGGTCCGGCCACCGGATGTCGGGGTCCCGCACTGGGAGCAGTAATGGCTGCCGTCGGGAAGTGGTGTGGAGCAGTGGACGCAGACTTCCACGGGCTTCAGTCAGTTCCGGAATCGGGGGGTGATCTGCCGCACGATCATGGTCGGAATTTAGTCAGGCCCGGCGGCCGGTGGCAAACCCGCCGCGCTGAAATCCCCTCCAGGCAAAAGGCCCGGCAGCTGCCGGGCCTTTTGTCGCGCATCGAACTCGCGCCTGACGGCTAGTACATGCCGCCCATGTCGCCACCGGGCATCGGCGGCGCGGCTTCCTTCTCCTCCTTCTTCTCCACGACCACGGCCTCCGTGGTGAGGAGCAGGCCGGCGATCGAGGCGGCGTTCTGCAGAGCCGAACGTGTGACCTTGGTCGGGTCGATCACGCCGCTCTTCACCAGATCCTCGAACTTGTCGCTCTGGGCGTTGTACCCGTAGTTGAGCTCCGCCTTCTCGCGAATGCGCTCCACCACGATCGAGCCCTCCTTACCGGCGTTCGCCGCGATTTGCCGGGTCGGCTCCTCGAGGGCGCGACGCACGATATCGACGCCGATCTGCTCGTCGTGGTTCTTGATCTTCAGCTCGTCGAGCGCCTTCTGCGCCCACAGCAGCGCGACGCCGCCGCCGGGCACGATGCCCTCCTCGACGGCCGCGCGGGTCGCGTGCAGCGCGTCCTCGACCCGAGCCTTCTTCTCCTTCATCTCGGTCTCGGTCGCGGCGCCGACGTTGATCACGGCCACGCCACCGGCCAGCTTGGCCAGCCGCTCCTGGAGCTTCTCCTGATCGTAATCCGAGGTCGACTTCTCGATCGCGGCCTTGATCTCCTGGATCCGGCCCTGGATCGCGTCCTCGGACCCGGCGCCGTCGATGATCGTCGTCGAGTCCTTGTCGATCACGATCCGCTTCGCCTCGCCCAGGTCGCTGAGCACCGCGTTCTCCAGCTTGAACCCGACCTCCTCGCTGATCACCTTGCCGTCGCTGAGGACCGCGATGTCCTGCAGCATCTGCTTGCGGCGATCACCGAAGCCAGGCGCCTTCACCGCGCAGACCTTCAGCGTGCCGCGGAGCTTGTTGACGACCAGCGTCGCCAGCGCCTCGCCCTCGATGTCCTCGGCGATGATCAGCAGCGGCTTGCCCGTCTGCGCGACCTTCTCGAGCACCGGCAGCAGGTCCTTCATCGTCGAGATCTTCTTGTCGTGGATCAGGATGAAGGCGTCCTCGAGCACGGCCTCCATCTTCTCGGGGTCGGTCACGAAGTAGGGCGACAGGTAGCCGCGGTCGAACTGCATCCCCTCGACCGTCTCCAGCTCGGTCTCCATGCCGCGGGCTTCCTCGACGGTGATCACGCCGTCTTTGCCCACCTTCTCCATCGCCTCGGCGATGATGTTGCCGATCTCCTCGTCGTTGTTGGCCGAGATCGAACCGACCTGGGCGATCTCCCGCTTGCCCTTGGTCTCCACCGAGACGTTCTTCAGATCCTCTACCACGCTATCGACGGCCTTGTCGATGCCACGCTTCAGCGCCATCGGGCTGACGCCGCCGGTCACGGCCTTGAGCCCCTGGGTGAAGATCGCCTGCGCGAGCACCGTGGCCGTGGTCGTACCATCGCCGGCGACGTCGCTGGTCTTGCTGGCGACCTCCTTCACCATCTGCGCACCCATGTTCTCGACCGGGTCCTCCAGCTCGATCTCCTTGGCGACGGTCACACCGTCCTTGGTGATCGTCGGGCTGCCGAACTTCTTCTCCAGGACGACGTTCCGGCCCTTGGGACCGAGCGTCACCTTCACCGCTCGGGCCAGGGCATCGACACCGACCTTGAGCTTGTTCCGCGCCTGGGCGTCGAATTCAAGCAGCTTCGCCATCTCCCAAATCCTCCTCTATTCGATGTCCTCGTTGACTCTCTTGCTCGTTCCAAGCCGGCGCCAGGCCTCGCGGCTCTCGGCGCCTCTCTACAGCGGGCCGATCGATCTGCCAGGACGGCCCGAACCGGATCGCTTACTTCTTACCGTTCGCGACAACCGCGAGGACGTCGGCCTCACGCAGGATCAGCACCTCATCGTCGCCGACCGTCACCTCGGTGCCGCTGTACTTCCCGTAGATCACCCGGTCGCCGACCTTCAGCTCGGTCTCGATCCGCTTTCCATCCTCGCTCATTCGTCCCGGACCCACAGCCACTACTTCACCCTGCTGCGGTTTCTCTTTGGCGGTATCCGGTATGTAAAGACCGCCCTTCATCTGCTCCGTCTCTTCGAGCGGCTTCACCACCACACGATCGGCCAGGGGCTGCAATTTCATGGACGCTTTCCTCCTCTCCCGAATTTCAGTATTGTTAGGCACGGATCTCGGACGCGACCGCCCGGCTCGGGCCGGGACGCGCACCGCGATCAGAGTTGTGACGTATTGTGCTCCGCTACTCGGAGCTATAAGTAGGCACGAAGTGTGCCATATGTAAAGCCCGGGTGAGGGGCGAAACGAGGCGCAGAGCGGTCGCTGGCGCCCGCTGGAGGGCCCGGAAGGTCTGCCAGAACGGCAGTGCCACCGTCCCGGGACTGCTGTTGTGGCCGAAGTCGACCGCCAACCGGAAGCTTGGAGTCCGCCCGGTCTGAAACCTGAGAGGGCGGCGTCGCGTACGGTGTCATGAGAGGCCGCGGGGAGGGTGCGCCCGGGCAGAGGCATGCCTCCCGTGGTTCTGGATCTATTTGAGGAGGAGCGAATGCTCAGAGGTCTGTTCACGCTTGGGGCGCTGCTCATAGGCGGTATTGTGGCGCTGGCAGTCGCGTCGGCCGTGCTGTTGCCGGTGCTGTCGCTGCTGACGGCGTTGCTGGTGGCGTTCATCAAGCTGGCGTTCTTCCTGGCGGTGATCTACTTCATCGTGAAGCTGATCAGCCCGGAGACCGCCGATCGGGCGGTGGAGAAGATTCGTTCGAAGGTTCGCCGCGTCGCCTGAGGGCGCGGGCTATCAGCGTTCAACGGGATCGCCGATCAGGCGATTGGCGATCTCGAGTCCATACAGAGTGAGGTAGGGCTCGATGATGTCGACGGTCTCGCAGTGCGGCGCGATGAACGCGGCGAGCCCTCCCGTCGCCACAGCCAGAGCTTCAGGACGCCCCCATTCCCGTTTGATCCGTCTTACCATCCCATCGATCGCATCCACGATCGAATAGAAGCATCCCGAGCGCAGGCAAGCGTCGGTGCGTCGACCCACGACCCGATCGGGCGGCACCAGGTCGATGTACGGCAACCGGCTGGCCCGTTGCGCCAGCCCCTCGATGCCGGCTCGCGGTCCCGGTGCGATGACGCCGCCCAGGAACACACCGTCGGCGGTAATGCAGTCGTAGGTGGTGGCCGTTCCCAAATCGACGGCGATCACATCGGCAGCGTAGATTTCGGCGGCGGCGAGGGTGTTGAGCATGCGATCGGCGCCGACGGTATGGGGCTCCTCGACATCGAGCGAGACGGGGAGCGGGCCGGCGGGCCGGACCAGCTGGCTGGGATCGGTGATCAGGCGTGGCTCCTGCCCCAAGGCGCGTCGGACGCCGCGGCCGACGATCGGGTCTACCGCCGGCACCACGGACGCGACGATGCCGCGGACGGATCCCTCGACACCTTCCTCGGTCAGGAGCTGGCGCAACAGATGGGCCAGTTCGTCAGGGGTCCGGCGGACATCGGTGGCGATGCGCCAGTGACGCACCAGCTGGCGGCCGCGGAAGAGCCCCAGGACCGTTTCGGTGTTCCCCACGTCTATGGCCAGCAGCAGCGCTTTCATGTCAAAAGTCAGGGGTCGGTAGCTCCGGGACCACCACGCGCCCCGTGGTCACGCGTGCCAGGGCGCCGCCGTCGGGTCGAAAGAGCAGCGCTCCGTCGGGCGCGATCCCCACGGCTATCCCCTGTCGGGGCTCCTCGTCCTCAGAAACCACGCTGCAGCGTCGGTCGCGCAACCAGTCGTGGTTATCGAACTCTCTCAGCGTCTCCCGATCGAGGGTCACAGGAGGATCTACACAGCGGTTCTCGACCTCGCGGACGATCAGGTCAGCCAGTTCCAGGCGCGAGATCGACCGTCCGGCGGCCGTGTCGAGTGAGATCGCCACGTCACGGAGCGCCGGCGGAAAGTCGCGCGCCGTCCCGTGAACGTTCACGCCGATCCCGATGACCAGGTGATTCGGCTCGCTGCCCGCCCAGGACGCCTCGCTCAAGACACCACCCGCCTTGCGATCCGCTGCGATCAAGTCGTTCGGCCATTTCACACCGACGGCCGAGGCCCCGATGAGCTCGTCGGCCGCGCGTGCCGCCCCCAGGCCGGCCAGGAGCGGGACGAGCAGCGGGTTGGCCAATTCGCGCGGGCGCAGCAGGAGCGAGAGGTAAAGCCCGGCGCCACGCGGCGAGTGCCAGCGTCGCGACTCGATGCCGCGCCCCGCCGTCTGCTCATCGGCCAGCACGATCGTGCCGGCGGGCGCGCCGGCGGCGGCCAGCTCCAGCGCGCGCGCGTTGGTGCTGTCGACCCGGGAGTAGAGGTGAACGTCGGCGCGATCCCAGCGCTGCTGCAGCGCCTTCAGCGATTCACCTTCCCAGGTAGATGCCTTACGGGTCACGATTCGACCTCCGTCATGCGAAGCGATAGATCGAGCGCCGGCGCCGAATGCGTCAGCGCCCCGACCGATATGAAACCGACCCCCGCCCTGGCCAGATCGCCGACCGTGTCCAGGTCGACGCCGCCCGACGCCTCGATCTCGGGCCGCGGGTCGTGATCCTCGATGAGCCGAACGGCTTCACGCACGGTCGCCAGATCCATGTTGTCGAGCATGATCCGGTCGACCCCGGCGGCGAGGGCTTCACGCACCTCGTCCAGATCCGTCACCTCCACCTCGACCCGCAGGCCCTCCCGGTTCGCGCCGTGCACCCGCGCCACCGCCGCGGCGATGCCGCCGGCGCTCGCGATGTGGTTCTCCTTGATCAGCACCATCGCGTCGAGGCCACTGCGATGATTCACCGCACCGCCGGCCGCGGTCGCCGCCCGCTCGAGCTCGCGCCAGAGCGGCGTGGTCTTCCGGGTATCGGTGATCCGCGCTCCCGTACCCTCCACCGCGGCGACGAACCGCCGCGTCAGGCTGGCGATCCCCGAGAGGCGGCCCAGAAAATTGAGCGCCGTTCGCTCGCCGGTCAGGATCGTCCGCGCCGGACCCGCGACCCCGGCGATCCGAGTTCCTCGACCCACCGCCGAGCCCTCGGCGACCAGTGGCTCGAGCTCCGCCCCGCCCGCGCAGCGAAAAACTTCAGCGGCCACGGCGTGACCGAAGATCACCCCGGTCGATTTGGCGACGATCTCCGCCCTGCCCCGCGCCCCGGCCTCCACACACCACTCGGTCGTCCGGTCGCCCCGGCCCACATCCTCGGCGAGGGCGGCCGCGATCCGGTGGCGTGTGGCATCAGAGAGAGGGATGCGGTCGATCACGATCAGCGAGCTCCGGTAAGCAGGACATAAACGATATACGTTCCGCCCACGGCCCAACAGTAGTAGGCGATACGGTGGAATCGACCGGCCCGCAGCCAGCGAACGAACAGCACGATGGCCAGCAGGCCGGCGAGGAACGCCGCCACGGCCGCCGCGGCCATCTGCGGCGCGGCCGCGGCGCCGTCCGCCGCCAGATGGGGAAACTGAAAGATCGACGCGCCGATGATCGCCGGTATCGAGAGCAGGAAGCTGAACTCCGCCGCGGCCTCGCGGCCGGTCCGGTGCCAGAGGGCCGCCGCGACGGTGAACCCTGACCGCGAGAGGCCGGGCAACAGCGCCGCCGCCTGGGCCAGACCGACGACGATCGCGCCGAGCCAGCCGGGATCCAGACTGGCGCCGCGCCGTACCAGCCAGCGCGTGGCGTAGACCACGACGCCCGTCACCAGCAGGTTGAGCGCCACGAGCATCGGGCGGTCGAAGGTCCGGGCGACGGCGTCGGCCAGCGTCGTACCGACCGCCGCCGCCGGTACCGTCGCGACGGCCAGGAGCCCGATATAGCGGAGCGCCGCCGGGTCGCGGCGAACCGCCCCGATCGCCAGGGTCAGCAACCGTCGCCGGTAGACGACGAGAACCGAGACGACGGTGGCGAAATGCACCAGGACCTCGAAAGATACGCCGGGGGGGTTCACGCCGATCAACGCCTCGGCCAGCACGAGGTGGCCGGAGCTCGAGACGGGAAAGAACTCGGTGAGCCCCTGAACGACCCCCAGCAGAATGGCTTCGAGGGTCGTCATCGTCGAAGACTCAACTCAGTTCACCCGGCGGACGCCGCCGGAATGGTCGGTGATACGCCCGGGTCTCCGACGCCGGATGCCGGCCCCACCGCCTACACCTCGCCGTAGAGCCGCTCGTACATCGCCACGATGCGCTCGACCGAGAACTTCTCCTCGGCAATGGCGCGGCCCGCCCGACCCATCTTCCGGTGCAGCTCCGAGTCCGCGAGTATCTGGGTGGCGGCGTCGGACATCGCGTCCACCGCCCCAACCGGCAGCAAGCGGCCGCAGACCCCATCTTCCACCACCTCCTCCAGACCGCCGTTCCGCGTACCCACCACCGGAACCTCGCACGACATCGCCTCCAACGCCGACAGGCCGAACGACTCCGATTCGCTGGGCAGCAGGAATAGATCGGCACACGCCAGCAGCTCCGCCACCTGTTCCTGTTTCCCCAGGAAGAGGACCCGGTCACCGATCCCCAGGTTGCGGGCGCGCTCCTCGGCGATCGGCCGATCGGGGCCGTCGCCGACGAGGACCAGCCGGGCCGCCACCTTGTCCATCGTCCGGGCGGCGACACGGACCACGTCCTCGATCCGCTTCACCGGCCGGAAGTTGGAGATGTGCATGAGGATCTTCTCCTCGGGCTCGGCGAGGGCACCGCGGTTTCGCTTATCGGTGTCATGCCGGAACAGGTCGGTGTCGACGAAGTTCGGGATCACCCGCACGTTGCAGCCGGCGCAGCCGAACCTGGCGAGCGTCTCACGCTTCAGATACTCGGAAACGGCGGTGAGGGCGTCGGAGCGTTCGATCGAGAACTTGACGATCGATCGATACGACGGGTCCTGCCCCACCAGCGTGATGTCGGTGCCGTGCAGCGTCGTCACGACCTTGAGCTCGCTCGGTTCCTCGAGCATCTGCTTGGCCAGCAGGGCCGACGTCGCGTGGGGCACGGCGTAATGGACGTGGAACAGATCGAGATGCCGCTGAGTCGCCACCTCGTGCATCGCCACCGTGGCAGCCAGCGAATACGGCGGATACTCGAACAGCGGATAGCGAGTGACCTCGATCTCGTGGAAATACGTGTTCCGCAAGAAACGGGGCAGGCGGAACGGGTGCGCGTACGAGACGAAATGCACTTCGTGCCCACGCTGCGCCAGCCGCATCCCCAGCTCGGTGGCCACGGCCCCGCTGCCGCCGTAAGTCGGGTAACAGGCGATGCCTATCTTCATAAGTCGGGCAGAAGCTACAAGCTGGCATCCCGATTGGCCAGCCCGCGGGCTACCCGTGGTCCGCCGAGCGGGCGTCCGGTGCCGATCCTCTCCAGGCTCCGACCACCTGGGCCACCAGCTCCTCGGCCGGGTGCGTGGCGTCGAGACGAACGGTGCCCTCGGGCAGCTGGTGACGGAACCAGGTGAGCTGCCGTTTGGCCAACCGGCGCGTCTTGCGTTTCGCCTCCTCTATCGCCTCCTCCAGCGAGCAGGCGCCGCGCAGGTGGCGGACCAACTCGGCGTAGCCCACCGAATCGAGCCCCGGCGCCTCGGGCCCATACCGCTCCACCAGACGGCGGACTTCATCCAGCAGACCCTCCGCCAGCATGCGGTCGAAGCGAGCGTCGAGACGACGATACAGCGCCTCGCGGGGCAGCTCGAGACAGAAGACCCGGGCTTCCAACCGCGCCGTCGGCGGCGGCCGTTCGAGCCAGCTCGAGTGAGGCCGACCAGACAGAAGCGTGACCTCGAGCGAGCGACCCAAGCGCTGACCCCCGCCCTCACCCGCCAGCTGGCTCGCCCGTTCCGGATCCAATCGGACCAGCCAGCGTTCCAGCTCGTCGGGCGCGAGTCCGGCCAGGTAGTGGCGCAGTTCGGCGCGGCGCTCCCGGTCGACCCGAGGCTCCGGTCCCAGAGGATCGAGGAGGGCGCGGATGAAGAACCCGGTGCCACCGGCGATTATGGGGACGGCGCCCGACTCCTCGATCTCTTCGATCCAGCTCCAGGCGTCGCGCGCGAAGCGGCCGGCGCTGTACGACTCTGTGGGCGCCAGCAGATCGAGCCCGAAATGCGGCACCCGCGCGCGCTGTCGGGGCGACGGGCTGGCGGTGCCGATCTCCATATCCCGATAGATCTGGCGCGAGTCGGCCGAGATGATCGCGCCCCCGATCGCTTCCGCTACGGCGACCGCCAGGTCGCTCTTGCCGGATCCGGTGGGCCCGGTGATGACCAGCGCCCGAGCCGCGGCTGGCTGCGTCATCGCGGGCGGCGTTCAGGTCCGACCGAAACGGCGCGCCAGCTCATCCATCGAAAGGCGCAAAATCGTCGGCCGACCGTGGACGTCGTGGCTGGGCAGCTCGGCGGCGAAGAGCTGGTCGAACAGCTCCTCCATCTCGATCTCCGAGAGCGGCTGGCCGGCCTTGATCGCCGCTTTGCAGGCGAAGGACTTGGCGACGCGCTCGTGCTGGTTGCGAGCCGAATCGACCAGCGGCGACCCCGTCGCCAGCTCGTCGACCATCTCGGTAAAGCAGCGCTCGGCGTCGAAGTGCGGATGCGGGTTGGGCACGGCGTGGATGATGACCGTATTGCTGCCGAACGGCTCGAGCTCGAAACCGACCTGTCTCAGGATCGTCTGCAGCTCGTCGACCGCCGCCATCTCGGTGGGTGATAGACGCAGGGTGATCGGGAATAGGAGCCGCTGGGACGTCGCGCTCCCCCGGTCGTAGTCCCGCATGGCCCGCTCGAACAGCACGCGCTCGTGGGCCGAATGCTGGTCGACGATGATCACCCCGCTCCGCGTCTCGGCCAGGAGGTACGTGTTATGGAGCTGCCACATGCCGCCGGCGTGGAAGCTGGACGGCTCGTCCGCCGTCTCTTCCGAGTCGACCATCGCTTCGCGAGCCGGCACCTCGCTGGGCACGAAGAGGGCCATCTGGCCGGCCGCCGTCGAAGCGGAGCCCGCCGCACCCTCCCTGCCTTGCCGCGCGCCGCGCCGGGCCGAGACCAGCTGCGAGCTGGGACCCGCGAATCGGCCCAGACCGGGCGCGCTCGCCAGCCCCTCGAGACCCGAGCGGACCGCCTCGGTGATCGTGCTCTCGAGCTTCATCTTGTTGCGGAAACGGACTTCGGCTTTCGTAGGATGCACGTTGACATCCACTTCATCCGGCGGCAGCTCGAGATAGAGGAACAGCGCCGGCCGATGGCCGTGCGGGATCGTGGTGCGGTACGCCTCTTCCGCCGCCCGCACGGTGAAGCGGTCGACGAACGGGCGACCGTTGACCAGCTGGTAGACGCGGCGCGAGCCGGAGCGGGCATCGGCGGGGCGCTGCACGAGCCCGGCCACACGGACCCCGTCGGCCGTGTAGTCGATCGGGATGAGGGTCGAGGCCAGCTCGGGGCCCCAGATCGACTCGATCCGGGCGGCCAGGTCGCCGGTACGCGGCAGATCCAGCAGTTCGCGGTCGTTGGAGCGCAGCCGAAACGACGCGCTCAGGTTGGCCAGCGCCAGAGCGATCGTGGTCTCCGAGACCGCGCGCGACTCGGCGGCGGCGGAGCGCAGAAACTTCGCCCGGGCCGGCACGTTGAAGAAGAGCGAACGGACGGTGACCGTGGTGCCGGGCTGGCGGGCGATTTCGTCGACGGCCACAACGCGGCCGCCGTTGATCCGGATCCGCGTGCCGCTTCCGCCGCTCGCGCCGCCTTCGGCCGGCGCCGTCTCCAGCTCGAACTTCGAGATCGCGGCAATGGAGGGGAGCGCCTCGCCGCGGAAGCCCAGCGTGCTGATCGCCCGCAGATCGCTCGCCTCGCTGATCTTCGAAGTGGCGTGCCGGTCGATGGCCAGCAGGGCGTCGTCCCGAACCATCCCGTGTCCATCGTCCGAGACGCGCAGCTCGGTCTTCCCTCCGTTGCGGATGTCGATCTCGATCCGGCGCGCCCGCGCGTCCAGCGCGTTCTCGATCAGCTCCTTGACCGCGGACGCCGGCCGCTCCACCACCTCGCCGGCCGCGATCTGGTTGGCGATGTGGTCGGGCAGGATGTGAATTCGACGTTGCATGACACGAAGAGTATCCTCGGGGTGGCGGGGCATCAAGCAGTTGAACATTGAACATTGAGCATGGAGCACGGAACGCTGAACGCACTGCCGAAAGACGGAACATCGACCTTCGAAAACTGAACTTCCAACACCTTCAAAGTTCCGACGTTCGATGCACAGCGTTCCGACGATCGACAGTTACTTCAACGTTCCGTGTTCCGTGCTCCGGGCTCCGTGCTCAATGTTCAACTGCCCGTAGAACCGACACGCGTTCCGATACGTCAGATCCGCCACGTCCTCCAACGTCTGGCCCCGCATCTCCGCCAGCTTCTCCACGGTATGCCGCACCAGCGCCGGCTCGTTCCGCCGCCCTCGTTTCGGGACCGGCGCCAGATACGGGCTGTCGGTCTCGACCAGCAGACGGTCGTCGGGAACCCGCCGCACCAGCTCCACGTCGTCGTATTTCTTGAAGGTTATCAGCCCGGAGAAGGAGACGTACCAGCCGGCGTCGAGCCCCGCCTGCAGCAGGGCGGCCCCACTGCTGAAGCAGTGAAGGACCCCGACGACCCGCCCGGCGAACTGGCCGACGAGAGCCGCGACTTCGGCGTCGGCTTCGCGGGCGTGCACGACCACGGGCAGACCGAGGCGCTCGGCCAGTTCGAGCTGGGAGCGGAACGCGACGCGTTGCGCGTCGCGGGGCGCGTTGTCGTAGAAGAAATCGAGCCCGGTCTCGCCGAGGGCGACCACCCGCGCGTCGTCGGCGAGGGCCTCCAGTTCGCCGAACGCGGTGTCCTCGAAGGACCCGGCGGCGTGGGGGTGGATCCCGGCGGTGGCGAAGACCCGCGGGCGCCGCGCCCTGTCGGCCAGCGCCAGCGCGGCCCGGGCATCCTCCAGGTCGCTGGCGATGGAAACGACGGCCTCGACACCGGCCTCGGCCGCCCGGGCCAGCGTTTCGTCGAGGTCGGACGCGAACCCGTCGTCGGTCAGGTGCGCGTGCGAATCGAACAGCCTCAACTGTCGGCGCTGGCCGTCGCGATCTTCCGCTTGTCGGTCTTGCTGCGGACGCCGCCGGACCGCTGCTCGACTTCGAGGAGGGCGGGCGACGCGACGAAGATCGACGAGTACGTCCCGATGAGCACACCGATGATCAGCACGATGGTGAACTCACGGATCACCGCGCCGCCGAACACGGCCAGGGCCAACAGCACGGCCAGGGTGGTGCCGCTGGTCATCACGGTTCGCGGCAGCGTCTCGTTGATCGACAGGTCGAGGATCTCGATGTACTTCATCCGCCGATGCTTCTTCAGGTTCTCGCGGATGCGGTCGAAGATGATGATCGTGTCGTTGAGCGAGTACCCGATGATGGTCAGGATCGCGGCGACCGTGGGGAGCGAGATCTCGATGTTCAGTATCGAGATGGCGCCAAACGTGATCAGCACGTCGTGGACGGTGGCGATGATCGCGGCGAGGCCGAAGCGCCACTCGAAGCGAAAGCCCAGGTAAAGCAGGGTCAGCACGAACGAGATCAGCACGGCGCCCACCGCGCGCTGACGCAGCTCGCCCCCGACCTTGGGCCCGACCGCTTCGACCCGCACGACATCGTAGGAGCCGGCGCCGAAACGGTCGGTGAGGGTCCGGTCGACTCGATCGGCGAGCTCGCGTTCGCCCTCGAGGAACTCGGCGGTCCGAATCAGGAACTCGTCTTCGCCGCCGAAGTCCTGCACCTGGGCACCGGTCATCTGCGCGGCGTCCAGCGCCTCGCGGATCTCCGACGCCGCCACCTCTTCGTTGAATCGCACCTGGAACAGGGTGCCGCCGGTGAAGTCGACGCCGTAGTTCAGGCCGCCGTGGATCCCGATCGATAGTACGCCCAAGATCACGAGGGCCGCGGAGATCCAGTACGCTTTGGTGCGCTGCTCCAGAAACTTGTAGTTCGCATGAGCGAATAACCGCATCGATCGCTTTCCTCGAGCTAGATGCTCAGCTGGGCGGTCGGCGCGCGACGGTCCAGCCAGATGAGCATGAAAGTCCGTACCACGAATACCGCGCTGAAGAACGACGCCACGATACCGATCGACAGCGTCACCGCGAAACCTTTGACGGGGCCGGTGCCGAACTGGTAGAGGATCAGCGCGGTGATCAGCGTGGTCAGGTTCGAGTCGATGATCGCCGAGAGCGCGTTCTGGAAACCGGCGTCCGTGGCCGTGCGCGCCGTCTTGCCGCCGGCCAGCTCCTCTCGTATTCGCTCGAAGATCAGCACGTTGGCGTCCACCGCCATCCCGACGGAGAGGATCAGTCCCGCGATGCCCGGTAGGGTAAGGTCCGCCTGCAGTCCTGCCAGGCCGCCGAGCACGATCAGCACGTAGACCATCAGGCCGAGCACGGCGAGGGTGCCGGCGAACCGGTAGTAGCCGATCATGACCACGACCACCAGCACCAGGCCGATGATCCCCGCCACCTCACCCTGGTCGATGGAGTCCTGGCCCAGCGACGGACCCACGGTGCGCTCCTCGATGATCTCCATCGGCGCCGGCAGCGCGCCGGCACGGAGCACGAGGGCCAGGTCCCGCGCCTGCTCCAGCGTGGCGCCGCTGCCCAATTCGATCTGGGCCCGTTCGCGCAGCACGTCGCGGATCACCGGCGGACTGCCCTGCACCCGGTCGTCCAGGATGATCGCCATCCGATCACCCACGTGGTTGGCGGTGCCGCGCTCGAAGATGCGGCCGCCCTGGCGCGTGAGCTGGAACGGCACGATCGGCTGGTTGTACTGGGGGTCGCGGATCGCCTGCGCGTCGGTCAGGTACTCGCCGGTGATCAGCGCACGCGACTCGACCACGTAGAGCGGGCGATAGATCTTCCCGGCGAGCGCCCGGGTGTCGCTATCGGCGCCCCAAACGAGATCGATCGAGTCCGGGATCCGCGCGTCGACCCGGGGGAGCTCCAGATAGCGCTGGACGGTCTCGACCTGCGGCTCCTCGACCAGGAAGATGCCCGGCTCGCCGGAATCGAGGAGCAGCGTGGTGAGGGGTCGCAGCTCGGTCTCCGGCTCCTCGGTCGGCTCCGCGACGGCCGTGTCCTGCTGCTGGAACAGCTCTTCGATCGTCTGGTCGGCGCCAGGCTCGACCCGGGCTTCCTCTGGGATCTCCTCGGCACCGACCGCGGCGACCACCAGGCTGTCCAACAGCGACAGGCGCTCCACGAAGTCCGCACCGTCGGTGAGGATCTTGAACTCGAGGAACGCGGTCTGCTCGATGATCGACTTCGCGCGGTCGACGTCCTGGATGCCCGCCAGCTCGACGATGATCCGGTCGAGCCCGACCCGCTGGATGGTGGGCTCGCGGACGCCGAACTGGTTGATGCGGTTCATGATGATCTCGCGCGCCCGGTTGGCGGCGTCGGTCCGCGCGTCGTCCGACATGGCGTCATCCGGGTCGGCGACCTGGAGGACCAGGTGGGTGCCGCCCTGCAGATCGAGTCCGAGCTTGAGCGGAGGATCACCGGAGCCCTGGATCACCGGGCCGAGCAGGGCCCAGAGGCAGAGCAGGCAGACACCGAAGATGACGAGCAAACGACCGCGTAATCCGGAAAACATCTCAAAAAACCTCGTATCGACTTGCCGGCGCCCGGCCACAGCGGCCCGCCGGTCAACGGCGCCGGACGTTTCGGCGCTCGTCGGCCAGCACGCCACGGATCAGGGCAGATCCCTATTGGCTAAACGCAGAAACGTGGACGCGGCCGGGTGAGTTGTCAATGCTGAACGGCTGAACGGGCACGCGGGCCCGAACTCACCAGACCAGCTGCTGCTCACAGCTCGGGCAGCGGCGGACCCCGAACGGCACGTCGGCGCCGCATCGCGCGCAGCGCGGCGAACCGTTCTCGATCGGGCGCCAGCTCTTTCGTCGGCCGGTGGAGAGGGCCAGATAGAGGAAAGCGGCGGCAATGCAGGCGCCGGCCAGGAAGAGCAGGCCGGCCTCCGAAAACCAGGCCGGCAGCTCCGAATCGACGGCGAACGGATCGGCTTCATAAAGGACAGCCTGCACCCTCTGTGCGTTGATGGTCATGGGTACCATCATCGCGAACCCAAGGAGGGCGAAGATCCCATATATGAAACGGCGAATCGGTGTCGGCATCGGGGTCCTTCCCAGCAGAGGCTAATGGGCCCGGCAGGACTCGAACCTGCGACCTACCGATTATGAGTCGGCTGCTCTGACCAACTGAGCTACGGGCCCGGCGTCGCTCTCCGACAATACCCGGGCCGCGAAGGGGGCGTCAAGATCGGGTCCTCACTGCCAGAGCGAGTACGAGTGGGGAGTACGATCGCGATAAGGATAAGGATAATGAGAAGGAAGATAGGCCGGGCGCTGCGGGTCCGCCGAACCCATCTCTTCCCATATCCCGATCGCGATCGTACTCGACTTGACAGAAACGAGTGTTGCCCCTAGACGGTAGGTGCCCGCCGGGTCCTATGACCGGCACGGATCCCGAATCGAGGACACCGAATCGAATGCGAATCCTGATCGTCGGCGCTGGCGCCGTCGGCTTCCAGCTTGCCGAGCATATGTCGGAGGAAGGTCACGACATCGTCCTGGTCGACCAGGACGCCGAGCGGCTCGAGCGGGCCCAGGACCAGCTGGACATCATGACCGTGGTGGGGAACGGCGCGAGCTTCGCGGTGCTGGAGAAGGCGGGGGTGGCCCGGGCCCAGCTGCTGACCGCGGTGACCAACGTCGACGAGGTGAATCTGGTCGCCTGTATGACGGCGGCGTCGTTCGACCTCAAGGTGAAGGTGGCCCGCGTATCCAACCCGGACTATTTCCTCGAGGTCAGCCGGCTGCACAGCGCGCGGCGCGGTGTCGACGTGATGATCAACCCTGAGCTGGAGTGCGCCCGAGAGACGTTCCAGCTGCTCCAGTCGGAGGCGGCGTCCGAGATCGCGTTCTTCGCCGGCGGCCGGGTGCAGGTCACGGGGCTGCGGATCCAGCCCGAGGCACCGATCATCGGCAAGACGCTCGCGGACGTGGCGGCGATGATCAAGGATCGCCGGTTCCTCACCGCGGCGATCCACCGGGGCGAAGAGACGATCGTGCCGGGCGGCGGCGACCACTTCGAGGCCGGCGACGAGGCGTACATCATCGGCGACCCGAAACAGCTGCCGCGGGTCCTCGAGCTGGCCGGCTACCCGGAGTTCCGTCTGCAGCGCGTGATGATCGCCGGCGGCAGTCGCACGGGGGTCTACCTGGCGAAGATACTCGAAGACCACGATGTGGAGTGCACGATCATCGAGGCCGATCGCGCGAAGTGCGCCGCGCTGGCCGCCACGCTGTCCAAGACGCTCGTTCTTCACGGCAACGCCACCGACATGGAGCTGCTGGAGATGGAGGGCGTGGAAGGGATCGACGGCTTCGTGGTCCTGACCGGGCACGACGACACGAATATGCTGGCGAGCCTGCTGGCGAAGGAGAAGAAGGTCAGGAAGGTCGTGTCGCTGATCAACAAGATCGAGTACATCGAGCTGGTGGACAAAGTGGGGATCGACGCGGCGGTCTCTCCGCGCCTCTCGGCGGTGAACGCGATCCTGAAGTACGTCCGTCGTGGCACGGTGACGGGGGTGGCGGCTCTGCGCGGGATCGAGGCGGAGGTGATCGAGTTCGAGGTCGAGCCCGACTCGCAGGTGACAGGAAAGACCCTGGCGGAGATCGATTTCCCCGACGACAGCCTGGTGGGTGCGATTACGCGTGAGGGCGAGGTGATCGTCCCGATGGGGAACGTGGCGCTGCACAACGGCGACCGGGTGACGGTCCTGGCGCTTCCACGCGCCGTCGCGGCGGTGGAGCAGCTGTTCGAGTGAGCGGGGTCGTGTGATGGGCGCGACCAAGATGCTGCACATCGTCGGCCTGATCGTCGCCGCGGTGGGCGCCGCCATGCTGGCCTCGGCGGGTGTCGCCTGGATCTACGGCGGCGGCGACGCGCCGGCGCTGCTGGCGGCCGGCCTGATCGCCATCCTGACGGGCGGCGCGGCCGGCCGGCTGACGGCACGGCCGACCGAACTGACGATCCGCGAGAGCTACCTGATCGTCACCCTCGCCTGGCTGGGCGCGGCGGTCTTCGGCGCTCTCCCCTTCTGGTTCGCCGGCGCCTGCGGACCGTTGGACGCGTTCTTCGAGTCGATCTCCGGGTTCACGACGACCGGCGCCTCGATCTTCCCCGACCCGGGCGCGCTGCCCAAAGGGCTGCAGTTCTGGCGCGACTTCAGCCAGTGGCTCGGCGGCATGGGGATCATCGTGCTGGTGGTCGCGGTTCTTCCCTACCTCGGGGTCGGCGGAATGCAGCTGTTCCGGGCCGAGGTCCCGGGTCCGACGCCCGAGCGGCTGCAGCCGCGCATCAAACAGACGGCGACGATTCTCTGGCGGGTGTACGTTCTGCTGACGGCGCTGCAGGCGGTTCTGTACACCTTCGGCGGCATGAGCCTCTTCGACGCGGTGACCCACGCCTTCGGGACGATGCCGACCGGAGGCTTCTCACCGCGCACGGAATCGCTCGCTTACTACTCGGCTTACCACCAGTACGTGACGATCATCTTCATGTACCTGGCGGGGGTGAACTTCGCCCTTCATTACCGGGTCTTCCGTGTCCGGAGCACGCGGGCACTGCTGCGTGACGAGGAGTGGCGATTCTATTCGCTGGTGCTGGTGGGAGCGCTGGCGGTTCTTCTCGTCGCCCACGTGTTGGCCGGCACGTACGACAGCGTGGAAGAGATGATCCGTGCGTCGGCGTTCCAGGTCGTAGCGATCGGCACGACCACCGGGTTCGCCACCGCCGACTACGTGACCTGGCCCGCTGTCACGCAAGTGGTTCTGTTCTTCCTGATGTTCGTGGGCGGCATGGCGGGCTCGACGGGCGGCGGCATGAAGACGTTGAGACTGTGGGCGGCGCTGAAGCAGGGGACGGTGGAGCTACGCAAGCACCTGCACCCCCGGGCCGTGATCGTCACACGAGTCGGCGGCCGCGTCGTGCCGGACGCGGTGATGCTCAACATCCTGGGGTTCATGCTGCTGTTCGTTTTCTCGTTCGTCCTCGGCGCGCTGGCCCTGACCGCGTTTGGGGTCGACATGGTCACGGCGGCCGGCGCCGCGGCGGCGGCGATCGGGAACATCGGGCCGGGCCTGGCGAGCGTCGGACCGACGGGCAATTACGCCTGGATGCCGGGTCTCGGGAAATTGGTGCTGAGCCTGCTGATGCTGCTGGGACGGCTGGAGATCTACACGGTCCTGGTCCTGTTCCAGCCCGAGTTCTGGAAGCGGTAGCGCCTCGAACCAGGGCACGCGGGGCGCGGCGGCCTCGAAAGCGAAGCCAGCAGCTATCGGCGCTTCTTCTCCCGCTCCAGTCGAGCCACCCGGCGTTCCAGATCCAACCGCGCCTTACGCAACCGCTCCACCGTCTCTCGTTCCCGGGCCAGCGTCTCGCGGAGCCGTTCGGCCTCCAGCCCTTCGGCGGCCGCCGGTGTGGATCCGTCGGCGTCACGACCCGGTTCGGCGGGCGGCGGCGCTATGGCGCTCTCCGTCCGAGCCATCGGACCGGCAGGCCGGACATCGGCGAGGCGACCCAGCGCATGGAGGAGCTGACCGACCATCTCGAGGAGCTCGCGATGCATGCTCGCCAGCTCGCGGTCCCGGATCAGCAGAACGGCGAGCAGGTCCTCGAGCTCAGGCCGTGGCAGGTAGGCGGGCGCGGCGACGGTGATCGGGTGGGACCGCTCCGAGTCGGACTCGGGCTCGATATCGACGGGCTCGGCGACGAGCCCTTCGGTCCCGTCTTCGGCGGTCGCGCGCTGCAGCTGGCGGCGAACGCTGCCTCTCGATTCGCCGGCGGCGAACATGCGAGCGATGAGCTGGAACGCGGGGATCGCTTCTTCGGGGTGTCGACGTCTCCTGCCGCTGCCAAAGGTGGGGATCAGCTCCCCGAAGACGGTGCGGTAGTAGCGAAGCGTGGACTCGGGCAGATCGGTCCGTCGGGCGATCTCGCGAATGCTCAGGGTTTCGCCGGATACGCTCATCGCACCTCGATCGTCCCGGGCTCGCCCTCGATCAGGCCGCCGACCGTCGCCGCCGGGTGCCCCTCGGCGATCAGCTCCGCGACCAGGTCGGCGCTCGCCGACGCGGCGACCGAGACCAGCAAACCGCCGGAGGTCTGCGCGTCGCAGAGCAACACTCGGTCGGTCTCGTCGAGGCCGCCGGGCCAGCGGACGAACGGTTCGACGAACTCCAGATTGCGGCGCGTGCCGCCGGGCACGCAGCCGGCAGCCGCCAGGTCGCGGGCGCCGGTCAGCAGCGGAACGCTGGCGGATTCGACGGTCGCGGCCAATCCGCTCATCTTCGCCATGTCGTGGAGATGACCCAGCAACCCGAAGCCGGTCACGTCGGTGACGGCTCCCGGATCATGCGCCCGGACCCGCTGGAGGGCCGCGGCGTTGAGGCGCAGCATCGAGTCGACGGCTGCATCCTCCGCCTCCGGTGGCGCGGTCTCCCGCTTGATCCCGGTGGCGATCACGCCGGTGCCGATGGCCTTGGTGACAACCAGATGATCCCCGACCCTGCCCTCGCCCTTGCGGAGGATCTCGTTCGACGGGGCGGCGCCGATCACGGCCATGCCGTACTTGGGCTCCCGATCGTCGATGGAGTGGCCACCGATGATCGGGACGCCCGCCTCCGCCGCCTTGTCACGTCCGCCACGCAGTATGGCCCCCAGAACGGACGAGTCGAGCTCGTCGGCGGGAAAGGCGACGATGTTGAGGGCGAAGAGCGGCCTGCCGCCCATCGCGTAGATGTCGCTGAGCGAATTGGCGGCCGCGATGGCGCCGAACGTGTACGGATCGTCGACGATCGGCGTGAAGAAGTCGACGCTGGAGATCAGAGCCCGCTCACCATCCCACGCATACACGGCGGCGTCGTCGGGAGCGTCGAGTCCGACCAGCACTTCGGCTGGCGCCCCGCTCCCGAAACCCTCGAGCACGCTGGCCAGGTCCACCGGACCTAGCTTGCAGGCTCAACCGGCGCCGTGGCTGTACTGGGTAAGGCGCACGCGCTCTGAACTGGGCGTATTCATCGGGTCGAACGTATCGGAAGCGGCGATCACCGGTCAAGCTCGCTTGCGAAGCGGGGTCGGCCGGCCCTATGGTTGAACACCTACCCGCAGAGTGGAGCCCATCTCTTGAGCGAGGATGAGTTCGCCGCGGCGCGGCGCGACATGGTCGAGACCCAGATCAAGCAACGGGGCGTGACCGATCCCCGGGTGCTGGAAGCCATGGAGCGTGTTCCGCGCCACCGGTTCGTCGTCGCCGGCCACGAGCGCCACGCCCACGACGACACGGCCCTGCCGCTGGAGGCGGGGCAGTCGATCTCACAGCCGTACATCGTGGCGGCGATGACCGAGGCGCTGGAGCCGAAACCCAGCGACCGGATCCTCGAGGTCGGCACCGGCAGCGGGTATCAGACGGCGGTCCTGGCCGAGATCGTCGACAAGGTGTACACGATCGAACGAATCGCCGTGCTGTCGCGCACGGCCCGACAGCTGCTCGACGATCTGGGCTACACCGACATCGAGTACCGGGTGGCCGACGGCGCCCAGGGGTGGCCGGAGGAGGCGCCGTTCGATGGAATCCTGGTCACGGCGGGCGCCGAGCGACTGCCCGAACGGTTACTGGAGCAGCTGAGCGACGGCGGCTGTCTGGTGATACCGATCGGTGGGCGTATCGACCAGGACCTGTATCAGATCCGGCGGTCGGGCAGTAGATTCGAAGATCGGTTCATCACGCGCTGCCGATTCGTGCCGCTGGTCGAGGAGCGGGAAGGCCCGGCCGAATAGCTCGGGCGGCTCACCCGTCGATCAGCTGCACCTGCGCGGCGTTGATCCAACCCTCGCTCTCCACTCCACGAGACACCCGCAACCAGCCGCCGCGCTGCTCGATGACCCGGTAGGCGCTGCCGAGCGGCGGTGAGGCGAGGATCTCGCTCTGCCGCACCGGACCGGCGCGGAGCGCCGCGTCATCGGCGGCGACGATGGCGTACTCGGCGCGGGGATAGAGCATCAGGGCGGCGGCGGCGAGTCCGAGGAGCAGGGCCGTGCCGCCGGCGAAGGTCAGCCATCCCTTGCGCCAACGGCGCCGGGCGATCAGGGCCGCGCAACCGCCGATCCAGAGGGCCGAGAAGATCAGCGCGAGCTCGTCAGGGGAAAGCGGCAGCGGGTTGAGCGCGCTTCCGACCACCGGATCATCGCCGACGGCCAGCCTCAGGTTGTACCGGACATCGTCGTCACGCGGGCGCAGGCGCAACGATCGGATCCACAGGGCCACCGCCTCGCCCTTCCGGCCGAGCTCGTAATAGGCGTTGCCCAGATTGAAAAGAACGTTGGGATCCCGCGGCCGGGCGCTTCGCGCCAGCTCGAACAGCTGGGCGGCCTCGGTATACGCCCCCCGACCGTAGGCCTCCACGCCCTGGTCGAACCAGCGCTCCCCGTCGGAAGCGTTCGTCTGACCGACCCCGATACCGGGCAGGACCAGCAGCGCGGCGATGGCCAGGGCGCCGCCGCCGGTCTGCATCAGGGTGGCCCGGAGCCGTTTCTCGGATACCGCCTCCCGGTCGACCAGGGTCATCAGCCGCTCGGCCTCGGCGAGGCTGTCGAGAGCGACCGACGCGCCAGGCGGATCCGGCGCATATCGCAGACGGCCGCAGCGCTCGAGCAGGCCGATCACCTCCAGCGCCACGTCCGGCGGTACCCCCGCATCCTCGAGTCCGTGCTGGAGCTGGACCATCCCTCGGCCCGCGAGGCCTGGCTGATGCAGCCGCGACTGGAGCCAGGAGAGCAGCGCGGCTCGCAGCTGCCCGAAGAAGGCGGCGTCACCCGAGCTGGCCAGGGGCCGCAGATCCCGCAGCACCTGCTGGCGCCGCTGAGCGCGTGGCCGGCGCAACGCTGGCGTTCGGAGCCGGTAGCGACCGAAAGCGAAGGAGGCCAGCAGCACACCGAGAGCGAGCAGCTGAACGAGCCAGAACCCGGTACGCCTCGCCAGATCGAGGGGCTGCCGTCCGGGCTCGGCCTTGACGAATCGCAGCGCGCTGCCGCCCGTGGCTGGTACGACTCCGGCCGCGGCCGGACGGTCGACCGTCAAGGTCACCGGCTCGGTCCGCGCCACCGAGTAGCGCGCCTCCCACGGATCGAAGTAGGGGATACGCAAAGCGGGCAGAACGAACTGGCCCGGCCGCTCGGGCACCAGGACCCAGGAGAACCGCTTGTGTCCGGCGAACTCGGTGCCCCGGAGCTGGACCTCGGCCTCCTCGCCGCCCTCGTAGACCCGTACGCCGGCTATCTCGGGCATCTCCGGTCGGGCCAGCGAGCTCAGGTTTCCGGATCCCTGGACATCGAGCCACAGGTGCACCGCCTCCCCGGCTCGCAGCTGGGACCGGTCGAACCAGATCTCCGTCTCGTAGCGGCCCACAGCGCCGGCGAAGTCCGCCGGCGCCCCTTCTCGGGGCAGCGGCTTGACGAACACGGTGACCGGCGCGCTTTCCACCTGGAAGGTCTCCGGCGCGTAGATCAACCCGCGTCGCACCTCATAGATGACCGAGGCCGGCGGAATGCGCTGACCTCCCGGGCTCAGCGCGAACAGCGCCCGTCGGTAGATCTGCACGAAATACTCGCGACCGCCCACCACGCGACGCTCGGGCCGCGAGCTGCCGGGCAGGTCGGCGATCCAGAACCCCTGCAGCTCCGGGGGTCGGTACTCGGGCTGCCGCTGGAGCCGGCTGCGGATCAGCGGGTCGAAGAAGGCGCCGACGGTCATCGTGACTTGCTGACCCACGTACACGGTCTCGGGCTCGACCCATAGCCGGACCGCCACTTCTTCCTCCGGGCGCGGCCCCATGCTCCGGGGAATCTCGGTCGCGCTCCCCATGCGCTCGACGACTAGCCTCAGGGCGTCGGTTTCGTAGGTCACACCCTCCACCGTGATGCGGACCGGCGGAATCGTAACCCCGCCCGGCTCCAGAGCGCGTAGCGTGTATTCCCGGGCCAGCTCTCTCACCGCACCCAACGAGCTGGAGAACCGGAACGTGTTCCGATCGCTCGAGGAGATAAGCTCCAGCGACTCGAAGCTCGGGTCCTCGATGGACCAGACCCGCAGACCCGGTGCCCGCAACGTCACCGTCAGCGTCACCGTTTCGCCGACCTCCGCCGTCTGCCGGTTCAGCGCGGCGCTCACTTCGACTTCCCCACCCTGCTGAGGGAGGGCCGCGGCGAGGGCCGCCGTGACGCCGAGGACGAGCTCGCGTATCACCAGTCGGGCCCCCGGGTACGCTGGCGCTGGCGTCTGAGCTTCTCGCGCTGGAGCGTCCGCTCCCGTTCCTCGACCGCCCTCAGGATCTGCTCGGCGAGCTCCTGCGGGAACGGGGCGTTCGACGCATCGGTTCGCGCGCCCCGGGGTTGCGTCGGGCCGGGCTCTGGAACCCCCGACCCCTCACCGCCCGCCTGCGGGCGATCGGGGGAACCGGGTCCCTCGCCCTGCTGGGGCGCCTGCGGCGGTGGTTCCGGGCCCCGTGCCGGGGCCTGGTTCTGTCGCTCCTCCAGCCGTCGCATCGCCAGCTCCAGGTTCCAGCGCGCCTCCTCCCTCTCCGGGTCGAGGAGCAGCGCGCGTTGGTAGGCCTCGATCGCGGCCTGCAGCTCCTCTTCTCCTGGCCCCTCCGCGTCCGAACCGAACGCCAGCGCGTTCCCCAGGTTATAGAAGGCGCGGGCCCGAAGCTCCGGCGATTGGGCCGCCAGGGCGGCGAGCAGCCGCTCCCGCGCCGCCGGGTCACCCAGCTGCGAGAGCGCCGTGCCCAGGTTGTATTGCAGGCGCGGCGAGCCGCCGCTGCGGGCGATCGCCTCGCGGTATCGCTCGATGGCTTCCGGGTAGTCGCCCCGGCGGTAGGACCGGTTTCCCGCCTCCTGCTGGGGAAGCATCCGGAAGCCGAGAGCGGCCACGAGCAGTACCAGAGCCGTACGGAGCGCGCTCATCGTTGTGCCCTCCGGGCCCAGGCCCAGTCGGTGGCCAGCAGCATCAGCGCCGCGGCGACGAACCACTGGAAGCGGGGCGTCCAGCGGACCCCGCGAGTCACCTGGCCATGCCCGGCTTCCAGTTCGGCCAGCCCGGCGAGCACGCGGCTGACGCCGGCCGCATCGGCGCGAGTCCAGAAGCCGCCGGTCCGATCCGCCGCGTCCGCCAGCGGCTCGGCCTCCATGCGGCTGAGCACGACCTCGCCGGTCGAGTCGCGCTTGAAACCGCCGATCCGCTCGCCCACCCGATCGTACCGCGGGATCGGTTCGCCGCGATCGCTGCCGATCCCCACCGCGAAGATGCGAATGCCCTGAGCGGCGGCGGCTCGCGCCGCGCTCTGCACCTGGTCGTCCTCGTCGTGCGACTCGCCGTCACTCAACATGACGATGGCCCGATCGCCGTCCTCGGTCGGTTCGTCGCCCAGCAGCTCCACGGCCGCGCCGATCGCCGACGCCGGCGATGAGCCGGGCGTGCCGGCCATCGACGGGTCCGCCGCGTCCAGGTAGAGTCGCAGGGCGCTGTGGTCGACGGTGAGCGGCGACAGCGGATACGCCGACCCGGCAAAAACCACGAGCCCCAGCCGGTGACCGGCCAGCTCGTTGACCAGCCGCCGCGCCTCGAGGAGCTGACGCTCGAACCGATTGGGTGTCACATCCTCGGCCCACATCGACTCGGAGATATCGAGGACGAGCACCACGCTCAACGCCACCGTCTGCTCCTCCACTTCCTCGGCCCCCCACTGGGGCCCGGCGAGGGCGAACCCCATCAGGCCCAACGCGGCTGCCACCAGCGCGCCGCGTCGGTGCGGCGTTCCGGTCAGGTCGACCCCGGTCAGCCGCTCGAGCATGCCCGAGCTGCCCAGCGCATCCAGCGCGCCGCGGCGGCGTCGATGCCAGAGATAGACCAGGGCGACTCCCGCCGCCGCCGCCAGGATACCGAGCCAGACCCAGAGCGGATGCTCGAACCTCACCGTTCGCCTCCGAACGCGCGCCGCCGAGCCATCAGACGTAGAGCGGGTATCGCCTGGCCCGAAGCATCCATTCGGCCAGTACGAACAGACAGGCGAGGAGCACGAACGGGCGGAAATGGTCACTGAACTCGATATAGCGCCGCACGTTCACGGGGGTCTTTTCCAGCTCGTCGATGTGCCGATAGATCTCCTCCAATGCCCGGGCGTTGGTGGCGCGGAAGTACTGGCCACCCGTGATCGCCGCTATCCGCCGCAACAGATCCTCATCGAGACGCACCCGCATGTTGGCGTACTCGGTTCCCAGCGGGCCGCGGCCGATGGGCACGGGTGCTACGCCTTCGCTGCCGACGCCGACGGTATAGGTGCGTATCCCGTAAGCCGCCGCGGCGCGGGCGGCGGTGACCGGATCCACCTCCCCCTGGTTGTTCTCTCCATCGGTGAGCAGGATGGCCACTCTGGATTCGCCGGGCGCGCGCCGTAACCGGTTGGCGGCAGTGGCCAGCGCCGTACCGATGGCGGTGCCGTCTTCCAGCAGGTCGACCTCCAGATCGTTGATCGCGCCCTCGAGTACCCGATAGTCGATGGTCAGGGGCACCTGGGTCATCGCCTCGCCGGCGAACGCGATCAGCGCGATTCGATCGTACTCACGGTTGCGAACGAACTCGAGGACCGTGCGCTTGGCCACCTCCAGGCGGTCGAGCGGCTGCATATCCAGCGCGAGCATCGAGCTCGAGATGTCGACGACCAGCGCGATGGCGATCCCCTCGGCGTCGATCTCCTCCGTTGCCACGCCGGTCTGGGGGCGAGCCAGGGCGACGATCAGCGCGACCAGCGCCAGACCGCGAAGCGTCGACGGCAGGGCGCCGAGCCAGCGGCTCACTCGACGGCCCGAGCGCGCCGCCACGTCACCACGGGAGAACCGGAAACCGCCCCGAACGCCGCGACGCCAGAACCACACGGCCGGAAAGATGAGCAAGAGCAGCAGAGCCAGAGGCGATTCGAACGTCATCCCCGCTCCTCCTCGTCATCGTCGGTCGGCTCTCCTGCCGCGCCGCCGTCGCCCTGCCCCGGCTCTCCCATGAAGACGCTCTCGATCGCGGCGAGGGCATCGTCGCCCGGCAACACACCACCCTCCACCAGGGGGTCGATCTCGACCTGGTCCTCGACACCAGGCTCGGGCGCTGGCTCGAGACGCACGAAGTCGGCGACCCAATCGCGGGCCGCCTCGAGGGCGCGCCCGGCCCGGATGCGCGACGGACGGCGCCGCGCGAACTTGACCTGATCGGCCTCTTTCAGCAGAACCTGCAACCGAGCATGCGCCTCCGCGGTCACACCATCCCGGGCGACCTCGGCCAGGATCTCCCGGGTGGTCAGATCGAGACCCCAAGCCGGATCGCTCTCGGCCAGGAACTGTCGCAGTACCTGGGACACTCCCGAATAGAACCCCTTCAACTCGCCAGCCTCGATCAGCCCGCTTTCCAGCAGCCCGTCGAACGCCTCCAGGGCGCGCTCACGCGGCGTCTTGGTCGGCGGCGGCGACACCGGCTCCGCCGCACCGCGACGCCTCAGATAGAGGGCGCCGACGACGAAGAGGGCCACCAGCAGAGCGGCCGCCGCCAGCTTCTCGCCCAGGCTCCAGTTGCCTCCAATCACATCCGCCGGCGGCTTCCACGCCAGGGTATCGGCATCGGCTCCTTCCGGGAGGGCGGAGACGACCTGTACGATGACCTCAGGAAACGGGATGGCACGCTCGGCACCGTCCGGATTGACGATCAGCGCGGCCTCGGGAAGCTCGAGCTGGCCCAGCTGCCAGGCGGTGAGCTGATAGTGGGCGGTGCGCGTCCCGGCCGGTTCGTCGCCGGCGGTGCGGGGCGGTCCGAGCGCGGCCAGCGCCCCCGTATCGGGCAGTTCCGGGAAGGATACCCGGGC
>JAACAK010000112.1:44462-45400 GCA_011774835.1 Candidatus Kutchimonas denitrificans | reverse complement strand
TCAGCTTCCGCTCCCGGGCGTGGAAGAACTCGATCAGCGGCTTGACGTAAGAGCGATCGGTCTGAATCTCGATCTGGTCGATCGACAGGCGACGCAGCAGCTGGCGGAGGCGAACTTCCTCCTCGTTGGCCAGGTACTCGAACTGCTCGCGGACGTAGCGATTGCCCGAGTCGAGGACGACGCGCCGGTCGGTTTCCGCATCGACCAGCTCGAGGTACCCGACATCGGGAATCGCGTGCTCGCGCGGGTCGGAAACGGTGACCGCGACGACATCGTGCCGGCGACTCACGACCTTGAGCGATCGCTCGAAGTCGGCGTCGAGGAAATCGGAGATCAGGAATATGATCGCCCGGTGACGGACGATTCGACCCAGGTAATCGAGGGCTACCCTGAGGTCGGTTCCCCGCCCCGTCGGTCGGAACGCCAGCAGGTCACGGATCAGGCGCAACGCGTGGCGGCGACCCTTCTTCGGCGGCACGAACTCCTCGACCCGATCGGTGAACGTTACGAGACCCACCCGATCGTTGTTCTTGATCGCCGCCATCGCCAGCACCGCGGCGACCTCGGCGGCCAGCTCGGCCTTGAACCGGCCCCGCGTTCCGAATTGCTCGGACCCGGACAGATCGACCGCGAAGAGCACAGTCAATTCGCGCTCCTCGGTGTATTTCTTGACGTAGGGGTGACCCATGCGGGCGGACACGTTCCAATCGATGCTGCGGTAGTCGTCGCCGGCGGCGTACTCTCGAACTTCGGCGAACTCCATCCCGTGTCCCTTGAACACCGACTGGTACTCGCCGCTGAACACGGTGTTGACCAGGCCGCGAGTGCGGAGCTCGATCAGCTTGACCTGGCGGAGAACCTCACGCGGTACGGATTGGGTCGTTGCGGCCATGTTGGTTTATTATATGAACATCTAACGTCCAACGTCCAACTTTCAA
>JAACAK010000112.1:25712-44448 GCA_011774835.1 Candidatus Kutchimonas denitrificans | reverse complement strand
GTTGGACGTTGGACGTTGGATGTTCACCTGGTCAGGGCACCTCGACCGCCTCCAGCACGCGGCGGACGATCTCGTCCGCGGTCACTTCTTCGGCCTCCGCCTCGTAGGTCGTGATGATCCGATGCCGCATGACGTCCGGCGCCACGGCTTTCACATCGTCGGGGATCACGTAGCCCCTACCACGGAGGTACGCGTGAGCCCGGCTGGTCTGCGCCAGATATATGGTGGCGCGTGGGGACGCGCCGTACTCGATCAGCGGTACCAGCTCGGGTACGCCGTAGTCGGCAGGTTCGCGGGTGGCGTGCACGAGATCGACGATGTAGTCGGCGATCTTGTCGTCCATGTACAGCCGCACGATGTCGCCCCGCGCCTCGATGATCGCCTTCGGCTCTGTGACCGCCTCGACCGGGATCGCCTCGCCCGGAGCCATGCGTAGCATGATCTCCTTTTCCTCGTCCCGCGACGGATAACCGATCTTCAGCTTGAGCATGAAGCGGTCGACCTGCGCTTCGGGCAGCGGGTAGGTGCCCTCCTGCTCGATCGGGTTCTGGGTGGCGAGGACGAGGAACGGCTCGTCGAGCTTGAAGGTCTGGCCGCCGATGGTGACCTGCTTCTCCTGCATCGCCTCGAGCAGCGCGGACTGCACCTTCGCCGGCGCCCGGTTGATCTCGTCGGCCAGGATGATGTTCGAGAAGATCGGGCCCGGCCGCGGCGCGAACTCGCCGGTCTTCTGATTGTAGATCATCGTGCCGACGACGTCGGCGGGAAGCAGGTCGGGCGTGAACTGGATGCGCTGAAAGCTGGTGCTGATGGTCTCGGCGATCGTCCGGATCGTCATCGTCTTCGCCAGCCCGGGCACGCCTTCCAGGAGGACGTGGCCGCCGGTGAGCAGTCCCAGCAGCATGCGCTCGACCATGTACTCCTGGCCGACGATGCGCTTGCGCACCTGTTCGGTGATCGCCTCGGCGAGCTCGAGACCGGCGGTGCTCACCACCGGGTCGAGGCTCAGCTGGTCGTTCTTGCCTTTCTTCTGCTTCTCCACCGTCACGTCATCGGTCATCCGGACTCGCAACCTCCGTTGAACGGTTCGCGATCAGACAAAGACACTACGCGGCGGCTCGACTCAGCGCTTCAGGCGCAGGCCGCCATCCTCGAACTTGAAGACCCAGGCGGCCGCCGCGCCGGGCCGCAGGCGATTGCTGCGGGTGGAGAGATCCGCATCGGCGACCGAGCCTTCGTCCGGGCCCGGCTGTGCCCTGACCTCGTCGAGGTACTTACGGATCCGTCCCCGCCAGGTCTCCCAGTTCTGCGAGCGAAGATCGACCCACCCCCGGGAGATAACACGCTCGTCCACCTCGGCCCCGGATTCGGGACGCGATTTGACGTCGGGCCCGCGCAGCACCGTCTTGCCGTCGGCGTTCAGGATCGGCAAGCCGATCGACAGTATGTTGATGCGTGCCTCATCGTTCTCACGCAGGAACGACTCCGCCGCGGCGGCCGTCTCGTCCGGGTCGAGATCGGCGGCGGCGGGCAGCGTCTCGTACAGCCTCTCGAGTATATACGCCTCGAACAGCAGCTTGCTCAAGCGGGGCGGACCGAGCATCTCGAAGGCGACGCTGCGGCTACCGGTCTCCTGCTCCAGCTCCTCCATGCGTTTCAGGGCGAGCTCACGCAGCACACCCCCCCGGTAGGTGGGGCCCATGGCCGCGCCGTCGATAGCCGAAACCACGTCGAGGCCCGTGGGCTGTCCGCGGATCTCGCGCAGCACCGCCGTCGCGATCTCCTCGGTGGTCACCAGCTCCATCAGACCCAGCGCCGATATCGTCTCGAACTCGTCCTTGCTGAACAGCCCGTTCTCGCCCATGTCGATGTACACCGCCTCCAGGCCGCCGCCCAGCTCCTTCCAGCTGCCGGCGCCATCGTGGAGGGCCCGCTCGAGGGGCACCGGATCGGTGGCGTCGAACCGGGGGATCTCCTGGCCACGCCAGCGCAACCGGCCTTTGCGGATCGCCTTCCAGGCGATCGCCGCGGTGGGCTTGATCTCCTTCACCGCCGGTGCGCCGGGCGTCCGGGCGGTGAGGAAGAGGAGCAGAGAGTGCGCGCCGGCCACGCTCGACTTCGCCAGCAGCATGTTGGACGGCCGCGCTTCGGAGTGCGTGAACGGGACATTGAGGCCCATGCCGCCGGTCCCCGAGGTCCCGACCTTGAGATAGAACTCGACCCCCGCGTCGCGCAGCGCCTCCAGCAGGATCCGCACATGGCGGATCAGCTGCGGCATGTAGAGAACCGTCAGGTGCCGCTCGACGATGTCCCCGACATCATCACCTTGCCCGATGGCCGCCCGGATCTCCTTGACGCTGGTGAAGACGTCCTGGTAGGCGATGGCGGTGGCGGTGTTGACGCAGTCGATGATGATGTCGGGCTTCTCATCCTGAAGGAGGCTGTAGAAGAAGGCGCGCCGCAGGCGCCCCTCGTCGAGCGCGCCGTAGACGTCGTCGAGCAGGCGGGTCCGCTTCTCGGCCGATTCTATCAGCTCGCGTCTCGGCGTGTCCTTGAACTCGGTGGCCACGAACAGGTCGCCCCAGGCCCGGGCCACCTCGGTCGCGTCCCCGGCTGCCTTCTGGAGCTCGGCGAACGGCTCTTCCGTCTCCTCTTCGGTGAGCGCGGTGATCGTGAGACGAGCCGGCTCGTGGGGCAGCATCTGGCGAGCGATCGCCATCCCGACCAGACCCGAGCCGCCGAGGATCAGGACCCGCGTATTACGTATTTCCATCGTCTTCCCCCATGCCGACCGCCGCACGAAGTGACCGGATCTCTCCGTCCGTGAGCTCGCGCCACGCACCCGGTGACAGGTCGCCGATCTCGATGGGGCCGAACGAGACGCGAACCAACCGTTTCACCGGCAGATCGAGAGCCTCCATCATGCGACGGACTTCCCGTTTGCGTCCCTCGCGCAACGTCAGGTGGATCTCGCTGTTACCGCGTCGGCCGGCGTCCGAATCGACCCGAACGTCCTCCGCCGCAGCCAATCCGTCATCGAGCGGCACGCCGCGCTCGAGGCGGCGGGCCTCCGCCGCGCCCACATCACCCTCGACCTCCACGCGATAGCGCCGCGGGATCTCGTACTTCGGGTGCAGCAAGCGGTGAGCCGTATCGCCTTCGTTGGTGAAGATCAGCAGACCTTCGGTCAGGCGATCGAGTCGACCCACGTAAAACAGGTCCTCGCAGCGATCCGGCAACAGCGAATAAACCGTCGGGCGACCGCGGTCGTCGCGGCGCGTCGTCAGGTAGCCGGCGGGCTTGTAGGTCGCGATCCAGCGGATCGGGTTGAGGCCGACTTCCGAGCCGTCGACGCGAACGACCTGCTGCCCGGGAACCACGCGGGTCCCGAGCTCGGTGACCACCGTGCCGTCCACCGACACGCGGCCTTCGCCGATGAGCCGCTCGGCGGCGCGTCGCGAGGCGACGCCCGCGCGCGACAGGTACTTCTGGAGCCGGACCGCCTCGCCGGAATCCGGCGTCTTCGCCGTCATTCCCCGGAACGCAGCGCGATCTGCAGCTCCTCCGGCCGGGGCAGATCCTCGAGCGAGCGGAGTCCGAAGTGGTCGAGGAAGCGCCCCGTCGTTCCGTAGAGGAGCGGGCGTCCCAATCCCTCGGCCCGGTCCACCACCTCGATCAGCCCCCGCTCCTGCAGGTTCCGCAGGACGCCGGCCGCGTTGACGCCGCGCAGATCCTCGATGTCCAGCCGGCTGACGGGCTGCCGATAGGCGATGATAGCCAGCGTCTCAAGCGCCGCACGCGACAGCTTGTTCGTTCGCGTTACCGAATCGAAGCGCTCCAGGTAGGGCGCGTACTCCGGGCGCGAGAGGATCTGGTAGCCGTCGCCGAGGGGATAGATCTGGAAGGCCCGGTCCTCTTCCTCGTACTCCTGGCACAGCTCGGCGATCGCCTGCTCCACCTCCTTCGCCGAGAGATCGCCGCTGGCCCGGGCGATCTCCGCCGGGGCCAGCGGTGTCTCGCTGGCGAAGAGGACCGCCTCAACTATCCTCGTCGCCTTCACCGCGATACACCCATAGAGTTCCGAAATGGCGCTCCTGGCGCAGCCGTATGCTCCCGCGTTTCGCCAGCTCGAGCGCGGCGAGGAAAGACATCACGGCATGGATCCGGGTGCGCCAGCGGCGCATGAACCACTCGAACGGTACCCGAGCCTTCTCCTTCAACGCACGAAGCCACAGGTCGACCTTCTCGTCCACCGTCACCGGCCGGACCGGTGCCCGATGCGGCGTGCGCACCGGCGGCGCAGGCAGCGAGACGGCCACGGCGAGGAAATCGTCGAGAGAGAGCTCGAGGGGAAGCTCGGACACATCGGGTGGTCGCCGCGGCTCGATATAGCCCTTGTTCCGATGCCGCGCGCGATCCGCCTCGGCGTCGGCGAGGGTATACGCCATCTCCCGGAAGAACTCGTACTCGAGCAGCCGCCGAACCAGCTCGGAGCGCGGATCCTCGTCCTCGAGCAGGTCATCCCGTCGCGGCAGCAGCATCTGAGCCTTGATCCGGACGAGGGTAGCGGCCATCTCGAGGAACTCACCAGCCTCCTCCAGGGACAGGCGCTCCTCGACCCCCTCGATCAAGCGGACGAACTGCTCGGTGATCTCGGCGATCGGTATGTCGAAGATGTCTATGTCTTGGGAGCGGATGAGATGGAGGAGAAGATCGAGCGGGCCCTGAAAGCGCTCGAGCTCGACGATAAATCGGTCATCCGCCTCGACGGCACGAGAACGGGACGGCGCTGGAAGCCTCATCCTCTCATCTCCCCCTTCAGCCCACCGGCCGCCGTCCGTCGGGCACGGCGGAAGGGCGAGCGCTGGTCAGCGGCCACGCGAGACGGGCCTGATGGCGAAACCAGGCTCGGCCTTTCGAACAGGAGTGTCGGACGTCCGCGGATCACTAGCCTAGAAACTATAGGTGGCCAAATCCCTTGTCAAAGCTGGGGTTTCGCGGGTTGACACCCCGAGGGGGACGGAATATCCTTCACCGGCCCATCATCTGGAGAGGCTAATCGCCGGCGGCGCCAACCGCGACCGTTGCGCCTTCCGGCACCGACAACCGGAACGAACTGGAGAAGTACGTGCCGAACACGAAGTCCGCGATCAAGCGTCTACGTCAGAGCGAGCGTCGCCGTGTCCAGAACAAGGCGGTGCGGAGCCGGCTGCGCACGGCGGTGAAGCGCGTGCGAACGGCGACCGACGCCGCCCAGGCCGCCGAGTACTACCGAGACGCGGCCAGCCTCCTGGACCGGGCGGCATCCCGTGGAATCATCCACGACAATACCGCGTCGCGCTCGAAGGCGCGGCTGGCGGCGCACGTGCATCGGCTGGGCGCGGAGAGCTGATCGGGCCGCAAGGGAGCACTGCGAGACCCGGCACAACGAGCGCCGCGAACGCGGCGCTCTTTTTTACGGGGATTGTCGAGGCACGACCCGTGGAGCGCGTCGATATCCCCGCTACGACATCATTCGGCCGGCAACTCTTCGCCGCACTCGGTGCAGTACCATTCCGCCGGCTCGTTGGCGGCAGAGCAGTGGGGGCAGATGATGGTCTGTGGCGTGCCGCTGCCGTGCTGCTCCAGAAACGAGAACGACGTTTCGCCCTCTTCCTCCCCACCGCCGCCACCCAAAGACAGCGATTCGAGGAACGCCAGCTCGTCGGTGACATCACCCTCACCGGAGCTCTCGGGTTCGTCCGATTCGGCGAACGGGTCCAGGTCGGTCCCGGCGAAAGGATCACTGTCCGGAGGCTCTGCGGAGCCCGCACCGGTCAGCGCTTCCTCGGGGTCCTTGTCCTCCAGCACCAGCTCCTCCAGGGAGAGGAAACCCTCCTCCTCGGCGGGCTCCGGGGGCGGAGGCGGTGGCGCCGGCTGGGGCTGAGGCGGCGCCGAAGGCTGGGGCTGAGGCTGTTGCGGCGCCGGCTGCTGAGGCGGCGGCGGCGCCGCTCCCGGCTGCGGCGGTGGCGCTTCCGCGCCCTGGACGCTGGCGACGATCTCTTGCAGACGCCCGATCTCGGAGCGGGCCGACTCGAGGTCGCGCTCGGTCTCGCGAAGCGAGGTGAGCATGCGGCTTTCGAGCTCGGACCACTCCTTGTCGTCAGGGTACTCGCCCACGTTGCGGCGTAACTGAGCCTCGTCGAGCTCTTCGGCTTGCTGTTCGCGCCGCGCCTCCAGCTGGCTGACCTTCGAACTCAGCTGCCGCAGTTTGCCCTGCAATGAGTTGCCGTGGGCTCCCAGCTTCTCTTCGACCTCCCGGAGTCGGCGCGCGTAGTCCCCTCGCACGCGCGCGTAGGCACGCTCGGTGGTCGTCGCCTTCTCCGACTCGAGCCGCTTGATGAAGGCCTCGTATTTTTCCCGCTCCTTGAGGAGCCCATCGACTTCGCGCTGTACGTCGTCAGCCATATCGTTCAACTCTTCTCGGCAGCTGCCGCGGCGACCCGGCCTCCACGGTCGAACACCGGTCGACCGCCTACGAGGGTGAGCGCCACCCTGCCCAGCAGTTCCTGGCCGGCGAACGGAGTGTTGCGGCTCAGGCTGAGGAACTTCTCGGGCTCGCAGACCCAGCGTTCCTCGGGATCACAAATCATGACGTCGGCGGCCGAGCCCTCGGAAAGCGTTCCGGCAGCCAACCCGGCGATCCGGGCGGGTCGGCACGACATTCGATCGATCAGCTCCGGGAGCGTCATGCGGCCCGACGTCACCATCTCGCGGATACATACAGCCAGGGCCGTCTCCAACCCGATGACGCCGAACGGCGCGTCATCGAACTCGCGCTCCTTGTCCTCGTAGTGGTGCGGCGCATGGTCGGTCGCTATGCAGTCGATCACGTCCTCGACGAGCCCGTCCCGCACAGCCTGAACATCGGCGGCCGACCGGAGGGGCGGGTTCATCTTGGCCTCGGTGCGGTAACCGCGGACGGCTTCGTCGGTCAGGGCCAGGTGGTGAGGCGTCACCTCGGCGGTGACCCTTACCCCACGCTCCCTGGCGGCCCGAATCAGCCGGACAGCGCCACGGGTGGAGACGTGTAAGATATGCAGATGGCCGCCGGTAAGTTCCGCGATCGCACAATCTCGGGCGACGGCGGCATCTTCGGCGGCGGCGGGGATCCCCCGCAAGCCCAGGCTGGTGGACACGGGGCCCTCGTTCATCACGCCGCCGGCGCTCAGGCCCAGGTCCTCGCTGTGGGAGAAGTAAGGGATCTCGAAGGTCTGGATGTACTCCAGGGTGCGGCGCAGCAGCCCCGAATCCCATACCGGTCGACCGTCGTCGGAGACCGCGATGGCGCCGGCCGCCACCAGCTCGCCGATCTCGGTCATCTCCTCACCCGCGAGCTGGACCGACACCGCGCCCACCGGATAGACGCGGGCGAAGCCGGCCCGCTCACCCTCCGCCCGGACGAAGCCGACGGCGGCCGGATCGTCGATCGGGGGCCGCGTGTTGGGCATGGCGCACACCGATGTGAAGCCGCCGGCCGCGGCGGCCCGGGCGCCGGACGCGATCGTCTCCTTGTGCTCGTCGCCCGGCTCGCGGAGGTGCACGTGCAAGTCGACCAGACCCGGAGCGACCACCAGCCCGGCGCAGTCGATCACGGCGGTCCCGTCCGGCGGCCGGTCGCTGGCGCCCGCCACCCGACCGTCGACGATCAGCAGGTCGCGGACGGCGTCGAGCTGCTGCGACGGGTCGATCACCCGACCGCCCTTGAGCAGGATGGGCCGGCTCATGATCCCCGCTCCCGCTTCGCCAGCTCCGCCCGCTCGGGCTGGCCGCCGGCGAGCAGGTAGAGCACGGCCATGCGCACGGCCACACCGTTGGTCACCTGCTGCAGGATCACCGAGTGCGGCCCGTCGGCGACGTGCGAGTCGATCTCCACCCCCCGGTTCATCGGGCCGGGGTGCAGGATGAGGATGTCGTGTGGCGCCCTCTCGAGGCGCGCCATCGATATGCCGAAGAAGCGGTTGTACTCGCGGAGCGATGGTATGTAGCCGGCCTTCATCCGCTCGAGCTGCAGGCGCAGCACGTTGAGCACGTCCGCCCACTCGATCGCTTCCTCGATCCGCTTGAAGACCTGTACGCCCAGATCCTCTATGCCGTGTGGGATGAGCGTGCGCGGCCCGCAGACGGCGACCTCGGCGCCCAGCTTCAGCAGGCCGTAGATGTTCGAGCGCGCCACCCGGGAGTGGAGGATGTCCCCGACGATGCACACCTTGCGGCCGGCGATCCGCTCGCGGTGATCGCGGATGGTGAGCATGTCGAGGAGCGCCTGGGTCGGATGCTCGTGCTGACCGTCGCCGGCGTTGATCACGTTGGACGGGATGCGGTCGGCCAGGAACTGGGCGGCGCCGGACGAGCCGTGCCGCATCACGACCATGTCGATGCGCATCGCCTCCAGGTTGCGCGCGGTGTCGACCAGGTTCTCGCCCTTCACCACCGATGACCCGGTGGCCGAGATGTTCACCGTGTCTGCGGACAGCCGCTTCTCCGCGAACTCGAACGAGACGCGTGTACGAGTGGAAGGCTCGTAGAACAGGTTGACGATCGTCTTCCCGCGGAGCACGGGGACTTTCTTGATCGGGCGCTCGCTGATCTCCTTGAAGGGCTCTGCGACATCGAGGATCGTCTTGATCTGTTCGGCGCTGAGCTGCTCGAGCCCCGTGAGATCTTTCCCGAACGTTACCGTTGCGCTCACTCCCGCTCCGTCTTGCGAAGTTCAACGGCAAGTCGCCCGTCTTCGCCGGGGACCAGGACGGCGACATCCTCGGCCGGGGTGACCTCGAAGTGGCGACCGACGAAGTCCGGCTGGATCGGCAGTTCGCGACCGCCGCGGTCCACCAGCACGCTGAGGTAGATGCGGGCGGGCCGGCCGTAGTCGGCCAGGTGGTCCATCGCGGCCCGCGCCGTGCGCCCGGTGTAGCTGACGTCGTCGACGATGACCACCGCGCGATTATCGATGTTGGGAATGTCGCTGGAACCGATGACCGGTCGCGGACCGATCACGCTGAGGTCATCGCGGTAGAGCGTGATGTCGAGGGACCCGATGGGGATCTTACCACCCTCGCTCTTCTCGATCTCGTCGCCGAGCAGCTGGGCCAGGTCGACCCCACGGCGATGGATGCCGATCAGCACCAGTCCGCCGGTGCCGTTGTTGCGCTCGACGATCTCGCGTGCCATGCGAGCGATCGCGCGTCGCACGGCCCGCTCGTCCATCACGACCGAAGTCTGTCCAGTTTGCACGATTCCCCCTGCCACCCCGAACGGCCTGGCGGGCCCCCGCGAGTATAGCAACTTACTTGCCGCAGTGTCAACGTGTTAGCCCGTGCCGGGGACCGCCTCGGAAGCCTCTCTTTACAAGGCTGCCGTCCGGTCCCTATGATCCCGGATCCATCGAACCGGGAAAACCATCTACCTATGCGACTAACCCTGACATCAGCGCTGCTCTTGGTGGGCACGCTGGCGGCACCCGCCGGCGGCTTCGCCCAGGACGACTCGGTCCTCGAGCTCACCGGCCCGCGTACCGTGCTCACGCATGTGCCGTTCGGCATAGCGGTCGAGCTGCCCACCGACACCGCCGCATCCATCGAGTGGCGTCTGGTGCGGGTCCGGGACGGCGCGACGCTGGAGAGGGGTGCGGCGGCGCCGGGCGCGCTGCTGGAGATCACCGGGCTGACCGTAGCCCGGGGCGCCGACCTGCCGATCCGGGTCGAGGCCGCGGGACAGAGCGCCGAGTTCGGCGTGCCCGTGTTGCCGGGCTGGTTCAGCATCCTGCCGCCGTTGTTGGCGATCGTTCTCGCGCTGATCACCCACGAGGTGGTGGTGTCGCTCTTCGCCGGTATCTGGCTGGGCGCCTTCTTCTTCGCGGGGTTTAATCCGCTGGCCGCCCTGCTGCGTACGGTCGACGCCTTCATCGCGCCGGCGCTGGCCGATCCGGACCATGCGGCGATCGTGATCTTCAGCCTGATGCTGGGCGGCATGGTGGGGATCATGGGCCGGAGCGGCGGTACGCACGGTATCGTGGAGGCGGTCCGACCACTGGCGACCACACGGCGGCGCGGGCAGCTGGCCACCTACATGTCCGGCCTGTTCATCTTCTTCGACGACTACGCCAACACGCTGATCGTGGGCAACACGATGCGGCCGATCACCGATCGGCTGCGGATCTCGCGGGAGAAGCTGTCGTACATCGTCGACTCGACGGCGGCGCCGGTGGCGGCGATCATCTTCGTCTCGACCTGGGCGGGTTACGAGATCTCGCTGATCGCCGATGGGCTGCAGGCGGCGGCGGCGCAGACGGCGGCGGCGGACCCGGCGCTGGCCGGCGAACTGGGCCGGGCGAATCCGTTCACGGTCTTCATTCACTCGATCCCCTACCTGTTCTATCCGATCCTCGCGCTGGCCATGGTGCTGCTGGTCTCGCTCACGCAGCGGGATTTCGGCCCGATGCTGAAAGCTGAACGACGGTCGGCGGCGGGCGACGGCCTCTACCGGGAGGACGCGCAGCTGATGGTCGATACGAGCGGGGGGCTGATGGAGCCGAAAGAGGGCGCGAAGCACCGCTGGTACAACGCGGCGATCCCGGTGATCACGGTCGTCGTGGTCGTGCTGCTGGGTCTGTATCTCGACGGCCGTTCGAGCCTGGGGCGCGCCGCCCCGCTGACCGAGATCCTCGGCGCGGCGAACGCCTTCCACGCGCTGCTCTGGGGCTCGCTGGCCGGGGTGATGGTCGCGTTCCTGCTGGTGACCGGTCAGCGGCTGCTGAAGATCCAGGAGACGATCGAGGCCTGGGCCGGTGGCCTGCGGGCGATGGTGCTCGCCATGGTGATCCTGGTACTGGCCTGGTCGCTGGGCGCGGTGACCGGGGCGGTCGGCACGGCGCAGTATCTCAGCCACCTGCTGCAGACGGCCGGCTTCCCCATGCACCTGCTGCCGGTGTCGGTGTTCGCCACGGCGGCGGCGATCGCGTTCGCCACCGGCACCTCGTGGGCGACCATGGCGATCCTGATCCCGCTGGTCATACCGCTGGCCGTCAGCCTGGGTGGCGGCATCGGGTTCACCGGCGACGTGCCGTACACCGTCATGCTGGGCACGATCAGCTCGGTGCTGGCCGGCGCCATCTTCGGCGATCACTGCTCGCCGATCTCCGACACCACGGTCCTGAGCTCGATGGCCTCGGCGTCCGATCACGTGGACCACGTGCGCACGCAGCTGCCCTACGCCCTGCTGGTCGGTGTGGTCGGCATGGCCGTCGGCGATGTCCCCACGGCCTACGGGATGCCGTGGGTCGTGTCGTATGTGCTGGGCATCGCCATACTGCTCGGCGTATTGTGGTTCGTCGGCTCCCCGATCGACCCATCCTCGAACTCCTCGCTCTAGGGGGAGGATGTTGACATGAGCATCGAAGCGCTGAATGCGGGCGACAGGGCTCCCGAGATCGTCAACGTCGTCGTCGAGATCCCCAAGGGGACGCGCAACAAGATCGAGTTCGATCACGAACTCGAAGTCTTCCGCCTGGACCGGGTTCTCCATTCGCCCGTCAGCTATCCCGGCGACTACGGCTTCATACCCGGTACGCTCTCCCCCGATGGCGACCCGCTGGACGCGCTGGTTCTCGTCACCGACCCCACGTTCACCGCCTGCGTCCTCTCGGCCCGACCCATCGCCATCCTCATGATGACCGATGAGAAAGGGCAGGACGAGAAGGTGCTGGCCGTGCCCGACGAGGATCCGCGCTTCGAGGAGGTCACCGACATCGATGACCTGCCGGCGCACCTGCTCAAAGAGGTGCAGTACTTCTTCGACAACTACAAAGCGCTGGAAGGGAAAGAGTCGGCGGTGCTGGGATGGGAGCACGTGGGTCGAGCCCGGGAGGTGATCGTCGATGCCATGCAGGCGTTCGAACATTGAACATCCAACCTCCAACGTCCAACATCGAAGTGCCCGTTCAATGTTGGACGTTGGAGGTTGGATGTTGGAGGTTCTCTCTACCTCACCCCGCCAAGTATCCCCTCTCTAATGCGCACCGCCTTCTCCGAGGCGTTCGGATCGATGCTCAGCGAGCGGCTGACGTCCTCCTGGATGCGGAGCTCCGTCTGCAGCGTCAGCTCCTCGTCGCCGCGCCGCACCACCAGCTCGTACGGCGTGCCTTCGGGTAGCTCGCTGAAGTGGGCGCGGAAAGCGTCGAAACTGTCGAAGTCTTCGATGGCCACGGGTCCGGCCCGGAGCAGGTAGTCGCCTTCGCGCACGCCGGCCTCGGCGGCCGCGCCGTCCTGGGCCAGGCCGGCGACCCGGATGCCGAGGCTGTCCTGGCCGGTGAAGATCCCGACCAGCGGTCTGCGGGTCGTGTCGACGGAGACCCGCAGCCCGGCCAGAGGGAGCACCTCGGCCCAGGGATACGGCTCACGTCCATCGACGTAGCGGTTGTAGAACTTCTCGAACGAGTCGCCGCCGGCCGCACGTCGTACCGCGTCCCACCAATCGTCCACGCTGAAGCCGGTGAAACGGCGCCGGTATGTCTCTTCGTACAGCTCGCGCATGACATCGTCCAGCGACGACCGGTTGTCGCTGGCGTCGCGGATCAGGATGTCGAGCAGCAGGCCTGCCGCCGCGCCCTTCGAATAGTAGATGCTGCCGGTCCCGTCGGTGGGGCCGATCCAGGTCGTGAGCGAGGCGTCCTCGAGGGCCACGGCGCCTGCCGCATCGACGCTGGCCATGTCACCCTCGGTGACCCTCAGGAAGAACTCGCGGTCGAACACAGCGCCGCGGACGAGCGAGACATCATCATAGTAGCTGGTGATGCCCTCGCTGACCCAGAGCAGCGTGGTGGGCTGGGGCTGGCCGTAATCGTAGGGGACCAGCTCGGCGGGGCGGAGCCGTTTGACGTTCCAGGCGTGGAAGATCTCGTGCGCCAGCACCGAGGCGATGAACGGGCTACCGAGGCCCTGGCGGATGTAGATCCCGAGGTGCGAGTTGCGGTGCTCGAGAGCCGATGCGCCGCCGAAAGCCTCGGGGAAAACCATGAGCGTCGTGTAGGTCTCGAACGGGGTCTCTCCGAAAACGGCAGCCATCGGCGGCATCATGCCGCGCAGCTGGTTCCAGAGGTTCTCGCGGGCCGGCCCCGCGACGAACCCCGCGGGATAGGTCGCGAGTCGATGGAGCACGCCATCGATCTCGGCACTGTCGACATCGAACCGACCCACGAAGGTCGGCATGTCGACCAGTTCGTGGAAGTCCTCGGCGGAGTACGCGCCCGGTCCCGAGGCCGCGGTCATGCCGGTCGCCACGCGCCAGTCCGGTTCGGTCCGGATCCGCACGCTGGACTCGAAGTCCAGGCTTCGCCCCTCCGGGTACATGAACAGGTTGGTGCCGTTGAAGAAGACGAAATCGGGGGCGGACCACGAGCTTCCCGTATCGAGCTGATCGGCTCGATAGTTGAAGCGGACCGTTACGGTGCCCGACCCCTCCGGAAACAGGCGCCACGTGTCGTAATCGACCTTGTCCCAATCGATCGGGCGGTCGTCCCGGGTCGCTGAAAAATCACGCACGTAGCGGGCGTAGTTGTCCAGCTCGTACGAGCCCGGGGTCCAGGCCGGGAGCGAGAGGAGGACGGGTCCCGAAGCGTCGGTCCGGAAGGACATGGCGACGCCGATCTGCCGGAAAACAGCAGTGCTCCGGTCATAGGTGATCTCGTAAGATACGTCGGAGATCGGGGCCGAGCGGGCCGCATCGCCGTCGGACTGGGCGATCAGCGCGGCGGGCATGAGCGTGCATAGTGCGGCGATCCACGCCAGCCTTCGTGGGCGTGTCATATCCTGGCGACTCCTTCCGGTTCGGTGACAGATGCGCTGAACCCCACTACGGCCGCTCGGGCCAGCTGGGTTTCGTCTCGTTTATTTGACGCGATCCGGCCGACAAAGGATGCATCGGCCACGCGGAGGGGTCGCGACGCGGTCGCGTGGGCCGCCTCGCTACGACGTCGGCTCGATCGGGGTCACCAGCGGCTGGCCCCGAATCCCCTTCATCAGGTTCGTCCAGGCCAGGCGGAACATCTCGCGCCGCGTTTCTTCCGTAGCGCTGCCGATATGGGGCAGCAGGACGACGCTGGACAGCCGCTTCAGGCAGCCGCGGATCCGGGGCTCCCCGTCGTAGACATCGAGCCCGGCGCCACGCAACCGGCCCGACTCCAGGGCGTCGCACAAAGCATCTTCATCCACGATGCCACCGCGGGCCGTGTTGATCAGGACGGCGTCGGGGCCCAGCCAGCCCAGCTGCTCGGCACCGATCAGGCCGGCGGTCTCGGGGCTGAGCTGCAGGTGGATGGAAGCCACGTCGGCCAACGTGAGGGCCTCAGCCAGCGACTCGACGCGTCGAGCCCCGACCTCGGCTTCGAACTCCGGTTTGCGGGCACGATCCCAGTAGCAGACGTCCATCCCGAAAGGCAGGGCGCGTCGGCCGACCGCCTGGCCGATCCGGCCGGCGCCCAACACGACCAGGGTCCGACCGCCCAGCCCCATCCCGAGGAGCAGCGTGGGCTCCCACGCCCAATCCCCATGGCGTGCCAGCTCTTCCGCCTCGTGCACTCTCCGGGTCACCGCCAGGATGAGCGTCCAGGTGAGATCCGCCGTCGCTTCCGTGAGAACATCCGGGGTGTTGGAGACCGCCACGCCGCGGGCGGTGAGCGCCTCCACGTCTATATTGTCGTAGCCCACCGCGTAGTTGGCGACGACCTTCAGGTCGGGCAGCCGCTCGAGCACCGACTCGTCGACCTCCCGTGACAGGAGCGGCAGCAGTCCCACGTGCCCGCCCTCGGGCAGCGGCTCCGAAGCCGACACCCATTCGATCTGAACGTCGTCCGGCCGCTCCACCGCGTCTATAAAAGGACGCAGCTCCGCCGCCACCACCACACGCTTCGTCTCCGCCATACGCTAGCGCTTCTCCCGGAAGAACTCCCGCAGCAACGCCGCGGCTTCCTCACCGGCCACGCCGGCCTCCACGGTCACCCGGTGATTCAGCCGCTCGTCCTGCACCAGGTTGCCCAGGCTGCCACACATCCCCGCCTTCGGGTCGGGCGTGGCGAACACCAGCCGCTCCAACCGCGCCAGCACGATGGCACCGGCGCACATCGCACACGGCTCCAGCGTGACGTACAGCGTGCACCCGGTCAGCCGCCAGTCGCCGGCGGCCACCGCGGCCTCCCGCAGCGTCAGAACCTCGGCGTGAGCGGTGGGATCGTTGTGATCGCGGGTCCGGTTGTGATCGCGGGCCAGCAGCCGGTCACCCCGCACGACGACCGCCCCCACCGGGACCTCGCCCGCCGCGGCGGCGGCCCGCGCCTCCTCCAGCGCGATCGCCATCCAGCGCGCATCAACCGTCATCCCGCTCTCCGCCCGGCGGCCAGGCGCGGCTGCCTGATCTTCCGATGTCCTCGATGTTTGATCTAGTTCTTCGGATAGCTGCGCATCACCGCTCGAACCACGCCGAGGAAGCGCACCGGCTTAGCGCCGTTGAACGCCTCCGGCGCGGCGGCCTTAACCTCGATCTCACCCTCCCGCTCGTACGCGGCCAGGTCCGAGCCGCTCACCTCGGCACACGGCTCCACGACCACGAGATCGCCATCGAGGATCCCGTGCTCGCTCAGCCTGTCGCCCGATACTCGAACCATGAAACAGTCGGCCGAGCAGGCGAGTGAGCGATCGAGGTCGAACCGAGCCTCCACCGCATCCTCTGATTCGTGAGCCCCATTACGATAAAGGGGGACCGTATAGGTGTCCGGCGAGAGGTTGAGGCCCAGGATCTTCAGCGCTCGGGAGCGGGACGGCGTGCGGTCCAGGTAGCCTTTTCGCTGCAGGGACTGGAGGTGCTCGGTCACGGTCTTGGTGGACCGGATTCCGAATCGGCTGCCAATCTCACGGACGCTCGGTTGAAAGGTCTCCCGCTTCAGGTAGTCGACGAGATAATTGTAGATCTGTCGTTCGACCGCCGTGAGCACTTCAGACATCGAAACCTCCTGAGATGCGACGAGAAGAAACGCCACCCCCGCCGCCTGCATCTGAATGCAGGAAGCCCCATCACCATCGGCCCGGCCACGAGAGACCGAGCCGCTAGAGCGTATTCCTCGGGAGGAAAGGAGTTCTTTCGCTAAGACGGCGAAGCATTTCGCCGTGTCCCCCGGTGTGAAAGAAAAGTATCCCGCGCAAACGAGAGTTTAGGATGGGATGCGCGCCGCGTCAAGAACCTCGAAGATGATCGATCGCGGCGTCGATGCGTCGCAGGACGACGTCCCGACCCAGGAGGTTCATCACTTCGAAGATGCCCGGGCTCACCGCCGAGCCGGTCAAGGCGACGCGCAGCGGGTGGATGAGCTTGCCGGCGCCGATCCCCATAACTTCAGCCAGGGCACGGAGTTGCGCTTCCAGCGCTTCCTCGTTCCAGGCCTCCAGACCTTCCAGCTCGTCTCGCAACCGGTCCAGTCGCTCCGCCGCCCCCGTCGGGTCCTTCCAGTGTTTCTTCACCGCGGCTGGATCGTATTCAACAGCCGGTACGAAGAAAGGACGAACCCGGTCGTAGAGTTCGTTCAACGTACGGGCGCGGGTCTTGACCAGATGTAGTACACTTTCGAACCAATCCTGTCGATCTTTCCATTCGATCTCGTCGCTGAGACCGCTGTCGATGAGCTTCGGGGCGATCCACTCGGCCAGCTTCGGATCGGGCGTGTTCGCGATGTGTTGTCCGTTCAGCCACTCGAGCTTTTCCAGGTCGAACACCGCCGGCTTCTTGTTGATGCGTTCGAGGCTGAAGCGGGTGACCAGCTCCGCTGGTTCCATGTACTCGGTGTCGTCGCCTGGCGACCAGCCGAGCAGGGCCAGGAAGTTTCGCATCCCGGCCGGGACGAACCCGGCCTCCCGATACTCGCCCACCGCGGTGGCCCCGTGTCGCTTCGACAGCCGCTTCCCGTCCGGGCCCATGATCAGCGGGACGTGGCAAAAGGCGGGCAGCTCGGCGCCGAGAGCGCGGTAAATCTGGATCTGCTTGGGGGTGTTGGAGATGTGATCTGCCCCACGTACGACATGGCTGATCCGCATCTCCAAATCGTCGGAGACGACCGCCAGATTGTAGGTCGGCGTGCGATCGGAGCGAAGGATGACGAAGTCCTCGATATCGCGGTTCTGGAAGCGGGTCACTCCCTGGACGAGGTCATCCCATTCGGTCAGACCGAGGGGCATGCGGAAGCGGACGGCGTGGGGCTCACCGCTGGCGGCGCGGCGCGCCGCCCCCTCGGGGGGTATCTCGCGACAACGTCCATCGTAGGCGGCGGCCCGGCCCTCTTCTTTCGCCGCGGCCCGCATCGTCTCGAGCTCTTCGGGGGTGCAGAAGCAACGATAGGCGGCCCCGCTTTCCAGCAACCGCTCGGCGTCGACACGGTGGCGCTCGATACCATCGGCCTGGTGGAGGGGCCCTTCGTCCCAGTCGAGGCCGAGCCATTCGAGGCCGGCGATGATCGCCTCGGTCAACTCGGGCTGGCTGCGCTGACGGTCGGTATCCTCGATGCGGAGTATGAAGGCGCCGCCCTGGTGCCGGGCGAAGAGCCAGTTGAACAGGGCGGTCCGTGCCCCGCCGACGTGGAGGTAGCCGGTGGGGCTGGGTGCGAATCGTACGCGCGGCGCATCGGCCATGTTCTCGACTTCCCACGCGAGTACGGGCTGTGCCCCGGAGGAGCGCAGCCCGTTGGTGAATCGGAATGGCGGAGAGGGTGGGATTCGAACCCACGAGGGGCAAACGCCCCCAACACCTTAGCAGGGTGCCGCCTTAAGCCACTCGGCCACCTCTCCCCTGGCGCCGGCGCGTTCGCCGCTGACCGGCATCTCTGTCCGGTAAGATAGTTATCGAGCCCGAGGGGTCCAGTGCAGTGCGCCAGTGGATCAGTCGGTCAGGTCCAGGCCCTCGTGCAGGAGGGCTGACCGACTGACGCACTGAGCCAACTGACCCACTCTATTCGTAGCGCAGGGCGATCATGGGATCCACCTTCGTGGCGCGACGCGCCGGTACGAAGGAGGCGATCATGCCGGTCCCGATCAGGATCACGATGATCGCGCCGAAGATCAGCGGATCGAAGGGCTGGACGTTGAACAGCGCCACCTCCAGGCCTTTCGAGAGCAGTGCCCCCAGACCGAGGCCCAGGATCACGCCGACCGTCAGCTGGATCAACCCCTGCCGGAGCACGAGCTTCAGCACGTCGTGCCCCTCGGCGCCGAGGGCCATACGCACACCCACCTCCTTGATGCGCTGCCCGACCGAGAACGACATGACGCCGTAGAGTCCGACCGAGGCGAGGAAGAGTGCCACGGCGCCGAAGATCATGAACAGGGCGCCGAACACACGGACGAACCAGGTGTTCTGGCGGATCCAGGAGTCGAGCGTGTCGATGAAGTAGATTGGCAGGTTGCCGTCGATCGCCGCGACCTCATCCCGAACCATCGTCGTCAGCTCCAACGGGTCGCCCGTCGCCCGGATCGCGATCCCGACGAACTCGTCCGGCATCTGCGCCAGCGGCCGATACAGCCCTTGCGGGTCCTCGTTGCTGGGTCCGTCGACGTACATGTCGGGCACGACCCCGACGATCGTCACCCAGGGCCGTTCGGACTCGGAGGCACCCAAACGCACGCGGCGACCCAGCGGGTTCTCGCCGGAGAAGTAGCGATCG
>JAACAK010000112.1:25149-25687 GCA_011774835.1 Candidatus Kutchimonas denitrificans | reverse complement strand
ACGGAAACGTCGAACGTCTCGAAGAACGAGGGCGCCGCCGCGATCACGTGCGTGATCGGATAGTCCTGGTCGCGGTCGTACGTCTCGCCCTCGACGGCAAAGCGCCAGGAGCCCGAGCCGAGGCCCGGGAAGTCCGTGGTCAGCGTCACCGCCTCCACGCCCGGCCGTCCCTCGAGCCGAGCCAGCAGCTCGTCGTAGAAGCGGGTCTTGTGCGTGTCTTCCGGATAGTCCTCCTCGACCAGGCCGAAGCGGGCGGTGAAGACGTCCTCGGTGGCGAAGTTGTACTCCACATTCCCCGCCTCGATCACGCTCTTGATCATCAGGCCGGCCGCAACCAGCAGGCCGAACGACAGCGCGATCTCGGCCATCACGATCCCCTTGCTGAATTTGCCGATCCGCATCCCCGACGAGCCGCGGCTCTCGTCCTTCAGCACCTCATTGACGTTGCCACCCGACGCTTTCAGCGCCGGGATGACGCCCGCCAGCGTGGCAGCCACGAAGACCAGCGCCAGGGTGAACATGATGGCGACCGGGTCGA
>JAACAK010000112.1:2021-25127 GCA_011774835.1 Candidatus Kutchimonas denitrificans | reverse complement strand
CCGATCAGCGCGATCACGAACGCCTCGGCGAACATCTGCACCACCACGCGCAGTCGACTGGCGCCCAGCGCCGTGCGGATCGCCACCTCCTTGCTGCGGATCACCGCGCGCGACAGCAGCAGGTTCGCGACGTTGGCGCAGGCGATGAGCAGAACGCCGAATACGGCGGCGAGCATCGTGTGGAGAAGCTGGACCGGCTCGTCGCCGATGTACTCTTCGGTGTATGGCTTGAGGACCGTACTGATCCCCTCGTTCGACTCCGGGTACTCCAGCTCGAGACGCCGGGCGATGGCGGCCAGCTCGGCCCGCGCTTCATCCATGCTAACGCCGTCCTTCAGTCGCCCGAAGACTTCCAGCGTTTCACCCTCGCCGCGCTCGATCTCCAGCGGGTTCATGCGCAACGGCACCCACAAATCGTTGTTGAGCGGAAACACGAATCCTTCCGGCATCACGCCGACCACGGTCATCTGTTCGCCGTTCAGGCGCACGGTCCTCCCGATCACGTCGGGGTCGCCGCCGTAGCGGTTCTGCCAGATCTCGTGGCCCAGCACGATCACCGGCGGCGTCTCCGGCCGGTTGTCCTCCTCGCGCAGCGTTCGACCCAGCGCGGCTTGCACCCGGACCAGGCGGAAGGCGTTGCCGGAGATGAAGGCGCCGGTGTAGCGTTCGGGCCGATCTTCCGAATCCGCCAGGTAGCTCGATCGCGTGTAGAAGCCGGCGATCCCCTCGAAGCTGGTCTGCTGCTCGCGCCAGTCCACGAAGTCGTGGATCGTCACCTCCATGCTCTCGATGTCCTCGGCCAGGTTGTTGCGCTCCAGGTGGATCAGCCGGTCCGGCTCGGGGAACGGCAGTCCCCGATAGAGCGCGCCGTAAACAATGCTGAACATGGTGGTGGTGAGACCGATTCCCAGCGTGAGCGCGACGATCGCGATCAGCGCCAGCCCGGGGTTCTTGATCAACATGCGAACCCCGTAACGGATGTCTTTGAGGATCGACTCCATCGGTGCCTACCCAGCAATGGTTGGGGCTATACGGGCAGGGGATTTCCCATCCGCCCGTCATTGGATTGCCTTACGGCGGGGGCGCCGCAGGTGTTTCAGGAACAGCCGCGCGCTAGAGGCCGACGCGCGCTAACCGTGACGCCCCTGGAAGTCGTCCATGCCACGGGAAATGCCGAAGAAATCGACCAGCGCGTCGAACCAGCGGACGGGCAGGAGACGGAGCGGGAACGCGACGTAGGCGAACCAGGGAGTGATGAGGCGACGGTGGTCCTTCTCGATCGCGGCGACGATGCGGTCGGCGACGTACGCGGGCTCGGCCAGTGGCAGCAGCCAGGGGAAGCGGGTCTTCACGCCCTCGAACATGCCGGTCTTCACGTAGAAGGGGCAGACCAGGGTGGTCTTGATGCGGAGACCCTGCTGTCTCAGCTCGAGGCGCAGCGCCTCGTCGAAGCCGACGGCGGCGAACTTGCTGGCGGAATAGTCGCTGAGGCGGGGTGCGGCCACCAGGCCGCCCGCCGACGCGACGGTCACGATGTGGCCGCTGTCGCGCTCGATCATCGCCGGGAGGAAGGCGCGCACCGTCCAGAAGTGGGCCATGGCGTTGATGTCCAGCGTCCGCTCGATCTCCTCGTCCGACAGCTCGAGAAGCGGCTTGCCGGCGACGACCCCCGCGTTGTTGATCAGCACGTCGACGGCGCCGTGGTTATTGAGGACGTCCCGGGCGGTGGCGCGAACGGCGTGGCGATCGGACACGTCGACGCGGTGGACCGTGGCGCGACCACGAAGCCCCTCGACATCGCCGGCGAGCTCCTGCAGCCCGTCGGCGTCGACGTCCCAGAGCATGAGATCGGCGCCGCGCGCCGCGATCTTCTGGGCCAACAGCCGTCCGATCCCACTCGCGGCGCCCGTGATCAGAACCTTCTTCCCGGCAAGCTCGGTCATCGAGGTCCGTCGACGCGCTGGATCAGGGGAAGATCCCTCGCTNNTCGCTGTCCAGCCGCTCCCTGATTTCGCGGATCTCGTGGTAGGCGACGACCATCGTCTCTTCCAGTCCCGAGTTCACCAGGTCCTCCTCGTCGGCGCCGTGAGTCGCGATCTCCATGGCCCGGTTCGAGAACTCCTTTCCCGTCATGTCCTCCACGGCTTCCAGGATCCGCCGCGCCGCCTTCTCCTCGAACCGCTTCTCCATACGCCCGAACCGGACGTGCGACAGGTTCTTGACCCATTCGAAATACGAAACGGTCACGCCACCGGCGTTCAGGTACGTGTCCGGGATGATCAGCACGCCCCGCTCGTTGAGGATGGCGTCCGCGTCCGTCGTCGTGGGCCCGTTCGCGGCCTCCGCGACGATCGTCGCTTTGACCCGCGGCGCGTTTTCCGAGGTGATCTGGTTCTCGAGCGCCGCCGGCACCAGAATGTCGCAGTCGAGCTCCAGAGCCTCGGAATTGCTGGCGAGGTTCGTCGCGCCGGGAAAATCGAGGATCGAGCCGGTCTCCTCCCTGTGAGTCATGACCCTCTCCAGATCGAGGCCCTTCTCTCTGCCGATGGCGCCCTCGTATTCCGCCAGGCCGACCAGGGTCGCGCCCGCGTCCTGAAGGAACCGCGCGGCGTGATAGCCGACGTTCCCCAGCCCCTGGACGACCACCCGCTTCCCCTCGAGCCCGGTGTCGAGGCCCACCGCCTTCATGTCCTCGGCGATCCTGCACGCCTCGCGGATACCGAAGAAGACGCCGCGGCCCGTGGCCTCGAGACGTCCGCGGATGCCGCCCTGGGTCACCGGCTTGGCCGTCACGCACGCGTAGGAATCCAGCTCGCCGGTCTTCAGCGAGATGTAGGTGTCGGCGATCCAGGCCATCTCCTGGGGGCCCGTCCCGTAGTCGGGCGCCGGGACGTCGACGCCGGGGCCGATGAAGTTCTTCTTCACCAGCTCGAAGGTGTAGCGCCGGGTGATGCGCTCCAGCTCGTCCTCCGAGCATTCGCGTCGACTGATCTGCACACCGCCTTTCGCGCCGCCGAACGGGACGTCCACCACCGCGCACTTGTAGCTCATCAGCGAGGCGAGCGCGATCACCTCCTCCTCGTTCACCGTCGTGCTGAAGCGGATCCCGCCCTTGGTCGGGAGCCGGTGATGGCTATGCTCGGCCCGCCAGGCGTTGACGACACGGATCGACCCATCGTCACGCTTTACGGGGAACGTGAAGTAGTAGACGCTGTTGCAGTTCTTGATTTGATCCAGCAGGTCGCGAGGATGCTGTGTATGCGTGGCGGCGCGGTCGAAAGTGCGATGAACCTGGTCGAGAAAGCTCGCCTTGCCGGACATGCGGGCATCCTGGTTGGGGTCCGGTGCATCTAGCGGGTTCCGTCGTCGGGTAAGGTAACCCGACCGGTTTAGGGACGCACCCGCGTCCGCAGTTCGTCGCGGGCCACATTGCCCCTACAACGCGCTGGCGATCAGATCCCCGATGAAATACCCGACGATCGCCACACCCAGGCCGACCAGGAACATGTCGAGGCCGCTGCGAAAGATGCCGCGGCCGGTGAACAGGCTGCGCGCGGCGCCGACGGCGAAGTGCGAGACCATGGACACCGCGAACGCGGTCCACACGGCCGCCACGCCGTCCATGAAGATGAAGGGAAAGACGGGGATGAGCGCGCCGAACGCGGTGGCTGTTCCGGTGATCAGGCCCTCTCTGAGGGGCGTGGTGTGCGCTCCACCGATCCCCAGTTCCTCGCGGACTTTCTCCTCCAGCGCACGCTCCGGATCGCGCATCACGTCCGCCGCCATGCTTCGCGCCCGCTCCGGCTCGATCCCCTTCAGCTCGTAGAGCAGGGCCAGCTCTTCCTGCTCGATCTCGGGCATCAGACGGATCTCATCGCGCTCGATCGCGATCTCGTGCTCGTAAACCTCCTCCTCGCTCTTCGCCGCCAGGTAGCCGGACGAGCCCATCGACAGGGCGTCGGCCACCAGACCGGCCACGCCGGACACCAAAACCACGTGGGGCTGCACCGCCGCGCCCACCACGCCGGCCACCAGCCCGAAGTTGGCGGTCAGGCCGTCGTTGAAGCCGTAGACCACGTTGCGCACGAAGCCGCCGGACTCGGTGCTGTGCCACGGCTCGCCTTCCGAGCCGGCCAGCTCGACCAGCGTCTGGGCATGCTCCGCCGACTCCCGGGCCAACGTACGCGCCGTATCCTGCGGCGCCCCCGACTCGCTGCGCCGGTAGAGATCCAGGTACCCTTTCACCTCCCGGCCTTCCTCGCGGATCAGCAGGGGCAACAGCAGGCCGGGGCCGAGCCACCGTCCCAAGCGGCCCATGACCTGGGCGCGGAGCGTAGGGCCAGGCTCCTCCGCCTCGACGCCGTGTCGGCGCAACAACTCGACCCAGAGCCCAGTGTGGCGGTCCTCCACCTCGGCCAGGCGCCGGTACACCTCGCGCTTCTTCGAGCTTTTCTCCAGCTCGGCCAGAACCCGGTACAGGTAGGCGGCGTCCGCTTCGTCCTGAAGATGGTGCTCCCAGACGGCGAGCGTTCGATCGTCGATGCGTTCATCGGATGGCATTCGGTGCCCCTCTCGAGACGCTCAGGCGGCCAGCAGCCGGGCGATAAGACCCCCCGCCAGCAGCGCGATGCAGAGATAGACCACGAGGCGTTTGATCCCGATCCCACCAGCTTCGCCGCCTTCCCGACCCGGTTCCAGGTGCTCGCGCACGTGCTGGCGGTGAAGATATACCATCAGCCCCGCCACCAGGACCATGGCGAGGTTCAGCCAGAAAGTGTAATCGAGCGCGAAGCGCGTCACCTGCTCCACCGCCCTGCCGCTCTCCGGCGTAATCCCGAGCGCTCCGAAGCCAACGTGCAGGGAGACGGCGGTGATGATGATGCTGACGAACATGACGGCGGCGATGTAGAGGGCGACGCGCCAGCCGTAGTACTTGGCGTTGATGGCGACCAGCGGCGGCACCATGAGGTCCGAGTAGATGAAGCCCATGATGCCGGCGAACAGCACGCCGTTGGCGTTGAGGACCGTGGCCAGGGGGATGTTGCCCATCGAGCCGATGAACGTGGCGGCCGCCACGAGCGGGGCGACCATGGCGTTCTCGATCACGATGATCCAGCCGGGCAGCGAATCGGTGGCGCCGCCCAGAAAGATCTTCGCCCAAAAGCTGGCGGGGACGAGCACGGCCACGAAGCCGGCCACGGTGAAGCCGATCAGGATCTCCTCCCAGACCATCTTCCAGTCGGAGACGAACTTGTGGCCGACGAGGTGCCAGCCGTAGCGGCTGGTGATGCGTTTCCGCCAATCGAACTCCTCCTCCGCCGCGCTCGACTCGCTTTCGACCTTCTCCCGCGCCGCCTCCAGCCAGGCAGAGGGATAGGTGGCGCGCAGGATCAGGGAGCTGATCGCGATGAGCAGCAGGCCGCCGATGAGTTCCGCCGCCACGAACTGCCAGCCGAGGAAGATGAAGATCAGGATCCCGAGCTCGATGACCAGGTTGGTCGAGGCGAACATGAAGGCCACGGCGGCCACGAAATGCGCGCCCTTCAGCACGAGCGAGCGGGCGGCGGCCAGCGCGGCGAAGGAACAGGACGACGACGCGGCACCGAAGACGGTGGCGAGCGAGACGCTGCGCAGGTCCGGCCGACCCATGAAACGGGTCAGCCGGCCCTTGGGCACGAAGGCCTGGATCATCCCGCTGACGGAATAGCCGAGCACGAAGGCCCAACCGGCCTTCCAGAAGAAACCCAGAGCGGTTTGCGCCGCCGCTCCGTAGTCCGACCAGGAAACCATGAACCGATCCGCTATTCTCGAGTTTGGGGCCGGAGGACGACCCCAAGCTCGATCCCGTGGCCATCCGCGTCAACCGCCGGGCGAGGCGTGGTCAGCGGACATCTTTCCTGCTACGATAGGCGCGGCCGATGAACAGTTCACTCTGCGGGAGATGACCGCAGGCAAACCTACGGGCTATGGAAACGGTACTGATCGCGGCCGGCGTGATCATCGTAGCGACGGCGGTGACCTGGGTGGGAAGCGCCTGGCTGGAGCGCGGTGCCGATGACCTGGCGGTCCACTACCGGCTGCCGGACGTGGTGCAGGGAACGATCGTGGTGGCGATCGGGTCGAGCTTTCCCGAGCTGTCGACCACGGTCATCTCGACGGCCATCCACGGCGAGTTCGAGCTCGGCATGTCGGCGATCGTGGGCTCGGCGATCTTCAACATCCTGGTGATTCCGGCGCTCTCCGGGATCAGCGGCGGCCGGTTGGCCGGGTCACGACAGCTGGTCTACAAGGACGCGCTCTTTTATCTCACTTCGGTCGCCGTGCTGCTGCTCGCCTTCTCGTTCGCCCTCATCTACAACCCGCTGCCGGACGGCGAGCTGGTCGGCCGGCTCGATCGGCCGATCGCGGCCTGTCCCCTGCTGCTGTACGGCGTCTATATCTTCTTGCAGCAGCAGGAGACCGAGGAGCACTGGCAGGAGGAGCGGACTGGATCGGCCCCGTCGATCAGCGTCATGAAATCCTGGCTGCTCGTGCTGGCCGGCCTGGTGCTGATCGTCGCCGGCGTGGAGGGTCTAATCCGCTCGGTCATCGCGCTGGGCGAGACGCTGGGAACGCCCACCTTCCTCTGGGGCGCCACCGTGGTCGCCGCGGCGACCAGCTTGCCCGACGCGTTCATCAGCATCCGGACGGCACGACAGGGCGACACCGACGTCAGCCTGGGCAACGTCCTCGGCAGCAACATCTTCGACCTGCTGGTGGCGATCCCGGCCGGCGTGCTGATCGCCGGCGCGACCCTGGTCGACTACGGCGTCGCCGCTCCGCTGATGGCCGTCCTCACCGTCGCGACGATCGTCCTGTTCGCCGCGCTGCGCACCGACCTGACGCTGACGCGTCGCGAGTGCTACGTGTTGCTGGCGCTCTACGCGGCGTTCATCGGGTGGCTGGTGCTGGAGACGATCGGCGTCACGGCCTGGGTGAGGTGAGTCCTCCGTCGGTCAAACTCCGCGCTTCGGGGCTCCGGCGTCCGGCGCAAAGCGGTTCGAACATCGTGGTCAAATACGGAAACGCACCACGAGCCAGTGCCTGACTGGAGCCGCATCGACACCCGCCACCATGTTCCCATCATCGGTATCCTGCTGTTCGTGCCAGAGCGCGGTCCCGATGGCGTAGCCGGCGACGGCGCCCAGCACCACGTCGGTCAGCCAGTGCTGATCAGCGTAGAGCCGGCTCAAGGCGGTGATCGTGGCCAGCGAGTAGAGACCAACCGAAGCCCAGGGCCGATCGACCTGACGGGCCACGACGTTCGATATGCCGAAGGCGCTCCACGTGTGGCCGGAGATGAACGAGGCGCGGCTGTTGTCGAACGTGAACGGCTCGAACGACAGGTGGCCTTCGCCGGCGGAAGGACGAGCCCGTCCCACGGCGATCCGCACCGGCTGCTGTACGAAGAGAACGGACAGCAGCACGCCGGACATGAGCAGACCCGTGTCCCGCACATCGTCATCATCGAACAGGGCGCCGCCCGCCAGCGTGAGGAGCGAGGCCGGCACGGTGAACAGCGGCGTGCCGTACCACCAACCGACCCGCTCCAGGGCGTCGGCGACGCCGCTGCGGTGACCCTGGAACAGACCGCGGACCTCTTCCTCGACCAGGAACGATCCGGACGCCGCCCCGGCGACGATCCCGGCCGCGACCCAGGGGTCCACGTCCAGGCCAGCCTGGAGAGGAACGTCCGCCACCGATGGTTGTGCGGCGATCGGACCGGCGAGGCCCAGGCAGAGCGTCGCGGCTCGGAAGACCGCCGCCGCGACCCGGATCGCGTGCGAGCCGCCCGTCAGAAGGGATACCCCAGGTTGATGTAGAGCCCGCTGTCCTCCTTGCTCTCGGCGTAGGCGACGGACAGGATGCTCCGCGTCCCCCGCAGGGCGATCCAGAAGCCACCGCCGTAACCGGTGTGCCAATCACCTGCCGAGTCGCCGTCGATCCAGACCCGCCCGGCATCGACCAGCGCCAGCAGTCCGAAGGTCGAGGGGAAGACGAACCGATAATGGAACAGATCGAAGCGGAGCTCGGCGCTGCCGTACAGCGACGCGTCGCCGGCGAAGCGCTGTTCGGGCCAACCCCGCAGGCTCTCGTCACCACCGATGAACGCCAGGTCGAAGAACGGCGTGTCGCCCCAAACCTTCTTGCCACCGGCCCGGAGTCCGACCTCCCAGCGGCGGATGCCCAGCGGCAGCGAGACGGCGCCCACGGCAGCCAGCGAGCCGTAGGTCTCTCGAACGTCGATGGCTTCGGGATAAAGCTCGCCCCGCACCCGAAGCCAGGCCACGGTCCGGGCGGCGCTCACGACCAGCGGGTCCGGTGTGACGGTCTCCAGTTCCAGGCTCGCCCCGGCACCGACCTGGCCGAACTCGCCGGTTCCGTAGATCCCCGGGCTCTGACCGAGGAAGGTGGCCGGGTCATCTTCGGTGTTGGAGAAGCTGCCGCTCGCGCTGAGCAGGAATCGGGCGCCCGGGCCCAAGTCGATGCCCAGCGATGCCGTGCCACGGACCCGGGTGTTCTCGACGTCGTAGAAGTCGCTGGTGGTGTCCTGGATCGCCTGGGTATCGTTGCCGACCCCGTAGAAGTTGATGGTCTGGAAGCTCGTCCCCGTGGCCGCGAACCGGGTGAACAGGGGAGAGTTTTCGAAGCGGAACTCCGTCTCCAGGCCGAGCGAGTATTTGAGGCGCGTCGACCCGGCGGCCGACAGATCGATGCGCGACGCGTACGGGTCTTTTCGGAAGCCATAGTCGAACCAGGAATAGGTGCCGCCCAGAACGAAGCCCACGTCGGGATCGAAGCCGGCGGTAAAGAACGGGTAGCTGAAGCTGCCCCAATGGCGCGGCGGCGCCGGCGTGTTCGGCTCGGGGACCAGCCGGTTCTCCGCGTACCGCTTCTCGTTGATCCCGTGATCCGCGCCCGTCACCCGGTCGGCACCCTGCTCGTCGTACAGATGCACGTTCCCCACTCGCGCGACGAAGTGAAACTCGTCGTCCCCCGGGCCACCGATGATCCGGACCTTGACCGGCAAGTCACCGTCGCCGTCGATCGCGGCCCGGTCGTCCCCGCCGTGCAGGTAGAGACGCACTTCCCGCGTTTCGCCGGAGCGGAAGACGCGCCGGAAGTACGGTGTGGACCCGGGCTCCGCCGAGCGGAGGGTGATCTCCACCCCGTCGCCCGTGCCCGTGATCTCGGCCACTTCCGCGACGTCCGTGCCGTGGACATAGGGCTCCCGCGCCATCAGCTCGTAGAAGTCGGCGGCGATCCGCGGCAACGCGTCCCGTCGGCTCCTCAACCCCGAACGCAGGAAGGGCCCGCCGACCGGCCGGGCGGCGTCCGGTACCGAAGCCAGCGCGTCCTCGATGACCGCGTCGGTCACGGCCGCCCTCAGCTGCCGGGCCATCGAGTCCCAGACCGCTCGCTCCAGCCCGGTCAGGGCCAGGCGATCGATGAAGCGAGCCTGGTAGTGATAGCGGGAAGCGTCGTCGTACTCGTCCCTGAAGCTGGTGAGCATGGGGAGGCGGCGGCGCGCGATGGACAGAACCAGACCATCCAGCCGGGCGAACGCCTGGTCGCGATCGGTGGGGATCGGCCGCCAGCTGGCCGGCTCGTCCTCCGGGAACCTTGCCCACAGCCACTGGTCGGCGTGACGGTCCCAATCGCCGATCAGCACGTCGATCAAGCGCGCCCGGAGGTAGGCCCGGGCGTCCAGCCGCCTCGACGGATCCGACTGCAATCGCTCCACCACCTCGAACCCGTCGACGATCTCCTCGGCGCCAGGGATCGCTATGGCCCCCTCGGGACCCACCGGCCGGACCTGCAACGTGCCCAGCAGGTTGCCGAACACGGCGCCGAAGCGGCCGAGCGCCGCCGAGTCCGGCAGCAGGTAGACCCGGGGCTCGGAGTGGAGCACGGCGGCCGCCCGCATCAGCGGGCTGGCGACCACCGGAGCGTACGGATATTGCGAGCTCATCTGATCCTGGAAGAGCTGCTCGACGTATGTGCCCCGCAGCACCTCGGGGACCAGCTCCGTGGCGTACTTATAGATGGAGCGGAAGGCGTGAACCTTGCCGTCCGCTCCCCTGAACCAGAGCGACCGGGTCTGCAGACCACCGCCGGCGCTGAGCGGCTCGAGCCCGCCCGCGTAACGGCCGAGATCGAGGATCGGCACCCGGACTTCGGTCGTCCACGTGTCGCGGTAGTGGTTGCCCCACCAGAAGCGGTGGAAGCCGCTGGCCGCGTAGTCGGGACCCGGAGCCACGACCGCCGATTCGCGCGAGGCCTCGACGCCGTCCTGAGCCGCGGCCCCGGATGGGAGGACGAACGCCAGCGCCAAGACGCAGAGCGCCAACGAAGCGATCGCACGAGTTGCCATGAGTCTCCGTTGCGGTTGCGGGTCCGCCAGCGCTATGATGGATTCGATCCGACCGAGAAAAATCAACTCCACAGAATAGCGCGATGGACACACCTCCGGCAAAGGCGTTCCAGGAGTTCTACCCCGACGACGTCGCCCACTGCTACGGCTGCGGTCGGCTGAACCCGGAAGGCCACCAGCTCAAGAGCTACTGGGACGACGGCGAGACCGTCGCCTGGTTCCAGCCGCAGCCCTATCACACCGCGATCCCCGGCTACGTCTACGGCGGCCTGATCGCCTCGCTCATCGACTGCCACGGCACCGGCACCGCGGCGGCCGTCGCCGCCCGGGCCGAGGGCATGGAGCTGACGGCCGAGACCGCGCCGCCGCCCGAGGCACCCCGCTTCGTCACCGCGTCGCTCCAGGTCGACTACTTGAAGCCCACGCCGCTGGGGCCGCGCCTGGAGATCCGCGGAACGGTCAAGGAATCGAGCCCCCGCAAGGTCGTCGTCGAGGCCACGCTGTCGGCGGAGGGCACGGTGACGGCTCGGGGCACAGTCGTGGCGGTGCGGTGGAAAGGCGGTAAGCAGTAAGCTACACGAGGATAGGTCGACTCCTGTTAACCGCGGACTACTGCTCCCGGAGCGCCTCCATGGGATCGACCGCCGAAGCGCGCCGTGCCGGGACGTAGCTGGCCAGTGCCGCCGCGCCAACCAGCACGACGATCACGGCCGCGTAGGTCAGCGGATCGCCCGTCGTCACCTCGAACAGCAGGTCGGCCAGGATCCCGCGGATCGCGAAGGTCACGGCCACGCCGATGGCGACGCCGGCGGCGGCGAGCAGGATCCCCTCACCCACCACCTTGCGGCGGACCTGTCGCGCGGTGGCGCCCAGCGCGATCCGGATCCCCAACTCACGCGTCCGGCGGCTCACGGCGTAGGAGATCACGCCGTAGAGCCCGACCGTGCCGAGCAGCAGGGCCACGGCCGCCGCGATCCCCAGCATCACCAGGGTGAACGAGGTTCGCGCCATCGAGTCCTCGAGCATCGCCTCCATCGCGCGCTGCTGAGCGATGGGCAGGTTCGGGTCCAGCGCCCACACCTGCTGGCGGACGGCGTTCATGAACGCCTCCGGGTTCGCCTCGGTGCGGACGACGACCCCGGCACCGCGGGGCGAGGCCGGATCGTCGACCGGGCCCGCGAGGATCGGGAAGTAGACCGCGTCCTGGGGCGGCGACTCCAGCGATCGGAACCGCACGTCGCCCACCACGCCGACGATCTCGTACCAGTCCTCGTCTTCGGTCCGGCGGACCCGCTTGCCCAGCGCGCTCGTTTCCGGCCACCAGTGGCGCGCGAACGAGCGGTTCACCACCACGGCGCGGTAGCGATCGGCGGCGTCGCCCGGCTCGATCGTCCGACCCTCCAGCAGCGGGATCCCCATCGTCTCGAAGTAGCCCGGCGTGACGAACTTGCGCTCGGCCAGCGGCGGGATGTCGCCCTCGGGGACCGGGTGGTCCTCGATGTAGAGGCTGCCGTTGCTGATCTCGCCGCTCAACGGCAGGTGGTCCACCGCAGCCGCCGCGGCCACGCCCGGCAGATCCCGCAGCCGCTCGGTCAGCTGGCGCCAAAACGCCGCGACGTCGACCCTGTCGGGATACTCCGATTCCGGTAGGGCCAGGTTGAAAGTGAGGACGTCCTCGGCCCGAAAGCCCGGATCCACCGAGCGCAGCGCCTGGAAGCTGCGGATCATCAGTCCCGACCCCACCAGCAGAACCAGCGCCAGCGCGACCTGCAGCACCACCAGCGAGTTCCGAGCCAGGCGCCGCTCGCGACCGTCGCCGGCGCGGGCGCCGCCCTCCTTCAGCCCCTCGGCCAGGTTCGCCGGCCGGTAGCGGAAGATCGGGAAACCGCCGAAGAAGAGTCCCGCGGCGATGGATACGCCGGCGGTGAACAGCAGGACGTTGAGGTCCAGACCGACCTCGTGGAGCCGCGGGATCGTCTCGGGCGCCAGGGAGATGAGACCACGAAGCCCCACCAGGGCCAGAGGCACGCCCAGCGCGCCACCGGCCAGCGAGAGGAGCAGGCTCTCGCTGAGGAAACCGCCGGCCAGGTCCGAGCGCCTGGCGCCCAGCGCCGTCCGGATGGCCAGCTCGTTCACCCGACTCTCGGTTCGCGCCAGGAACAGGTTGGCCACGTTGGCGCAGACGATGAGCAGCACGAAGGTCACCGTGGCGAGCACGACCCAGAGGGCCCGGCTCACGTCGCCGACCAGTCGCTCCTTCAGGGGTCGGATCTGCGTCCCCCACTGCGCCTGCTCCAGCAGCGAGGCGGGCAGATCCTCCGGGAACCGTTCGGAGAACGTGCTCACCTGGGCCTGCACGTCCGCTTCCGCCGCGGCCATCGTCACGCCGGGCTCGAGCCGCCCGATCGTCGGGTACGAAAAGCTGCCGGGCGACAGCCGCGCCTCGTCGATCACGAACGGGAGCCAGACGTCGATCTCGTCGTCGGGGTAAGCGAACCCCCGGGGCGCGACGCCGACCACGCGGCGCGGCTCGCCGTCGACGCGGATACTCTGGCCCAGAATGTCCGGGTCGCCGCCGAAACGGCGACGCCAGAGCCCGTAGCTGACGACCACGGCCGACTCGGCGCCGGGTCGGCCCTCGTCCGGGCGAAATCCGCGGCCCAACGCCGGCTGGACCCCTAGGAGCGAGAGCGTACCCGTCGTCACCCGGGCCGCCGCCAGCCGCTCCGGCGGCCCATCGCCCGTCAGGCTCATGCGCGCCTGGGACCACATCGCCATCCCCTCGAAGCTGTGCTGTCCTTCGAGCACGTGAACGTAGGCGCCGTCGGAGAAGGGGATCTCGTCGTAGCCGAGCCCCGGCGCGGTGAAGTTGATCCAGACCAGCCGATCGGACTCGGGGTACGGGAGCGGCTCGAGCAGGACCGCATCGACCACGGTGAAGATCGCCGTGTTGGCGCCGATGCCCACCGCCAGGCTGACCAGCGCGACGGCGGTGAAGAGCGGGCTGCGGGCAAGCTTGCGGATCGCGTGGCGGAGCTGCAGAGCCAGGGAATGCATGACACGACCTCCAGGACGGCGGAAAGCCTCTACTGATGATGAAGGATCGAAGCGGTTGGGGCCGTTCTCAGTGCTCTACGCGCGCGGCGGAACCACGGTTTCGAGGCGAATACCGCTCCGGCGCGAGCCCTCGACGTTCATCTCAACCGTTGCCAGAACGCGCGGTTCAAAGGTGCCGTTCGAACCATGCCACGATCCGTCGCCAGTAGTCGATCTGGTTCGCCGCCGACCACGACCCCGGCCAATGCCCTTCTCCCTCATAGCGGACGAGGAGGACGGTCCGGTCCAGCCGCTGCAAGGCGACGAACACCTGCCCCGCCAGGTAGACCGGCGTGTTCCGGTCCTCGGCTCCGTGGAGCAGCAGCAGCGGCGCCTCGACCCGATCGAGGAAGAAGAACGGCGAGTTCTCGATGTAGCGCTCCCGCACCTCCCACGGCGTGCCGCCCATCCGACCCTGGCCACGCTCGGCCCAGATGGTTAAGGTCGTGCCGTCGGGGCGCAGGTCGGCAAACATCCCCACCATGTTCCCGTGGCTGGCGCTCGCCGCCGCCGCCTGGAAGCGGTCGCTCTGGGTAAGGAGCGCCAGCGTCCCGTAGCCGCCGTAGCTGTGCCCGGTGACCCCGATACGATCGGCGTCGGCGATGCCCAGCTCGATCACCCGCTCGACGCCCGGCAGCACGGCCCGAGCGTGATCGCGCATGGGCGTTCCGGTGTTCAGGGGCACGTCGGGCGCCAGCACGGCGTATCCGCGCGTGGCCAGAAGCTGCCGATGTCGATCGAAGCGATGGATCTCACGGGAGCCCGTGCCCCCTCCGTACACGTCGACGATCAGCGGGACACGAACACCCGGCTGATAGTCCGGCGGAAGAAGCAGCGTCCCGCCCAGCTGTCGGCCGTCTTCGGTCCGCCACTCTACCAGCCGGCTCCCGCCCAGTCGGTCCGGCCGGAACCCGGGGTTGAGCCGGGTCAACCGTCGCGTGCGGCGAAGATCGCCGTCCATCGACCAGAGGTCCGGAGCGTGTCGGGTATCCGAGTACACGACCACGACCACGGATCCGTCGCGAGAAACGTCGATGTTGACGGGTCCGCTGAAGACGCCCTCCTCCTCCACCAGCGCCTCCACCTCTCCTGACGAGAGATCGATGCGAGCGAAACCCATCTTCCGGGTCTCACTATCCCGAATCCGCACGACGACCGATTCGCCCTGAGGGGACCAGATCGTACTCGTTCGACGCCGGGCCACCAGGTCCAGGGCCGCACGATCCGCAAGCTCCGCCACCGCGGTCGCTCCCCCGCTTTCCAAATCGACCGCCCACACCCCGCTCCCCGCCGCGAAGTAGAGCGCGTCCGCCGCGGCTGACCAGAGCGGGCCGCGGAAGCTTTCGGCCCAGCCCGGGCGCGCCTCCGCCACACGCCGGCGGGTGCCTGCCTCCGGATCGGCGACGAAGAGGCCACCCTCATCGCCCTCGCCCGGCGTGAGGTAAGCGAGCCGATCTCCACGCGGGGACCAGCTCACCGCCTCTCCCCACGCCTGGCGGACGGCGCCGGGCAGGTCCCGGGCCGCGCCGCCGGTCAACGGCACCATGGCGAGTACGCGTCGGGTCCGGAATCCCAGCGCCAGACGCTCCGGGTCGGCGAACCGCACGAACGCGAGCCAATCGCGATCCGGCGACACCTCCCACCACACGGGGACGGCTCCCGAGGTGAGCCGTCGAACCGACCCGGTCGCCAGATCGATGACCGCGAGGTCGCCGCCGTACCGCCAGCGAAGCCACTCCGGGGTCGCCGGGCCACGATCTTCGTCGCCGGGCTCGTGGCGGAAGACCCGGGCCGTCGTCCCGTCCACACCTGACTCCGATTCGGCGGGATCGGTGCTGGCCAGCCGCCGCATCTCCGATAGCGTACGCCCCGACGGGAGCAGTTTCACCACGACCTTCGTGCCGTCCGGGTTCCAGCGTGGCGCGTTCCGGGTCCACGCCGCCCAGACGATCACGTCGGAGACCTGCCGGACCCGACGCGTATCGCGATCCCATACCCAGAGCCGTGGCGTTCCGGTCGCGTTGGAGAAGAATGCCAGCCGGGCGCCGTTCGGGGACCATGACGGACCCCAGGAGCTCGACGTCGCATCGGTCACGCGGACGGTCTCCCCGGTCTCGGTGTGAGTGATGCGCACCTCGGTGACGGCCGATCCCGAATCGGCCACGATCCCGGTCGTCGATCCCGTGGTGCGCCGGGCGTACTCGACGGTGTAGGCCACCCACTCTCCATCAGGCGATAGCTGGATGGGAGTCTCGTAGGGGAAGCTCTCGAAATTGACGACCTCTTCGACGGTCAGCGGCGCGTTGGCCGCGTCTGTGTCCGACTGGGCATCGAGGCCGGATGGGCCAAAGACCACCAACACCGAAAGGGCCATCAGCCCGGTCACTCTATGAGGCATCGTGAAGTTTTGGTTCATCGAGTCTTTGTGTTCCTTTAAAGATGTCTTTGCCAGGCGGACCACAGGAATGGTCCCGAGCGATTCATCCCCAGCGGAGCGCGAGTCGTCCGCTGTCCAGCCGCTCGACGCCCGCGCCCAGCCTCCGACTCTCTTTGTCCATGGTGTCGGCCAGCCAGCGTGCTTCGTCATCAGAGGCACGCTGGAGCCGGAAGCGTCGGATCCGCATCGGGGTCATCTCGAGCCCAACCAGCTCACCGGCGGGCGCGAAGGTCGGGAAGTACATGAGGGTGAGGTGGCCCCGGAAGCGTTCGTGGCCGGCGATCCCCTCGTAGTCGTTGAGGAAGTCGCCGCAACCGTAGAGGATCGGCCGGTCGCGGTACACCTCGATCGCCTTCGGGTGATGGGATGAGTGGCCGTACACGAGGTCGACGAGGCCCGAGTCGATCAGCTCGTGAGCGAACGCCCGCTGGCTCGCCGGTACCTTATGGCCCCAGTTCGGGCCCCAGTGGATCGAGACCAGCACGCGATCGTCCTCGCGCCGATGCATTCGGACACGCTCCAGCACCCGCCGCGCACCCGCCGACCCGAGCCCCGGCAGCAAGTTCACCCCCGGCTTGCCGGCTCCGGGCGCCCATTCAGGCGGCACGCCGGCGGTAGTCGAGCCGTACGCGAAGATGAGCAGCCGTCCCCCACCCGTCTCCAGCTTCGCCGGCTCCGCCGCCGCGTCGACGTCCTCTCCCGCGCCGACCGTGGCCAGCTTCGCCTTTCGCAGCGCCTCCACCGTCTGGCTCAGCCCGGCGTAGGCCCAATCGAGGGTGTGGTTGTTGGCCAGAACGCACACATCGATGTCCGCCGCCGTCAGAACCGGGACGTTCTCGGGGTGCATCCGATAGTGGATCCCCTTCCCCGCCCACGGGTCGTCGTTCGTGGTCACCGCGGTTTCCAGGTTGATGATCCGGGCGTCGGGCGCCACCCGCTCCAGCTCGGCCAGCGCGTCGCCCCAGATGTAGTCGTACGGCACCTCGGCCGGGATGGGGCCGTGGGCCCGCTCCGCCAGCTCGACGTAGATCTCCGCGCTCTTCACGTAGGGCTCGTATAGAACCGGATCGACCGAATGCGGCAGGACCTGGTCGATGCCGCGGCCGGTCATCACATCACCGGCCAGAAAGAGCGTCAGCTCCGAGCTCTCGGGCGCGGTCCGCGACCCGGCCTCCGCGCTGGCGCCGGGCGCGTCGTCGTAGCGTGCCAGTGACACCGCCAGCGATAGGATGCCGCTCCGCGCCAGGAACTCTCTTCGGTTCAAGGGAAAGGCCGGCTGGTGCGAGGGGCGCTGCACGGACCCCCGCCCTCCAGCCTGCTTGGACTCGTGAGGCGTTCGACGGATGAACTCATGAGGCTGAAGCTACGATGTGCGTCGAAGGGCGGTCAAACGACAGCGGCCCGCGCCCTCATTCCTCGGTCAAAACGCGAACCGGGTCGACACGTGTCGCGCGCCGTGCCGGCCAGTAGCAGGCCGCCAGCGCGATGGCCAGCAGAAGGAGGGAGACGGCGACGAAGGTGATCGGGTCCGTCGGCGAAACGCCGTACAGCAGACCCTCGATCCCGCGGGTCAGCAGGATCGCCGCGGCCAACCCGATCCCCAGACCCAGGGCGGCGTGCCCCATACCGCGGCGTATCACCATGCGTCGCACGGCCCACGCGTTCGCGCCCAGCGCCATGCGGACCCCGATGTCCCGTGATTGCCGGCTGACGAAATAGGACAGGACACCGTAGATCCCCACGGCCGCCAGTGTGACCCCGACGGCGGCGAAGATGCCGATCAGCATCGCCCAGTAGCGCGGCCGACTCACCGATGCCGCCAGCTTCCGGCGCATCGTCTGCACTGCGGTCAGCGGCACATCGGGATCCAGGGCCTGCAGTCGGTCACGTACCCGAGCCGCCGGCACCGACGCCCCCGCGCCGCGAATGACCAGGTTCACCGATCGCCACGGGTTCTGCGCGTACGACTCGTAGACGACGCTCTCATCGGCGCTGTCCAGGCCCGTGTACTTCACGTCGCTCACCACGCCGACCACGGTCACCGGGTTCGTCATGTCGCCCCCGGCGTACATCCGCTTGCCCAACACGTCCTCGCCGGGGTAGAAACGAGCCGCCCAGCTGCGGCTCACCGCGACCACCTGCGGGTCGCCCGCCGTGTCGGTCTCATCCGGCAACCGTCCCCGGAGCAAACGGACGCCCAGAGCGTCGAAGTAGCCCGGAGAGACCACCACCCACGGCACCGCGGGCTGGCTGCTGCCCGCCGGGACCGGTCGGTCGATTAGATCGAAATTGTTGATCATGCCCGGCTGGTCCGGCGGCACCCCCGAACCGATCCCGGCCGCTGACACGCCCGGTAGCTCGGCCAGCTCGGCAAGCGCGCGCCGCCAGAACCGGCGGACGGCCCCCGTGTCCGGATACGCGGCGGGCGATATCGACGCCCGGGCCAGCAGCACGTTCTCGGGGTCGATCCCGGCGTCGACCCGCTGCAGCCGCTCCAGGCTGGTGAACAGCAGAGCGGCCCCGGCAAGGAGCGGCAGCGCCAGAGCGAACTCGGCCGTGACCAGCGCGCCGCGCAAACCGCCCGTCCGCTTCCGCTCCAATCCGCTGCGACCACCGCTTCGCAAGGCGCCCGCCAGATCGGATGCGATCCCGTGGACCAGCGGAGCCAGGCCCGACAGCACCCCGCTGCCGAGGGTGACGATGGCGGTGAACGCCAGCACCCTGTCGTTCAATTCGATCTCATCCAGGCGCGGCAGCTGCGGGCCCAGGCTGAGCAGCACGTCCAGGGCGACGACCGCGAGCAGCAGCCCGGCCAACCCACCGAGGACGGCCAGGCTCGCGCTCTCCACCAGCAGCTGGCGGGTCAGTCGGCCCGGGGTAGCGCCCAGCGAGGTCCGCAGCGCCATCTCCCGCTCCCGGGCCGTCGCCCGGGCCAGCGACAGGTTCGCCACGTTGGCCAGCGCGATCAGCAGCACGAAGCCGACCGCGCCGAACAGCAACAACAGCGCGTTTCCCACGTCCCCGATCATGACGTCCCGCAACGGGAACGGGGTCAGCCGCGCCTCGCGATCCTGAAACGTATCGGCCCAGACGGGAAAGATCCGCTCGCTCACCGCCGCCAGGTCGCGAGCCGCCTCCTGCTGAGAGACACCGCTCCGCAGTCGCGCGACCGTCTGGATGAAAAACGGCCCCCGGCGCGTCGGCGGCTGCAGCTGCAGGACGGGCCAGATCTCGGCCTGCCAACCGGCCAGCGATTCGACCCCGGGCGGCAGCACGCCGATGACGGTATGGCTCGCGCCGTCGAGGACGAGCGTCCGGCCGACGGCATCGACACCGCGGCCGAAGTGACGCTCGGCAAAGGAGCGGCTGACCACCGCCACACGCTCGGCGCCGGGACGTTCCTCTTCCGATCGAAAGCCTCGACCTTCGGCGGGTCGGACGCCCAGAGTTTCGAACCAGGCCGCCGTCACCCAACCGACCCGGACACGCTCGGGTCGACCTTCGCCGGCGAGGACGCCCCGACCGCGGGCCAGGCCGCTGACGCTTTCGAACGATCGGCTCTGCGCCTCGATCGCCTGGTAGTCGACGACCGATAGCGGCCAGCGGTTCGACGGGCTGTTCTGCTCGTAGATGGCGACCAGCCGGTCCGCTTCGGGGTACGGCAGCGGCCTCAACAGCACGCCGTCGACCACGCTGAAGATCGCCGTCGTCGCCCCGATCCCCAGCGCCAGCGTCAGCGCCGTCACCGCCGTGTAGCCCGCGTTCTTTCGCATCGTCCGCGCCGCGTAGCGCAGGTCCTGACCCAGGTCCACCCACAGCCGCACGCCACGAGCGTCCCGCGCCCGTTCCTTGAACCGCTCCACGCCACCGAACCTCCGCAGCGCCTCGCGACGCGCCTCCTCGGGCGACATCCCGGACCGCACCAGCTCCTCGGTCTCCATCTCGATGTGGAGACGCATCTCCTCGTCCATCTCGCGCTCGACACGCGAGCGGTTCCATATAACGCGGGCTCGTCGCAACAATACCTTCAGCGGTTCCATCATGGGGTCACCATCTCGTTCCCCGCACTCGGAATCAGCTCGTCTCCAATATCAGTTCGACCGCGTCCGAGAAGACCCGCCAGGCTCGACGTTCCTCCCGCAGCGCCTTCTTGCCGGCGGCCGTCAGCGAGTAGAACTTCGCCCGCCGGCCCTCCGGCGAGATCCCCCACTCCGCCTCGATCAGGCCCCGGTCCTCCAGCCGGTACAGCGCCGGGTAGAGCGAGCCCTGGTTCACCTCCAGCACGTCCTTCGACATCTGGCGGATCCGCTTCGAGATCCCCCAGCCGTGGAGCTGGCCNNCACGCAGCCCTCCCGGGTCTCGGGTTAGCGCCTTTGCCTAGATTGTCGACAACAATGCCGCGCTTGTTGTCGAATGTCAAGGCATCACGGCAAACGGCGTCGAGCCGGGGCCCGGGCCGATCTGTACGGCGGCGGCCGGTCCGGATATCTTTGCCTGCCACGCTGTTCAGGGTGGCTCGGTGCTGTCCCGGCGGATCCCGTCCGCCGTCTCCTACGACACTCTTTTTCGGCGAGGTGGTTCAGATGCAGCGCGTAACATCATTCATCACGGTCGTCGTCCTGGCGGTAGCTCTGACCGTCGGAACCCAGGCCTGCGCGACGAAGAAGCAGACGGGCGCCCTGGTGGGCGCGGGCGCCGGCGCCGCGGTGGGCGGCGCGGTGGGGGCCGCCGCCGGCAACACGGTGGTCGGCGCGATCATCGGCGCCGCGGTGGGCGGCGCGGCCGGCCTGATCATCGGCGACTACATGGACCGCCAGGCGGCGGAGATCGAGCGTGACCTGGAGGGCGCGACGGTTACGCGGGTCGGCGAGGGGATCCGGATCACGTTCGGGTCGGGCATCCTTTTCGACGTCGACAAGGCGGACCTGCGACCGGTCGCTCAGCAGGAACTGGTGGACCTGGCGAAGATCCTCAACAAGTACCCCGACACGATCGTGCTGGTCGAGGGTCACACCGATTCCACCGGCCCCGAAGCGTACAACATGGAGCTGTCGGAGCGCCGGGCGCAGTCGGTGGCGCATTACCTCGCCACGCAGAACGTCACCCCGAGCCGCTTCAGCACCGTCGGCTACGGCGAGGTTCAGCCGATCGCCTCGAACGAGACGGCGGCCGGCCGGCAGCAGAACCGCCGGGTCGAGCTGGCGATCATGGCGAACGAGAAACTGAAGGAAGCGGCGCGGCGTCAGGCGGAGGGCGACTAGAAGCGGTCGTTCGCAGGTTGGTGCGATCGCGTCGGCCTCAGCCGAGCAGACAAGCGAGCGGCAGTCGCTATGGTGCCGAGTTCGATTCAACGTTTTCCCTCCTCCGTTGTAGAGGTTGAGTGAAGGCCGGGCCGAACGGACCGGCAAGCTTCCGACAAAGGCAGGAAACGGAGGAGAAAGATGAGAACGTTGAGAAGAAGCGCCGCGACGGCGGGCATGGCCGGGCTGTTGCTCCTGGGTGCGATTGCCGCGACCCAGCAGCAGGATCGGGTTCCGAAGGTCGATGTGGAGGAGCTGGCGGCGGAACTCGGGCTCAGCCAGGACGTCAAGCAACAGATCGCGCCCGAGATCGAGCGGCTGGACGAGCTGTTCACGCGGCGGACGGAGGATTGGGAGAATCATATGCAGCTGCACGACCAGTGGGTGGCGACGTTCAGAAACATCGACGCCGCACTCACACCGGAGCAGCAGCGGCAGTTCCGCATCGCGCTGCACGAGGCGTGGGGCTACGGTCCCGGCGCCGGGATGCGGGGTCAGACGATGCACAGGCAGGGCCACATGATGTACGGTGGCGGGCACATGCACGGGGGCCGCGGCAGCGGCGGAACTTGCCCCGGCCTGGGGAGCGGCCCCCATGGGGCCATGCACCACGGACCGTTCATGGTGCCGCCGGCGCCCGGCTCGGGAAGCTGAGCACGAACGCACTGGACATGAGGAGGGTCTGAACGGGCCCGGTTCGCCGGTCTCCGGTCGAGGTCGACCGGAGCCGGCGCGGCCCGCTTCGAGACCGTCCAACGGCGGAGGGCAGGAAGGGCCCGACGCAGCGAAGGGGTCGAGCAATACGCCGTGACGAAGGGGCCGGCGGACAGCGAGCTAGCACAGCGTACTCAGGCGGGCGACCGTGACGCCTTCGAGCTGCTGGCGCGCCGCTATCTGAGGCCGATCCACTCGGTGGTCGCCTCGTTTCTGAGCGAGCGCGCGGAGATCGAGGACGCAGCTCAGGAAACGTTTCTGCGGGCACTGGATCGGATCCAGACCTTCGACCCCGACCGGCCCTTCGCGCCGTGGCTGTACCAGATCGCGCGGAACGTAGCGCGCAACCGTCGGAAACGGGGCCGGCGCGAGGAGCCGCTTTCCGATATCGAGCGGTCGGCAGCCTCGGGGGAACCTGCTCCCTCGGCGCGGGTGGAGCGCGACGAGCTGCGGCGACTGCTGGCGGCGGCGATCGACGAGCTGCCGCAGCAGCGGCGCACCGCGTTCACCCTCACCGACATCGAGGAGTACCCGATGACGGAGGTCGCCCGGCTCATGGGGCTCAGCGCCGGCACGGTTCGGTCGCACGTGCATCACGCGCGGCGCGCACTGCGCGACCGCCTGAGCCCCCTATTGGAGAACCAGAAGAGAGATGATGAATAGAAACGACACTCCGGAAAAGCTGCCCAGAGAATCGCTACCGGATTCGCCAATCGCGCCGCCCGAGAACCGGGTGTACTGGGAGGCCCGAATCCAGCAGCTGATGACAGCGGCCGAGCCGGCGCTGGCCCGCTACCGGCGCCACGGCGCGGAGCCGATGGCCTGGTGGCACGCGCTGGCCCAGAGTTGGCGACCGGCGATGGCGGGTGGTCTCGCTCTGGCCGCGGGCGTGTTGCTGGCGCTGGTTGTCGGAGCCGGCGAACGCACCGCACCACCCCCCGGCGACCCGGCGCTGGCGGCGGTGGTCAGCGATGGCGAGCCGGCGGCGCTGTGGGCCGCCGTGGATCGTGAGGCGGATCCGGTCCTGGCCTTGATCGCCCTCGACGCCGAGCCGGAAGCGGAAGGAGAGATACGATGATGACGGCCCTGCTGATGGACCCACGCTGGAAAGCGACCCTTGCGGCGGCGGTCCTTTTCGGCCTCGG
>JAACAK010000112.1:1402-2009 GCA_011774835.1 Candidatus Kutchimonas denitrificans | reverse complement strand
CCCGGTGACCGGGCCCGGGTGGAGGCACTGCTCGACAGCCTGCGGGTGGAGGTGACGCAGGCGGCCCGGCAGAGTCCCGAGTCACTTCAGGTCGTTGCCCGACGCGCACGCCAGCGGCTGGAGGCCGTGCTTCCCCCGGACCGCCGCGGGCCGTTCCAGGACTGGATGCGAGGACACCACCAGCGGATGATGGATCACATGCGGCACGGCGGGATGATGGGCGGCGGCCCAACAACCGGGCCTTCCATGGGACCTTCCATGATGGACCGGAACAGTGGGCATGGGGGCTCGGAACGGCACGAGAGGCACGGTGGCCACATGGGTGACAGTACGCCGGGGTCGCGAAGGAACTAGGAGACGGTCTGCCGCATGACCGACATCCGACCGCACGACGTCGAGAGTCAGACTCAGCGAGCGGACCGACCCGACCGCCGGGCGACTGCCCGGACCCGGTCCCGCTACCAACGTATCGCTCCGCTCTACGACGCGATGGAGTTTTTCGCCGAACGGCGATATCGGCCGTGGCGGCAGAAACTGTGGTCGCGGGTCGAAGGCCCTCGGGTACTGGAAGTCGGCGTGGGGACGGGCAAGAACATGCCCTTCTATC
>JAACAK010000112.1:0-1387 GCA_011774835.1 Candidatus Kutchimonas denitrificans | reverse complement strand
AGCGCGACGGCGCGCCGAGCGTCTGGGCGCGAACGTGGACCTCCGTCTGGAGGACGCCCAGGCGCTGAGCTCATCCGATAATGCGTTCGACACCGCTGTAGGCACTTTCGTGTTCTGCTCCGTTCCGGACCCTGTGCTCGGGCTGCGGGAGCTCGCGCGGGTCGTCAGGCCAGGCGGCCAGATCCTGCTTCTCGAGCACGTTCGCTCCCCTCGGGAGACGATTGGAAAGGCGATGGACCTCCTCGATCCCCTCGTGTCCTACGTGTTGGGCGTTCACATCAACCGCTGGACCGTGGAAAACGTCCAGAAGGCCGGCCTGACCATCATCGCCGTCGAGGAGCTCGCGTTCGGCGGCATCTTCAAGCTCATCGAGGCGCGCGTACCGGCGGGATCGAGCTGAGTGGGCTTTCTCTGTCGGAATCCTCTTCGTCCGCCAGCAATTCCGAGTCGAACTGGAACGCCCACAGGTAATCCACCAGCGACCAGACCTGATCGTCGGTGAATATCGGGCCCCAGTAGGGCATACCGGTCCCCATGCCACCGCGCACGATCTTGCCGTGCAGCACGGCCGGCCTGGCCCCCAGCATGCGTGCCAGATCGGTGAAGTCGGCCGGTGCGATGGTGGTGTGTCCCAGCTGCGTCATGGAATCAGTGAGTTCAATCCCACCATCCATCCGCACGGCCTGAGAGCGCGCTGCGGGCAAGCCTGGCCGTCGGGACGCCCGCAAGCTGTCGCTTCCAATTCGAGGCGCAGGTCCAAGCTCGACCGGAAGTGCATTGGCGAGAGCTGCCGCCATCACGCCGTTCCCGCCGCCGTTCTCTCCATGGCATGCGGCACAATTCGCACGAAAGAGTCGCCTTCCCTCCTCTAGGCGCGCGGTTGTCGTGTTGCGCTCCCAAGACCACGCGACCAGATCCCACACGTCGGAGCCGCTCAGGCCCGTCGTCGAGGAGTCGGCGCGTAGGGTCCGCCATACGTCTTCGGGGCTGTGGCGCTGGTAGTGTTCCCGCGAGAGGACCGTTTGTGGGAGCGAGATCCCCAGCCGGCGCCCACGCTCCGCCGACGGTCTTCGCGAAGGCACGTTCCCGGCGAGATGCGGCTCATCGAGATCGAGCCCGAGCGTCAAGTAGGGCGGGGTCGGCGATAAATCGCGCGCACCGTCTCCCGTCACGTCGATAGTGCCACGCATACGCCAGTGGCCGGGCCCGCACCACCGGGTACAATAGAACGTGTAACGACCCGGCTTCTCGAACCTCAGCTCGATCTCCGCCACCTCGCCGGGCTTCACATCGATGGCCTCGCCGTCGACCCTACCCACGGCGAACCCGTGCATTACGTCGTCGGAGGTCAGGCGCAACTTCAAGGGCTTGCCGACCTCCGCGTTCA
>JAACAK010000115.1:869-1115 GCA_011774835.1 Candidatus Kutchimonas denitrificans | reverse complement strand
CGACCAGCTGCGAGACGGGAACACCGGAATCGAGGATCGTCTCCTTGAGGTCGGCGATATCCTGCGCGTCGATCAGTTCATGGTCGACCGCCGGAACCGGGTCCTGCCAGATCAGATCCTCTTCGGGGACCTCCGGGCCGAGGTAACGCGACTTGGGGCCCATGTCGCGATGGGTCAGCTTGAACCAGGCGCGGGCGAAGGCATCGGCAAACTCTTCGGGGTTCTCCAGGTAGCGCCGGGCGATCG
>JAACAK010000115.1:544-776 GCA_011774835.1 Candidatus Kutchimonas denitrificans | reverse complement strand
CTGCCAGGCGCCGGCCGGGCTCTTGACCTTTTCCCACTCGTACTTGAACAGCACCTTCAGGTAGCCCATGTCGAACTGGGTCGGGTTCGGCTTCCAGGCCCCCTCGATGCCGCTGCCGATGGTGTCGCCGGCCTTGCCGCTGCCGTGGCTGCTCTTCCAGCCGAGCCCCTGCTGCTCGAGCGGGGCGGCCTCCGGGTCGGGGCCGACATGGGCAGGGTCACCGGCTCCGTGG
>JAACAK010000115.1:0-470 GCA_011774835.1 Candidatus Kutchimonas denitrificans | reverse complement strand
CCGACTTGACCGGGTCCGGCTCGCCGTTCGGCCCCTCCGGGTTGACGTAGATCAGCCCCATCTGCACGGCGGCCAGCGGGTTTTCCAGGTCCCGGTCGCCGCTGTAGCGATCATCCCCCAGCCATTCGTCCTCGGAGCCCCAGTAGATATCCTCTTCCGGCTCCCAGATATCCTCGCGGCCGCCGGCAAAACCGAAGGTCTTGAACCCCATCGACTCCAGCGCACAGTTGCCGGCGAGGATCATCAGGTCGGCCCAGGAGATCTTGCGGCCGTATTTCTGCTTGATCGGCCAGAGCAGCCGGCGCGCCTTGTCGAGGTTGACATTGTCGGGCCAGCTGTTGAGCGGGGCGAAACGCTGGTTGCCGGTCCCGCCGCCGCCGCGGCCGTCGCCCATGCGGTAGGTCCCGGCGCTGTGCCAGGCCATGCGGATCATCAGCCCGCCATAGTGGCCGTAATCGGCCGGCCACCAG
>JAACAK010000134.1:1566-1721 GCA_011774835.1 Candidatus Kutchimonas denitrificans | reverse complement strand
CCCTCGCCCTCGGCCTCCAGCGCCTTCAGCGCGCTCCCCTTGATCACCGGAATGTCGTCGCCCGGGAAGTCGTACTCGCTCAGAAGCTCCCGAACCTCCAGCTCCACCAGCTCCAGAAGCTCCTCGTCGTCGACCATGTCCACCTTGTTCATGAA
>JAACAK010000134.1:249-1413 GCA_011774835.1 Candidatus Kutchimonas denitrificans | reverse complement strand
TCCGCGTGTCCCGGGCAGTCCACGTGCGCGTAGTGACGGTTCTCCGTCTCGTACTCCACGTGCGCCGTCGCAATCGTGATCCCACGCTCCCGCTCCTCCGGCGCCTTGTCGATGTTGTCGAACGCCACCGCCTCCCCACCGAACTTCTTCGCCTGCGTCAACGTGATCGCAGCCGTCAGCGTCGTCTTACCGTGATCCACGTGGCCAATCGTTCCCACGTTCACGTGCGGCTTCGTACGCTCGAACTTCTCCTTGCCCATCGTTGTCCTCTCGGAGTTTGTGAAGGGGAGGTGCTAGTCGGCACCGCCCCCATTCGCGTTCATGATCTCTTCCGCCTTGCTCTTCGGCACTTCCTCGTAGTGCGCGAACTGCATCGTGTACACGGCCCGGCCCTGACTGAGGGACCGGAGCGTCGTCGAGTACCCGAACATCTCGCCGAGCGGCACGCTCGCGCCGATCACCTGGGCATCGCCGCGCTCCGTCATCCCGCCGATCTTGCCGCGACGGGAGGAGAGATCGCCGATGATGTCGCCCATGTAGTCCGCCGGCGTCACGACCTCCACGTCCATGATCGGCTCCAGCAGCACCGGCTTGGCCCGCTTGACGCCCTCCTTGATGGCCATGGAGCCCGCGATCTTGAACGCCATCTCGCTGGAGTCGACGTCGTGGTACGAGCCGTCGACCAGCTCCACCTTCACGTCGATCACCGGATAGCCGGCCAGGATCCCCGTCTCGAGGGCCTCCTTGATCCCCTGCTCCACCGAGCCGATGTACTCCCGCGGGATCACGCCGCCCACGATCATGTCCTCGAAGATGAAGCCGCCACCCGGCTCGGTCGGCTCGATGTTGATCACCACGTGGCCGTACTGGCCCCGGCCGCCCGTCTGGCGGACGAACTTGGCCTCCACCTTCTCGGCCCGCTTCCGGATCGTCTCCCGGTAGCCCACCTGCGGACGGCCGATGTTGGCCTCCACGCCGAACTCGCGCTTGAGGCGGTCCACGATGATCTCGAGGTGGAGCTCGCCCATGCCGCTGATGATCGTCTGGCCGGTCTCCTCGTCCGTGTGGACGCGGAAGGTCGGGTCCTCGTCGGCGAGCTTGGCGAGCCCCGTGCCGAGCTTGTCCTGATCGGCCTTCGTCTTCGGCTCGATCGCCACGGCGATG
>JAACAK010000134.1:0-235 GCA_011774835.1 Candidatus Kutchimonas denitrificans | reverse complement strand
TGACAAAGCGTGTCGCCCGTCTTCACGTTCTTGAGCCCGATGGCCGCCGCGATGTCGCCCGCGTACACCTCGTCCCGCTCCTCCCGCTTGTTCGCGTGCATCTGGAGGAGCCGGCCCACCCGCTCCTTGCGGTCCTTCGTGGCGTTCAGGACGTGGCTCCCGGAGGGAAGCGAGCCCGAGTAGACGCGGAAGTAGGTGAGCTTACCCACGTACGGGTCGGTCATGATCTTGAAAG
>JAACAK010000140.1:403-1104 GCA_011774835.1 Candidatus Kutchimonas denitrificans | reverse complement strand
AGCCGCCCATGTAGTGCACGTCGTCGGCGTAGCGGTCGTCGGTCGAGCAGACGCTGATCACCGCCTTGAGCGCGGGCGGCCGCCGGGCGGCGATCTGCAGGCCGTTGAAGCCGCCCCAGGAGATCCCGATCATGCCGACATTGCCGTCGCACCAGGGCTGGTCCGCGATCCAGGCCATGGCCTCGCAGCCGTCCTGGAGCTCCTGCTCCAGGTACTCGTCCTCCAGCAGGCCTTCCGAGTCCCCGGCGCCGCGCAAGTCGAGGCGCACATAGGCATAGCCGTTGCCCGCCAGGTAGCGGCCGTGCATGCGGTCCTCCTGGGCGCAGAGATCGNNGCGCACGCCGTCGGACATCGGCACGTCGATGTGCGCGATCTCGCGGACCGCGTGGTCGAACTCGGTAATCGTCTTCATCGCTATTGCGTCCTCGAAGCGGGCCCCTGCCCGCGCGCCGCGTCCGGCGTGTGTGCGCTATTCGTCGATATCGCTGAACTCGAACGTCAGGGCCTTGAGCATCCGCTCGTAGTTCCACAGCAGCGTGGACTGCTTGTTGGCGCCCATCCAGACATAGGCCACGGCGAAGCTGTAGGCGTCCTGCTCGGGCAGGTCGGAGAGCTTCATGCCCTCGCGCACCTGCACCGCGATGCGCGAGCCGTAGACCATGCCGGTCGCCGTCTCGATCTCCTCGGGCGTCGGCGCGCGG
>JAACAK010000140.1:0-276 GCA_011774835.1 Candidatus Kutchimonas denitrificans | reverse complement strand
GCGGGTGTTGATCTCCAGGAGCCAGATCTGGTCCTGCACCTCGTCCCAGAAGAACTCGATGTTGAAGGCCGAGTTGTCGAAGCCGATATGGGTCATGACCGTCTTCGTCAGCTCGCCCATGCGCTCCTGCACGCGCTCCGGCAGCTTCGAGGGGTAGAGGTAGTAGAAGAAGCTGAGCACCTGCGGATAGCGGATCGAATCGACGATGCCGTAGGGCACCACCTCGCCCTCGTGGACATAGCCCTCGAGCGTGCACTGGCGCCCGCCGATGACCTG
>JAACAK010000086.1 GCA_011774835.1 Candidatus Kutchimonas denitrificans | reverse complement strand
GTCTCTGCTCTCCTTCCTCATCGTTCTCGCCGTCATGCTGCTGCCGACCGTCCTTTCCGGCTCCCTGCTCCCGGCAGCCGTGGCGATTCTCGATCCCGGCAAGGCCCGCACCGGCGAGGGGGTCGGCCTGGTGGTTCTGGCCAACACCTCGGGAGCGGTCCTTGGCAGCCTCGTAGCCGGCTTTGTGCTGATCCCGGCCCTCGGCCTGCAGATGAGCTTCCAGCTGCTGGCTGCGGCCAACATCCTGCTGGCGGCAACCCTCATGGNNGGCAACCCTCATGGTCCGCAGCGGCATCTTTTTCCATACCCGCTGGATCTCTGTCGCTCCCGCCATGATCGTCCTGTGCGCTCTGGCGGCCATCCTGCCCCGCCCCTGGGACCAGAAGCTGATGAACAGCGGCGTCTACGTCTATGCCCCTAAGTATGCCGCCCAGGGCGGCCTGCAAAGGGTGCTGGCCGACGAGAAGATCATCGACGTCATCGAAGGGATCGATGCCACCGTCGCCATCCACGAGAGCCCCGACGGCAAGGTCCGGTTCTTCACCGTCAACGGCAAGACCGACGGCGGCACTGGGGAGGACATGACCACCCAGGTGCTGGTCGGCCACGCGCCGATGCTGCTGCACCCCGCTCCCCGGGACGTGCTGGTGATCGGGCTCGGCACCGGCATCACCCTCAAGGGCCTGCCCGACCACGCCGACTGCCGGATCGACTGCGTCGAGATATCCCCCGAGGTGGTCAAGGCGGCGGAATACTTCTCCGATGCCAACGGTCGCGCCCTGGAGGACCCGGATATCCGCCTGACCGTCGAGGACGGCCGCAACCTGCTGCTGACCTCGACGAACACTTACGATGTCATCATCTCCGAGCCGTCCAATCCGTGGCAGACCGGCAACGCCAACCTCTTCACCGACGAGTTCTACCGCCTGGCCGCCTCGCGCCTCAACGCCGGCGGCGTCTTCGGCCAGTGGATCGGCCTCTACGACATCACCCCCGGGAACCTGCGCATCGCAGTGCGAACCTTCCTCGAATCCTTTCCCCATGCTTTGGCGTTTCGCACCGGCGCCGACCTGATCCTCGTTGGCTCCCGCGAGGAACTGAAATTCGACTATCTCTCG
>JAACAK010000027.1 GCA_011774835.1 Candidatus Kutchimonas denitrificans | reverse complement strand
GAGCGGCCACCGCACGGCCATTGAAGTTGACCCGGTTTCGTGGACACCTAATCTCTTGGGAGAGAGGAAGGAGTCCACGATGGGAAAGCAACGACGTTCATACCCACCCGAGTTTCGCCGGCAGATGGTGGAACTGGTCCGCTCCGGGCGTTCACCGGACGAGCTTGCACGGGAGTTCGAGCCGTGTGCGCAGTCGATCCGGAACTGGGTGCACCAGGCGGATGTCGACGAGGGCCTCGGAGAGGTGGAGGAGCTGACCACGGAGGACCGCCAGGAGCTGAACCGGCTGAAGCGGGAGAACCGCCAGCTCCGGCTCGAGCGTGAGATTCTGGCAAAAGCCGCGGCCTGGTTCGCTCGGGAGACCGACTCGGTACCAGAGAAGCCTTCCGATTCGTGAAGGCGCACCAGGCCGAGTATCCGATCGCCACGATGTGCCGTCTGCTGGAGGTCTCCACCAGCGGGTACTACGCGTGGCTGAAGCGAGGGCCGTCGGCGCGGGCCCTGAGGGACGCTGAGCTGACGGAGACGATCGAGGCGATCCATGCCAGATCCCGAGGGACGTACGGATCGCCGCGGATTCACGCGGAGCTGGCCGCTCGAGGGGTCCGGGTAGGCCGCAAGCGGGTCGCCCGTCTGATGCGCGAGGCGGGTTTGGAGGGCGTCAGCCGACGTAAGGGCAAGGTGACGACCCGCCGGGATCGGGAGGCCCGGCCGGCTCCGGATCTCGTGGACCGGGACTTCTCGGTGACGGGCCCCGACCAGCTGTGGGTGGCGGATATCACCTACGTGCCGACCTGGGCGGGATTCCTGCACCTGGCGGTCGTCGTGGACGCCTGGAGCCGTCGAATCGTGGGTTGGGCGATGGCGGGTCATCTGCGGACCGAGCTCGTCCTGGAGGCCCTCAACATGGCGGTCTGGCAGCGGGATCCGGAGAACGTGATCCACCACTCCGACCAGGGCTGCCAGTATACCTCGCTCGCTTTCGGGTCCCGGTGCCAGCAAGCCGGGATCCGGCCGTCCATGGGCTCGGTGGGCGATGCGTACGACAACGCCCTCTGCGAGAGCGTCTTCGCCTCCCTGGAATGTGAGCTGCTCGACCGCCACTCGTTTCGCACCCCTGCCGAGGCGAAGCGGGCCATCTTCGAATACATCGAGGGCTGGTACAACCCGCACCGCCGGCACTCCGCCCTCGACTACGACTCCCCGATCAACTACGAAAGGAGGCACACCCCCGCTGCCTGATTCCCCAACT
>JAACAK010000071.1:1105-1235 GCA_011774835.1 Candidatus Kutchimonas denitrificans | reverse complement strand
TGGCCGCGCTTGTTGGCCTTGAAGTTGTTGAGCCGCCGCCGGTTGATCGGTGAGATCGGGAACACTCCGAGCGCCTTGTCCTTGGGCGGGCCGATGCCGTCATGCTTGGGTGCCATCGCTCAGCCCTCCC
>JAACAK010000071.1:261-1014 GCA_011774835.1 Candidatus Kutchimonas denitrificans | reverse complement strand
TCGCTCAGCCCTCCCGCTTCTCGAAATCGATACGCGGGTCGATCAGCGTATAGGTCAGGTCGCTGACCAGCTTCATGACCAGCCCGAGCAGGGAGAAGAAGTAGACGGTGGCGAACATGATCGGATAGTCGCGGTTGATCGCGGCCTCGAAGCCGAGCAGGCCCAGGCCATCGAGCGAGAAGATCACCTCGATGATGAGCGCGCCCGTAAAGAGGATCGAGATGAAGGCGCCCGGAAAGCCGGCGATCACGATCAGCATGGCGTTGCGGAAGACATGGCCGTAGAGCACGCGCCGCTCGCTGAGGCCCTTGGCCCGGGCGGTCACGACGTACTGCTGGTTGATCTGCTCCAGGAAGGAGTTCTTGGTCAGCATCGTCAGGCCGGCGAACCCGCCGATCACCAGCGAGAGCACCGGCAGCGTCAGGTGCCAGAAATAGTCGGCGATCTTGGCCGGCCAGGACAGCTGCTCCCAGTTGTCCGAGGTCAGCCCGCGCAGCGGGAACCAGTCGAGGAAGGTGCCGCCGGCGAACAGCACCAGCAGCAGGATCGCGAAGAGGAAGCCGGGAATGGCGTAGCCGACGATCACGACCCCGCTGGTCCAGACGTCGAAGCGCGAGCCGTCGCGCACCGCCTTGGCGACGCCGAGCGGGATCGAGATCAGGTAGACGATGAGCGTCGTCCAGAGGCCGAGCGAGATCGAGACGGGCATCTTCTCGAGGACGAGCTCGACGACCTTGCGGTCGCGGAAGTAGG
>JAACAK010000071.1:0-183 GCA_011774835.1 Candidatus Kutchimonas denitrificans | reverse complement strand
ACTCGGGGTCCAGGCCCTGTGCGCCGCGGTACTTGCTGGTGAGCCCGGCATCGCCGCCGCCGCCCTGGCCGGTCTGCTGCTGCCCCGCGCCGCCCTGGTCCCCGCCGCCGCGGGTGACCCGCGCTGTTGCCTCCACCCCTTCTCCGGTGACCTGGCTGATGATCTGCTCGATCGGCCCGCCGG
>JAACAK010000037.1 GCA_011774835.1 Candidatus Kutchimonas denitrificans | reverse complement strand
CGAGGCCGTGTTCACCTATGCCGAGGCCATCGCCGACGAGATCGACTACATCGGCGCGGGCACCGTGGAGTTCATCTACGACCGCGCGGAGGAGGCGGTCTACTTCATGGAGATGAACACCCGCCTGCAGGTGGAGCACCCGGTGACCGAGCTGTGCACCGGCGTGGACATCGTGCGCGAGCAGATCCGCGTCGCCGCCGGGGAGTCCATCGCCGACCTCAAGGTCAGCTCCAAGGGCTACGCCATGGAGGTGCGCATCAATGCGGAGCGCATGGTCGCCAGCGCCGACGGGGGCTACACCTTCGCGCCCTCACCGGGGCGCATCGCCAAGCTGCGCCTGCCCGAGGCGCCCAACATCCGCGTCGTCTCCGCGGTGGAGGAGGGCGACGAGATTCCGCCGTACTACGACAGCCTCATCGTGCAGATCATCGCCCATGGGCGCACCCGCAACAGCGTGGTCAAGGCCCTGCGCGAATACCTGGCGCTGGTGGAGATCGAGGGGGTCTACACCAACCTGGCGCTGATGGAGGCGATCCTGGACGACCCGGTGTTCAAGGAGGGCGACTACGACACCGGCTTCATCGGCGGCTTCTTCCAGCGCGCGGACATGCCCGCCGTGCTGGCCCGCAGCGAGGCCCGCAACCGCTCCGCCCTCAGCGCGATCGACGTGGAGGCGATCCGCATCGAGAACTCCGACGAGCTGCGCGTGCTCTCGCCGCGCACCGGCGTGTTCTACGTCGCGCCCACGCCCGACGACCCGCCGTTCGTGGAGGTCGGCGACGAGTTCGACGTGAACCAGCCGCTGTGCCTGCTGGAGGCGATGAAGGTCTTCGAGAACCTGCGGCTGGCCGACTTCAACAGCAGCAGCGGCCCCGAGCTGTTCGCGCAGGATCACCAGTTCACCGTGACCCGCGTGCTGGCGGAAAACGGGCAGACGGTGAATCAGGGCGACCTGCTGTTCATCGTCAAGCCGGTGGCCAAGAAGGAGGCCAAGAGCGGCGAAGCCAAGATCGCCGCCGCCGGGGACGACTAGCCGCGCCCACTT
>JAACAK010000048.1:591-1004 GCA_011774835.1 Candidatus Kutchimonas denitrificans | reverse complement strand
CGGGCTACCGGGGCCGGCAGGGGCTGTACGAGGTCATGGCCGCCACGCAGCCGATCCGGAAGCTCATCATGCAGGGCGCGGGCGCCGATGAGCTCAAGGAGCAGGCGCTGGCAGACGGCATGCTCACCCTGCGGATGGACGGGATGAAGAAGGTCGAGAAGGGCATCACGACGCTGGAGGAGGTCATCAAGGAGACCGCCGCGTAATGACGACGCAGACCCAACCCGCCGAGAAGGAAAAGGCCCTGAACCTCCGGGCGCTCCTGGAGGAGATGGTGCAGCGCGGCGCGAGCGACCTCCACCTGACGGCCGGCCAGCAGCCGGTGATCCGCGTGGACGGGAAGATCACGACGGCCAACAGCGTGACGAAGGAGCTGGAGGCGAAGGACACGCTGAACCTGGCGTACTCGATCC
>JAACAK010000048.1:286-550 GCA_011774835.1 Candidatus Kutchimonas denitrificans | reverse complement strand
TGCGTCACGGTGGTGATCCGGGTGATCCCCTACGAGATCATGACGTTCGAGCAGCTGGGGCTGCCGCCGGTGGTGGCGAAGTTCGCCGAGCGGCCGAAGGGGCTGATCCTGGTGACGGGCCCGACGGGGTCCGGGAAGTCGACCACGCTGGCGGCGATGATCGACAAGATCAACCGGGAGGAGTCGGGTCACATCCTGACCGTCGAGGACCCCATCGAGTTCGTCCACCGGCACAAGAGCTGCATCGTGAACCAGCGGGAGGTG
>JAACAK010000048.1:0-237 GCA_011774835.1 Candidatus Kutchimonas denitrificans | reverse complement strand
GATCGGTGAGATGCGGGACCTGGAGACCATCGCGGCGGCGCTGACCATCGCCGAGACCGGCCACCTGGCGCTCGCCACGCTGCACACCAACTCGGCGGCCGAGACGATCAACCGGATCATCGACGTGTTCCCGTCCCACCAGCAGAGCCAGGTCCGGGCCCAGCTGGCGTTCGTGCTCGAGGGCGTGATCACCCAGACGCTGCTGCCGCGCAAGAACCGGTCGGGCCGGATCGCGGC
>JAACAK010000149.1:2123-2349 GCA_011774835.1 Candidatus Kutchimonas denitrificans | reverse complement strand
GCTGCTGTTCCGCGACAAGGCGCTGATGAAGCGCCGCGCGCAGCTCGGCGGCATCCGCGTCGGCATCTTCGAGGAGGCCCACGACCGCGACGACGTCATCCGCTTCCTGAAGCGCGTCAACCAGACGCTGCTGAAGCTCGACGGCGACCCGAACGACCCGATCCACCTCAAGGCCTTCGACAAGGCCGGCTGCCTGGGCCACCGGGTGATCCGCACGGTCGAGGAT
>JAACAK010000149.1:1329-1999 GCA_011774835.1 Candidatus Kutchimonas denitrificans | reverse complement strand
GAGATCGAGAAGCTGATCGAGACCTTCGACATCGATTTCGGCTTCATCCACCCGGAATACTTCGTGACCAGCGACGGCAAGATGTACTTCGGCGAGGTCGCCTACCGGCCGCCGGGCTTCAAGGCCTTCGAGCTGATCGAGCGCGCCTACGGCTTCAACGCCTACCAGGCGCTCGTCCTGGCCTTCGATCCGAAGACGACGCAGGAGGAGATCGACGCCTTCTTCCCCCGCGAGGTGGTCGATGCCAAGGGCCACGCCGGCTGCTTCGGCGTCTATCCGCGCCGGCGCGTGGTCAGCGAGCTGCGCATTCCCGAGGAGACGGAGAACGACCCCTACTTCGAGTTCCACGAGCTCAGCCAGCCGCTGGAGCAGAAGGTGACCAAGCGCACGGCGTTTGGGACTCACTGGGGATTGGTGTATTTCTTCGGTGACGATCCTTACCGGTTGCGCGACCTGTTGAAGGCGCAGGAGGAACTGGATTTCTATATCTGAGCCAGTCGAGGGGGCGCGCCGATGACGGCTTCGCCGCAGGCGGACAGCGGCCCGGCCCGGCTCGAGGCGCTGGCCGAAAAGCTCGAACTGGCTCTCGGCCGCCTCGAGCAGGCGCGCCCGTTCGCCAAGTCGCGCTATCAGCACCCGGTGCTCGACGTCGCCCGGCGCATCATGCTGG
>JAACAK010000149.1:919-1296 GCA_011774835.1 Candidatus Kutchimonas denitrificans | reverse complement strand
CTGGGAAAACCCGACGACGCTGCTGCCCGGCTTGGTGACGAATACGCTGCACAGCGCCCAGCCTGCGACGGTGACGCTTGAGTGCCTGAGCGAGCTCAGGCTGCTCTCGATCGCGAATGGCGACCATGCACAGCCGGACGTCTCGCCCGAGCACGCGCGACACTTCCTGACCCAGGTGCTGGCGCTCAATCTCGGATGGGTGTTCGGCTCTCTCGACGAGGCGCAGCGCATCCGCCTCGGGGCGCTCGCCGACGCGGTCACGGGGCACCTGCGCTATCTTATGGATCGCATCGGGATCGATTCGATCCTGAGCGTTCTGGTCGATGAAATCCGCCGCATCCTGGCGCAGCGGCCGATCAAGGTCGATCACGTCCGCG
>JAACAK010000149.1:629-842 GCA_011774835.1 Candidatus Kutchimonas denitrificans | reverse complement strand
GATCAGTCTGTCAGAAAGTTCGAGCCAGCTCGGCCAGACGCGCCTTGGGGCCGACCGCCTTATCTCGGCGCTTTTCGGTCCGACGAACGCCACGGTCGAGGACCCGGGCCTCGACGTCTACCGCGAGCGCCTGGCGGCGATGGATGCGAGCGCCCTGGCGAACGAGGCGCAGGCCTTCGCGCGCGCCATGCACGATACCGGCCTGGTCTCCGA
>JAACAK010000149.1:275-597 GCA_011774835.1 Candidatus Kutchimonas denitrificans | reverse complement strand
CCGACTACCATCCGGTCTTTCTTCGCTGGCTGCTGGACAACGATCAGAAGGCCCTGATTCCGGACGCGCTGGGCGTCAGCAGCACCGGCCTGGACGTGCTGCGCACCTACGAGGCGCTCGTCCACGCGCTGATCGACGAGGCGATCTGGCCGGAAACCGCCCAGGCGGTCTACGGCCTCGCCCTGCTGCTGGAGCGCGGGATTCTCTATGCGCCGCCGGTGGCCCCGGCCCTGTGGCGCCAGCTCCGCCTCAATCCCTCGGAGAATGCGGAGGCGGTAATCGCCGCCGGTTGCGGCTCGGGGCGGCCGGCCAGTGTGTTCCT
>JAACAK010000149.1:0-168 GCA_011774835.1 Candidatus Kutchimonas denitrificans | reverse complement strand
CAGCCGCTCGGCGTCGGCCAGGGCAACAATCCGACCTGCCAGTCGGCCCGCGGCATTTCCATGTGGTCCTACAACGACCCCGACTATCTGCTGCACCTCGTCGCCCAGGCGGCGCAGCACGACGACGTCCTGATGCACTTCGAGGGCCACCCCATACACTCGGCGGAA
>JAACAK010000024.1 GCA_011774835.1 Candidatus Kutchimonas denitrificans | reverse complement strand
CCCAGGAAGGCGAACTGCAGCGGATTGACCTCGGGGAACTGGGTCTTGATCAGCATCGGGAAGCCGGCGGAGTAGCCGATGAAGCTGCCGAAGGTCGCGATGTAGAGCCAGCTCATGATCCACTGGTGCTTGCGCCGGAAGATCACCGCCTGCTCGGCGAACGACGAGCGCGCCGAGGCGATGTCGTTCATGCCGACCCAGGCGAGCACGGTGAACAAGGCAATGAACGGCACCCAGACGAAGGCGGCGTTCTGCAGCCACAGCTCGCCACCGCCGGCGAGGCTCTGGGCGCTGCCGAACATGAANNTCCTCCGGTGAGGCTCTGGGCGCTGCCGAACATGAAGCTGAGCGCGCCGGTGTTGATCACGAACGGCACGACCAGCTGCATGACCGAGACGCCGGCGTTGCCGAGGCCGGCATTGAGGCCGAGCGCCGTGCCCTGCTGCTTCGCCGGGAAGAAGAAGCTGATGTTGGCCATCGACGAGGCGAAGTTGCCGCCGCCGAAGCCGCACAGCAGCGCGATGAGGGCGAACTCCCAGAAGCTGGTGTCCGGGTCCTGCACCGCCAGCCCCATCCAGATCGCCGGGATCGCCAGCGAGGCGGTCGAGATCACGGTCCACTTGCGGCCGCCGAAGATCGGCACCATGAAGCTGTAGAAGATGCGCAGCGTCGCGCCGGACAGCCCCGGCAGCGCGGCCAGCCAGAACAGCTCGTTGGTGGTCAGCGTGAAGCCGACCTCGTTCAGCCGCGTGGCGACCGCGCTCCAGACCAGCCAGACCGAGAAGGCCAGCAGCAGGCAGGGAATCGAGATCCACAGGTTGCGCTGCGCGATCGGGTAACCCTTCGACTTCCAGAACTGCTCGTCCTCCGGGTGCCACTCGGTCAGCACGCGCCCCAGCTCGGTCAGGATGCCGCCCGATTTCGGTGCTTGCGAGGCCATGTCTCGTTCTCCCGTGTTGTACTCGCGGGCCCGCCGCTAGTGCGGCTGGTGCCCCTCACGCTTGTAGTCGGGCTGGATCTCCGGCAGGTAGCGGAAGCGCTCCTCCTCCTCGAGT
>JAACAK010000138.1:689-1132 GCA_011774835.1 Candidatus Kutchimonas denitrificans | reverse complement strand
TGACTCAGCCTTCCGAGATGGCCCTGGCGGCCCGGGTAGCGAAGTAGGTGAGGGTGATCGAGGCGCCCGCCCGGGCAATCGAGGTGAGCGACTCGAGCATCACGCGGTCACCATCGACCCAGCCGTTGGCGGCCGCGGCCTCGATCATCGAGTACTCACCGGACACCTGATAGGCCACAACTGGCACGTCGGTCGCCGACTCGACCGCAGAGATGACGTCGAGATAGGGCCCGGCCGGCTTGACCATGACCATGTCGGCGCCTTCGGCCAGGTCCAGGGAGACCTCTGCCAGCGCTTCCCTCGCGTTGGGCGGATCCATCTGATGGGTGCGCCGATCGCCGAAGGCGGGTGCCGACTCGGCGGCGTCGCGGAAGGGCCCGTAGTAGGCGCTGGCGTACTTGGCCGAGTAGGAGCAGATCGCCAGCTCCTCGTGGCCCGACTCG
>JAACAK010000138.1:341-635 GCA_011774835.1 Candidatus Kutchimonas denitrificans | reverse complement strand
CGGCGTAGGCCGCCGACGCTCGGGCCAGGAGGGGCAGGGTCCTGTCGTTGTCGACGTGTTCGCCGTCGAGCACACCGCAATGGCCGTGGCTCGTGTATTCGCAAAGGCACACGTCGGCCCAGACCGTGATGTCCTCCACCTGGTCCTTGATCGCCCTGATCGCTACGGGCACCGGGCCGTCCGGATCCCAGGCGGCGGATCCCGTCTCGTCCTTCGACTCGGGTATGCCGAACAAGATCACCCCACCGACACCTGCCGAGGCGGCTTCCTTCACCACGGGGACCAGCTCATCGA
>JAACAK010000138.1:0-280 GCA_011774835.1 Candidatus Kutchimonas denitrificans | reverse complement strand
GTCTCCGCCACCTGCCGTCTGAGGGCTTCGGAACGTCGAAGTCGGCGGCTGCGGGCTGTCGGGAATTCACTCACACTGAGCTCCTCTCTCTCAAATGGTCGGCGAGCATCGCTGCGAGAAGCTCGAAGTCCGGCCGGGGGGATGTCACTTGGGCATCTCCGCCGTTCTCGCGAATTGCCGCTCTGGTGGTTTCGCCTATGGCGGCCAGAACAAACCCTTCCAGAGACCTCGACAGGCACCAACCTGTGACTGCAGAGGGAGAGCCGAACATGACGGCGCC
>JAACAK010000094.1 GCA_011774835.1 Candidatus Kutchimonas denitrificans | reverse complement strand
CTGCTGGCCTACCTGATTTGCCTTCGCGGTGAGTCCCGCTCCGCCACCGAGATCGCCCGTGCGATCGGCTACACGGACAAGACGGTTCGGATCGCCGGCCGAGATCTCGCGTACGGCGGCTTCGTGGAGGAGATCGATGACCACCCGTCTCGCTACGCGACGGTGCCGGACGTGGCTCAGTCGTTGCTCGTCCTGATGTACGGGCGCCGCAAGCAGGCGGCGGCGCCGGGGTGGTGCTACTTGGCACAGGTGCTGTCGTTTTTACTCGGGGTAGCCGGGTGGGGGACCAATCCTGAACTGATCGGCAACGCCTACCTGGCCAGCTCGCGGGCGCGAGACATGTTCGAAAAGTACGAAGGGACGTTTCGGGCGATCGGGCTCCGCATGCCTCGACCGGAGCCGTATCCAGGTGCGGACTATCTGGCGCCGTTCCAGGAGTTCGTCGCGGAAGTCGGATCGTGGTTGGACGCGACCGGCTAAGGCCTGAGGTGGAAGGTTCTCCAGGGCATCCGGATCGCCTGGCCGGCCGACGGGCGACATGTAAAGAGGGCGAGCGACGGGGTCGGTCGCAATAGCGCCCGAAGGAGCGTTTGCGCCGGCGACCCGGGGCCTACAGCTTGAGCAACACCAGTTCGAAATGCGCTGACCGGTACAGTCGAGGCAGACCGCCTGATGGGAAAGATCGATTCGGATCAGACATGGCCGAGCATCCCGCTGGAAGCGTGGAGCGATACGCTCGCGACGCTGCACATGTGGATGCAGATCGTGGGCAAGGTCCGCCTGGCGCAGAGCCCCTGGATCAACCACTCGTGGCACGCGACCCTGTACGTGACGAGCCGGGGGCTCACGACGTCCGCCATCCCCTACGGGGCCCGAAGCTTCCAGATCGACTTCGACTTCATCGACCATCAGCTGGCGATAACGTCGAGCGACGGCGGCGTAAGCGTTCTTCCCCTGGAGCCCCAATCCGTCGCGGCCTTCTACCGGCGGCTGATGGACGAGCTGGCGGGGCTCGACCTGCGCGTGCGGATCCACATGAAGCCGAACGAAGTGCCCGAGGCGATTCGCTTCGACGAGGACGAAACACATGAGTCGTACGATCGGGAGTACGCCCGGAGGTTCTGGCGGGCGCTGGTGCAGATCGACCGGGTCTTCAAGGAGTTCCGCGCCCGCTTCATCGGCAAGTGCAGCCCGGTGCACTTCTTCTGGGGCGCGCTCGACCTGGCGGTCACCCGGTTCTCGGGGCGGCCGGCGCCCGAGCATCCCGGCGGCG
>JAACAK010000106.1:1074-1413 GCA_011774835.1 Candidatus Kutchimonas denitrificans | reverse complement strand
GCCATGAAGCACAGGTCGCCCTCCGGCCGGAGGCCGACCCGAAGCTGGAGGGGCGGGAGTTGACGAAGAGGACGAGGAGGGTACCGCGATGAGCGCGATTCTCGTCGAATACCTGCCGATCCTGATCTTCCTCGGCATCGCGGTGGGGCTGGCCGGCATCATCCTCCTCGCCGCCTATGTCATCGCTCCGCAGCGGCCGGACTCCGAGAAGCTGTCGGCCTACGAGTGCGGCTTCGAGGCCTTCGACGACGCGCGCAGCAAGTTCGACGTCCGCTTCTATCTGGTGGCGATTCTGTTCATCATTTTCGACCTGGAAGTCGCCTTCCTGTTCCCGTGGGC
>JAACAK010000106.1:361-984 GCA_011774835.1 Candidatus Kutchimonas denitrificans | reverse complement strand
GCCAAGGCGGGTTCGGCGCCGCTCGCTCCCGGTTCGGAACAGGATGCCGCGCTCAAGCGGGTGACGGACCACCTCGCCGACAAGGGGTTCGTCGTCGCCAATCTGGACAAGCTCGTCGGCTGGGCGCGCAGCGGTTCGCTCTGGCCGATGACGTTCGGACTCGCCTGCTGCGCCATCGAGATGATGCACACCGCGTGCAGCCGCTACGACCTCGACCGCTTCGGCGTGGTGTTCCGGCCCAGCCCGCGCCAGTCCGACGTGATGATCGTCGCCGGCACGCTGTGCAACAAGATGGCGCCGGCGCTGCGCAAGGTTTACGACCAGATGCCGGAGCCGCGCTGGGTCATCTCCATGGGCTCCTGCGCCAACGGCGGCGGCTACTACCACTACTCCTATTCGGTGGTGCGCGGCTGCGACCGCATCGTGCCCGTGGACATCTACGTCCCCGGCTGCCCGCCGACGGCCGAGGCGCTGCTCTACGGCATTCTGCAGCTGCAGAAGAAGATCAGGCGCACCAATACGATTCGGCGTTAGGAGCAAGGCTCAAGGCATGGCGGACCGGGCGCTCACAGACCTCGGCGAGTACATTGCGGCCGCACTGTCGCAGGAGGTGGTGTCGACCG
>JAACAK010000106.1:0-309 GCA_011774835.1 Candidatus Kutchimonas denitrificans | reverse complement strand
GATGACGTTCCTGCGCGACGACAGCAACTGCCAGTTCAAGCAGCTGGTCGATATCGCCGGTGTCGACTACCCGGAGCGCGAGCAGCGCTTCGAGGTCGTCTACAACCTGCTGAGCCTCAAGCACAACCAGCGCGTCCGGGTCAAGGTCTCGACCGACGAGGACACCCCGGTGCCGTCGGTGACGGGCGTGTTCAGCGCCGCCGGCTGGTACGAGCGCGAGGCCTGGGACCTCTACGGCATCTTCTTCTCCGACCATCCGGACCTGCGCCGCATCCTCACCGACTACGGATTCGAGGGCCATCCCCTGCG
>JAACAK010000044.1:1209-1376 GCA_011774835.1 Candidatus Kutchimonas denitrificans | reverse complement strand
CTAGGGGCACGCGCAAATGGCCGGAGAAAGACCCGGCCCCTACCCGCATTTTTGGGTTGACAACAGAACGGGGTTTCTTTATCGTTTTGCTTAACAATACAACCTGCGCAAGCAGTTCTTATCGAGAGTGGCGGAGGGACAGGCCCTGCGAAGCCACAGCAACCGGT
>JAACAK010000044.1:0-1095 GCA_011774835.1 Candidatus Kutchimonas denitrificans | reverse complement strand
GGGGCTTCGCTTTTTCCCGCAGCGCATCGCAAGGAGAAGAGAGTTATGGGCAAAGGGCAAAAAAGAGGACTGGAGACCGAAGTGGTGCAGATCGGCGTCGGCCGCGACGAGCGCACCGGCGCCATCAGCTACCCCATTTACCCCAGCGCCACCTATCGCCATCCCGGCGTCGGCGAGAGCACCGGCTACGACTACACGCGATCGGGCAATCCGACCCGCGACATTCTCGAGGACGGGCTGGCCCGGCTCGAGGGCGGCGCCCGCGGTCTCGNNCCTCTTCCTGCACTTCCGCCAGGGCGACCACCTGATCGTCTCCGAGGATCTCTACGGCGGCACCTACCGGGTGCTCGACCAGATTTTCGCCGACTTCGGCCTCGCCGTCACCTACGTCGACACCACCTCCACCGACAAGGTCCGAGGCGCCGTCACCGATGCCACCCGGGCCGTTCTCATCGAAACGCCCGGCAATCCTCTTCTCGGCATCGCCGACATCCGGGCGATCTCCGACCTGTGCCGGCAGCGCGACCTGCTCTTCGTCGTCGACAACACCTTCCTGACCCCGGCCCTGCAGCGCCCGCTCGATCTCGGCGCTGACGTCGTCGTGCACAGCGCCACCAAGTACCTCGGCGGCCACAACGACCTGTGCGCCGGCGCCCTGATCGCCAAGACGGAGGAGCTCGGCGAGCGCCTCTACTTCCTGCAGAACTCCACCGGCGCCATCCTGCCGCCGCAGGACTGCTGGCTGCTGATCCGCAGCCTCAAGACCCTGGCGCTGCGCCTGGAGCGCCACGAGCAGAACGCCCGGGCGGTGGCCGAGTGGCTGACCGAGCATCCGAAGGTGACCGCCGTCTACTACCCGGGCCTGTCCGACCATCCCGGCCACGACCTGCAGCGCGAGCAGGCCAAGGGGTTCGGNNNNACACCGCCGCCAATGTGCTCAAGCGACTGAACCTGATTTCCTTTGCCGAGAGCCTCGGCGGGGTGGAGTCGCTGATGACGCTGCCGGCGGTCCAGACCCACGGCGACATCCCCGAGGAGGAGCGCGAGCGCCTCGGTATCTGCGAGAGCCTGCTGCGCCTCTCGGTGGGCATCGAA
>JAACAK010000043.1:714-1084 GCA_011774835.1 Candidatus Kutchimonas denitrificans | reverse complement strand
CCGGGGCGCACCCGCTGCTCCCGGACGCGCTGGTGCAGGGCTCGCTGGAGATCCTGTGGCGGCTGGAGGCGCTGCTCAAGGAGATCACCGGCTTTCCCGCGGGCACCCTGCAGCCCGCCGCCGGGGCCCAGGGCGAGCTGACCGGGGTGCTGCTGATCCGCGCGCGGCTGGACGCCAAGGGCGAGCGGCGCCGCTACATGCTGGTGCCCGACAGCGCCCACGGCACCAACCCGGCCAGCGCGCACATCGCGGGCTTCGAGGTGCGCGAGGTGAAGAGCCTGGCCGACGGCACGGTGGACATCGCGCACCTGGAGGAGCAGATGGACGCCGACGTGGCCGGGCTGATGCTGACCAACCCCAACACGCTGGG
>JAACAK010000043.1:0-686 GCA_011774835.1 Candidatus Kutchimonas denitrificans | reverse complement strand
CCAACATGAACGCCCAGGTGGGCATCGCCCGCCCGGCCGACTACGGCATGGACGTGATGCACCTCAACCTGCACAAGACCTTCTCCACCCCCCACGGCGGGGGCGGCCCCGGCGCCGGGCCGTGCCTCTGCACCGCCGAGCTGGCGCCCTACCTGCCCGTGCCCCGCGTGGAGCGCACGGACGGCGGGGACGGCGCCACCCCCGGCGGACAGTACCGCCTGGACTGGGAGGCGGGCGACTCCATCGGCAAGATCGCCACCTTCTACGGCAACGCGGGCATCCTGGTGCGGGCCTGCAGCTACATCCTGGCGCTGGGCGGCGACGGCCTGCGGGAGATGAGCGAGGTGGCCGTGCTCAACGCCAACTACCTGCGCCACCAGCTGGCGGACGTGCTGCACGTCTCCACCGAGGCGGCCACGCTGCACGAGGTGGTGTTCTCCGACAAGGGGCTGGCCGACCACGGCGGCATNNCTTCCCGCTCACGGTGCACGGGGCGCTGATGGTGGAGCCCACCGAGTCCGAGCCGCGGGCCGAGCTGGACCGCTTCGTGGCGGCCGTGCGGGCCATCCTGGCCGAGGCGGAGCGCGACCCGGAGCTGGTCAAGAGCGCCCCGCACCTGGCGCCGCGCCGGCGCCTGGACGAGACCCGCGCCGCGCGCCAGCCCGTGCTGCGCTGGACGCCCGCAG
>JAACAK010000081.1 GCA_011774835.1 Candidatus Kutchimonas denitrificans | reverse complement strand
TTTACAAGTTATGATCACTCTGATCAATCTGTAATTGGAATTAAAAGTGATGCACCACGTGGTCAAACAGGCCAAATAACTTACAACAAAAAAAGTGTTTCAGTATTGTCAGGCTTTTCTACAGCTAGTGTATCTGTAGATGCTACAACTTTAACTATAAACAATGGAAATCCAATTAATCCTGGAACGGAATATCCTGTAGTTCTTCAGGATCCAGACCAGAATCTAAACACTGGTACACGAGATCACCTAGATGTCTTTAGAGATACTGCAATGATTCCAACCGTAGTTATTGGTAAACCTCTAACCCTGGATAGCGCTTCAGATGTAAAATTTCATTCAACTTCATCTCCACTTGATACTGGAATAGATGGTACTTCGTCCTTTCCTGATCCCAAATCTAAACGACTCGTGATAGATACCTCGCCTGTTGGTGATGACACCTATAAGGCAATATCTGTTAATTTAGGCACAACTGTCACAAACTTGGCTCAGACTCTTCTTGATAACTCGGATTCTAATGTAGATGGTACAAATTGGATAAATTATGATTTAAGATCTTTTGAAAAAGAACTAGGTGTTTCTGATTTTAGCGATACTTCATTTTCTCTTTATTTTGGAAGTTTGACTGGCTCTTCAATAACCATTATTGATGCTGGGGACATATCTTCTGCGCAGGGATTTGTTCAAATTGATGATTCCGATGTATCTGATATTCTGGATAAAAGTGGCCAAGTATTTCTAGTAATTGACTTTGGATCNNCTAAACAACCAATAATATTTGATATCTTTTCTTTTGGTTTAAACAATAATCAAAGCATCAATAATTCGATTTATCGTTTTGAATTAGAAGAAACTCAAGACAACTCAGCAGTGTTCCAAGGCACAATAGAATATGCTGTTGCAAATCAATTAAACATCACAGATCCTGACTTTATTAAAACAATCCAAACTATTGGTGATGAAGTAAAAATAATCATTACTAATAGACTAATCGATGAAGAAGGAATCAAAATTTCTTATTCCGAT
>JAACAK010000079.1 GCA_011774835.1 Candidatus Kutchimonas denitrificans | reverse complement strand
CCGCCCGGCGATCTCACCGCCCCAGCGGAAGCCCAGTGCCTTGAACGTTAGTACGATCGCGCCGTCGGGGGTCAGCGAGCCGGGCTGGCCGGGTCGCCACGGGCCGCCGCGGAGCAGCCGGCAGCCGGGGCCGAACCGCACGCAATCCGTGTAGAGCCCGTTTTGGTCCGGATTGATGTCGATGGCGATCCCGTACGAGTGGTTGCTGAACCGCGTCCGGTTCCCGTGCTCGTCCACGTCGCCTCTCGACCGCCCCACCCGATAGCCCTGGACCGTATGTATGGGCTCGCCGGCGTCGATCAGCTCGGCGAGCGCCTTCTCGACTCTGTCGGCCAGCCGGGCGCAGAGCCGGAACGGCTGCAGCGGCGGCACGTCCACGACCCGCTGATCTTCCTCGCAAACGGTGCAGCCTGTCGCCGGATCGATCTCCTCGTCGCGCAAAGCGCTGTAGGGGTGCCGCACGATGCGATGATCGACGCTGCGGCGGAGATCGACGTTCCAGCGGTAGGTCGAATAGGTGCAGGTTTCGGGCTCGGCCGCCTGCGCGCGGGTCACGGACGGCGCGGCCAATAGGAGAGCGATCGCGCACCCTATCCGCAGGAGCGGCCGCCCTCGCCCCGGCGGGCGAAGGGCCGAACGCAGGACTGGAAGCGAAATATCGGGCATAGGCCGTATCCCGGGCACGGGTGACTTCGCAGGACGGGCGCGGCCGAGTTCGGAAGACGGGGGACCTGCAATCTCTCCCCGGCGGAAGGTCAGGTCAACGCTCGAGCACGCCGCAACGACCGTCAGCGGGCCGAGTCAGGGAAGGTGGACGCGCCGGGGGATTTGATACATATTTGAGACCGTCCTGCCCCCGCTTGCGAGTTTCAGAACCAGCCCCGCCAATCTACCCACCCGGGTGCGAGAATCAGGTGTCTGAGTTGCCATTAATCACTTCTCCGGTTCGGGATGAGCCCCCGATCTAACAGGGAAGCCTTCCGGCCATCCTAGTCTCCCACAGGAGGATCCCCGTGCGCGGACAGCCATTCTTCTCCCTCATCGTGGCGGCGTGCCTGGTGGCGCCGCTGGTCGGTTGCGGCCGGTCGGACGAAACCCACCGGCCCGAGGTC
>JAACAK010000006.1:551-1101 GCA_011774835.1 Candidatus Kutchimonas denitrificans | reverse complement strand
GACGCAGGGCGAGGAGACGGTGGAGCTGCGGGCGGAGGACGACGCCGACTTCGCGGCCCTCGTCTTCAAGACCGCGAGCGAGCCCCACGTGGGTGAGCTCTCCTTCTTCCGGATCTTCCGGGGCACCGTCACCAACGGCATGGAAGCGCTGAACCCCACCCGGGACGTGACCGAGAAGCTGGNNGAACCCGGCCCGGGACGTGACCGAGAAGCTGGCCCACATCTCCGTCGCCCAGGGCAAGGAGCGCCACGAGGTGCCCATGCTCCACGCCGGCGACATCGGCGTCGTGGCGAAGCTCAAGAACACCCACACGAACGACACGCTGGCGGCGGCGTCGAGCCCCGTCGTGGTGGAGCCCATCCCGTTCTCCGTGCCCGACAGCTCCATCGCGGTGAAGGCGGCGAGCCGGAGCGACGAGGACAAGCTCGGCGAGGTCCTCCCCAAGCTGCACGAGGAGGAGCCGACCTTCGAGGCAGGGTTCGACGCCGAGGCGCGGCAGACCATCATCAAGGGACTCGGCGAGCTGCACCTGGACGTACAGATCGAGCG
>JAACAK010000006.1:334-511 GCA_011774835.1 Candidatus Kutchimonas denitrificans | reverse complement strand
CAGTTCGGCGACTGCCACATCCGGCTCAAGCCGCTGCCCCGCGACGAGGGCTACGAGTTCACCGACTCCATCACCGGCGGCGTGATCCCGAACAAGTTCATCCCGTCCGTGGACAAGGGCGTCCAGCAGGCGGCGGACCGCGGCATCCTGGCGGGCTATCCGGTCGTGGACTTCGAG
>JAACAK010000006.1:0-220 GCA_011774835.1 Candidatus Kutchimonas denitrificans | reverse complement strand
AGGCCGGACCCACGCTGCTCGAGCCCATCATGGAGGTGGAGATCACCACGCCCGAGGAGTTCATGGGCGACATCATGGGCGACCTGAACCAGCGGCGCGGCAAGATCCAGGGCATGGACAGCCAGGGATCGAAGACGATCATCCGGGCGCTGGTCCCGGAGGCCGAGCTCTACAAGTACGCCACCACGCTGCGCTCCATGAGCCACGGCCGGGCCGTCCA
>JAACAK010000061.1 GCA_011774835.1 Candidatus Kutchimonas denitrificans | reverse complement strand
CACCCCGACATGGCCGTTCTAAGCCGTTAACCCGCCGATCTCATCCAAAACCCGTTGGTGTTCAATCCCTTGCGCCGGTACGCCCCAGCGCGCGCAATTCGCGTATAATGCGCCGGCCCCAGCGGAGCCGGACCCATGCAGGACATCAGCAAGCTCAGAAACATCGCCATCATCGCCCACGTGGACCACGGCAAGACCACGCTCGTGGACCAGCTGCTGCAGCAGTCCGGCACCTTCGACGAGCGCGCGGCGGTGGCCGAGCGGGTGATGGACTCCAACGATCTGGAGAAGGAGCGCGGGATCACGATCCTCTCCAAGAACACCGCGATCCAGTGGCGCGACTACCGCATCAATATCGTCGACACCCCCGGCCACGCCGACTTCGGCGGCGAGGTGGAGCGGGTGCTCTCCATGGTGGACTCCGTGCTGCTGCTGGTGGACGCGGTGGAAGGGCCCATGCCCCAGACCCGTTTCGTCACCCAGAAGGCCTTCGACCTGGGGCTGAACCCCATCGTGGTGATCAACAAGATCGACCGCCCCGGCGCCCGGCCCGACTGGGTGCTGGACCAGACCTTCGATCTGTTCGATCGCCTCGGCGCGACCGACGAGCAGCTCGATTTCCCCGTGGTCTACGCCTCGGCCCTGCAAGGCACCGCCTCTCTCCGCAGCGAGCGCCAGGGCGAGGACATGACGCCGCTGTTCCAGACCATCGTCGATGAGGTCGCGCCCCCGGACGTGGACCTGAACGGACCCTTCCAGATGCAGGTCAGCTCGCTCGACTACAACAGCTACGTGGGCGTCATCGGCATCGGCCGGATCAAGCGCGGCCGCATCGAGCCGGGGAGCGCGGTCACCGTCGTGGACCGCGAGGGCAAGCCACGAGGTGCCCGCGTGCAGCAGCTCTTCGGCTTTCTCGGCCTGGAGCGCATCGAGGTCGAAGAGGCCCGGGCAGGCGATATCGTCGCCTTCACCGGCGTGGACCCGTTGTATATCTCCGATACCCTGTGCGATCCCCGCCGGCCCGAGGCCCTGCCCGCGCTCAGCGTGGACGAGCCGACCGTGAGCATGACCTTCCAGGTCAACAAGTCGCCCTTTGCCGGCCGCGAGGGGAAGTTCCTGACCTCCCGCCAGATCCGTGAGCGCCTCGACCGCGAGCTCGTCCACAACGTCGCCCTGCGCGTGGAAGAGACCGACGACCCGGACAAGTTCCGCGTCTCCGGCCGCGGCGAGCTGCACCTGTCGATCCTCATCGAGAACATGCGCCGGGAAGGCTACGAGCTGGGCGTCTCCCGCCCGGAGGTCATCATCCGCGAGGTGGACGGCGAGAGGCAGGAGCCCTACGAACAGGTGACCCTGGACGTAGAAGAGCAGCACCGGGGCGCGGTGATGGAAAAGCTCGGGGAACGGGGTGGCGATCTCGCCAACATCGTACCCGACGGCAAAGGCCGCGTTCGACTCGACTACATCATGCCCTCGCGCGGCCTGATCGGCTTTCGCACCGAGTTCCTCACCGCCACCCAGGGCAC
>JAACAK010000077.1:434-1250 GCA_011774835.1 Candidatus Kutchimonas denitrificans | reverse complement strand
ATCAGCCACCCGATGGAGACCGGCCAGCGCAAGGACAAGGAAGGCAACACGATCCCGCGCCAGATCATCAACCACTTCCAGGCGACCTTCGAGGGCGAGCCCGTCTTCGAGGCGGACATCGAGCCGGCCGTCTCGGCCAACCCCTACATCGAGTTCTCGATGAAGGTGCCGGGGCCGGGGACGCTCCGCTTCGAGTGGACCGACGACGACGGCACCGTCTACGAGCTCGAGGAAAAGATCGACGCCGCGTGAGGCGTTCAAGAAGAGGATCAGGGGAGGACGCAGCATGAAAAGGCCAATCGGCTTCATCGGCGCGGCGGCGCTGGCCGGGCTGACCCCGGCGGTCCGCCAGTAACCCGCGGGCCGGGGCCGGACGGGCCCCGGCTCTTCCGGCGAAAGCGACTCGGCGCGGCCGGGGGNNACGGGGCCGGTGCGCCGGCCCCGCTTCCCTCACGGATGCGCTCCGGCGCGGCCGGGCTGAGTCCGTCTGTGCCAGATGGGGTTAGGAACGGGCATGATTTCGCGGCGTGAATTCCTCCAGGCCTCCGTTGCCGCCTCGGCCATCCTCGGCGGCGGGCTGGCGCGGCTGGCCTCGGCGCAGGGCCTCACCGAGGAGGCGCTGACCAGCTTCCCGACCACGGGCAACGTGACGCTGGTGCACATCACCGACATCCACGCCCAGCTCAAGCCGATCTACTTCCGCGAGCCCTCGATCAACATCGGGGTCGGCGAGCAGGCGGGCAAGCCGCCGCACGTCACGGGCGAGGACTTCCTGAAGCTCTACGGCATCGAGCCGGGCTCGCCGGAGGCCTACGC
>JAACAK010000077.1:0-348 GCA_011774835.1 Candidatus Kutchimonas denitrificans | reverse complement strand
CTTCTCGACGGCGGCGACACCTGGCAGGGCTCGCTCACGGCGCTGAGGACGGACGGCCAGGACATGGTCGACGTGATGAACGCGCTCGGGCCGGACGCCATGACCTCGCACTGGGAGTTCACGCTCGGCATCGACCGGGTGCGCGAGATCGTCGACTCGCTGCCCTTCCCCTTCCTCGGCGCCAACATCTTCGACGCCACCTGGGACGAGCCGGCCTTCGACCCGGTCGCGTATTTCGAGCGCGGCGGCACGAAGATCGCCGTGATCGGCCAGGCCTTCCCCTACATGCCCATCGCCAACCCGGGCTGGATGTTCCCCGACCTCTCCTTCGGCATCCGCGAGGAGCGG
>JAACAK010000117.1:1206-1547 GCA_011774835.1 Candidatus Kutchimonas denitrificans | reverse complement strand
GGCCGGCGGGCCGGGCCCTTGTTCACGAACGGCAGCATGACGCCGAGGACCACCAGCACGCCGTTGGCGAGCACGCCGAACGTGCGGTCGGCCATCAGCTTGTCCCCGCCGAGGATGGCGAGGTCGGGGTTCAGCGGCCCGAGCTTCAGCAGGCCGAACGACCAGTAGAGGTACCAGTCGGGCAGGATGATCGCCGGCGTCCGGCTCGGGTTCGCCGGCGGGCCGATGTGCGGCGGCATCGCCGCCGAGAGGAACAGGATCATCCCGACGAAGAAGCTCGTGATCGCGAGGTTCCGGATGGTCTCGTGGGGCCAGGTCGGGAAGCCGAGCACGTCGCGCTC
>JAACAK010000117.1:910-1152 GCA_011774835.1 Candidatus Kutchimonas denitrificans | reverse complement strand
CGCGCCAGCCCGGCCGAGCGCTCCTTGCGCTCGAGCCAGGTGGGCGCCTCGTCGTCCGGGGGCACGAGGCCCGTGCCCGAGCCGTCGGCCCGCGTCGCGTCGTCCTCGGGGGTGTCGGTGCCGGTCATGATCAGTGGGGCTCCGCGATGCCCTGCATCCAGACGATGCCGATGTGGACGGCGATGAGCGTCGTCAGCGCGAACGGCAGCAGGAACACGTGCAGGATGTACATCCGCTGCAGC
>JAACAK010000117.1:0-844 GCA_011774835.1 Candidatus Kutchimonas denitrificans | reverse complement strand
GTAGCCCGAGTACCCGAACAGCAGCGTCAGGATCAACAGCAGGATGCCGAGCAGCCAGTTGAGCTCCCGGGGCTCCTTGTACGCGCCCGTGAAGTAGACCCGGAGCATGTGCAGGAAGACGGCGGCGACCATCACCTGGGCCGCCCACCGGTGGATGCTCCGGAGCATGAACCCGAAGTTCAGGTCGGTCATGATGAACACGATCTGGTTGTACGCGGTGGTCGGGTCGCCCGCCGTCGCCGGCGCGTAGTAGAACCCGAGCAGCGCCCCCGAGATGGCCGCCACGACGTAGGCGAGCAGCGAGAACGAGCCGAGCGAGTACAGCGGGTACCAGTACCAGAACTTGTTGTCGAGGTTGTACTGCTCGGTGTGGCTCTTCGGCATCTGCAGGTTGATGCGGTAGTACAGCGTCTCGAGCAGCTCGAGGTAGTCGACGATGCGGAGGCGCTTGTCGAGGTAGATGAGCGCCGTGAGGTAGAGGCTCTCGATCGGGGTGAGGTCGCGCTCGGCGAGCCAGGCGTCGTGGTCGTGTTCGTCGGCGGGCTGGAGGCTCATGTGGTCAGTCATCCCCCGGCCGCGGCAGGGCCACGTAGGAGCGCTTCACGATGCTGTACGGGTCGTAGACCGACTGGTGGCACTGGCAGTAGACCTTGTCCTCGGCGGCGAACTTCGCGCTGTCGGAGAACGACTTGAAGCCCGGCACGCAGCAGAAGTGCGTGCACTTGTCGAGGATGGCGATGAAGCCCTGGCGCGTGCTGGCGCTCAGCCACTCGTCGTCCCCGGCCTGCTCCTCGACGAGGTCCGACCGGATGAGCTGGATCGGCATCGTGCTCCCCGGCGGGAC
>JAACAK010000055.1 GCA_011774835.1 Candidatus Kutchimonas denitrificans | reverse complement strand
TCAGAATTATCTATGCCTGTGATTGCTATGAGTATCTATGATCCTGACGGTACAATTCTTGTAGCCAATAATCTAGACATTGATGCTGATAATAACTTCAGCAAACTCCTGTTTCTAGATGCTCCTTTTTATGAAAAATCAGGAGAATACAGAATAAAATTCGATTATTCTCAAACTACTCATGAAGAATACTTTACAATATCTAATGATTCTGAGCCCGTCATAGAAGAAATTCTTGCACCAGAGATAATTCTACTTACTACAGACAAACCTGTCTATACACATAACGATATAGTAACAATCACGGGTCTAGTATCTTCAGTTGAATCTCCAACTGTATTAGTTGGAGTTTATGATCCTTTTGGAACGCCTGCTGGATTTTACTTTGGTGAGATTGATTCTAATTTTGAATTTACAGTTGACTTTTTAGCAAAAGCTGGTGTGAATTTTAAAACCGATGGAACTTATTCCATTAAAGCACATTATGCAGATTCAGAGGAAACTGTAAGCTTTGAATTCTACGAGACACTTGAATCTGAAATTGTTGATGAACCAATAATTGATGACTCATCAACAAATGAAAATGTAAACAATGTAAATGAAACTGATTCTACAGATAACGTAAATGATTCAGAATCAAATCCCCTAAATGATGTAGAAGAATCATCTAATGAAACAAATGAGAATACTGAAAATTCAAATGATTCAATCATTAGTGATAATCAAAAATCTCAAACAACTGAAAATTCAAATGATTCTTCAATAATTGATAATGAAAAAAAATCTAAAGAAGATCATGACGATAAACAAAAACCTTTGCCTAAACAAAACAAACCAATTTCGCCCCAAGAGTTTGATAATCTTACAGTAGAAGACATTGAATTAGGAAAATTACTTAATCAAATAAATCTTAATTGTGATTCTAGTACTTTCATTGATAGTATAACATACTATGATGGAATGGGTCCAGCATTATATCGACTGTGTAATTGGGAAGATTCTCTTCATTCCTTTGATAATGCACTACAAGATGATCCAAATAATGTAGAAATTATTTCAAACAAAGGCTCTGCATTGGCAAAAATGGGCTATTATTATGAAGCAATCAACCAATACGATCTAGCACTAGACATTGATCCGGAATTTATTCCAGCTATTAATAACAAAGCAAATGCTTTAGCAAAATTAGGTCATACACAAGAAGCGCTCTATCTATATGCACAGGTAATTCAAGAAAATCCAA
>JAACAK010000119.1 GCA_011774835.1 Candidatus Kutchimonas denitrificans | reverse complement strand
GGAAAAAGAGGCCACCGCCGGCAGCATTGCCACCGCCCGGCAGTTGCAGGGCAAGGCCCTGTCCTACAACAACATCGCCGATACCGACGCCGCCCTGGAATGCGTCAAGCAGTTCGGGGAACCGGCCTGCGTCATCGTCAAGCACGCCAACCCCTGCGGCGTGGCCATCGCCGACACGCTGCTCGAAGCCTACGACCGGGCCTTCAACACCGACCCCGAATCCGCCTTCGGCGGCATCATCGCCTTTAACCGGGAACTGGATGCGGCCACCGCCAGTGCCATCTGCGAGCGCCAGTTCGTGGAAGTGATTATCGCCCCGCGTATTGCCGACGATGCCAAAGCCGCCGTCGCGGAAAAGAAAAACGTGCGCCTGCTCGAATGCGGCCAGTGGCCGGAGCAACCCGGCGCCGCCTACGACTTCAAGCGCGTCAACGGCGGCCTGCTGGTCCAGGACCGCGACCTGGGCATGGTCGACGAGAGCGACCTGAAGATCGTTACCCAGCGCCAACCCACCGACGATGAAATCCGCGACCTGCTGTTCACCTGGAAAGTCGCCAAGTTCGTCAAATCCAATGCCATCGTCTACGGCAAGGACGGCCGCACCATCGGCGTGGGCGCCGGCCAGATGAGCCGCGTCAACTCCGCCCGCATCGCCGGCATCAAGGCCGAACAGGCCGGCCTGACCGTGCCGGGCTCGGTGATGGCCTCCGACGCCTTCTTCCCCTTCCGCGACGGCATCGACAACGCCGCCGCCGCCGGCATCAGCGGCGTCATCCAGCCCGGCGGCTCCATCCGCGACGAGGAAGTCATCGCCGCCGCGGATGAAGCGGGCATGGCGATGGTGTTTACCGGGATGCGTCACTTCAGGCACTGATGCGACGCGCCGTAGGTCGGGCGTCTGACGTCCGACCCACCACCTTAACACTATCGCCTTCGACCACCCACTCACCATCGCAGAGAGCACCACCCCATGAACATCCTAATCATCGGCGCCGGCGGCAGAGAGCACGCACTCGCCTGGAAAGCCGCCCAGTCCCCCGAGGTCAACACCGTTTATGTCGCGCCGGGCAATGCCGGAACCGCGATGGAAAACCAGTGTGTCAACGTGGCGATCAACGTGGATGAGTTCGAGGCGTTGGCGGCGTTTGCCCGGGATCACGACGTGGGGTTAA
>JAACAK010000104.1:652-1211 GCA_011774835.1 Candidatus Kutchimonas denitrificans | reverse complement strand
GGCGCCCTGGGCGGCCTCCATCACGCGGGACTGGCTGGACAGCACGCCCTCGGTGGACGAGGACACGGAAAAGCCGAACTCGCTGCCGAACTCGTTGTGGACGATCGACAGCGTGTCGTCCTCGTTCTTGGTGAGCTTGACGTTGAGACCGGCCTTCTCGATCTCGTTGCTCAACAGGCCGATGGTCTGGTTGACCGACTGGCCGGGCGTGGCCCGGAAGGACACCGTCTTGCCGCCCTCGGCGATGGTCAGCTCCTCGCCCGCGTCGATCAGCTCCTGGGTCAGCGGCGTGGTGCCGTCCACCCGGGCCCGGGTGCCCTGTTGGAACACCCGCACGTCGTAGCCCTCCACCGGCGAGGCCTTGGTGGCCGGCGAGGCCTCGATGAACTCCAGGCCCTCGCCGATGCCCACGCCGTTGGCGCCCGTGGAGCCGTCGAGCAGCTTCTTCACGCCGAACTGGGCGTTGTTGGTGATGCGGTCGATGGAGTTGAGGGCGTTCTCCAGCTCGAGCTGGTCGGCCTCCAGCATGTTCTCGTCGTTGGCGCCCTCGTTGGCCGCG
>JAACAK010000104.1:391-635 GCA_011774835.1 Candidatus Kutchimonas denitrificans | reverse complement strand
GCTGCCGGATCTTGGTGAGCAGGTTGGTGACCTCGGTCATCGCCGCCTCGGTGGTCTGCACCATGGTGACGCCGGTCTCGGCGTTGTCCACCGCCTGGTTCAGGCCGGCGATCTGGGCGCGCATCTGCTCGGAGATGATCAGCGCGGCGGGGCCGTCGGCCGCGCGGTTGACCCGCATCCCCGAGGACAGTTTTTCCAGCGACTTGCGCAGGTCCACGCCGTTTTCGATCAACTGGCGTTCGCC
>JAACAK010000104.1:0-226 GCA_011774835.1 Candidatus Kutchimonas denitrificans | reverse complement strand
CCTTCTGGATCAAGGTGCGCCCTGCCGACCCGGCCGCCTTCCATGGCGCGCCCGTTGGGTGCAGAGCCGCACGTGACACCACCCCGCGGATACACCACCGCATGGATGGTCGCTCGCATGGGCCACCACGGCCGATGCTGGCCGGCCCCGGCGGCCCGAATCCGCCTTCCAGCGGGTACGGCGGGACCCACGCGGTCCCGCTCCGGCACTCCATGAGCCGGGACTC
>JAACAK010000068.1 GCA_011774835.1 Candidatus Kutchimonas denitrificans | reverse complement strand
GTCGACCGGCACGTCGATGATGAACCGGAGCGCCGGCTCGTCCGCGTAGTTCTCCGGCAGGTCCGCCGCCATCTGCAGCGGACTGTAGATGACCACGTAGAGCGCCAGCTGCTTCGCCAGCGTCGTGTTCACCCGGTTCCGCGGCCGCTCGTCCAGCGTCAGGTCGAAGATCCCCGGCGTGAAGTCCATCGGGCCGGCCAGCAGCCGGGTGAAGGGCAGGATCGTCTCGTGCTCCGGCGGGTTGCCGCCGTCGCCGCCCCAGGCGTTGTACTCCTGACCCCGGGCGCCCTCCCGGGTCATCATGTTGGGATAGGTGCGGCGGATCCCCGTGTCCTTGATCGGCTCGTGAACGTCGAGGGCAATGCGGTGCCGCGCCGCCGCCTCCACCACGCGCCGCCAGTGGCGGACCATGTACTGGCCGTGATGCGCGTGGCCCCCGCGGGTCCGCCACCCCACGTACCCGGTCTTCACCGCATGGATGCCCAGCCGCTCGTAGTAGGCGAACGCGTCCTCCAGCTGCCCCTCGTAGTTGGCGATCCCCATCGCCGTCTCGTGGTGAGGTGGCCGATGATCTCCACCCCGCGTTCCGCCGCGTAGCGCGTCACCTCCTCGATGTCGAAGTCCGGGTATGGCGTCGTGAACCGAAACAGGTCGCCGTTCGCCGACCACTCGCCGTCCCAGCCCACGTTCCAACCCTCGACCAGCACGCCGCCGAACCCGTGCTCGGCGGCGAAATCGATGTAGCGCTTCGCGTTCGCCGTCGTCGCGCCGTGCCGCGGGCCCGAACCCCACGTGTAGCGCCCGATGTGCATACCCCACCAGATCCCCACGTACTTCATCGGCCGGATCCACGACACATCGGCCAGCGCGCTGGGCTCGTTCAGGTTGAGCGTCAGGTGCGATTCGATCAGGTCGCCGGCCCGCTCGACGATCGTGATCGTCCGCCACGGCGTCACGAAAGGCGTTCGGCCGCGGACCCGGACGCCGTCGGCCCACGGCGCCAGGTTGGCCTGCAGCACGAGATCTCCCGAGCCGATCAGCGACATCGCGGCGTAGTCGGTCAGGTCGGCCTCGTGGATGCTCAGGTGGAGACCGTCGGCCGTCTTCATCGTCAGCGGCGTGTGGACCGTGTCGATCAGACTGACCGGCGAGCTGGAGTAGAGGATCTCGTAGCGGTCGCGGCGATAGGCGGGGATCCACCAGGCCGTGTGGTTGCCCGCCAGCGCGAACTCCGTAAGCTCGTCCATCATCTCGAACTCGGCCAGCGCCGGCTGCTCCGGCAGCTCGTAGCGAAAGCCCACGCCGTCGTCGAAGACCCGGAAGACGACATCGAATTGCCGGCCTGGCGGCTGCGTCTCCGCCAGCGTCACGCGTAGCTCGTTGTGGTGGTCCCGGATCTCCGCCGCCTCGCCCCACGGCTGGGTCCACATCTGGTCGACCGAGCGCCGCGCGATCTCCCGCAGCTCGAGCGAGTCGGTCAGCGGCGGCGCGGCCCGGAACGTGAAGCCCAGCCGGGAAGGGCGGATCACCGGTCGGCCGTCGCGGCTGACCCGGTAAGTCGCACGGCCATCGATCAGATCGAACCGGATTTCGACCCGGCCGTCCGGCGAGCCGACCCGAAGCATGGTGTCAGGCGAAACGGTGGTGCCGGCGCTGGCCGAACACAGGACCACACTGAGGATCAGCGGTAGCGCCATCGTCTTACGGTATCAGCGGGTTGCTGACGTCCAGTTCGGAAGCGCCCGAAGTCGCGGTCGGCCCTCTACTGTTGTTTTCGTACATAAGACCATACCACCGCCACTCCACCTGTCAACGCGTGGCTTGTCGCTCTCTCCCGCTACCAGAAACTCGGAGACCCCCGACGCTTCACCGTGATCCGCTCACGCCTGGCAGAACCAGCTGGTGGACAGACCCGTGTGAGCGGCGGAGGGGAGTACGGGCGCGGTGTCAGAAGATTGATCAGCTGCGGGGAGTGACGACGAGATCCGCCACCGTGGTCTCGCCGAA
>JAACAK010000132.1 GCA_011774835.1 Candidatus Kutchimonas denitrificans | reverse complement strand
ACCACGGCAATCACCCGGTGCTCGAGCAGGGTCATCAGGGTGTTGCGGGCGTTGAGGAAGCGGCGCCGGTTGGCGAGGTCGTCGCGGGTCAGCAGGATCTGGCCGACGGTCTTGCCGTGCTGGCGGAAGGCGTCCTTGTAGGTGCGCATCAGGCGGCTCTGGCCGATGGCGGCGGCCGCCTGCTGCAGCGGGATCGTCTCCGGCCGGCCGCTGATGCCGAGATCGCCCTTGCCGGCGGCAACAGCCCCGGATGAGACGATGACCACCTCGTAGCCTTTTTCGTAAAGCCGGATGACATCGGCACACAGCGACTGGATCAGGTCGATGTTGAGGCCATCGTTGTCGGTAATGACACCGCTGCCGATCTTGATGACGATCCGCTTGACGTGTTTTAGTAGTTCTTTACGCATGATTTATGATTTTACCAGTAATATAAACAGGTTAACCAAAACATCTTACCGTCCGGGAAAATCGCTTGTCAAGGAAGCTCGCCGTCCTCGTTCCGCTTCTCCCCGGTTCTCATTTCAACCAATTCCGCGCCGATCCGGTTTATCAGCTCATTGAGGCCGGTCTTGCTGATTGCCGATACCGAATGGACCGGGTATCCGAGTTTCTCAAAATGGGCCCTGGCGTCCTCTTCCTGCTCTCGGACCTCGGTGACGTCCATCTTGGTCAGGACAACGAGCTGCCGTTTCTGCGCCAGTTCCGGGTTGTGTTTCTCCAGTTCCCGGTTGATCATGGCGAAGTTCTCAAGCGGATCGCCGTCCTGCAGGCCGGAGAGATCGACCAGGTGCAGAAACAGGTCGGTCCTTTCGACGTGTCTTAAGAACCGGGTGCCGAGGCCCTGGCCGTCGCTGGCTCCTTCGATCAGTCCCGGGATGTCGGCGACGACGAAACTCTGGAAATCGCCGTAGCGGACCAGGCCGAGGTTCGGCACCAGGGTGGTGAACGGGTAGTCGGCGATCTTCGGCTTGGCCGCCGAGATCGAGCTGATCAGGGTCGACTTGCCGGCGTTCGGCAGGCCGACCAGGCCGACATCGGCGAGCAGCTTCAGTTCCAGCCGCAGGGTCCGCTCCTCGCCCGGTTCGCCCGGCTGGGCATGGCGCGGCGCCCGGTTGGTGCTGGAGACGAAGCGGGCGTTGCCGCGGCCGCCGCGACCGCCCTTGAGCAGGGTGATCGACTCGCCCGGCCTGGTCATGTCGGCCAGCAGTTCGCCGCTGTCGAAATCGTAGATCAG
>JAACAK010000007.1:799-1480 GCA_011774835.1 Candidatus Kutchimonas denitrificans | reverse complement strand
GCCCGCGGCGCTTTGCGGCCTCACGGGCGTAAAGCCCACCTACGGCCGCATCTCCCGCTATGGCATGATCGCCTTCGCCTCCAGCCTCGACCAGGCCGGCACCCTGACGCGTGATGCGAAGGACGCCGCCCTGCTGCTCAACACCATGGCCGGCTTCGACCCCAAGGACTCCACCAGCCTGGACCGCGAGGTGCCGGACTACGGCGCAAGCCTCGGGGACGACCTGAGCGGACTGCGCATCGGCCTGCCAAAGGAGTATTTCTCCGACGATCTCTCGTCGGCCATGGCCGAGCANNGCCGAGCAGGTGCGCAACGCCGTCCGCCAGTACGAAAAGCTCGGGGCGACGGTCAAGGACATCAGCCTGCCCCACTCGCACCTGGCCGTGGCCGCCTACTACGTGATCGCGCCGGCCGAGGCCTCCGCCAACCTCTCGCGCTTCGACGGCGTGCGTTACGGCCATCGCTGCGAGAACCCGCAGGACCTGAACGACCTCTACCTGCGCTCTCGCTCCGAGGGCTTCGGCGAGGAGGTCAAGCGCCGGATCCTGGTGGGCACCTACGCCCTGTCGGCCGGTTACTACGACGCCTACTACCTCAAGGCCCAGAAGGTCCGCCGCCTGATCCAGCAGGATTTCACGAATGCCTTCAGCGAGGTCGATCTGGTCATGGGCCCCACATCGC
>JAACAK010000007.1:0-743 GCA_011774835.1 Candidatus Kutchimonas denitrificans | reverse complement strand
GCCTGCCGGCCATGTCCGTTCCCGGCGGCATGGTGAACGACCTGCCGGTGGGGCTGCAGATCATCGGCAATTATTTCGACGAAGCCCGGCTGCTGAACGCCGCCCACCGCTTCCAGCAGGTGACCGACTGGCATCAGCAGGTAGCGCCGAACAGCGTCTGATGAAGCAGGGCGTTCGAAGGTGTAGGTGCGGAAAAACAGGAAAGCTAGAGACAACGCCTCGGGAGCAGACAACACCATGCAATGGGAAACCGTGATCGGGCTGGAAGTCCACGTCCAGCTCGCCACCCAGTCCAAGATCTTCTCCGGCGCCAGCACCGCCTTCGGCGCCGAGCCCAACACCCAGGCCTGCGCCGTCGACCTGGCCATGCCCGGCATGCTGCCGGTGCTCAACGAAGGCGCCGTTCGCATGGCCGTCCAGTTCGGACTGGCCGTCAACGCCGATATTGCCCACCGCTCGGTCTTCGACCGCAAGAACTACTTCTACGCGGACCTGCCCAAGGGCTACCAGATCAGCCAGATGTACCATCCCATCGTCGGTAAGGGCGAGGTCAGCGTGAACCTGTCCGACGGCAGCGAGCGCACCATTGGCATCGAGCACGCCCACCTCGAGGAAGACGCCGGCAAGTCCCTGCACGAAGACTTCCAGGGCCAGTCCGGCATCGACCTCAACCGCGCCGGCACGCCGCTGCTCGAGATCGTTTCCGAGCCCGACATGCGCAGCGCCGCGGAAGCCGCCGCCTA
>JAACAK010000076.1 GCA_011774835.1 Candidatus Kutchimonas denitrificans | reverse complement strand
GTTGCAATAAAAGACAAAGTAGCTATCAAATCATTAGAAAAACTAGATGTACCTGGAATTAAGGACATCATTAATGATCTTAAAGGTCAATGCATGTTCTTGTTTACAAACATGTCACCATTCAAGCTAAATGTTCTTCTTGCAAAAAACAAAATTATGTTGCTTGCAAGAGGAGGAGATGTATCCAGTATGGATGTTAAGGTATCGGCAACAAATACCGGTATTGCTCCAGGACCAATGTTGACTGAATTCAAAGAAGCAGGAATTCCAACTAAAATTGATCAAGGAACAATTTGGATTGCAAAGGACACAGTACCTGTAAAGAAAGGAGAGGTAATCAACGAAAAGCTTGCCACAATTTTGGGCAAATTAGACATCAAACCAATCGAAGCAGGGATTTCATTATATTCGGCATTAGAAGACGGGCTAAAATATTCTCAGGAAGAGTTAGTTATTGATGTTGAACAATTCAGAAATGAAATAGCTCAAGCACATCAAGAGGCAGTTAACCTATCTATAGAAGCTGCATATGTAACACCTGACAACATAAACCAGATTCTTGCCAAGGCAGCACAATATGCACGTTCTCTATCTGTTGAATCCGGATTTATGACAGATGAGACAAAAGAACAGATTTTACAAAAAGCCCACAGTCAAGCACAAGCAGTAGCTGGTAAGGCAAAAGACTACAAGCCTGCTTAAGACTCTCTAAGTTTTGGAAGATTCCAATTATACTTCATTGCAAGTAATCTTATACCTGTAGCAACAACAATACCAATTATAGAAGCAAATTGCAAATCTACTCCAGAGGATAATATTCCAAAAAATACTACAACTCCTATCAAGCTAGCAACAGCATAAACTTCCTTTACAAATACAATTGGGATTTCTCTTACAAATACATCTCTGAGAATTCCACCTCCTATAGCTGTGATCATTCCACCAAAAAGCATTGGAAGAAAGTCCAATCCAACTAGTTGGTAAGCAACAGTTGCTCCAATTATTGAAAATACGCCTAAGCCTATTGCATCAAATATCAACCAGACGGTCATTCGTTTTCGAAAATATGAATATGAAAAAAAGATCACAATTCCCGTAGTCACAGTAATTCCAACGTAGATAGGATCTGAGAAAGCTATTGGAAACCTTCCAAATATCACATCCCTTGTAATCCCTCCTGCCACACCAACTA
>JAACAK010000111.1 GCA_011774835.1 Candidatus Kutchimonas denitrificans | reverse complement strand
TCCGGGCCGACGGCGTCTCCGACGAGGAGGCGGTCGCCATGATCCGGGGAATCTACCGCGCCGGCCTGGAGCACCTGAAATACCGGCTGGGCGCCTGAGCCCGGGTCTCACGGGCGACGGGGCGGCTTGCCGGCGCGGTCGAGGGCGGCCGCTACTCCATCGACAACTGCAACTGACAGCGCATTCCGGCGGACCGCGACGGCGTGCTCAGCTCACCGGCTGCGGCCGCCGCCGGCCGGCTGACCGGGATCATCCCGCCTCGAGCACGGCCCTCAGGAACTGCTGGGTGCGGGGGTTCTTGGGGTTGGAGAAGATCTCGCCGGGGTCGCCCTGCTCGGCGATCTTGCCCTCGTAGAAGAAGCAGACCCGGTGCGAGATCTCGCGGGCGAATCCCATTTCGTGGGTGACCATGAGCATGGTCAGGTTGTGCTCGGTGGCGAGCGTGCGGATGACGTTGAGCACCTCGCCCACCAGCTCCGGGTCGAGGGCCGAGGTCACCTCGTCGAACAGCATGACGTCGGGCCGCATGGCGAGCGCCCGCGCGATCGCGACGCGCTGCTGCTGGCCGCCGGAGAGCCGTGAGGGATGCTGGTGCATCTTGTCGCCGAGGCCGACCATCTGCAGAAGCTCCTCCGAGCGCTCCTGGGCCTCCTTCTTGCTCAGGCCGAGCACCTGGACCGGCGCCTCCATGCAGTTCTCCAGCGCGGTCATGTGCGGGAACAGGTTGAAGTGCTGGAACACCATGCCGATGTGCGAGCGCATGCGCCGCAGGTGCGCCTGGTTCGCCCACACCAGGGTGCCTCCTTGCTCCCTGTGGGTCAGCGGCTCCCGGTTCACATAGATCACGCCGTCGTCGATCTCCTCGAGGGTCATCAGCATGCGCAGGACGGTGGTCTTGCCCGATCCCGAGGGGCCGATGATGGAGATGATCTCGTTCTCGGCGACGTCGAGATCGAGCGAGTCGAGCACCGTCAGCTCGCCATAGCGCTTGGTGACGTTCAGGAAGCGCACCATGGGCGCGTCATCGCCCTCGAGCTGCAGCGGGTAATCGCGGTCATTCATGATCGGACCTCTCCGGGGCGGTGTTCGGATCGTTGCTTATCGCTTCAACGCGAGCTTCCAGCGGACCCAAGCCTCGAACTGCCTGATGAGATAGGCGGTCGGCAGCGAGATCGCGAGGAATATGACGCCGACGAGCGTATAGGGCTCCAGGAAGCGGTAGGTCTCGGAGCCGATCGCGTTGGCCGTGTGCATCAGTTCGGCGACGCCGATCACCGACAGCATCGGCGTGTCCTTGAAGATGCCGACCAGGTAGTTGCCCA
>JAACAK010000003.1:1035-1500 GCA_011774835.1 Candidatus Kutchimonas denitrificans | reverse complement strand
GCCAGCGAGTTGATGAGGCCGATGTTCGGACCTTCCGGGGTCTCGATCGGGCAGATGCGGCCATAGTGCGTCGGGTGCACGTCGCGCACCTCGAAGCCCGCGCGCTCACGCGTCAGGCCGCCCGGACCCAGGGCGGACAGGCGCCGCTTGTGGGTGATCTCCGACAGCGGATTGGTCTGGTCCATGAACTGCGAAAGCTGCGAGGAGCCGAAGAACTCGCGCACCGCGGCGGCGGCCGGCTTGGCGTTGATCAGGTCGTGCGGCATCACGGTGTCGATCTCGACCGAGCTCATGCGCTCGCGGATCGCCCGCTCCATGCGCAGCAGGCCGACGCGGTACTGGTTCTCCATCAGCTCGCCGACCGAGCGCACCCGGCGGTTGCCGAGGTGGTCGATGTCGTCGATCTCGCCGCGGCCGTCCTTCAGCTCGCAGAGCACCCGGAGAATCTCGAGGATATCCTCCTTA
>JAACAK010000003.1:641-968 GCA_011774835.1 Candidatus Kutchimonas denitrificans | reverse complement strand
TTCATCTTGACGCGGCCGACGGCCGAGAGGTCGTAGCGCTCGGAATCGAAGAACAGGGACTGGAACATCGCCTCCGCCGTCTCCAGGGTCGGCGGCTCGCCCGGGCGCATCACCCGGTAGATGTCGATCAGCGCATCCTCGCGCGACGTGTTCTTGTCGACCGCGAGGGTGTTTCGCATATAGGCGCCGGTGTTCACGTGGTCGATCGCTAGGATCGGCAGCTCCTTGATTCCGGCCTTTTCGAGCTCTTCCAGCATCGGCTGGGTCAGCTCGTCGCCCGCCTCGGCGAAGATCTCCCCGGTCTTCGTATTGACCAGGTCAACGGCC
>JAACAK010000003.1:260-558 GCA_011774835.1 Candidatus Kutchimonas denitrificans | reverse complement strand
GGTCAGCTTCTTCACCAGGCGCGGGGTCATCTTGGTGCCGGCCTCGGCCACGACCTTGCCGGTCTTGGCGTCGACCAGGTCGTTGGTCAGCTTGACGCCGCGCATGCGCTCGCCGTCGAACGGCGTCTTCCAGCCCTTCTTCGTCCGGGTGTAGACGACCTGGCCATAGAAGGTGGCGAGGATCTCCTCGCCGCTCATCCCCTCGGCCTCCGCCGGATCGAGCCCTTCCGCCTTCTTCTTCTTCGCGAGCTCGGCGCGCTTCTTCGCCGTGTCCTCGCCGTCCAGGGCATAGAGCAGG
>JAACAK010000003.1:0-156 GCA_011774835.1 Candidatus Kutchimonas denitrificans | reverse complement strand
CCGTTGACGATGAACGTGCCGTTCGCCGTCATCAGCGGCATGTCGCCCATGTAGACGTCCTGCTCCTTGATGTCGCGGACCGAGCGCGAGCCCGTGTCCTCATCGACATCCCAGACGACGAGCCGCAACGTCACCTTCAGCGGCGCGGCATAGGTC
>JAACAK010000001.1 GCA_011774835.1 Candidatus Kutchimonas denitrificans | reverse complement strand
TACGAGTTCTCCATCCCCAGCGGCTGGAAGATCCGCTCCTCGATGAATCGGGCGTAGTCCTTACCGCTCGCCTTCTCGATGATCGCGCCCAGCAGCACGTAGCCCGAGTTGCTGTACGCGAAGCGCTCGCCCGGCTCGAACTCCAGCGGCTGGTCCCTGAACACATCGATCAGCTCTTCGACGCCGATGTCGCTGCGGGCCTCGTCGATGTAACCGGGGATGTCCGTGTAGTTCACGACCCCGGACGTGTGCGTCAGCAGGTGCTCCACCGTGATCGAGTCGCCGTTCGGATAGTCGGGCAGGAACCGGGCGAGCGGGTCGTCCAACGATAGTTCGCCCTCCTTCGCCAGCATCAGGATCGCCGCGGCCGTGAACTGCTTGGTGATCGAGCCCAGCTCGAAGACCATGTCCGGCTGCAGGGGTACTCCCAGCTCGAGGCTGGCCATGCCCGACGCCCCGCGGTACTGGACCTCTTCACCCCGGGCCACCAGGGCGACGGCTCCCGGCTCGTCCGCCGCATAGGCGTTGGTGAGGACCTCTTCGTAGGAGACCGTCGAGGCTGGCGCCGTCGAGACGGCGGGCTCCTGCGCCACCGTCGGCGCCGCCAGCAGCGGTAGCAGAGATGTGAAGATCAGGATCTTTCGCATGGGTCGTCGCATCGAGGTTGCGGGTCGATAGAGGAGCGCGGAACCGCCGGTGCCGAAAGGGCGGCCTGCTCGCTTCCCTATACGGTCACGAGTAGCGCGGTCAGGGCGACTCGCGCGATTCGAGGTGCCATGTTCTATGTCCCTTACCACTCCCGGTTTCTCGACGAATTGGGGCCATCCTTCTCGTCGTAGCATACGTTAGACGCCCGAACCGGCCCCAGCGTTTGCATCCCGATCGACGCCCGTCGTAAGCGGGCATCGGCCCCCGAGCGCGCCGGCAGTTGCTGCCGCCGGCGCCGTCGACTAGCTTCGCGACGTGCCAACTGCCGGCTCACACTTCCTGATANNGTCAAGCGCCTTCAGTCCGGCTCCGTACCGTCGGAGCCCTCCCGATAGAGCGCCAGGAACCGGCGATCCAAACGATCCTTCAGCCACATCGCGGCCGGGCCCAGCCAGTGCAGCGGCCCCCAAACGGCAAGCCCGGTCCCCCGTCCGAGGTTCAGGATGGTCAGACACCGCTTCTGCGGTCGGTAGTCGCTCAGCGGCTCGCCGGACGCCGCGGCCAGCAAGTTGCGGTAGAGGACCGGCGCCTCGCGCACGGCGTACACCCCCAGCTTCGGCAGTTCGTGGCCGACCAGGCTGACGCAGTCTCCGGCGCCGAACACATTCGGATCGCTCACGGACCGTAGCGTCGCTTCGACGAGCAGACCGCCTTCGGCCCCCAGCTCGAGGCCCAGGTCGGCCAGCCAGCCCGGCGGCCGCAGCCCGGTGGCGAGGATCATCAGGTCTCCCGGCATGAAGCGGCCGTCGTCGGTCCGGCATCCGTCGCCGCCGACCTCCACCACCGTCGCATCGGTATGGACATCGATGCCCCTTCCCCTCACCAGGCGCGCCACTCTCTTTGAAATGAGCCCGCTCCGCTCGGCGAGCACACGAGGGGCATCGGTGATGAGGGTCACGTGGATGGCCGCGTCGTGCGACCTGGCCAGGGCGTCGAGGTTGGCGGCGATCTCGCACCCCGTGTCACCGCTGCCGATGACGAGCGCTCGCAGCGCGCCCGAGCCCCGACCCGAACCCGGCGACAGGGCCTCCTCGACGCTTCGCCTCAGATCCAGCAGGCCGCGGATCGGCTTCGCCCGCCAAGCGGTCTCGGCCACCGTCATCCCGGCCGGCGTCGCGACCTCGCTGCCCACGTTGAACGAGATGACGTCGTACGGCAGCCGCGCTCCACTCGCCAGCAACGCCTGACCGTCGTCCCCGTCGAGGCCCACCACCCGGTCGCGGATGAATCTTCCGCCCCCGCTCTCCACCAATGGCCGGGGATCGACCCGGTCGAGCTCCGGCTCGTACTCGCCGCCCAGCATCCCGGTGGCCAGGCCCGAGTACCAGAACGCGTCGGGATCGATCAGGGTGAGCCCGATGCCACGCTCACGGAAGCTCGCAGCTCGGGATGCGACGTGGAGGTGGGCGTGTCCCGCACCGACGAGCACGACCTCGCCCGAGGTCACTGTGGACAACATCTCCGTTTCGAGATCGGACCGTTGGAATCCCGGCTAAGTCCCGGCCTCGCCTGACCCGGCCAGCGGGGTCTCCGAGTTCCAGATCTCCGCCGCGATCAACCAGGAGCCGTCCGACTGGCGGCGCCAGATCTCCACGTACTTGCCGGTGTCGTCCAGGGGAGCGGGCGCTCCCTCCGGCCTTACCGATAGCGAGTAGTTGCCCCTGACGAACGCGAGGTCGCGACACCCATCGATCTCTTCGACGGTGGCGCCGAACGACGCGACCGTCGGCCAGCCTTCGGCCAGTTCCCGTATGGCGGCCCGGCCCTGCACGGCGGGCGCGTTCGGTGGCATGACGACGGCGTCTTCCGCGTAGAGCGTGGCGAACATCGGCCAGTCGTTTGCCTCGAACGCCCGGCGGTATGAGCCGACCGCGTCCTGGATCGCCGCCACGCCCTCCTCGGGAAGATCTCCCACCCGTTCGGGGCCAATCCAGAGCGCTCCGGCCACCAGTCCAATCACCGCACCGAGAACGAACAAGGCGAATCCCTTCATGATCACCTCCTGCTAAGCATGACGCACAGGGATTAGCAATCGCACGGCATAACGCTCGGGACCGCGTCAGCTTCCCCGGGACAGTGCGCACGAGCGAGCTTGGATTGATATGAAGTTAACGCCGAGCCTGATCGGCAACACCATCTCGTGGCCGGGGGAAACGATTATCGATTTCGTTGCACGCCTGCGTACGTTTACGCACGTCTTCGGGTCCGCCGCTCAGAGGCTCGGCAAGAACTCTGACTACGCGCAGGCACGAGGCGCGGCGAACCGGCTGCCCAGGTCCATCGTCCCGTTCGCCGTCAACCGGGTTCGATAGCCGAGGTTGAGAGGTACCGACACTCGCGTGAACGCCGCCCAACCGAGGTATCCCATCTGATTCCACCAGCGCCGGGCGATTCGGCGCCGCGCATAGAACTCACGCAGAACCCAGGCGGTACCGCGATGCAACGTCTCGCGACTCATGTGGAGCGGTTCGAACACGACGTGCGCGAAGTCGTAGTGACCCCAATCCTTGTCGAAGATCCGGCCCTGGGCATCGAGTTCATCGTATAGCGGTGTGCCGGGAAACGGGGTCAGCCGCGTCGCCTGGAGCGCGTCGACGCCGCTGTCGAGGAGAAATGTGAGGGTCGCCTCGAAGATCTCCGGCCCGTCGCTGTCGGCACCGAACACGAAGCCGGCGTACACGCCGATGCCCGCCTCGTGGAGCCGCCGCACCTGCTTCCGATAATCCCGCGCCCGGTTCCTGCCCTTGCGCCAGCCCCTCAGGCTCTCCTGGGTGATCGATTCGAACCCGATGAACAGGCCACGGCAGCCGCTGCGAACCGCGAGGCGAAGCAGCTCCTCGTCGCTGGCGATCCCGACCGCGCATTGGCTGAACCAGATCTTGTTCAGGGGAATCATCGCGGCAAAGAGCTGCATGGCGTAGTCGCGATCGGCGATCAGGTTGTCGTCCATGAAGATGATGTGGCGGCCCAGGCTAGCCAGCTCATCGATCACCTCCTCGACCGGGCGCGTTCGAATTCGGTAGTCGTGGAAGGCGGCGATCGAACAGAACTTGCAACGATAAGGGCAGCCACGCGTGGCCTGCAGGACATCCGGAGTGATGTAGGCGCGCCGGCGGATGAGACTCCGGTCGGGTCGCGGCAGTCCCTTGAGGTCGGTCAGCCGTTCCCGGTAGAAGCGGCGCAGACACCCTGCCTTGAAATCCTCGATCAGGCGTGGAACGTTCGGCTCGGCCTCGCCGACGCAGACCGCATCGGCATGCTGAATCGCTTCCTCGGGGAGGAACGTGGGATGGAAGCCCCCGAGGATCACCGGCTTGCCTTTCTCGAAACGAAACCTGTCGGCGACCTCGTAGGCCCGGGGCGCATTGAACGTCATACACGAGATTCCGATCAGGTCGGCGTCCGCATCGATGTCGATCGGTTCGACGTCCTCGTCGAGGATACGCGTTTCCACCTCCGGCGGCATGGCCGCTGCTATGCTGAGGCTCGGGAGCATGGAGAAGCGAAAGACGCGGGGGCCACGCGGCCGCCCCCTCTCACAGGCGCGCCAGAGAGGCGACGTCGGGTTGATGAGCAGAAACTTGATCTTGTCCATCGTTCCCTCCCGCTCGGGTTCAGCAGCCAACGTGGCGCAACCCGGTCAAGCCGCCGTCAATTCGTATCGGGTACGAGTATCAGCACGCCACGACGCCGCGGCGGCGACTGACGAAAGCTGTCGGGAGAGGCCCGGCGAGCGACCGGTGGAGGCGCCGGAGCAACGCGTAGGCGGCGCGGTCCTGGGGCCGGGGCCGCGATCGGCGCGACTCATCAAGCACGACGAAGGACGCCGACAGATCGGCCAGCGTCCGCTCCGCGTCGTTCCGCCGGTACCAGACCAGGCAGCGTGGATCGCGGCGCCCAGCGCCGCCCTCGAACAACACTCCGGCGGCCGAGCCGCCCGGTGCGCCGCTGACCAGCGGGTCGAGGGGCCGGCGTTCAGGAAGCGGGACCCAGAGGTCCGGCGCGTTGCGGAATTCCATCCCATCGGGCAGGACGCCGACGATCGTGTGATCGGTGCCGGCGATGTCGATTCTCGCGCCCAGGGCATCGGGGCTGCCCGGCCAAGCACACCTCGTCAGCCGTCAACCCGCCTACACGTCATGCTCTGCCCGGAGGGCTCACTGAACCAAGAGAAGCTCTGCTGTGAGATGTCATGGAAAACTGTCCTCCAGTCCGGATCGCCATTGGCGCGCCGCATCACAACCTGACTCTCCTCGGAGGTCGCAGTGAATCGTGTGATGCGCGGAGAACCTTCCCTCGGCCGCGAGTTGGCCGCCCAGCTTATCTCCCATTCAGCCGTAGCCGGATGATAGATTCGCAGGCCAGTACCAAAGAATGAGGGGGACCCATCGGCCCGCAGGCCCTCGTACACGTCCTGGACCGCATGGCCATCGAGGACGTAACGCCACGTCCAGATCGCTCGACTCTGGATGGGCGCCCCATCCTCGCCAGGCGTGCTGACCAGGCAGTCCCAAACGCCGGCAAGCCGACCCCAATGCGCGG
>JAACAK010000039.1 GCA_011774835.1 Candidatus Kutchimonas denitrificans | reverse complement strand
CATGGCGGAATTCCTCTCCCTACTGTTGAACCTGACACCAACCCACCAACCCACTAACTCCCATCCCCGCACAACTCGTAGAACTTACACCAGCGGCATTCGCTCGTTTCATTCGTCCGCGGAAACTCGCTCATCGGCAGCGGCTTGTTCCGCTCCGCGTCCTCCAGGTAGCGGCGCATCTTCGATACGCTGGCGGCGATCTCCCGTTCCTGCGACTCCAGTTCCGCCGCCGTGATCGCGCTGTCGGCCCGGGAGCCGGCGTACACGTACTCGAGGTGGCCCTGCATGGGGCCCGCTTCCAGGTCGCCCCGGGAGTAGACGAACAGGCCGTAGACCCGCAGCTGCTGCAGGTGGCTCGCGCTCGGCTTCCCCGTCTTCCAATCCACCAGGTGGTACATGCCGTCCTCGTCCCGGTAGAGCAGGTCGGGCCGGGCGAAGATCGTGAAGCCGTTCAAATGGAAGCTGGTCAGCTCGTCGGGCTCTTCCACCTCGACGAACGGCGCGGCGACCGCTTCTCGGAAGCTGCGGGAGGCCAGCAGGTTGGGAACCGATGTGAACAGCTTCTCCTTCACCCTGGCGATCGTCCGCGGCGACGGACCGTCATCATAATAGAACGAACCCAGCATGGTCCGGCCGTTGGGTCGCCGGACGAACGCCTCGCGGTCCTTCGACTCCAGCCAGGCGCGGTTCAGCCGGTCCCGGCCGCGGTCGATCAGCTGGTCGGCGTCGACCGTATGGCCGGCCCGGGCCCGCTTGATCGCCTCGGCGGCCAGCTCGTGGACGACCGAGCCCACCTGGATGTGCAGGCTGGTCAGCTTCTTCAGCCGGTAGGCCAGCCGCGCCTCGGGCTCGGCGTCGTCGGTCCAGCCGTTGTGAGATCCGTAGTAGTTCCAGTAATAGCTGCGGGCGCACCTCTCCAGCTGTCGGCCGCGGCTGTGGGACCAGGAGAACTCCGGGTAGAGTCCGAAGATCATGAAGGGGCTCCGGGGTGTTGCGGGGGGATTCCGGGGAGGGCAGTTCAATACCCCCCGGCACGGCCGGCGTTCCGGGCCGGCGCGCGTTGGCACGCTGTTGATGCGACGATGACCGGGCCGGGCCAAGCTGGCCTGGCGACCGAAGGCGGGACGACAGGATCGAAGGGAAGGGCAGCGCGGGGACAAATTGGCGAGCGGGACCGGCCCTGTTCAACCGGCATCGCGTTGAAATGCTCCCCCGCTGTGCCGGCGGGCAGTATATTGTCATGAGTCCAGGCGGTTAGCCGGTGTATCTGAAGACGGAAGGTGTCTCATGTACGCCAACGTGTTGGTACCGCTGGACGGTTCGAGCTTCTCCGAGCAGGCCATCCCCTACGCCACAGCCATCGCACGGCGGGCGAACGCCCGACTCACGGTCGTGCTGGTCCACGCGCCGAGCGGCCCCTACCTGGAAGC
>JAACAK010000038.1:805-1134 GCA_011774835.1 Candidatus Kutchimonas denitrificans | reverse complement strand
AAGGGGCTGATGTCCTGGCTGCGCCGGATGGACCGGCAGGGCAAGGACATCGGCGCGCTGTGCACCGGCAGCTACATCCTGGCCAAGGCCGGGCTGCTGGACGGCTACCACTGCACGATCCACTGGGAGAACCTGGCCGGCTTCGCCGAGGACTTCCCCGAGCTCGAGGTGACGACCGAGCTGTTCGAGATCGACCGGCACCGCTTCACCTGCGCCGGCGGCACGGCGGGCATCGACATGATGCTGAACGTGATCGCCATGCAGCACGGCCACGAGCTGGCCGCGCAGGTGGCCGACCAGTTCATGCACGAGCGCATCCGCGACCAGCA
>JAACAK010000038.1:381-641 GCA_011774835.1 Candidatus Kutchimonas denitrificans | reverse complement strand
CTGCTGCAGACCAACATGTCGGTGATCGACGTGGCGCTGGCCTGCGGCTTCGTCTCCGCCTCCCACTTCTCCAAGTGCTACCGCGACTTCTTCGGCCGCACCCCGCGCAAGGAGCGCGGCCTGCCCTCGCGGGCCGAGGGCGGCGACGGCATGGACGACGAGCTCGACGAGCTGGACGCGGACGCGGCGCGCGCCGTGGCGGATGAAGCAGATAGCCCGGGCGACAGCGGCAACGGCCGCAGGACCGGCTCCTGAAGTCC
>JAACAK010000038.1:0-274 GCA_011774835.1 Candidatus Kutchimonas denitrificans | reverse complement strand
CGCGTTCGGCTTGGACGTCGCGGGGACGTCCGGGCCGATCAAGGCGCGGGTCTTAGGGCAAGATGCTGAAAGGTGGAATCACCTTCCAGCTGAATCTTGCCCTCTCTTCAAGAAGTTAGAGCAAAATTCACGATGAAAGCCGTTTCGGCTTTCATCGATTTTGCTCTAGCCGCCCTTGACCTTGCGCACCGTCTTCACCTCGCCGTCCTCGGTGAAGGTCCAGTGCTCGATGATGCCCGGGACGTCGCCGTTCTTGTCGAAGTCGTGCGGGCCG
>JAACAK010000060.1 GCA_011774835.1 Candidatus Kutchimonas denitrificans | reverse complement strand
CCGGTGAACAGCATCGCCGAAGCGTTCGGGCAGGCGGCGACACAGGCGCCGCAGCCGATACACTCGGCGGCGTCCATGGCGAGATCGGCAGCCGGCTTCGGCACCAGGATGGTATTACCGTCGGCGACGCCGCCGGTGTGGGCCGATGTGTAGCCGTACGACTGGATAATGCGGTCGAGCGCCGTCCGGTCGACCATCAGGTCCTTGATGATCGGGAAGGCGCGGGAGCGCCACGGCTCGATGTAGATCTGGTCACCGTCCTGGAAGCGGCGCATATGCAGCTGGCAGGTGGTGATCTCACGCTCCGGTCCGTGCGCGACCCCGTTAATGACCTGCGAGCAGGTCCCGCNNCCCCGGGCAATCAGGTCTTCGTTGACTTCGTCGAGCATTTCGAGGAACGACATGTCGGGGCTGACATCCTTGGCCTCGTACTGCTCCAGGCGGCCCTTGTCGTTCGGGCCCTTCTGTCTCCATACATGCAGTATCAGATTCATTATTTGTAACTCCTTACGGCAAGTTGGACGTTTTCGAATTTAAGGGGCTCCTTGTGCAGCTCGGGCTCCTTGTCCACACCCTTGAATTCCCAGGCGGCGGCGTAGGTGAAGTTTTCGTCATCACGCATCGCTTCGCCATCTTCGGTCTGATGTTCAGTCCGGAAGTGGCCGCCACAGGATTCCTCGCGGTGCAGGGCATCCTTGGTCATCACTTCGGCAAACTCGAGGAAGTCGGCAACGCGGCCGGCGTTTTCCAGCTGCGAGTTGATCTCTTCCTTGCTGCCGGTCACCTTGACGTTCTGCCAGAACTCTTCGCGCAGCTCCGGGATCTTCTTGAGGGCGTCGTTGAGGCTCTCGTCGGAACGGGCCATGCCGACGTTCTCCCACATGATCTTGCCGAGCTCGCGGTGGAACTGGGCGACCGACTTCTTGCCGTTGATGTTCATCAGCTTGTCGACCTGGCCCTGGACCTCTTCAACCGACTTCTTGAACTCCGGATGCTCGTCGGTGACGGCGCCCGGCGTGACGCCGGCCAGGTAGTTGGCGATGGTGTACGGAATGACGAAGTAGCCGTCGGCCAGGCCCTGCATCAGGGCCGAAGCGCCGAGACGGTTGGCGCCGTGAACCGAGAAGTTGGCCTCGCCGAGGACGAACAGGCCCGGGACGTTGCTCATGCAGTTGTAGTCGACCCAGAGGCCGCCCATCGAGTAGTGCGGCGCCGGGTAGATACGCATCGGCTGCTTGTAG
>JAACAK010000033.1:2113-2366 GCA_011774835.1 Candidatus Kutchimonas denitrificans | reverse complement strand
TTCAGCAATCATGCCGGCGCGAACATCCATGTCAACCTTGCTTACGGAGAGAACCTGCATCACATCATCGAGGCGATCTTCAAGGCCCTCGGCCGCGCGCTCGATGAAGCGACCGGCCATGACCCGCGCATCGAGGGGGTTATGTCATCGAAGGGATCCCTGGAGTGAGCAACATCGTCGTCATCGATTACGAGATGGGTAACCTGCGCAGCGTCGCCAAGGCGTTCGAGAGCCTCGGTTTTGCGGCACGGGT
>JAACAK010000033.1:1637-1952 GCA_011774835.1 Candidatus Kutchimonas denitrificans | reverse complement strand
CGCTACGCCGGGCTCGGGCTGCTGCCCGGCACGGTGCGCCGCTTTCCGCTCGACATGGTGGAGCGGGACGAGCGGCTCAAGGTGCCGCACATGGGGTGGAATGCAATCAACTTCAATCCGGCCGCGCCGCTGTTCCGCAACGTCGACCAGGGGAGCTACGTCTACTTCGTGCACTCCTACTACTGCGACGCCGAAGACCCGGATGACGTTGCCGCTTCGTGCCGCTACGGCGACATCGAGTTCTGCGCCGCCGCCTGGAAAGATAACATCATGGCGACCCAGTTTCACCCGGAGAAGAGCCAGGCGATCGGCCTG
>JAACAK010000033.1:1324-1569 GCA_011774835.1 Candidatus Kutchimonas denitrificans | reverse complement strand
CTCTGTGGCAAACAGGAATTTGTGAAATGATTATCATCCCCGCAATTGATCTGAAGGAAGGCCGCTGCGTTCGTCTGGAGCAGGGGCTGATGGAAAAAGACACCGTCTACAGCGACGATCCGGCGGCGCAGGCGAAAACCTGGCAGGACCAGGGCGGCGAGCTGCTGCATATCGTCGATCTCGACGGCGCCTTTGCCGGCGTGCCGAAAAACAAGGCGGCGATCGAGGCGATCGTCAGGGCGATC
>JAACAK010000033.1:0-1291 GCA_011774835.1 Candidatus Kutchimonas denitrificans | reverse complement strand
CTCGGCGGCGGTATCCGTGACCTCGAGACCATCGAGGCCTACCTCGATCTCGGCGTCGGCCGGGTCATCCTCGGTACCATCGCCAAGGAGAACCCGGCACTGGTCGAAGAGGCGTGCCGCAAGTTCCCCGGCCGGATCGTTGTCGGCATCGATGCCAGGGACGGACTGGTCGCGGTACGCGGCTGGGCCGACGTCACCGAGAAAAAAGCGACCGAGCTGGCGCAGGAGATGGAAGGTTTCGGGGTCGAGGCGATCATCTACACCGACATCGCCCGCGACGGCATGATGCAGGGGCCGAACATCGAGGCGACGCAGGCGCTGGCCGAAGCGATCTCGATCCCGGTCATCGCCTCCGGCGGCGTCTCGAGCCTGCGCGATATCCGCCAGCTGTTGTCGATCGAGGAGTCGGGCGTGTCCGGCGTCATCACCGGCAAGGCGATCTATACCGGCGCCCTCGACCTGCGCGAGGCGGTTGAATTGACGAAGAAGCAAGGCTAAACAATGAAGACAGAAGTCGGAATACAGAAAACAGAATTAAATTCTGTATCCTGTCTCCTGTATTCTGTCTTCTGGAGTTATTTATGTTAACCAGAAGAATTATCCCGTGTCTCGATGTCAAAGACGGCCGCGTTGTCAAGGGGGTCCAGTTCCTCGAACTGCGCGATGCCGGCGACCCGGTCGAGGCGGCCGAGGCTTACGATAAGCAGGGTGCCGACGAGCTGACCTTTCTCGACATTACCGCTTCAAGCGATAATCGCGGTATCATTCTCGACGTGGTCGCCCGTACCGCCGAGCGCTGCTTCATGCCGCTGACCGTCGGCGGCGGGGTGCGCACCTGCGACGATATCCGCAACCTGCTGAATGCCGGCGCCGACAAGGTCTCGATCAACACCGCCGCCGTGCATCGGCCCGAATTCGTCAAGGAGGCGGCCGAGCGCTTCGGTTCGCAGTGCACGGTGGTGGCGATCGATGCCCGCCGTGTACCCGGTTCGGATCCGCTCGCCTGGGAGGTCTACACCCACGGCGGCCGCAACCCGACCGGTATCGATGCCCTCGAATGGGCCGAGCGGATGGAAGCGTACGGCGCCGGTGAAATCCTGCTGACCTCGATGGATTGCGACGGCACCAAGGATGGTTACGACATCGAACTGACCCGGGCGGTCAGCGACCGGGTCGCGATTCCGGTCATCGCTTCCGGCGGGGTCGGCAACCTGGAACATATCCGCGAAGGCCTGGTCGAAGGGGGCGCTTCGGCGGCCCTGGCTGCCAGTATTTTTCATTTCCGCGAGTA
>JAACAK010000087.1 GCA_011774835.1 Candidatus Kutchimonas denitrificans | reverse complement strand
ATATCTGCGTGGGGACCTCCACGTTCCCCCACCGGGATCCGCGTCGATATGCGGCGATCCTGGTCTCCTCGGCCGTCGGTGGCGGTATGAGCAGTCGCCTGTTCCAGCGCGTCCGGGAGGAGTTGGGGTTGGCCTACGCGATCTACGCGTTCCAGTCCTTCTACGCCCGCGGCGGGCTGTCCGGTGTCTACATGGCGACGCGGCCGGAGACCGAGGCCCGGTCGATCGAGGAGGTGCTGGACANNGGGACGGGTTGGCCCCCGGGGAGCTGGCGGCCGCCCGCGAGCAGGCCAAGGGCCAGGTGATCCTCTCGCTGGAGTCGACCGTAACGCGGTTGCATCGACTGGCCGGCGTGGTCCTCTACGACGAGCCCTACCGGACGCTGGACGAGCTCTGCGAGCGGATCGACGCGGTGACGGAGGCGGACGTGGCAGAACTCTGCGCTGAATACTATGCTCCCGACCGGCAGGTGATCGTGCGACTCGGTCCCGAGGTGTCGAACGGCTGACCCGACGAGCCCGACCCGTTTGTGGCGGCCGCCGACAGGACGACAGCGAACGAGGCGAGCGATGATCGTAGGCGTACCCAGAGAGATCAAGCCAGGAGAGAACCGCGTCGCGATGGTGCCCGCCGGCGTCCACGCGCTGACCGACCGGGGCCACGAGGTGCTCGTGGAGGCGGGTGCCGGCGAGGGCAGCGGCTTCGAGGACGCCGCGTACGAGGAGCTGGGTGGCCGCGTCGTGGCCGACGCCGACGCGCTCTGGCGGGACGCGGAGATGATCGTGAAGGTGAAGGAGCCGATCGCGGAGGAGTATCCGCGGATCCGGCCCGACCACGTGATCTTCACCTACTTCCACTTCGCGGCGTCGGAGGAGCTGACCGGGGCGCTGCTGGACAGCGGGGCGGTGGCGATCGCGTACGAGACGGTGCAGCTGCCCTCCGGCGAGCTGCCGCTGCTGACGCCGATGAGCGAGGTGGCGGGCCGGATGGCGGTCCAGGAGGGCGCGAAGTACCTGGAGAAGACGTACGGCGGACAGGGCATCCTGCTGGGTGGCGTTCCGGGCGTGCCGTCGGCCGAGGTCGTGATCCTGGGCGGCGGCGTGGTGGGTACGAACGCCGCGAAGATGGCCGCGGGTCTGGGCGCCCAGGTCGTGATCCTGGACGTGAACCTGAACCGGCTCCGCTACCTGGACGACGTGATGCCGGCGAACGTCGTGCTCGTCTACTCGAACCGCCCGAACATCC
>JAACAK010000069.1:791-1496 GCA_011774835.1 Candidatus Kutchimonas denitrificans | reverse complement strand
CCTCGAAGAATCCCCGCTCGACGGTCGGGACCGTCACCGAGATCTACGACTATCTGCGGCTGCTGTTCGCCCGGGTCGGGCGGGTCCACTGCTACAAGTGCGGCAAGGAGATCAGCTCGCAGACCGTCCAGCAGATGGTCGACCAGGTCATGGCCTGGCCGGAGAAGAGCCGGCTGCTGGTGATGGCGCCGATCGTGCGCGGGCGCAAGGGGGAATACCGCCGGGAGCTCAAGCAGCTGCAGGCCGAAGGCTTCGTCCGGGTGCGGATCGATGGCGAAATGCATGAGCTGGCCGGTCTGCCGGAGCTCGACAAGAACCGCAAGCATACCATCGAGGTGGTGGTCGACCGGATCATCATCAAGGAGGGGGTCGAGAGCCGCCTGGCCGATTCGATCGAAACCGCGCTCGGCCTGGCCGAAGGGATTGTGCGGATCGAGGTCATCGACGGCGAAAGCCGGCTCTTTTCCGAGCAGCACGCCTGCGTCGAATGCGGCGTCTCCTACCCGGAGATCACCCCGCGCATGTTCTCCTTCAACAATCCCTACGGCGCCTGCGATGACTGCTCCGGGCTCGGTACGCGGATGTATTTCGACGCCGACCTGGTGGTGCCGAACCGCGAACTTTCGATCCGCGAGGGCGCGATCGCGCCGTGGGAGTCGCGGACCGGCTACTGGTACCAGCAGATTCTCGAAGCGCTGTCCGACC
>JAACAK010000069.1:207-771 GCA_011774835.1 Candidatus Kutchimonas denitrificans | reverse complement strand
AAGGTGCGGACCGTGCTCCTCAACGGCTCCGGCGAGGAGCAGGTCCGGTTCTTCTTTGACCAGGGCGGCCGCCGGCATTTCTACCACAAGAAGTTCGAGGGGGTGATGCCCAACCTTGAACGCCGCTACCACGAGACCGACTCCGATGCCGTGCGCGAGAACCTCGAGCGCTACATGAACATCATGCCCTGCCCGAGCTGCGACGGCGCGCGCCTGCGACCGGAGTCGCTGCACGTCCGGGTCGGCGGCAAGAACATGCAGGATGTCGTCGCCCAGTCGATTGTCCAGGCGGCCGATTTCTTCGCCCGGCTCGACCTGACCGACAAGGAGGCCGAGATCGGCCGGCGCATCCTCAAGGAGATCCGCGAGCGGCTCTCGTTTCTGACCCACGTCGGGCTCGATTACCTGACCCTCGACCGCTCCTCCGGGACCCTCTCCGGCGGCGAGGGGCAGCGCATCCGCCTGGCGACCCAGGTCGGCTCATCGCTGGTCGGCGTCCTCTACATCCTCGATGAGCCGTCGATCGGTTTGCATCAGCGGGACAACCGCCGGCTGCTGGAAACC
>JAACAK010000069.1:0-183 GCA_011774835.1 Candidatus Kutchimonas denitrificans | reverse complement strand
TTGCCGAAGGCACACCGCAGGAGATCATGAAAGTGCCGGATTCACTGACCGGTCAGTACATGAGCGGTGAGATGATGATACCGCTGCCGGAAGAGCGCCGGCGGGCGAAGAATTTCCTGGAAATAAAAGGCGCCTCGGCCAACAACCTGCAGAGTATCGATGTCCGTTTCCCGCTCGGTGTGC
>JAACAK010000023.1:503-1216 GCA_011774835.1 Candidatus Kutchimonas denitrificans | reverse complement strand
TCAGGCGAGTGTTTGATTCCACCTCTTACGAGGTCGCGCGACCCGTGGCGGCAGCGGTAGCTCGAGCTCGGACGAGGGGTGGCCGTCGGGCTCGACCTCGACCAGGCCGTGGAACTCGTGCGCATGGGGATCATCGCCGGCCAGGCCGCCGATGTGTTCGAGGGCCGCGACACCAGGCGCGTTCATCGCGAGATCTCGTCGGACCTGCGCGAGGTCGCCCTTCTGCCGGCCACCGGTCGTCACGATGAACCGCTTGCCGCCGCCAGCCTCGGCCCGATAGCGACCGCGCCAGCGCTCACCGATGATGCGCTCGGTGATGCGAATCCGACCGTCGTCGAGTGTGGCACCGACGGGGAAGACCGGCTCGTCGCTCATGACCGAGACCCTAACACTCGTCACTGCGCGAACATCCGGCGCTAGCCCAGATCGCGGATCCACTGGATCAGCTCGTGGAGCGCGATGCGCTGGTCGGGGGCGGTGGCCACGGAGGTGTCGACGATTCGCCGCCNNGCTCATGACCGAGACCCTAGCACTCGGATGAACGCGCTGATCAGCGAGATCAACCGGATCAAAACAACCAGCCTGCGCGTGATAGGTCGGGCCGGGGGCCGAAAGAAAACGAGCAGACGGCTCGTTGCTCGCCGTGACGCGCCCTCTCCGTCTCCGTCTCGGTCTCGGTCTCGGTCTCGGTCTCCGTCTCCGTCTCCGAGTCC
>JAACAK010000023.1:266-460 GCA_011774835.1 Candidatus Kutchimonas denitrificans | reverse complement strand
CCCGTCTCCGTCTCCGTCTCCGTCTCCGAGTCCGTCTCCGTCTCCGTCTCCGTCTCCGTCTCCGAGTCCGTCTCCGAGTCCGTCTCCGAGTCCGTCTCCGTCTCCGTCTCCGTCTCCGCCTCCGCCTCCGTCGCCGCGAACGCGCCGACATTTCGCCGCTGGGGCGGCCGAATGATGCGGGATTTCCCCGCCTG
>JAACAK010000023.1:0-150 GCA_011774835.1 Candidatus Kutchimonas denitrificans | reverse complement strand
AGCCCTGTCCGTCGGACGGTGGGTGCTGGCGAGCTCTCCTGACGCTCGCCCAAGCCGCGCGTTTGCCTCCCAACCATCGCTGTCGCCTCGTCGAGATGACGACGAACGGCCGAGGGACCCTCGACCGAAGCGACGACGCGCGGGCAACCT
>JAACAK010000131.1:868-3824 GCA_011774835.1 Candidatus Kutchimonas denitrificans | reverse complement strand
CGCGGCGGACCGTAGCGTACGTAGATCCGGCCCGGATCGGTCTCCGATCCACGGATCTCTCCGCCCTGCTCGCCGAACTTCAGGTCCGCGTGCGTCACCCGGGCCAGGTGCTCGACCCAGCGCTCGTTGGCTCCGGTCAGGTAGAGCGGGTCGAGCTTGGCCCAGATCGCCCGAAAATTCTGGGCATCCTCCGACCCCGGCCGCGACCACAGCCGCGCGCTGTCCTCCACCGAGAGAAGGCTCAGCGGGCTCCCGTACGCATCGCGCAACTCTGGGGACAGGAGCGCAAGTCCGCGCTCAAACGACTCCGCCGCCGCCTCCGTGTGACCCGAGCGATGCAGCCCCAGGCCCAGCAGCAGGTGCGTCCGCGGCGCCTCCGGGTTCGCCTCTACCCCGCGCCGCGCGTACTGCAGGTACTCCCCCCATGCCCCGTCGTCCGCCAGTATTAGCAGCAGCTCGCTCAGCGCTTCGATGTGCGGCGGGTCCAGCCGCACCGCGGTCCGGAACGCTTCCAGCGCCTGGTGCCGCTCGTCGGCGGCCAGGAAGTCCAGCGATCCGGCCCGCTCCAGCATCTCGTTGAACGCGGCGGGGTGGGAGAAGTTGCGGCAGAAGAGCCCAAACGCCGAGCAGGTAGGGGTCGCCACCGGCAGCTTCTCGGGACGCCGCACCAGCCCCTCGAAGTCCCGCGCCTCCCGGGCGTAGCGGAGGCCCTGCACGTAGTACACGTCGGCCCGTCGGTCGGCTGGCAGGTCCGCGAACCTCGGGCTCGCCAGCGCCCGGTCCAGCAGCTGCCCGCTGTTCTGGGGTCCGAGCTGCTTGAGCCGCACCAGCGCCAGAGCACCCAGCGCCGAGGGGTGGCCCGGCTCCAGCTTCCAGGCGCGCAGCGCGTAGTCTTCCGCCGCCTTGCGTTCCCTGAAGTCCTCCGGCACGTACGACGCCTGGAACCCGTAGAGCCAGGCCAGCTCGGCCAGAAGCTGGAACTCGTCCGGGCGCGACTCGACGGCCAGCTCCAACCGACCGATCGCGCCGCTCGTGTCGCCGGCGGCGACGAGGTCGGCGGCCTCCGCGAGGGCCTGCCGGACGGGGTCGGTCTGGGTCTGGATTCCGGCCTGGGGGACCGCCGGGGGACCCGCGAGCAACGAACCGGCGAGCAACCACAAAGTGAGCATTACAGCACTCTCAACGGCCCGGGCTGGGGCTTTGGGATGACTACATCCCAATTATGCCACGATGCCGATCCCCGCGCCAGCTCGGTCGGGCTAACACGTGACGATCGGGTTGGGAGGATCTCGCCATTGACTTGGCGATTGGAAATTGGATGTGGTCATTGGAAAATCCACCTTGAGAAATTGGTCATCGAATGTTCATTATTCGACGTTCAACTCCCAAGGTGAATTTCCAATTGCCACATCCAATTTCCAAGTAGCTTAACCGGATGGAAACCACTGATACAGCATCAGGTAGACCAGGATCCCGGTCACCGAAACGTAGAGCCAGGTCGGATACGTCACCCGGGCGATCCGCCGGTGCTTCACGAACCGCTCGCGCAACGCAAACGTCAGCGTGACGATCACCAGCGGCACGATCGCCATCGCCAGGATCGTGTGGGAAATCAGGATGGCGAAGTAGACGACCCGAACGAGCCCCGTCCCGCTGAATCGTGTCGTGCCGGCGTGGTAGTGGTAGTAGAGGTACGAGGCGAGGAACAGGATCGAGACGCCCACCGCCGACAGCATCAGGCCGCGGTGCAGGCTGACGCGCCGCCGCCGGATCGCCAGGTAGGCCGAGACCAGCAGCACGGCGCTCAGGCCGTTGAGCGTCGCGTTGAGCGCCGGAAGATCGCTGACCGTGATCATGCGGCGGACAAGCTAGCGCGCCGCTACGTGCCGAGAAAGCGGCTCAGGTTCTTCAGATAGAGGACCAGGACCAGCGTGGCGATCCCGAAGCCGATCGCCGAGGCCAGCGCCCAGCCGTTCCCGGTGTCCGCGTAGGCCACGCCCGACCAGACCGCGAAACCCAGGCAGAAGACGATCGCCGTCGAGATGAGGACTTTGTGGAAATTGACCATGGCTAGATCTGTTTGTCCGCCACCATCAGCAGCAGCAGGATCGGCAGGTAGATCACCGAACCCAGGAAGAGTCGGCGCGCGTTGAGCCCGGTCCGCGCGGCGGCCAGGACCAGCCCCAGCCCCAGGAACGCCAGGCCCAGCGTCAGCGCCCCGAAGAGGTAAAGCGCCCCGGTGAGCCCCATCACCGTAGTCAAGAGACTCACGGCCAGCAGCGCCAGCGTGTAGAGCACGATCTGCCGCGCGGTCCGGGTCCCCTCGTCGTCCAGCACCGGCAGCATCGGGAAGCCGGCCCGGGCGTAGTCCTGCCGGTACATCCAGCCGATGGCGTAGAAGTGGGGCATCTGCCACAGGAAGACGATCCCGAACAGGACCCAGGCGGGCGGGTCGAGCCGGCCCGTCGCCGCGGTCCAGCCCATCAGCGGCGGTATGGCGCCGGGCACCGCGCCCACCAAGGTGCACAGCCAGCTGCGCCGCTTGAGCGGCGTGTAGACGAAGATGTAGATGAGCAGCGCCGCCGCGCCCAGCGCCGCGGTCAGCGTGTTCACCAGCGCCATCAGGTAGACAAAGCCCGCCACCGAGATCCCGGCCGAGAAGGCCAGGGCCGTCGGCGCCCTCAGCCGACCGGCGGGCAGCGGCCGCTTCGCGGTCCGCTTCATCGCCGCGTCGACCCGGCGCTCGGCGTACTGGTTCAGCGCGTTGGTCCCCGCCGCCAGCAGGCCGGTCCCCAGCAGGGCGTGGAAGAGCGGGATCCCGTCGAAGCCACCGGACGAGCCCAGGTAGAAGCCCACCGCCGCGGTGACCAGCACCAGCCGGGTGATGCCCGGCTTGGTCAGCGTCCAGAGATCGAGAGCCACCGCCTTGCTACGCATACTCCAACAGGACCACGAG
>JAACAK010000131.1:0-834 GCA_011774835.1 Candidatus Kutchimonas denitrificans | reverse complement strand
CGCTCGAACTTCAGGTGCATGTAGTAGAGCGCTACCAGCGTCGCCTTCCAGATTGCCAGCCCCACCAGGACCAGGATCAGCACCGTTCGCGGCAGTCCGCTCATGTAGGCGACGCCCACCTCGACCGCCGTCAACACGGCCAGGATGAGCCAGATCATGTAATAGCTGGGCCCCGACTTCTTCGTCTCTTTCGTCTCCGCGCTGCTCTCCATCTCGACCTCTCGATTGCTCCCTGCGTTGCCACTCGCCTTGCGATCCCCATCGCCATCGATGACCGATGGGGATGGCGATGACGAGGTTTAGATCAAGTAGACGATCGTGAACAGGATGATCCACACCAGGTCGACGAAGTGCCAGTACAGCCCGATCACCTCGACGCCGCCGTGGTTCTCCTTCGTGTAGTGCCCCCGAAACGCCTTCACCGTCACCCAGATCATGCACAGCACCCCGATGCTGACGTGCGTGCCGTGGAACCCGGTCATCGTGTAGAAGGTCGAGCCGAACAGGTGGCAGTTCGGCACGATCGCCGCCAGCTCCTCGCTGCAGCGGGGCATGAACCCCTCGTGGATCAGCTCCAGGTACTCGTAGACCTGGACGCCCACGAACGTCGACCCCAGCAGCACCGTCAACACCAGAAAGATCCGCAGCCCCCGCTGGTCCCCCTGCTCGATGGACGCGAACGCCTTCACCATCGTCACGCTGCTGCAGATGAGCAGGAACGTGTTCGCCGCCGTGATCTGGATCGCCAACGGCGAGCCGCCTTCCTCGAGCGGGATCCCGGGTAAGGCCCACTCGCCAGCGCCGAAGCGCAGGATGATGTAGGCGCCAATCAGG
>JAACAK010000074.1:1433-1634 GCA_011774835.1 Candidatus Kutchimonas denitrificans | reverse complement strand
CTCGAGAACTACTTCCTGCCGGGTGACCTCGAGGCCCAGGTCGACGCCTTCGTCGAGCACTACAACCACCGCCGCTACCACGAGAGCCCTCGGCAACCTCACGCCCGCCGACGTCTACTTCGGGCGCGACCAGGCCATCCTGCAGGAACGCGAGAGGATCAAGCGCCAGACCATCGAGCACCGGCGCTTGCTCCACCGCAG
>JAACAK010000074.1:0-1354 GCA_011774835.1 Candidatus Kutchimonas denitrificans | reverse complement strand
GCCGCAGGCTACGAGCCCGAGTGATGGGACTCCGCTCTAGCAGGGTGTTGAAAAACTGCTGGCGCTGGGCGTTGCGGCATGATTCACCGTTCCCATCGGCGGGAGGGGTGGAATGCGTGGATCGGACGCTCGGAGCGGCAGCCTGTTTTCGTATGTGGACCTTGAAGCGCGGGTGCCGGGCGATCACCCATTGCGGGTGATCCGGTCGATCGCGGACGATGTGCTGGACGGCCTGTCGGCTCGGTTCGAGGCGTTGTATGGGCGGATTGGCCGCCCCTCGATCCCGCCGGAGCGGCTGATGCGGGCGCTGCTGTTGCAGGCGTTCTACTCGCTTCGCTCGGAGCGCCAGCTCATGGAGCGCCTGGAGTTCGACCTGCTGTTCCGCTGGTTCGTGGGGCTCGGCGTCGACGACCGGGCCTGGGACCCCTCGACTTTCTCGAAGAACCGGGACCGGCTGATGGATGCGGAGGCCGCCGCGGCGTTCCTCGCCGGGGTCGTCAGCCACCCGCAGGTGGCGCGGCAGATGAGCCGGGAGCATTTCTCGGTCGACGGCACGCTGATCGACGCCTGGGCCTCGATGAAGAGCTTCCGGCCCAAGGACGGGGCCGAGGACGATCCGGGCGACCCGCCCGGCGGCGGCCGGAACGCCGATCGCGGCTGGCGTGGCGCGCCGCGCTCGAACGCGACCCACGCCTCGACCACCGATCCGGATGCCCGGCTCTACAAGAAGGCGTCCGGTCAGGCGAGCCGGCTCTGCTTCATCGGCACGGCGTTGATGGAGAACCGCAGCGGGCTGGTGGTCGATGGCCGCCTGACACGGGCCTCGGGGGTCTCGGAGGGCCTGGCCGGCATCGATCTTGCGGATCAGCACATCCGCCCCGGCGGCACGCTCGCCGGCGACAAAGGCTTCGACACCGCCGACTTCGTCGCCGAGCTGCGCGAACGCCGCGTCACGCCCCATGTTGCCCAGAACCACTACGACACCGGCAACGCCCGGCGGCGCTCGAACATCGATGGCCGGACCACGCGGCATACCGGTTATGTCCTGAGCCAGAAGGCGCGCAAGCGCATCGAGGAGATCTTCGGCTGGCTCAAGACGGTCGCCGGCTGGCGCAAGAGCCGCTTCCGAGGGCTCGACCGCACCGAATGGGGCTTCACCCTCGCACTCGCCGCCTACAACCTCACCCGTATGCCGAAGCTGCTCGCCCAGCAGTCAACACTCTGAGGGCGCCAAGCGAAAACCAGCGAACGGTCGGCAAAACGCCGCCACGCAGAGCGCCGGACGCCTGGAACACGAAGCCCAGCATCCTTCGAGGTCACCTTTTTCAGCAGCCTGTTAAGGCCGATGGCCTCA
>JAACAK010000065.1:998-1177 GCA_011774835.1 Candidatus Kutchimonas denitrificans | reverse complement strand
CATGAACTCCACCGGGTAGTTCGCCTTCAGGTAGGCCGTCTGGTAGGCGATCATGCCGTAGGCGGCCGAGTGGGACTTGTTGAAGCCGTAGCCGGAGAAGTAGTCGATCTTGTCGAAGATCTCCGAGGCCTTGGCGCGCTCGATGCCGTTGGCCACGCAGCCCTCGACGAACTGCTCGC
>JAACAK010000065.1:260-839 GCA_011774835.1 Candidatus Kutchimonas denitrificans | reverse complement strand
AGCACCGGCTCCAGGCGCTCGTGCAGGGTGTCCACCGGCTCCTGGCCGTTCTTGCGGCGCACGAAGTAGTCGGTCATGCCCGAGCCCAGCGGCCCGGGCCGGTACAGCGCCAGGATGGCCACGATGTCCTCGAAGCTGCTCGGCTTGAGGTCGGTGAGCAGCCGGCGCATGCCGCCGGATTCGAGCTGGAACACCCCGGTGGTGTCGCCCCGGCCCAGCAGGCGGTAGGTGCGCGCGTCGTCCAGGCCCACCTGGTCGATGTCGAACGGCGGCTCGCCGGGGGCGCGGCCGGCGTTGATGAGCTCCACGGCGCGGTTGATGATGGTCAGGTTGAGCAGGCCCAGGAAGTCGAACTTCACCGCGCCCTGGTCCTCGGCCCACTTCATGGCGTACATGGACTGCACGTCCTCGCTCTTGGACGAGGTGCAGACGGGCATCACCTCCTGGATGTCCGTGTCCATGATGATCACGCCGGCGGCGTGGGTGGACAGGTTGGAGTTGAGCCCCTCCAGCGCCTTGCCGCAGCGGATCAGCATGCGCTCGTTGTCCTCGCCCTCGCGCTCCAGGCGGGCCAGCTCG
>JAACAK010000065.1:0-201 GCA_011774835.1 Candidatus Kutchimonas denitrificans | reverse complement strand
GAGTAGGGGAAGTCCAGCACGCGGGCCACGTTGCGCAGGGCCGCCTTGGCGCCCAGGGAGCCGAAGGTGGAGATCTGGCACACCTTCTCCGCGCCGTACTTGTCGCGCACGTAGTCGATCACCCGCTCGCGGCCCTCCACGTCGAAGTCGATGTCGAAGTCGGGCATGCTGATGCGCTCGGGGTTCAGGAAGCGCTCGAAC
>JAACAK010000059.1:1254-1444 GCA_011774835.1 Candidatus Kutchimonas denitrificans | reverse complement strand
CAGATCATCATCTACCTGGTCGCCGTCGTGATCCTGCTGGCACGGCCGCGCGGCCTGTTCGGCAAGAAAGGGGTGATGGAGAGTTAAGATGGAAAAACCGTCCCCCCGCCAAGATTGGATCCTGCTGGCCGGCTTCGCGGTCGTGGTCCTCACCATGCCGATCTGGATGGCGCCGCTCGGCGGCGGCTAT
>JAACAK010000059.1:810-1142 GCA_011774835.1 Candidatus Kutchimonas denitrificans | reverse complement strand
GCATCTTCGCGATCGGCTTCAACATCCTGTTCGGCCTGACCGGCTACCTCTCCTTCGGTCACGCCGCCTTCCTCGGCGTCGGCTCCTACGCGGCCGTCTGGATGTTCAAGCTCCTGTCCATGAACGTGCTGCCGGCGATCCTCTTCGCCATGCTGATGAGCGGCCTGTTCGCCGCGGTGATCGGCTTCATCACGCTGCGCCGCGCGGGCATCTACTTCGTCATCCTGACGCTGGCCTTCGCGCAGATGTCCTACAACCTCGCCTATTCGGTGCTCACGCCGATCACCAACGGCGAGACGGGCCTGCAGCTCACGCAGGACGACCCGCGCTTC
>JAACAK010000059.1:0-794 GCA_011774835.1 Candidatus Kutchimonas denitrificans | reverse complement strand
TGGCCGGGCTTCTATTTCTGCGCCGTGATGCTGATCCTGGCCTTCTACGTCTCGATGCGCATCTTCCGCTCGCCCTTCGGCATGATGCTGCGCGCGGTCAAGTCGAACCAGACCCGGATGAACTACACCGGCCTCAACACCCGGCCCTACGCCCTGGCCGCCTTCGTGATCTCGGGCATGTACGCCGGGCTGGCCGGGGCGCTGCTGGCGGTCACGGACCCGCTGGCCGGCGCCGAGCGCATGCAGTGGACGGCCTCCGGCGAGGTCNNCCGGCGAGGTCGTGCTGATGACCATCCTCGGCGGCGCGGGCACGCTGATCGGCCCGGTGCTCGGCGCGGGCATCATCAAGTACTTCGAGAACATCTTCTCCTCCTTCAACGACCAGATCCTGCAGAACGCGGTCGCCTTCCTGCCGGACGGGCTGGCGGACGTCCTCGTCGCCATCATGGGCCTGTTCGTCGGCGAGGGCTGGCACCTGACGCTGGGCGCCGTCTTCATGCTGATCGTGATCTTCCTGCCGGGCGGAATGATGGAAGGGTTCCGGCGGTTGCGCGCGCGCCTGACGCGCCGGTCGGGTTCAGACCCGGACGGTGACGCCGGCAAAACGCAGCCGGCCGAGTAAGGGGGGACGACAGGATGTCGGAAACGGTTCTCGACGTCAGCGACGTCAACAAGACCTTCGGCGGTCTGCGCGCGCTCCGCGAGATCAACCTTCAGATCGAGCGCGGCAAGGTCCACGCCATCATCGGGCCGAACGGCGCCGGGAAATCCACGCTTCTCAACGTATGCGTGGG
>JAACAK010000008.1 GCA_011774835.1 Candidatus Kutchimonas denitrificans | reverse complement strand
CCGCTACCTGGAGGACGCGGAGCGGAACAAGCCGCTGCCGATGACCGAGTTTCCGCGGACGAAAGAAACGAGCGAATGCCGCTGGTGTAAGTTCTACGAGTTGTGCGGGGATGGGAGTTAGTGCGTTGGTGGGTTGGTGGGTTGGTGGGTTGGTGTCAGGTTCAACAGTAGGGAGAGGAATTCCGCCATGAGATATGTATGTGGGGTTCTGGTTACGGCGATCGTTTTGGCGAGCGTGGGGTGCGGTGGTAAGCGGGTGATGGTGCCGCCGCGGATCGACCTGCAGCGTCACGAGGTGCTGGCGATCATCGAGTTCAGCTCGTCGAACGAGGGAGGGTTGGGTCAGCTGGCGACCTCGCGCTTCCTGGAAGAGGTGCGTCGCGACCAGGGGCTGGTGCGGATCGTCGATCTGGGGAGCGAGGAGGAGGCGCTGGCGGAGGTGGACGGCCGGCGGCTGGACCGTGACGCCTTCATCGCGCTGGGCGAGCGACACGACGTCGCGACGATCTTCACGGGGGAGCTGCTGGTGTCGCGGATCCGGCCGGCGGTCTCGATCTCGGCCGACTTCAGGAACCTGGGGGCGGCGGCCGACGTCGACGCGACGCTGACCGTCCAGATGGTGGAGACGGCCAGCGGCGCGTCGCTCTGGAGCCGCTCGGCCAGCGTGACCAAGCGGGTGGGCGCGGTGAGCCTGCTGGAGGGCGACTTCGTGTTCGACGCTGACGATCCGGAACGCGCCTACGGCGAGCTGATCGACGCGCTGGTCCTGCTGGTGACGGACGACTTCCGGGTCACCTACCGGCGACAGTAGACGCTCCGGAGAGCCCGGCGATCGACCGGGCCGCATGCCGTGAAAGTCAGACGGGGGCCGTACGGATCGGGTGTGCGCTCCCCGCTCGCTGTCGCCTGCACCAGCCGCTGGACCAGCGCCTCGTAGCGGCCGCCGCGTCATGCTTGTCCGCTGAACTAGCCGGAACCGAGATCGCGCCGGCGGAACAACCGACCCCGTTCCGGGTCTAATTCGAACCCCACGCCGCAATTTCCCGAGC
>JAACAK010000110.1 GCA_011774835.1 Candidatus Kutchimonas denitrificans | reverse complement strand
GGTGGAGGTGCCGGTCGAGGCGATCGAGGTCGGCGAGCGGGTGCGGGTGCGCCCCGGGGAGAGCATCCCGGTCGACGGCGAGGTGATCGAAGGCACCTCGGGGGTGGACGAGAGCATCGTCACCGGCGAATCGATGCCGGCCGAGAAGGGGCCCGGCGACGAGGTGATCGGCGGCTCGATCAACCAGTCGGGCAGCCTGCTGATCAAAGTGACCCGGGTGGGCGAGGAGAGCTTCCTGCGCCAGGTGGCCCGTCACATCGAGGAGGCCCGGGCGATGAAGCCCAGCATCCTGCAGCTGGCGGACGTGGTTCTCAGGTGCTACGTGCCGGGCGTGGTCGCCTTCGGCGGGCTGGCCTTCCTGATCTGGACGCTGGGCGCCTGGCTGGTGGCGGGCGAGGTGAATAGCACCCGCGCCATCTTCGCCACCCTGGCGGTCTTCGTGATGGGCTACCCGTGCGCGCTGGGCATGGCGACCCCGCTGGCGATGATCCGCGGCGGCGGCGAGGCGGCCGAGAAGGGCATCCTGATGCGCTCAGGGGAGGCTTTCCAGGTCCTCAAGGACATCCGCAAGATGGTCTTCGATAAGACCGGCACGCTCACCGAGGGCGAGCCGTACGTGGTCGACGTGGTGCCCTTTGGTGAGGTGGAAGAAGAAGACCTGCTTCGGTTCGGCGCCGGGGCGGAGGCGCCCTCCGAGCACCCGCTCGCGCGGGCGATCGTCGATCGGGCGCTGGAGGGGAACCTTGAGTTGCCGGACGCCGGGGACTTCCAGTCGGAGACGGGCAGGGGTGTGCGGGCGGCGCTGTCCGGGCGGAGGGTGTTGGTCGGCAGCCTGCGTTATTTGCAGGAGCAGGAGGTGGACCTTTCCGCAGCTCGGGAGCGCGCCGAGGCGCTGGAGGAGCAGGGCAAGACCGTGGTCGGTGTTGCGATCGACGGCGGGCTTGCCGGGCTGATCGCCATCGCCGATCGTCTTAAGCAGGACGCGACCGAGGCACTCGATCAGCTCCGGGAGGTCGGGATTGAGCCGGTCATGATCACCGGCGACAACTGGCGCACGGCTCGAGCCGTGGCGGCCGAATTGGGCATCGAGGAGTTGCTGGCCGAAGTGCTGCCGGACGAGAAGGCCAGTGAGGTGCGCATACTGCAAGAAGAAGGCCTGCGGGTGGCGATGGTCGGCGACGGGATCAACGACGCCCCGGCGCTCGCCCAGGCCGACGTCGGGATCGCCATCGGGGCCGGGACCGACATCGCCATCGAGTCCGCCGACGTGATCCTGATCGGCGAGCGGCTGACGGCGGTGGTGGACGCCTACCACATCGGGCGCAGCTCGTACCGCAAGACGGTCCAGAACCTGGCGCTGGCGTTCGCCTTCAACGGCGTCGGCGTGCCGGCGGCGGTGACCGGATTGGTCCATCCCGTGTGGGCGATGATCGCGATGGCCGCCAGCGTGAGCA
>JAACAK010000135.1 GCA_011774835.1 Candidatus Kutchimonas denitrificans | reverse complement strand
GACCTCCAAGATGAAGGGCTGGGAGGACAAGTACGCGATCGCCGGCAGCTACTGGCCGCCGCAGTACGTGATCATGGACGGCGAGACCCTGGAGCCGCTCAAGGTCGTCTCGACCCGCGGCATGACCGTGGACACGCAGGAGTACCATCCCGAGCCGCGCGTGGCCTCGATCGTGGCCTCGCACTACCACCCGGAGTTCATCGTCAACGTCAAGGAGACCGGCAAGATCCTGCTGGTCAACTACTCCGACATCGAGAACCTCAACGTGACCTCGATCGACGCCGAGCGGTTCCTGCACGACGGCGGGTTCGATTCGACCGGGCGCTACTTCCTGGTCGCCGCCAACGCGCGCAACAAGGTCGCGGTGGTGGACACCAAGGAGCGCAAGCTGGTCGCGCTCATCGAGACCGGGGTTAAGCCGCATCCGGGGCGCGGCGCCAACTTCGTCCATCCCAAGTACGGCCCGGTCTGGGCGACCAGCCACCTGGGCGACGAGACCGTCGCGCTGATCGGCACCGACCCCGAGAACCACCCCGAGCACGCCTGGAAGGTGGTGCAGACCCTGGAGGGCCAGGGCGGCGGCTCGCTGTTCGTCAAGACGCACCCGAAGTCCAAGAACCTCTACGTCGACACGCCGCTCAACCCGGAGGCGGAGATCGCCTCCTCGGTGGCGGTGTTCGACCTGACCGACCTGGACAAGCCCTACGAGGTTCTGCCCATCGGCGAGTGGTCCGGAATCTCCGAGGGCGTGCGGCGCGTCGTTCAGGGTGAGTTCAACAAGGCGGGCGACGAGGTCTGGTTCTCGGTCTGGAACTCCAAGACGGAGACATCGGCCATCGTCGTGGTGGATGACAAGACGCGCAAGCCCAAGACGGTCATCCGCGACGAGCGGCTGGTCACGCCGACCGGCAAGTTCAACGTCTACAACACCCGCAACGACATCTACTAGGCCTCCAAAACCAGGGTCCGGCGGGGGCGCTCGCGAGCCGTCCCGCCGGACCCGCCAGGAGGGCGAATGAGGGGAGGAGTGGACCGTGGACGCGTCCACCGTCTATCTGGTCGGGGCCGGACCGGGCGACCCCGAACTCCTGACCGTCAAGGCCCGGCGCCTGTTGGACGAGGCCGATGTCGTGGTCTACGACCGGCTGGTCTCGGAGGCCGTTCTGGCGCTCATTCCGCCGGGAACGGCGCGCATCAGCGTCGGTAAGCAGCCGCGGGACCATCCGGTCCCGCAGAGCGAGATCAGCCGGCTTCTGGTCGGGCTCGCCCGGCACGGACGCACGGTCGTGCGGCTCAAGGGCGGCGATCCCTTCATCTTCGGGCGCGGCAGCGAGGAGGCGGCGGTGCTCGCGGCGCACGGGATCCGCTTCGAGGTGGTGCCCGGCATCACCTCGGCCTCGGGCTGCGCGGCGGCGATCGGCGTGCCGCTCACCCACCGCGGGCTGGCCAGCGGCGTGCGCTTCGTCACCGGCCACTGCCGCAGTGACATGGAACTCGGTTTGGACTGGCGCGGGCTCGCGGATCCGGACACCACGTTGGTCGTCTACATGGCCATGGCCAACATCGATCGCATCGCCAAGCGGCTGATCGCGCACGGCCTCGCCGAGTCGACCCCTGCGGCGGCCATCAACAACGGCACGCGCCCCGAACAGCGCCACGTGATCTCCACGCTGGGCCAGGTCGCCCAGCGGGCCGCGGCGGCCGGTTTCGCAGGCCCCGTGCTTTTCGTGGTCGGCCGGGTGGTCGCGCTCGGCGACGTCCTGGCCGGGCAGGCCCGCGACCCGGAGGCCGAGCAGAGGGCGGGTCTTGCGTAAGCG
>JAACAK010000050.1 GCA_011774835.1 Candidatus Kutchimonas denitrificans | reverse complement strand
TATTTCAAAACTGAGAAAGTAATTGCAATGCATTCTTAGATCTTATTTTCAATTTTGACGTATATTGTACAGAAATGAGTATTTTACAAACTATGGAAGGATCTGAACCTGGAACTATCAAAAAAGCGCTTGATATGCTAATGGTAGATAGAAAAAATGAGTTCCGTGAATTAGCCGAAGTTATCTTTTCACGGGTACCATTATCTATGGGACCAATCCCTAATTGGGAAGAATTTGTACTCAATTTTTGTCTTGATGTAGATATTGCATTCAAGACTTGGTCAGGACAAAAAGAACTTACGCCCATGTCTTCTCAAAAAGCACTAACAATTCTACGCCAGTTGGCTCGAGACAAAAAAACCATGAATCAACTAACTCACCTACTAAATATCGCATACACACTTGCATCAGAATTCAAAGAAATCTATAAACGACTTTCCTAACAAATTGAATTTTATAACTATGAGGGAGATTTTTGACATTGGTAAATCTAGATAGAAAAGTATTTGGTGATATTACACTCAAGGAAGTAATAGGTTCAGAGCCGCCACTTGAGAAATTTCAAGTATATTTGGAGAACCAATTTCAACTACTAAAACAAAATCTCGATTCAAAAAATAAAGAACAACTTCAAACTTTGATGGATTATCAAATACAGGCTCAGAAAGAAACTAACAGTAGACCTGGCTCAATGGCTTTGGCACAAGATAAAATTCAGCTTTTAGTAAATTATAGCCAAAAATACCTAGATGAAATTAAAAAGAAGCTATAGCTTCTTTTTCCGTTTTTTCTTTTTTGGTTTGTCCATTCTTCTTCTAATTAATACCGAAAGAATTGCTCCAGTTGGTATTCCTATTATTGTTCCAAGGGATACATAAGGTGCAATAAAGAAATCACCAATCCATATACCTCCATCTGTTGTTAATTCCATAAACGTTCTAGGACGTAAAACTAGTGATACTGTTTTTGATTCTGTTTTATCTTCTCCAAGATCATCAGTATATTCTATAATTACCTCAAATGGAAGTTTATATTCTGTATTAACTTCTTCAACCGGAGTAATTATCCTTGAAGTAAAAGAAACTGGATTGTTTTTTTCAATTTTAGAAAAAGTATGCATTGTCTCCCCCCTAAAATCAATATCTTTTGGAGTGATTACTTTGATTGTTACATCTTTGATATCAATATCTTGTGATGTAACTTTTACCTCAAACGGAAATTCTGCATTTGTAAAAATTGACTCTGGCGTTTTAGTATAGATACTAATTTCTGGTTCATCAATTACTTTGATTGGAATCGCAAAGTCTTGAAATATTGGTGCTTGTGGTTTTTCATTATTTGCAATTAGAACCTGAGAATACCTTACATTAAGAAAATGGATTCCAGGCGTTGTGTTGTCTTGAATTCTAAAGTCAAGNNGTTATCTCACTTGATGTTACTGGGATTATGGAATTGTCCTGACTTGAAAATTCAAAGGAAATATCTTTTTTGTCTTCCCAACCATTATTTGTTACAAGAACTGAAACAGAAAAGGCCCTTCCTACTATCACCTCCTCAGGATAGGTGATCTTAATATCCATTGATCCTTCCATTGATTGAATTAACTCTTCGGCATAGGCCGATATTGGAAATATTACAAGAATAAGTAACGGAATTACATATTCCAAATTCATCATTTTTACCTAGATCTAGTGGTTTTCAAGGGTTTTTGAGGTCTTAAAACCATG
>JAACAK010000100.1 GCA_011774835.1 Candidatus Kutchimonas denitrificans | reverse complement strand
GCGCTGCCACCGGAGAGAACGGCGGCCGGTCCCATCACGATCGCTTCCGTAGCGAGGCACGATACGAAGACCACGGCCCCGTCGTACGTGGCCTGCAGAGCGCGGCTGCGCAGCAGACGGCTCTCGAGGATCGGCAATAGCGCTCCCCGCTCGATCAAGCGCAGCTCGTGATACAGCCAGCGGGGCGCGAAGTAGATCACGACGGCGACGATCGTCAGCCCGATGAATGGGCCCAACTCCGGCTCGTAGAACGCGGCCAGCCCGAGGCCGCCTAACGTCGCACCTATCGCATACAGAGCCGCGATCGCCCACCGCTTGCTGAGCCCCAGCTCCAGCAGTCGATGCGGTATGTGTCGGCGGTCGGGAACGAACAGACCCGGCCAGCCCGCTTGAAACACGAACCGCTCCCTTGGCAGCGTCGTCCGCTCGACGGTCAACGCGCGCAGCGTCCGCCGCAAAACGGTGAGGCCAAGCTCGGTTAGCGGGACCGCCAGCGCCAGCACGGCGGGCACGATCAACCAGGCGCCGTCCCGCTGAAGTCCAATGAGTACGGCGGCGCCCAGCACGAAGCCCACGCCGAGGCTCCCCGTATCGCCCAGAAAGACCTTCGGCGTCCGGAAGTTGTGCGGCAGGAAGCCAACTAGCGCTCCCGCCAGGGCGAAAAGCACGACGGGCGCAACGACGTGACCCGCCGCTACGCTCATGGTCCCGAGAGTGAGGGCTGCGATGGCCGAGATACCACCGGCGACGCCATCCACGCCGTCGGTCATGTTCACCGCGTTGGTGAGCGCTATGATGAAAAAAATGGCCAGCAGCGGCGCCACGTAGCCCAGCCTTAGCGAGAAAGAAAACGGACTGAAGTCGATCGCCTCGGGTGCGCCTGCCACCAGCACCACCGCCGCCGCGGCGGTGATCTCGATCAGGAACTTGAGCCGCGCCGGCAGCCCGCCGAAATCATCGATCGCGCCCATGGCGCAGATGAGCAGCACCGCCGACGCCAGGACGCCCCAGCGCGCGGCTCCCAGCGTGCTCGTGATAGCCGGCCGCATCTCGGGGATCAGCCAGAAAGCACCGGCGACGGCAAAGCTCACCGCGATTAGCACCGCCACCCCGCCCAGTCGAGGGACCGGCTGGGCGTGGATCTTCCGCTCGCCCGGCTGGTCGATGGCGCCGAGCCGCACGGCCAGGCGCCGAACGGCCGGCGTGAGAACCAGCGCCAGGAGCACGCCGCCTACGAACACGGCGAGATAGCTGGTGATCAACAAGAGGCTGTTCCTTTGAAACTCGGGCCCATCCGATATGCGCCGCTCCCGCGACGCGTACGTCCTACCGCATCCTACCGTCGGGGTCTGACAGTCTCGCGAACACCAGGTGGCGGGGTCCCGGTGAGGCGGGGCGGATGCAGCTTATGTCAAATGACGGAGACATGGCCGGATTTGGTGCCACGTCTCGCGGCCGGACGAGTAACGGCGAGAGGATTCTTTGGCAGGGGAATCTTGGAAGCTCACCGTCGTCCCAATATGTAGCCGTGGCCACAGCGCCGCAAGCCCCAACGCGAGAACGGATTAGCGGGCTCCGAGCATCGTTCTCGGCCGGCGGCTCTTCACCCCTCCCGGCGCGGCCTCAGTCGTCCTCGGGTCGGCCGAGGATGAGGGGCACGTTCACCCGACCGCCGCGGGTCGACAGCACCTCGACTTCGCCCTCGACGCCGGGCACGCCGTAGGTGCGGACGGTGAAGCTCACCGACTTCGACTCGCCGGGCTCGGTCCAGCCGGCCTCGATCGTCTTGTCGTAGGTGGCCGGGTCGACGATGCGGACCTTCGGGTCCTCGCGAGCCGTGAGCGTCGAGTCGAACTGGAGCCGGACGCGGTCCTCCTGCACGATCTTCACCAGCTGCGCCTGGCGCAGCGCGGTGGGCAGCCGGCCGCTGTTGGTCCAGCCGACGGTGACCCGGTAGGTCGTGCTGTCGGCGGAGCGGTCGACGCGGTCGACGTCGACCTCCACGTCATCGATCTGGGGCAGGTGCTTCGCCATCTCCA
>JAACAK010000019.1 GCA_011774835.1 Candidatus Kutchimonas denitrificans | reverse complement strand
GCGAGTAATCTACGTTAAAGGCCCAAGCTGGATTCACATTTCAAGTGCGACACCGAGGTTTGCGGCGAAAGCCTCGATGGGTGTTCGGTAGCCGAGGCACTTTCGCGGCGTTGAGTTGAGGTTCCAGATCACGTCGTCGATGTCGGCGTCGGTGTAGTCTGCGAGGCTGGTCTTGCGGGGCAGCTCGCGGCGCAGCCGGCCATGGGCGTTCTCGATGCCGCCACGTTGCCAGGGGCTGTGGGGGTCGCAGAAGTAGGCGCGCAGGCCGATCCGCTCGGTGACGGTCTCGTGCCGGGCGAACTCGCCGCCATTGTCGTAGGTGATGGTGCGGCGGGCCTGCGGCGCCAGTCCGCGTAGCTCCGCGGCGATGGCGCTTGCGGTAAGGCCAGCATCCTTGCTGAGAAGACGCCGGGCGAGCGTCAACCGGGAGCGCCTTTCCTGCAGCGTGAGCAGAATATCGCGCCGACGGCGGAAGTGTACCAGATCGCCTTCCCAGTGCCCGAACTCGCTGCGCAGATGGGCCTTTGTCGGGCGCTGGTGGATCGGCGTGCGGTTCGGGATCGCGGGTTCGCGGGCCCCGGTGCGTCGCCGGCGCCCGCGCCTGGCCTTGTGCTGAGCAAGCTGGCGCGGCAGGCCCGCGCGGCGTCCGGCAGGGCTGTAGACATGGCGGTAGATGGACTCGGGGGACGTCCTGTGCTCCTCTCCCTCGAGCTCCATCCGTCCCGCGATCTGCTCCGGGGACCATCCCATGGCAAGCCGGTCCTCGATCAGCGCGCGCAGGCGGGTGGAGCGCCCGATCCGCGAGCCGCGCAGCTTGCGCGCCCAGGCCCGGCGCGCCGCGCTGTCCGGCTGGTAGCCGTCGGCGCAGCGATTGCGGGCGATCTCGCGATGGATCGTGCCCCGGTGACGCCCCAGACGCCGGGCAATCTCACTGACCCCCAGTTCCATCTCCATCATGCCGCGCAGGCGGCAGCGCTCCTCAAGCGTGAGGTGATTGTATCTCGTTCCCATGGCGACACCGGACATAGCCGGTGTCGCACTTGGAGTGAGAGTCTACGCTGGCACCTCTCGAAGGCGCTCGTCGTC
>JAACAK010000073.1:886-1158 GCA_011774835.1 Candidatus Kutchimonas denitrificans | reverse complement strand
ATGTTTTCACCAACGGGTCCCGGGCGCATGCCGAACGGGTGCTGGCCTGCCTCGGCGTCGCCGACCGGTTTGAGGAAATTTTCGATATCCGCATCGCCGGCTATCAGCCCAAGCCGTTCCCGGACCCGTACCGGGAAGTCATGCGTTATCTCAGCTGTTCGGCCGATCGCTCGATCATGGTCGAAGACTCGATCGACAACCTGGTGACGGCTCGTGAGCTCGGCATGCGAACCGTCCTGGTTCGCGAACAGGAACAGGACGGTCGCTTCGAT
>JAACAK010000073.1:284-853 GCA_011774835.1 Candidatus Kutchimonas denitrificans | reverse complement strand
ATGTCGATCTCCGGAGGCCTGCATCTCGCCTTCCCGCGCGGCGAAGAGGTCGGCTGCACGGCGATGCAGGTTTTCACCAAGAACGCCAGCCAGTGGAAGGCCAAGCCGATCAGCGATGACGATGCGAAGCTGTTTCGCGAGGCCTGGGAGAAGAGCCCGATCGGACCGGTCATCGCCCACGACACCTACCTGATCAACCTGGCGGCGACCGATGACGAGAAATGGGCCAAGTCGAAAGCCGCCTTCGCCGACGAAATCGAGCGCTGCTCGAAGCTCGGCATCCCGGGGCTGGTCATGCATCCCGGCTCGCACCTCGGCGAGGGGGAGGAGGCCGGCCTGGCCAAGGTCTGCACCGCCTTCAAGGAGATTTTCGCCGAGACGCCCGACGACGTCACCGTGCTGATCGAAAACACCGCCGGCCAGGGGACCAACCTCGGCTGGCGTTTCGAGCATCTCGCCACCATTCTGGAAGGGGTGCCGGAGGGCCGCTTCGGCGTCTGCTTCGACACCTGCCACGCCTTCGCCGCCGGTTACGATGTCTCCTCGCCCGAGGGTTTCGCCGATGTTAT
>JAACAK010000073.1:0-215 GCA_011774835.1 Candidatus Kutchimonas denitrificans | reverse complement strand
GCTGATGCAGGATCGCCGATTCCACGATATCCCGAAGATCCTCGAGACCCCCAAGGGCGATGACAACGAGTGGGATATGAAGAACCTCGCCCTGCTCAGGGAGCTGGCCGGATGAGAGCGGTGGTGCAGCGGGTCGCATCGGCCTCGGTCGTTGTCGACGCCGAGACGGTCGGCAGCATCGAGCAGGGGCTGCTGGTTCTGCTCGGCGTCGGCCG
>JAACAK010000052.1 GCA_011774835.1 Candidatus Kutchimonas denitrificans | reverse complement strand
GGGTGAGGGCCGGCATGAAGCGCAGGGTGTTGGCGCGCGGGGCATTGAGCAGCAGGCCGTATTCCAGGGCCTTTTCCACCACCTTGGGTGCCTGCTCCTGGGCCAGGTCCACGGCCACCAGCAGGCCCTTGCCCCGGATGTCCGTGAAGCCGAACTCCTTGCCCAGGGCCTTCAGCTCGCGCTTGAGGCGGTTGCCGCGGTTCCTGGCCTTGCGGGGGATGTTCTTGCGGATCATCTCCTCCAGCACGGTGGCCGCCGCGGCCATGGCCAGGGGCTGNNCCCAGGCCCTTGCCCAGGGTCATGATGTCCGGCTCGATGCCGTACTGCTCGTAGGCGAACAGGCTGCCCGTGCGGCCGATGCCGGTCTGGATCTCGTCCAGGATCAGCAGGATGCCCTGCTCGTCGCACAGCTCGCGCAGGCCCTTCATGTAGCGGTCCTCGGCCACGAAGACCCCGCCCTCGCCCTGCACCGGCTCCACCATGATGGCGCAGGTCTTGGGAGACACGGCCTGGGCCATGGCCTCCAGGTCGTTGAAGGGCACCTTGACGAAGCCGGGCACCTTGGGCTCGAACAGCGTGTCCCAGTTGGCCTTGCCCGAGGCGGACATCATGGCCAGGGTGCGCCCGTGGAAGCTGTTCCAGGTGGTGATGACCTCGTAGGCGCCGTTGCGCTTCCTGGCGCCGTACTTGCGGGCCAGCTTGAGGGCGCCCTCGTTGGCCTCCGCGCCGCTGTTGGCGAAGAAGACCTTGTCCAGGCNNGTTGATGAGCTGCTTGGCCTGCCGGTTCAGCGCCCGCACCAGGGCCGGCGGGCAGTGCCCCAGGCAGTTCACGGCCCAGCCCTGGATGAAGTCCAGGTAGCGGCGGCCGTCGGCGTCCCACAGGTAGCTGCCCTTGCCACGGGTGAAGACGATGTTGGGCCGGGTGACGATGTACATCAGGGAGGCATCCGCCTGTCGGATCATCTCCGCCGTGCTGGCCCCTTCCAGGGCCGGGGTTTGAATGACCATCTTGCTTCTCCTCGTGGTGCGGGCCGCTTTAAAATGCCCGCATGCTGTCCAG
>JAACAK010000090.1 GCA_011774835.1 Candidatus Kutchimonas denitrificans | reverse complement strand
ACCCGAGACCGGCCATTCGAGAGACGTCGAGCAGCTTTTGCGGCGTCCCCTCCGGCTTCGAAGTATCGTAAGCGAAGCCGCCGGTGAAGCCCACGACCTCGGCGACCGTTTCCGCCAACTCGCGGACGGTCACGTCCTTGCCCGTACCCACGTTGACGTGCGGGTCGCCGGAATAAACCTTCATGAGGTGGACGAGCGCGTCCGCGCAGTCGTCCACGTATAGGAACTCGCGGCGCGGCGTGCCCGTGCCCCAGATCTCGATGGACGGGGCGCCCGAGAGCTTGGCTTCGTGGGCCTTGCGCAAGAGCGCCGGGAGCACGTGGCTGCTCTGCAGGTCGAAATTGTCGCCCGGGCCATAGAGATTGGTGGGCATGGCGGAGATGAAGTCGACGCCGTACTGGCGCCGATAGGCCTGGCACAGCTTGATCCCGGCGATCTTGGCCACGGCGTACCATTGGTTGGTCGGCTCGAGCGATCCGGTGAGCAGCGCGTCCTCGCTCATGGGCTGCTCGGCGAGGCGCGGGTAAATGCACGAGGAGCCGAGCAGCACAAGCTTCCGCGCGCCGGTCCGCCGGGCCGATTCGACGACATTGGCCTGGATCGCGAGGTTGTCGTAGATGAACTCGGCCGGCCGGGTCTCGTTCGCCCATATCCCGCCGACGGTCGCCGCGGCCAGGAATACCGCCTCCGGGCGGGCCTCGGCCATCCAGTCCTCGGTTTCGCCCTGGCGCCGCAGGTCCACGCTCTCGCGCCCGACGGTCAGGATCTCGCAGTCCTCATCTGCCAGGCGGCGTGCGATGGCGGCACCGACCATGCCGCGATGTCCAGCGACCCAGACCCGTTTACCGGACAGCTCGAAGGCGAGGGCCGGCTCTGGGACGGCCGTCATCGCGCCTGCCCACGACCGAGATTATGCTCGCGTGCGATCGCTGCCCGGTCCGATTCCACCATGTCGCGCACCAGATCGTCGAAGCCGGTCGCGTGGCGCCACCCCAGCCTTTCCCGCGCCTTGCGTGGATCTCCGCAGAGGAAGTGGACCTCCGTGGGGCGGAAATAACGTGGGTCGATCTGTACCAGCGTCCGGCCGTTGCTGCCATCCACGCCGCTCTCCTCGATGCCCTTGCCCCGCCATGCGATCTCGATCCCGACATGGCGGAACGCCGTCTCGACGAACTGCCGCACCGAGTGCGCCTCGCCGGTGGCCAGCACGTAATCGTCCGGCGCGTCCTGCTGGACGATGCGCCACATGCCCTCGACGTAGTCGCGGGCATGGCCCCAGTCCCGCCTGGCGTCCAGATTGCCGAGGAAGAGCCTGTCCTGGATGCCGGCCTCGATAGCCGCGACCGCACGGGTGATCTTGNNACGGGTGATCTTGCGGGTGACGAAGGTCTCGCCGCGCATCGGGCTCTCGTGGTTGAACAGGATGCCGTTCGAGGCGTGCATGCCGTAGGCCTCGCGGTAGTTCACCGTGATCCAGTAGGCATACAGCTTGGCCGCGGCATAGGGGCTGCGCGGGCGAAACGGCGTGGTCTCGTCGTGCGGCGGCGGCGAGTCGCCATAGAGCTCCGAGGTCGATGCCTGATAGAACCGGACCCGGTCCTCGAGGCCGAGAATCCGGATCGCCTCGAGCAGGCGCAGCGTGCCGAGCGCGTCGGCGTTGGCGGTGTATTCCGGCGTCTCGAAGCTCACCTGCACGTGGCTCTGCGCCGCCAGGTTGTAGATCTCGTCCGG
>JAACAK010000045.1 GCA_011774835.1 Candidatus Kutchimonas denitrificans | reverse complement strand
CGTTCACCACCATGTGGTCGCCGAAGAACTCGGCCAGCGCCGTCGGGCCGCCGCCGGGGAACAGCTCGGGCGGCAGGATCGCGCCTTCGCCCGTGATGAAGTCATCGTAGAACGGATCGCCGGGGAAGGCCGGATAGAACAGCTCGCCCTCGTCGGTGAACATGCGGTCCTGGATGGCGTAGGCCAGCTCGTACGGGAAGGCCGGCAGGCCGAGCGGATTGTCCGGCAGCCCCGTGTCCTGGGCGTCGCGGACGAAGTAGAAGCCCGCCAGACCCGCGTAGACGTTCAGCCGCGTGATGCCCAGCGCGTGGTCGTGGTACCAGAGGTTCCCGGCCGGCACGTCGTTGTCGTAGCGGAACGTGTTGGTGAAGCCGCCCTCGACGAAGTCCCACTGCGGACCCTTCACCTCGCCGTCCGGGCTGTAGAAGAACTCGGGGTTCCCGTCGAACTGGAAGTCCGAGTTGCCGCCGTGCAGATGCGTGATGATCGGCACGCCGTTCTTCTTGATGCTGAACTGCCGGTAGTCGACGCCGTTGGCCGAGCTGTCTCCGTGGAGCGAGTAGCACCAGTGCAGGTTCGTGTCGACCGGCAGCAGGTGGTTCTTGCCCTGCAGCTCGTTTTCCCAGCGGACCACGGTCTCGTCCGCGCCGCCCGCCGAGGTGCTCATCACCTGGAAGGTCTGGCCGGGCCAGGAGACCGTTTTCTTACCGTAGCCCCAAAGCCTCGTCATCAGCCTCCGGCCGTTCTTCGGATTGATGAGGCCGGTCTGCTGCACGGTCTCGCGTATTCGGATGGAAAAGTTCGGCTTCTGAACCGGTCCACCGTTCTGGTTGAGGTCCTTGAACAGGAACCCCGGGTCGAGGGCGTTGGGTGCCAGCTCGACGAACTTGGGCTGTAAGGCCGGATCGCTGAGGCCCGCGGCGGCGGGCGCCGCGAAGGCGCTTCGAGGCAGGATCCTCAAGGGAAGCATCGCGCCGGCGCCGGCCATCGCGCTCAGCTTCGCGAAATCGCGTCTCGTCAGTTTCATACGTCTCTCCTGAAAGAGGTTGGAAACGGGTTCTGGAGCACTGGGGTGAGACCTTTTCTATCGTCTGGCGGCACGCGGCAGACGCCAACGGGCGCGTGGCCGACACTCATCCAACGGCGGCAGTCGTGCACCGCTGGAAAGCCGGTCGTCGCCCTGGCGGGACAGAGACGCGTTAGCACGCTCGCTTGATTTTTTAGTGGACTTCGGTGCCGCTCGGGCTGATCAAGCGACACATCGAAAACGGACCGCCCGACTCCGAAACGACGGGCGAGAAGGGTTGGGGCTCACCGTCGAATCATGGTTTTGTTAAACGGGCAGTACCGAAAAGCACGATAGCAGTAGGCAATAATCGTGCTTGTTACAGACAGTGACGAGGCTTGGGGCGCGTTGCCCCGGGCCCTTTTTGAAGTGGCGTCCGTTGGAGGTGGGGAAGACGGGTCAGTTCGCCCGAAATTGAGAATGATTTTCGAACGCGTTACTTGATGTGGCCGTCAGTCGACAGCCGTGCTGACAGGTTGCATCACTTTTTCAAAGGTTNNTCGATTGCTCGCGATCCTCTCCCGAGCCATCTTGGGAGCTATGAGCTCTCGACGCGTTTCGCAGGCCCGGCCGCGAGCGTCGTGGCGACACGGTTTCACGCTGGTGGAGGTCATCGTCGTGCTGATCCTTCTCGCGCTGGCGGCCGGCCTGGTGGCCCCGGCGATCATCACGCGCGAGGGCGGGAAGGAATCGGAGCTGGCAAGGGTCTTCTCGGGGTCGCAGCAGCTGGCCGCCCGGCGTGGCGAAACGGTCCGCGTCCACGTCGAGGCTGACGGGGCCTGGCGCGTGGAAGGCGCCGCCTCGATCGCGGAAGGCGTGCTGGCCAGCGGGCGCCTCGACGAGTTCGCCGGTCCCGCCTTCACGCTGGTGGTCGCGCCGATCGGGACCTGCGGCTACGACGTACGGAGCACGGAAGCCGCTCTCGCCTTTCCGGTCGACCCTCTGACCTGCGAGCTGAACGTGGAGGGCGGCGCGCCGTGAGATCTATGGGTACGCGTCGCGGCCTCACGCTGCTGGAGACGATGATCGCCCTGGTCATCCTGGGCCTGGTGGTGCTGGGCTACCTGGAGGTCTTCGCGGGCACCGCCCGGGCCCAGCGCCAAGCCGAGCTGTGGACCCAGGCGGTGACTTACGCCGAGGACGCCATGGAGCTGGCGAAGATCGATCTGGCCGCGGCAGACGCCCGGGGCGAAGAGGAACTGGCGGGCGGCTTTCGGCGCCAGGTGCAGAGCCGGCCGGCCGGCCCTTCGCTCCGGCTCGTGACCGTGACCGTCTATTTCCCCGAGCGCGGGCAATTCGTACTCGAGCGCCTGCTGGAGGCTCCGTGACGAGGCGCGCCGGGTTCACGCTGATCGAGCTGCTGGTCGCCATCGTGCTCACCGGCGTCGTGGCGGTCCTGGTCTACGGCGCGGCGGATGCGGGGGTGGAGACGCGCCGGCGCCTGGAGGAGCGGGGGCACGAGATGCGGGCGACACGGGCCTGGCGGGCCACGCTCGAGGACGCGCTCCGCAACGTGCGGCCGGCGCCCAACTACAACGACTCGGCGTTCGTTCTGATGCCGGCAACCGATGGCGGGGGTCGGCCGCGGGACCGGTTGTGGTTCGTGACGGCGGGCGGACTGCCACCGCTCACCGACGATTCCGATTGGGAGGTGATCGTCGAGCCGACCCCGCGGGGCCTCTCCCTGCTGGCCCATCCCGCGGGCGTGCGGGCGCCGCCGCGCCGGCTCATCGGACCGCCGCAAGTAACCGGACTGGACGTCCGCGTGCTGAGCGGCGTGGCCGGCGCGCGGGTTTGGCTCGAGACATGGGACTCCCCGCGACGGGTCCCGTCGGCGATCGAGCTTACCTACTGGACCGACGACGGGCCGGCGGGACCGCCGTTGCTTCTCCAGCTGCCGCTGGGGGGCACGCGATGAGATCGGCCGAGCGGCGCGGCGTGGCGCTGATGCTGGTTCTCTGGCTGATCGTCGTGGTGGGCGCGGTCGCGGCCAGCGTCGTCACGCTGTCGCGGAGAACGACGGACCAGGTTGCGACCATCCGCAGCCGCACCGTCGCCCGCTACGCGGCGGAGAGCGGCGTGGCCGCGGCGAGCGTGCAGCTAGAGAGGATGTACCGTGAGGCCCGAACGCCGGAAGAGCGAGCTACGGTCTTCGCCCGCTTCCAGGCTCGGCTCGACCGGGCCGGGGCGCAGGCTCTCGGCACCGCCCGTTACCAGCTGGCCGCCGCCGACCTGAACGCCCGCATCGACCTCAACCGCTCGGACCGCGCCATGCTGCTGGGTCTCTTCGCGCACTTCTTCGGCCCGCGCGAGGCGGAGCGTCTGGCCGAGGCGTTGCGCGACTGGACGGACTCGGACGAGGTGCCGAGCCCCTACGGGGGCGAGGCGCCCGAGTATCTGCAGGCCGGGTCGCCGTTCTATCCCCCGAACCGGCCGTTGCTGCGGCTGGACGAGCTGACCCGCATCCTGGGCTTCACCGATTCGATCGCCGATGTGCTGGCGCCGTACATCACGATCCACGGCGATGGCCGGGTGAACGTCAACAGCGCACCGTTCCCGGTGCTGGCGGCGGTGCCGGAGTTGGGCGCGTCGGGCGCCGAGCTGCTCGTGGGGCGGCGCGAGCGCGGCGAGTTCTTCGGATCGCTCTTCGCCGTGCGCGACGTGATGTTCCATGACCGTCCGGGGCAGAGCTTCCAGCCCGGCCACCTGACCACGCTGCCCACCCGCATCCTCATCGTCAGCCGCGGCTGGGAAGACGGCGCGCCGCTGACCCACGAGATCCAGGCCGTGTTCGAGTTGGGTGCGGTGGAGTCGGAAGGTGGACCGCCACTCGAGATTCGGTTCTGGACCGAGCGCGACCTCTGATTCAGCAGCGGTCCCTGAAGTTCTGCCCAGCCGGAGGTGTCAGCGCTGGCCGCCTGTGGTGTCCGGCGGCGCCAGGCCGCGGTCGATCGCCTCCCGGCTCTCCATCCGCAGCCGCTCGCGCTCCAGGAGGTCGGCGGCGTCTTCGTCGGTGAAGACCACGAACGGCGTGACGAAGATGGCCAGCTCGGTGCGGATGCGCCGGGTCGACTGGCTCTTGAACAGCAAGCCCAGCACCGGGATATCCTTGAGGAACGGCACGCCGCTCTCCACGTCGGTGCTTTGCTCATCGATGAGCCCACCGATGACCACCGTCTGACCGTTCAGGACCAGGGCGCTGGTCTCCGCCTCGCGGGTCGTGATGATCGGAGCGCCGAGCGCGGCCGGCACGGTGGTCTCGGTGAGGGCGCTGACCTCCTGGAGGATGCGGAAGGTGACGTACCCGTCGTCGTTGATCGTCGGGATGATCGTCAGCTCGGTCCCCACGTTCCGGTACTGGACGATGCGGTCGACCACCACGTCGAGCCCGGTCCGGGTCGACTGGCTGAACGGCACCTCGCTCCCCACGAGTATCCGGGCCTCCTCGTTGTTGAGGGCGAGGATGTGCGGGGTCGACAGGACCTGGACGTTGGCCTCGGAGGCGAGGGCGCGAATGACCGCGCGGACGTCGACGCTGTTGAGCCGCACCACGCGAGCGGCGAACTGGTCGATCATGTTGAACGTCGTGTCGGCGACATCGCGGCCCAGCCGTCCGGCGAGGTCGATGTTCTCGCCGGTCACGCTGTCGGCGAAGATCGACCAGTTGATCCCGTACTCGAGCTCCTCGTCCAGGGTGATCTCGGCGACCAGCACCTCGAGCAGCACCTGGGCGGGCCGGATGTCCAGCGCCTCGATGGTCTCGGCGAGCACTGGGTAGTTGGGCGGCGCCGTGCGGATGACCAGCGAGTTGGTCGCCAGGTCCGGCACGATGGTCGTAACGCCGACCAGCCCGGTTGCGCCCTCGGGGAGCGAGACGGTGTCCGCCGCGCCTTGCGGCTGCAGAGCGATGGGGATCGGCATGTCGCGGCGCTGATCGAGCGCCTGCAGCTCGCGCTGCCGGTACGCCTCGAGGGTACGGGAGAGGCTGCGGTCGGAGAGCGCCTCGACCCGCGCCCTGCCCTGGACCCCGGGCGTCGCCGCGCCGAAGATCTGGGAGAGCGTGGAAGCCAGCTCGGTCGCGTTGGCGTGGCTGAGCCGGTAGACGTAGGTGCGCAGGCCGCCCTCCCCGTCGGAGCTGACGTCCAGCTGGGTGAGCAGCTCCAGGTAGCGGGCGACGTTGATGCCGCGATCCGTGATAAGGACCGAGTTCGAGCGGGGGACCGGCTCGATTCGGGCCAGCGGGCTGGCCAGCTGCTCGAGCACGGCGATCCCCTCCTCGGCCCGGATGTACTGCAACGGCACGATCTGGGTGATGAGGCCCAGGGGCGGAGGCGACGGCAGCTCCTTGCCGAACCCGACGGGGCCGGTGGCCGGCGCGTACTCGGCGGGCATGACCTCCGCCACCGGGCCCCGCTGCACCAGGACGAGCCCTTCGCTCTCCAGGATGGCCTCGAGGACGGCGCCGACCTGGTCGGCCGGCACCGGCGCCGGAGTCGTATAGGTCACCCGCTTGGCCGGCACCTCTTCGCTGATCAGCACGTTGACGCCGATCACCGTGGCCAGCGACCGGATGACATCGCGCACGTCGGCGTTCACGTAATTGAGGCGCGTTTGCTGCGCTCCGGCGGGTGCCGCCAGAGCGAGCAGCATCGCCAGCAGCACTAGCGTCGGGCGCGTCGCTCGGCTACGAGCCTCGCGGGTAACGGGTTGATTCACTGTGACCTCCGGCCCGAAGACGGGAGCGACAGGACGGTGGGGCCATCTTCGCCCATCAGGACGACGGTCGTCTCGCGGATCTCGACCAACTGCAAGCCGCGGACCAGATCGCCCTGTCGGTAGACCTCGGCCCCGGGAATGGCGGGGTCGGCATCGATGAGCGCCACCGCGCCCGTCGGGCCCACGGCGACACCGAACAGGCGAAGTCGCGGGGCGGCGGCGGGCGCCGCCGTCGGCACCGGTTCCGGCAGGGCGAGCTCCGGCGGCACGTAGCGCTGGGCGGGCGCGGCGCGATCCTGGCTGAACACGTTGGCCTGGACGATCTCCTGGAACGTCAGCAGCGCCTGGGCGCGCTCGCTGGGGCTGGGCTCCGTGGCGGGCCGGTCAATGGCGATCGGGTCGGCCGCCGGGACCGCCGGCCGGGCGGGCACCAGTCGGAGGCCGAGGCCGGCCAGCGCCAGGACACCTGCCAGGAGGTACAGGGCTCGCGTAATAGCCCTCATACCGGTTCCTCCTCCGGTACGTAGAACCCGTGCAACGCGATGGTCCAGGAGAGCATTGCCGCTCCAGTCTGACCGCGGCGCCGAGCGGCGTTCACGCTCAGCGCATCGATCACGATCAGCTTCTCGCCGTTCTGCAGATAGAAAAGGAAGTCGACGAGCCCGTACAGATCGCCGCGCAAGACGAGCTCCGCCGGCACCTGCATGATCCCGACCGTGTCGGGCTCGAACTCACGGGCGACGTTCACCCGCTCCAGACTCACCCGGCTTTGCTCGGCGTAGCTGCGCAGCAGCGTCTGCAGGTTCGACGCGCCGAGCGCCGGCGTGCTGCCCGCCAGCAGCCGCCGGGCGCTGCTCTCGCGCGCCGCCTCCAGCGCTCGGGTGGCCTCGCTCAGCGCCGCCGCGTTGTCGACCAGCGCCTGCAGCCGCGCCACCTGCTCCGCCTTGGCGGCGATCGTGGCCTCCCGCGCCGACCAGTGGCGGGCGAACGGGAGAACGGCATAGACGATGATCAGGGCCAGCGCGCTGACCAGCGCGCCGCCGGCGATCACGCGCCGCTCGCGCCGGCTAAGGCGCTGCCACCGTTCGGAGAGCCAGTGAGAAGTAGTCATACGTCTCGTTGCCGATCTGTGCGCGGCTGGTCGCCGAGCGGAACTGCACGTCCTCGAACCGCGGATCGTTCTCGAACAGCGGGATGAGCGCCGCGGCGTCCCGGGCCCAGCCCTCGATGTACCAGTCGGGCGGCTCGGCCTGGATGGAGCGGATCCAGGCGTCATCGGGCAGGCTACGGCTGAGCTCGAGCAGCGCGCCCAGCACGCCGCTGCCCAGGGCCTCGATCTGCGAGATCGCCCGCGCTTCCCGGGCCAGGGCCGTGGCCCGCTCCTGAAGCGCCATCACGTCGGCGGCACGTTCGCGCAGCTCCGCGATGCGCGCGTCGAGCCGATCCTCGGCCCGGGCGCGATAGTCGTCGGCCGAGGCGACCAGGAAGACCGCCGCCGCGGCGCAGGCGATGGCAGCGACGGCCACCCGGCCGCGACGACGGCGTCCGATGCGGCGCTCCAGCTCGGGGGTGAGCAGCGACTCGCGCCACTCGGCGCCGGGCTCCAGCGCCGCCCCGTAAGCCGTCAGGTGCGCGGCATCCACGCCCTTCCGATCCGGGAGTGACTTGACCGGGTGCGTCGGCCAGCGGTCAGCCAGCTCGCGGGCCCGCTCTTCCTCCCACGGATGGAGATAGATGTCGGTGGAGGCCCGCGGGTCCGTCGAGCCTTCGGCCAGTGACGCCGCCGCCTCGGGCAATTGGCCGTAGAGTCGACGCGCGTTGTGCAGCTTCCCGTCCTGGAGCTCGATCGCGTCGACGCCGGGGCCGTATCGGTCATCGAGGAGCAGGGCGTCGGCGACGCCGTGCCGGCCGAGGGCGCGGGCGATGGCGTGGGGCGCCGGCTCGATCCGCTCCAGGGGGCCCAACTCCTCGAGGGCGGTCAGCCACGCCGCCACTAGCGACTCGGGCGCGGCGAAGACCAGGTTGTCGGTCTCCCGCACGGAAAAGACCAGGTCGGTGCCGCGTACCGCGAAGTAGCGGTCAGGCTCGAGGCCCAGGATGCGGCGTCGCTCTTTCAGGGGGAGCGGCGGCAACTGGACGTGCTTTACCCGGAGCAGCGGAAGAGCGACCGCGGCGCATACCCGGCTCACCGGGCCCAGGCTTTCGCGGAGCGCGCGGAACGCTTCGGCTGGTTGTTCCGGGTCCCACGCCACGTCCAGGGTCCGGAAGCGGCGTCGCGGCCAGCCGCTGACCTGGACCGCGCGGATCTCCTCGGGACCCAATTCGAGTCCCAATCGAGAACTCATGAACGCCCTCGCTCGCCGGATCCCCGCCCGTGCGCGGCGCTCAGCGCGGCTCGTTTCGCCATGCCGTCATTCCCAGCTCGTGATGTCCGCATCCTCGCCTTCACCGCCGGGCTGGCCGTCGCGGCCCAGGGTCAGCAGGTCGTAGGAGGTGGGGTTCACCTCGCCCGGGCTGCGATAGATATAAGGATTGTCCCAGGGATCGAGGGGGACCTCCTTCCGCAGATAGGGGCCCCGCCAGTTGGTGGGAACCGGCTCCCGCGTCGGCCGCGTGCGTAGCGCCTCCAACCCCTGCTCGCTGGTGGGATAGCGGCCGTTGTCCAGCCGGTAATTGTCCAGGGCCACGCCCATCAGCTCGATCTGAGTGCGGGCGGTGGAGCCCTTCGCTTCCGAGATGCGCCCGATGATCTGAGGGCCGACGAGCCCGGCCAGCAGGCCCAGCACGATGATCACCACCACGATCTCGATCAGTGTCAGGCCCTGCCGGTTGCCGGTACGGTTTCGGTTCGCTCTCGCCATCGTCAGAATGCCGTCGTGTTGATGCTGTAGATCGCCTGGAGCATGGCGAGTGCCACGAAGCCCACCAGCGCTCCGAAGATCAGGATCATAGCCGGCTCGATCATCGAGACCAGCGTCCGCAGCGCCCGACGAACCTGGCTGTCGTACGTGTTCGCCACCCGCAGACAGAGGTCCTCCAGCCGGCCGCTCTCTTCACCGACGGCCACCATCTGCAGCGCCAGCGGCGGCAGCGTACCCGCCAGCGCCGGGGCCAGCGCGCTCCCCTCGGCTACCGCGGTGGCGGCGCGCGCCACGCCTTCGGCGACCACCCGGTTCGACACGGCGCCACGGGCGATCCTCAGCGCCGGCACGATGGCCACGCCGCTCTTCAGCAGGATGCCCAGCGTGCGGGCGAAGCGCGCCGTGGCGTACTTCATCTCCAGGTCGCCCGACCACGGCAGGCGTAGCCGCGTCGCGTGCCAGCGCCGCCGCGTCGCCGGGTCACCCATCGCCCGGTAGACGCCGTAGACGGCGAGTACCGCCAGCGCCAGCCACAGCCACCACCAGCCCACCAGCAGCTCGCTTCCGCCCACCAGCAGCCGCGTGGTCAGCGGCAACCGGCTGCCGACCTCCTCCAGCATGGCGGAGAAGCGGGGCACGACGAAGAGCAGCAGCACCGCCACGCCGATGCTCGCCACGACCGCCATGAGCGCCGGGTAGAGCAGGGCGGACTGGATCTGCGATCTGAGCTCCGTCGACTCCTCCAGGTGCTGCGCCGCCTGCTCGAACACCATCTCCAGCACGCCGCTCGCCTCGCCGGCTTCGACCATGGCCACCAGGACCGGCGGAAAGTAGCGCGGGTGGCGGGCCAGCGACTCGGCCAGACCGGCGCCGCTCTGCACCGCGCTACGCACTTCCTTGAGGACTTCCGCCAGGCCGTCGTGCGCCGCGTGCTCCGCCGTCACGGCGAGGGCGCGGTCGAGCGGCAGGCCGGCGTCGAGCAGCGTGGCGGTATCGCGAGCCCACAGCGTCACGGCGGCGCGGCGTCCGACCAGGCGTCTGGACCGGCGTGACGGCTCCGGCGCCGCCTCCACCGTCACCGGGAAGAGCTGTCGGCCGCGAAGCTCGTCGAGCGCCTGGTTACGGGACGGCGCCTCGAGCACGCCCTCGAGGATCTGACCTTGCGGGGTGGAGGCCCGGTAGCGGTATCGCTCGCTCACGCGTCCACCTCGTCGCGTGTCACCCGCACGACCTCCTCCAGCGTCGTGACGCCGGCGGCCGCCTTTCGATAGCCGTCGGCGCGGAGCGTCTCCATCCCAGCGGCGGTGGCGGCCTTGCGGATCTCCCCGAGCGGCGCTCCGCCGATCACCAGCTCGCGAAGCTCATCGCTCATCGGCATCAGCTCGTAGATGCCGGTACGGCCCAGGTAACCGGTGCCGGCGCACGCCTCGCAACCGCGGCCGCCTCGGAACTTCCGACTCCCTTTGCCTTTCGCCACGGCGCGGACCCGGGCGAGCTCCGCCGCCGGCGGCTCGTACGGCTCGGCGCAGCTCTCGCAGACGACGCGTACCAGTCGCTGGGCGAGGATCCCCTCCAGCGTGGCGCTGACCAGATAGGGCTCGACGCCCATGTCGATCAGGCGGGTGAGGCCGCCGGGCGCGTCGTTGGTGTGGAGGGTGGAGAAGACCAGGTGGCCGGTGAGCGCCGACTGGATGGCGATCTCCGCCGTCTCGGGATCGCGCATCTCGCCGACCATCAGGATGTCCGGATCGTGCCGCAGGATCGAGCGAAGCGCGTTGGCGAAGCCGAGCCCGGCCTTCCGGTTGATCGGGATCTGGGTGATCCCCTCCAGCTGATACTCCACCGGATCCTCGACCGTGATGATCTTGACGTCCGGCTGGTTGATCGAGGCGAGCGCCGCGTACAGGGTGGTGGTCTTCCCCGATCCGGTGGGGCCCGTGACGAGGATGATCCCGTGTGGGCGGCGAATGAGTCGCTCCCATTCCTCGAGCACGGAGCCCGGCATGCCGAGCTCGGACAGGTCGTAGACCTGGGTACCGCGATCGAGGATGCGCAGCACC
>JAACAK010000101.1 GCA_011774835.1 Candidatus Kutchimonas denitrificans | reverse complement strand
TGCGGACCAATTTCTTCAGCCGTTACCAGCGGGATGATTACTTCTTCGCGTTCAAGATCAGCGCGATCGGCATTATCGACATGCCGGCGCCGCGGCCGTTGTACGAAATCTATGTCCACTCGGCCGACATGGAGGGGATTCACCTGCGCGGCGGCAAGGTCGCCCGGGGCGGGATCCGCTGGTCGGACCGTCCGGATGATTTCCGTACCGAGATTCTCGGCCTGATGAAAACCCAGATGACCAAGAACACCCTGATCGTGCCGGTCGGCAGCAAGGGCGGCTTCATCGTCAAGCGGCCGTTCCAGACGCGCGAAGAGGGGGGCGAATTGTCGCGGCTGGCGTACCAGGACCTGATGCGCGGCCTGCTTGACCTGACCGACAACCGGGTCGGCGATGAGATCGTTTCCGACCAGGCGATCATCGCCTACGATGACGTCGATCCCTACCTCGTCGTGGCGGCCGACAAGGGGACGGCGCACCTGCCCGACACTGCCAACGGCGTGTCCGCCGAGTATGACTTCTGGCTCGACGACGCCTTTGCCAGCGGCGGTTCGGCCGGATACGACCACAAGAAGCTCGGCATCACGGCCCGCGGCGCCTGGGTTTCGGTGCAAAGACATTTTCGCGAAATGGACCTGAACGTCCAGGCCGACCCGTTCACCGTCATCGCTGTCGGCGATATGGGCGGTGACGTGTTCGGCAACGGCATGCTGCAGTCAAGGAGCATCAGGCTGATTGCCGCCTTCAACCACATGCACATTTTCCTCGATCCCGACCCCGATCCGGAAAAATCGTGGCTGGAGCGAAAGCGCCTGTTCGAGCTGCCCCGCTCGTCGTGGGACGACTACGACCGCAAGCTGATCTCGAAGGGCGGGGGTGTTTTCGAACGGGCCGCCAAGGATATCCCGCTTTCGGACGAGGTCCGTGAATGGCTCGGGGTCCGCCACGAATCGCTCGATGGCCAGACGCTGATCCGCTACATCCTGTCGGCCCGGGCCGATCTGCTCTGGAACGGCGGCATCGGCACCTATGTCAAGTCGTC
>JAACAK010000116.1 GCA_011774835.1 Candidatus Kutchimonas denitrificans | reverse complement strand
CCAGTTCAACGTCTCATCGCTCTACCCGATCCTGGCCCGCATGGAGAAGCGGGGCTGGGTTCGTGGCCGCTGGGTGGAGAAGGCGGGGGAACGTCGCCGCCGCTACTACGAGTTGACGAAAAGGGGAGAGGAGGCGCTGGAGGACCAGCAGGAGCAGTGGGTGGCGTTCGCCGCCGCCGTGAATCAGGTGATCGGGTTGAGCCATGCGTGATTGGAAGCGCTACGTCCGCGAGCGACTCGGTCTGTCGGAAGCGCGGGGCGGAAGCGAGGAATCGGTCGTGGAGGAGTTGGCCGCCGCGCTCGAGGATCTTTATGGAGAGGCTCGGGACCGCGGTCTGAGCCCGCAGGAGGCGGACGCTTATGCTCGAGAGCGAGTGGGCGATTGGGACGCGCTGGCCGCGGAACTGGTGAAGCATCGGCGGGTCGACCCGGTCCGGCGACTCAATGGCTGGCTGGAGCGCGGCGCGCAGCAGGCCCGGGCCCGCGGTGGCATCTGGAGCTGGACCGCGGACATGGGAAGGGACCTCCGCTACACGTGGCGGACGCTACGCAGGAGCCCCGGGTTCGCGACGATAGCGCTTCTGACGCTGGCGCTGGGGATCGGCGCGGTCACCGCCGTGTTCAGCCTGGCCAACGGCGTGCTGCTGAGCCCGCTTCCTTACGCCGAGTCCGACGAGCTGGTCTACATGTGGGAGAAGCTGGTGTCGTTCGAAAACGCCAGCGTCTCCTACCCGAATTTCGTCGACTGGCGCGAGCGGAACCGAGCCTTCGAGGATCTGGCGGCGTTCAACGACGCGGGGATCAACCTGACCGGGGTGGGGCCGCCCGAGGAGCTGGGCATGGTGCGGGTCTCCGCGTCGATGTTCCCGATCCTGAAGGTGCAGCCGGCGCTGGGGCGCAACTTCCTGCCCGAGGAGGACCGGGTGGGCGGCGAGCGCGTGGTGCTGCTGACCCACGGCTTCTGGCAGGGAAGGTTCGGGGGTGACCCGGAGATCATCGGCAGCAGTCTCACCCTGGACGGACTACCGTCTACGGTGATCGGGGTGATGCCTCGTGACTTCGTCTTTCCCCCCAGCGGCGACCCGGTCGACATCTACACGCCCATCGGCCAGTTCGCCGAGAACTGGATCGAGAGCCGCGGCGACCATCCGGGCATCGCGGTCATCGGCCGTTTGCGGGACGACATGACGATCGAGGGGGCCCGCGAGGACATGGAGCGCATCGCTCTGGAGCTCGAGGCGGAGTATCCCGACACCAACACCGGGGCCCGGGTGCACGTCTGGTCGCTGCACGATCGCATGGTCCGCAACCTCCGCCAGCCGGTTATGCTGCTGCTCGTCGCCGTCGGCTTACTGCTGCTCATCGCCTGTACCAACGTGGCCAACCTGGTGCTGGCCCGGGGGACCGCACGCCAGCGGGAGATCGCGATACGCTCCAGCCTGGGCGCCCACGGTGGACGGATCGTGCGCCTGCTCCTCACCGAGAACATCATGCTCTGGCTGGCCGGCGGTGCCCTGGGGGTCATACTCGCGAACTTCGCGCTGCCCGCCCTGGCCGCGCTGCGTCCCGACGAGATCTCGCCCATCTTCGACGTGGCGATCGACGTGCGCGTGGTACTGGTCGCGTCGATCGTCGCCCTCTTGACCGGTCTGCTGTTCGGTCTGGTGCCGGCGCTCCGCTCTCTTCGGCCCGATTTGGTGGAGCACCTGAAGGAGGGTAGCCGCTCGTCCGGTGGTCTGGCACGCAATCGTGCCAGGAGCGCTCTCGTCATCGCCGAGGTGGGTCTGGCCGTGGCGCTGCTCATCGGCGCGGGCCTCGTGGTCAGGAGCTTCCTGGAGATGATCCGTGAGAGCCCGGGGATCGACGTGGAGAACCTTCTGGCCGTCGAGGTCCCGTTGTCGGAAACCCGCTACTCCGAGGGGGAG
>JAACAK010000078.1:734-2234 GCA_011774835.1 Candidatus Kutchimonas denitrificans | reverse complement strand
CCATCGGTCTCGGCATCACGGTCTACCTGCTGCGCCTGCCGGTGTGCGAGGCGGGGCAGGAGTAGTTTCCGCCATTCATGGATGCTGAAATACGAACGGCCGGGGAGACTCTCCCCGGCCGTTCGTCGTGACGCGCAACGCCTGATCACGGATTGACGGTGAAGCCGCCGCTCAGAACGCCGGTGGAGCCGTCGGGGTTGGTCACCCGCACGTCCCACACCCTGGGGCGCGGCGGTCCGCCGCTCTTGGCCGTCACTGTGGCGGTGACCGAGGTCCCATCGGAAGTCACGGAAATGTTGGAGGCCTCGGGGGTCGGGCCGCTGCCGTTCTCGAAGGTGACGTCGGTGCCACTGGCGAAGCCGGAGCCGCTGATGGTGACGTCCATCGTCGAACCGGCGTTCATGGAGTTCGGGTCGATCCCGGTGATGTCGATGATCTCGCCCTCGCTCACCGTGACATCCTGGCTGTCGGTTCCGGTTGCCCCGTCGTCGTCGGTCACCGTGAGCACCACGGTGTAAGTCCCGTCGGCGCCGTAGGTATGGCTGGTCGTTACTCCGGTTCCCGTGCTGCTGTCGCCGAAATCCCAGTCGTAGCTTGCGATGCTGCCGTCGTCGTAAGAGCCCGAGCCGTCGAAATCGCAGGTCAGCCCCGTGCAGCTGGAGGTGAAGCTGGCCGTCGGCGAGCTGTTGGCGCTGCTCTCGTTGCCCGTCGCCGTCAGCACGGCGTTGTTGACGTTGATCCGTCCCCAGCCGAACTCGCGGTCCCAGCCGGCCTTGCCCAGATCGTCGGCGGTGCTCTCGAGGATGCTGCGGATATCCGCGTTGGTCAGTCCGATGTCGAGAGCGAAGAGCAGGGCGGCCAGTCCCGAAACCTGAGGGGCGGCCATCGAGGTGCCCTGCAGCTGGTCGTAATATTTGTCGTAGCTGTAGTTTGTGGTCAGGTAGACGTCTTCGGTCGGCATGGTACTGTAGATGCCGCCCGGGTCGTCGTAGCGGCTCATGTCGCCGCCCGGGGCGACCAGGTCGAGGGTATCGCCCTTGTTGGAATAGGGAGCCAGGTTGTCATGCCAGTCGGTGCTGCCCACGGCGATGGCGTTGGCGAAGGCCGCCGGGTAGGAGACCTTGCCGGAGCCGTCGTTGCCCGAGGAGGCGGCGATTATCAGTCCGGCGGCCCAGGCATCGTCGATCGCCTGCTCCTCGGAGGAGGAGCCGAACCGGCCGCCGAGGCTGAGGTTGATGACGTTGGCGGGGGTGGTGGCTGCGGGGTCACCAGAAAGGCCGGCAGCGTAGTAGATGGCGTCGACGATAGCGCTGGTCGGGCAGCCGCCGCTGTCGCAGACCCGCAGGGGCATGACCTTGATATTGTCGCTGTAGCCGACCCCGGCGGTATCGGTGTCGACGTCGCTACCGCCGTTGTTCGTTTCGGCGAGGGCGATGCCGGCCACGTGGGTTCCGTGACCGTAGGTATCCGTGGGATCGGAGTTCCCGTCAAGGAAGTCGT
>JAACAK010000078.1:0-699 GCA_011774835.1 Candidatus Kutchimonas denitrificans | reverse complement strand
CTTCGCTGCCGTCGATCAGGCTGCCGTCGTTGTGCAGGTCCCACTTGAGGTAGTAGCCGTCGTCATCTGGCGCGTGGGGCTGGCGCAACCAGTTCGGTTCGGCGAAAATTACTCCTTGCTGCTCGCGCAGCGCCCGGATGGTCTCGGCGACCTCTCCCTTGTCGACCTGTAACAGAATAATGCTGCCGTCGCCGATGCCGCGCAGGATCCGGGCGTCGACGCTGCCGGCGAGTTGACGTGCCGAGATGTCGGAAGAGGCCTTGAGCAGAACTTGGCCAGGAACAAATTCCGGTCCCGCCTTCGTTGCGGCCGTATCCGGCAACCCGGTCAGCGACCAGCCGGGCGCCGAGCAGACGAATAGAATAGCGAGTATGAAGAAAAGCGCTTTTCTCATGGTCCATCTCCCTCTCTGCTGCTTAGCTGACGGAAAAACAAAAAGGCCGAACTGCTTCGAAGGAAACCTTCGGCAGCTCGGCCATCTTCAATCGCGTCCGTAGCAAGAGAAATGAAGACCCGTCGCTTTCCGCCCCGCCTCTCACGAAGGGGTCGGCCTTGTCGGGATCCTGTACTTCAATGATCCCGCCGAAGTCGTAACATGTCAAGCTGCCAAGGGAAATTATTGACGATGAAAGTCTTTATCATTAGCTTTCGTTTATAGTGGCATCGACCTCCGCCGGCAGCAGCGGACGCGGGGCGACG
>JAACAK010000013.1 GCA_011774835.1 Candidatus Kutchimonas denitrificans | reverse complement strand
CAAGCGGGCCGAGCTCCTGAGCCATATCCGGAACACCTTCCATCAGTACAACCGCTCTCTGCCCTCGGAGACGCGGCTCAGTGCCGCCGAAAAGCGTCGGGACCTGGCCCGGGCCTTCGATGACCCCGCCGTTCGCATGAGCATCGAGGCCGATGTCGATCTCTGCGATCACTACGACGTGCTGATCAAGGATCTCGAGCGAAGCATCCTCCGCATCGCACGGCGTCAGGATCCCAACACTCTGCAGCTGCTGCGGACGATCCCCGGGGTCGGCAAGATCCTGGGGCTCACCCTGCTCTACGAGATCCACACGATCGAGCGCTTCCCCTCGGTCCAGGACTTCAGCTCCTATGCCCGGCTCGTGAAGTGCGCCAGCGAGTCCGCGGGCAAGCGCTACGGCACCTCCGGCGCCAAGATCGGAAACGCTCATCTCAAGTGGGCTTTCAGCGAGGCCGCCGTCTGCTTCCTCCACCGGAATCCCCGCGGCCAGGCCTATCGCAATCGGCTCCGGAGCAAGCACGGAAGAGGAAAATCCATGAGCATCCTGGCCGCCCGGCTCGGCCGCGCCGTCTACTTCATGCTTCGACGCAACAAGGTCTTCGATATGGACCGCTTCCTCGCGGCCTGACGATCGGGAGGAGAGAGGTTGAGCCCGGCGCATAACTCGAGCCGCTCGAGGCCCCGAGCCCGCTCAGAGCTGATCCCACGATCTGTGGCATCGACCACCCTTAGACCCTTGGGCTCCAGGGCTGGCAGCGCGGACACGTTTGATTGGACAGCCTCTCTCGCTCCCCACCGACATTCGACCGGTTGCCTTGTGCTCTGCCCCTCACCCGAGCCCGCAAATAACTGGGTCGCCCATGCGGCGGACCCGCCTGCTTTGGATCGGACGGCATGAGGGTACGAATGAATTTCTAGGCCGAAGCAACGAGCCTCGATAAGTGTTTGGTGCAGAGCCTATATCCAAGAAACCAAGTCGGAGCCTTTGCAGCCGGCTGGGGTGGAGCGCCGCGGAGGCGGCGCATAGGGGATCTATATGTCCTTGACCACCGGGGCCTGATAAGTGTTAGACGGAAACACGTTGCTGCTTAGGCGTCGACCCTGAGGAACTCTCTGCGTAGCCGCGATCAGCTTCCCAGGGCATCGATCCGTGCGAGAGCTCTCTGCACTGTCTCCATCCCCTTGTCGTCCGCGTCCCGCCACTGGTCGACCAGACG
>JAACAK010000143.1 GCA_011774835.1 Candidatus Kutchimonas denitrificans | reverse complement strand
GAATCTCAACACCCTCGTGCACTTGATGTGGTCCTAGTCCTTAAACAAGCGAAGCCGAAAGGGGCTTTTCTTGTTGGCGGCGAAAGAGTATAAAATCCTCCGTGTTTTAGGGGCTTTCGGAACCGGGGCGGCGGGGAGCCGCCCGGAAACACGGAGGATTTCAGGTGATTATTCCCGAAACGGTCGAACGACGCAAGCGGAGCATCGAGCGGCGGCTGAACGGGCCGATCGAGCAGGACTTCACCGGGCCGATGTTTGCGGCCAGCAACATTCAGTACGAGTTGGCGGACCGCACCCGGGCGGTCGGCTACGGGGGCATCGGGCTGGTGCACAAGCTGGCCCGGCAGGCCGGGTTGATCGACGCGATCGACCGGCGACTGCATTTGCTGAAGATCCATCTTCCCTACCACGAGTCGGATCACGTGCTGAACCTGGCCTACAACGCCTTGTGCGACGGCCGCTGTCTGGAGGACATCGAGCTGCGTCGCAACGACGAAACGTTTCTGGACGCGTTGGGCACCCAACGCATTCCCGATCCCACCACGGCGGGCGACTTCTGCCGCCGGTTTCATTCGGCCGGTCCGATCCGCCAGTTGGAGGAGGCGATCGACGAGGCGCGGTTGAACGTGTGGTCGAAGCAGCCGGAGGAGTTCTTCGAACAGGCGATCATCGACATGGACGGGCACCTGGTAGGAACCACCGGGGAGTGCAAACAGGGGATGGACGTCGCCTACAACGGCACCTGGGGCTATCACCCGCTGATCGTGTCGCTGGCCAACACGGGCGAGGTGCTCAGCATTCTGAATCGTCCCGGCAATCGGCCCAGTCACGAAGGGGCGGCGGGGCAATGCGACCGGGCGATCGCGTTGTGTCGTCGGGCGGGTTTTCGCAAAGTCCTGCTCCGCGGCGACACGGACTTCAGCCAGACGGAGCACCTGGACCGCTGGGACGAAGGCGGAGTGACGTTTCAGTTCGGCTACGACGCGAAAGCCAACCTGGAGGAGATCGCCGACGACCTGCCGAAAACGCGGTGGAAGAAGCTCAAGCGGCCGCCGCGTTACCAGGTGCGAACGCGGAAGCGGCGACGGCCGGATCGGATCAAAGCGAAGATCGTGCACGACCGCGGGTTCGAGGTGTTGAGCCTGGAGAGTGAAGAAGTCGCCGAGTTCGATTACCGGCCCACGAAGTGCAAGAAGACGTATCGGATGGTGGTGGTGCGAAAGAACATCAGCCGCGAGCGAGGGGAGCGACGGCTGTTCGACGAGGTCCGTTACTTCTTCTACATCACCAACGACCGCGAGAGCACGCCCGCCGAGGTGGTCTTCTCCTGCAACGACCGCTGCGACCAGGAGAACCTGATCGAGCAGCTCAAGAACGGGGTGCGTGCGTTGCGTGCCCCGGTGGACAATTTGTTTTCCAACTGGGCCTACATGGTGATGACCGGCCTGGCGTGGAACCTGAAAGCGTGGTGGGCGTTGCGGCTTCCGGAGAAGGGGCGCTGGGCGACCAAGCACCGGGCCGAGAAGCAAGCGCTTTTGAACATGGATTTCCGCACGTTCGTCCACTCGGTGATGAAGATTCCCTGTCAGATCATCCGCACCGGCCGCCGCCTGATCTACCGGCTTCTGGGCTGGAACCCCTGGCTGCCGGCGTTCCGCCGCCTCGCGGTGCAACTGAACTGTTAACCCCCATACGCCCGAAGCCGGAGTCCGGACGCTCCGGTCCCGCCGCCACCCCTTGAGCCGAAGCGCTGGAAAGCAAGTCACGATGAAGCATCGACAAACCGGAGCGCCCAATGCGGCCTCCCGCCGAGCCGCCCGGTCGAAGTACGCGCCCCTTCCCCCGCAGCCGCTACGGGGCAAAAACCCGATCCGACTTCGCTTGTTTAAGGTCTAGCCGACATCCTTAAGTACCGACCGGGCCGAA
>JAACAK010000057.1 GCA_011774835.1 Candidatus Kutchimonas denitrificans | reverse complement strand
GGCGCGCGGCAGCCGTTCGAGCTGCTCGGCGACCGCCGCCTGCACCTTTGCCGCCATGGCGGCATCGGTGGTAATCAGGATCGACGAGGCGATCTCGTCGTGCTCGGCCTGCGACAACAGGTCGGCGGCGAGGTGCTCCGGGTTGCCGGTACCATCGTTGATAACCAGAATTTCGCTCGGCCCGGCGATCATGTCGATATCGACCTGGCCGAAGACCTGCTTCTTGGCCGTGGCGACGTAGATGTTGCCCGGACCGGTGATCTTGTCGACCCGCGGCACCGATTCGGTGCCGTAGGCGAGGGCGGCAACCGCCTGGGCGCCGCCGAGCTTGAAGATCCGGTCGACCCGGGCGATCTTTGCCGCCGCCAGCACGTAGGGATTGGCTTCGCCGTCCGGCATCGGCACCACCATGATCACCTCCTCGACGCCGGCCACCTTGGCCGGCACGGCGTTCATCAGCACCGAAGAGGGGTAGGCGGCCTTGCCGCCGGGCACGTAGATGCCGACCCGGTCGAGCGGGCGCACCATCTGGCCGAGCAGGACATCCGCCTCGTCGTTCGACAGCCAGGTCTCGNNTTCGCCAGCCATGTCTCGGTCAGCTGCTTCTCGTGATAAGCGGCGATCCGCTCGGCAGCGAGCTCCAGGGCTTCCCGTGCCTCCGGTTCAATGCTCTGCAGGGCGTGATCGAGTTCAGCGGCCGTCACCTGAAGTGAACCGGCATCCAGTTCAAGCCGGTCGAAGCGGGCCGTATATTCAAACAGGGCGCTATCGCCTTTTGCCCGCACTGCGGCAATGATGTCGCGCACCGTCTCCTCGACACCGGCCGGCGCCTGCTCGCCCCGCTCGACTATTTTCTTCAGGGCAGCGTCGAAACCGGCATCATTGAATTTATAAATCGGGATCATATTTCTCTACCTCCGGTCCTAACCGGATATTTTTACATCGTCGCCGATCACCTGCTCCAGGTCATCAATGATCTTGGCAATCCGCCGGTGCTTGGTCTTCAGGCTGGCCCGGTTGACGATCAGCCGGGTGGTGATTTCCGCGATGGTCTCGACTTCAACCATGCCGTTGTCGCGCAAGGTCGCGCCGGTCGAAACCAGGTCGACGATCCGTTCCGACAGGCCGACCAGCGGCGCCAGCTCGATCGAGCCGTAAAGCTTGATCAATTCGGCCTGGATCCCCTTGCCGGCAAAAAACTTTTCGGTGACGTTCGGGTACTTGGTCGCCACCCGGATATTGGACCAGTTGGCCGGGTCATCATCCTGCTGCAGTTCTTTCGGCTCGGCCACGACCAGGCGGCAATAGCCGAACTTCAGGTCGAGCGGTTCATAGAGCTCCTTGCCCTGTTCGAGCAAGGTATCNNNNGGTATCCTTGCCGACCACACCGATGTCGGCGCACCCGTACTCGACATAGGTCGGCACGTCGGTCGCCCGCACCGCCATGAATCGATAGCCGTCCTCGCGGTTTGCAAAAACCAGCTTGCGGTTATCCTCTTCCATTTCCGGACAGGTGATGCCGATCTTGCCGAACAGCTCCATCGAATCCTGCATAATGCGCCCCTTCGGCAGGGCAAAGGTAATGGTGTCGTTCATAGACTCCTCCCGGACAAACCGGGTTCAGGTC
>JAACAK010000004.1 GCA_011774835.1 Candidatus Kutchimonas denitrificans | reverse complement strand
TACGTGCCGGTCTGGCCGCGTCGTTTGGTCCAGTCGTAACCGTTCACAGGCTGGGCAGGTTTTGTTGGAAAACTGATCTGGACACGGAGGGCGGTGTTCGGCGACAACAGGGGCATGTCGCTGGAAATCACGGAAGAAATCATCGCTCGCCAGCCGCCGGAAGCCCGGGCGATTATTCGCGCCCTGTTGGCGGAGATTGTCGAGCTGCGGGGGCGGGTCGAGGAGTTGGAGCGGCGGGCCAAAGGCAAGACGCCGCAGAACTCGTCGCTGCCGCCGAGCACGCAGCACCCGCATGCCAAGCCGCCGCGGAACAAGGGGAAGTCGAAGCGGCGGCGCGGCGGCCAGCCGGGCCACCCGAAACACGAGCGGCCGCTGATTCCCACCAAGGAGTGCGACGGCGTCCAGCCGCTGAAGCCGGCCGAGTGCCGACGCTGCGGCGAGAAGCTCGCGGGCAGCGACCCGGAGCCCTTGCGGCACCAGGTCTGGGAATTGCCCCAGATCACGCCGATCGTCACCGAGTATCAGCGGCATCGGTTGGAATGCCCCTATTGCGGCGAAACCACCTGTGCCCAACTGCCGCCGGGCGTGCCGCAGGGTCAGTCGGGCCCGCGGCTGATGGCGTTCACCGCCTTGTTGATGGCTTACTATCGTCAGAGCAAGCGGCGGACGGCCGAGTTTTTGAGCACGCTGTTGGGCCAGCCGTGTTGCCCTTCGCTGACGGTGAAGATGCAAAAGCAGGTCGTGGCGGCGGTGCGGCCGTCGTACGAGGCGTTGGCGGCCGAACTGCCCAAGCAAAGGCAGTTGAGCATCGACGAAACGGGGACCAAGGAGAAAAACGGCAAGGCGTGGCTGTGGACGTTCGTGGCCCGAACGTTCACCGTCTTCGCGGTACGTCCCACCCGCGAGGCGACGGCCTTGACGACGTACCTGGGCGAGCAGTTTGCCGGCATCGTCAACTGCGATCGGGCCAAGATGTATTGGTTCCTGGGGTCCTTGCAGTGGTGCTGGGCGCACTTGAAGCGCGACTTTCAAGCGATGATCGACAGCGGCGACCCGCGGGCGAAATACCTTGGCTATCGATTGCGGCAGGCGACGTGCGAGTTGTTCGAGCACTGGGCCGACTATCGAGCGGGAAAGATCTCGCGGGCGGCACTCCTGCGTCGGATGGGCCCGGTGCGTCGCAAAGTGGAGCGTTTGCTCGAGCGCGGAACCCAATGCGGTCACGCCGCTACCCGCGGCACGTGCCGGGAATTGTACGAACATCGCCAGTGGCTGTGGACGTTCTTGCGTCATGAAGGGATCGAACCGACGAACAACGCGGGCGAACGGTCGTTGCGTCATGCGGTGATCTGGCGCAAGCTCTCCTTCGGCACGCAGAGCGCCAGCGGCAGCCGTTTTGTGGAGACGATGCTGACGGTGGTGGAAACCTGCCGCCAACAGCGCCGCAACGCCTTCTCTTTCCTCACCGCCGCCGTCGAAGCCCACCTCGCCCACCACCCCGCGCCTTCATTGCTCTCCAGCGTGTGAACGGTTACAAACGAAGAGGTGTCCACGAAACGGCGACGGATAGC
>JAACAK010000089.1 GCA_011774835.1 Candidatus Kutchimonas denitrificans | reverse complement strand
GCAGCGCCGGCACCAGACCCACCAGTAGTCCGGTGAACAGCGCCAGCCCCACGGCGAACGCCACCACGGGAGGCCCGAGCCCCACCTGGTTCGCCCGGGGCAGCGTGCCACCGAACAGCAAGAGCAGCACACGCGTCGCGCCCCAGGCGATGGCGACGCCGACCGCGCTGGCCACGAGCGCCAGCGAGAGGCTCTCCGACAGGTAGAGCCAGATGATACGAGCGCGTCCCGCCCCCAACGCGGCGCGCACCGCGATCTCGCGTTGGCGCCGCTCCGCCCGCACCAGCATCAGGTTCGCCACGTTCACACAGCCGATCAGCAGGACCAGGATCACCGCTCCACTGAGCAGCCAGAGCGAGGTGCGGTTGTAGCCGAGCATCCACTCGCGGATCGAATACGTCTCGACGGTCCAGCCGTCGTTCGATTCGGGGTACTCGTCCTCCAGCCGGCCGAAGATAGTCTGGAGCTCGGCCCGTGCGGCCGGCTCGCTGATGCCGGCCGCGAGGCGCCCGAACCCCTCGAGCCAGCGGTTGCCGCGATTCTCGGTCAGGTCGCTCTCGCTCCAGGCATACGGCACGATCAGCTGCGGGTCGCCTGGGAACCAGAACGAGGCCGGCATTACGCCCACGATGGTGTGGGGTTCGGCGTTCACCATCAGCGTCTGGCCCAGCGCTTCGCGACGGCCACCGAATCGCTCCTGCCATAGCCGCTGTGAGATGACGGCGACCCGGACAGCGCCTTCCCGGTCCTCTCCCTCCTGGAAGCCGCGCCCCACGACCGGCGCCACGCCCAACCCGACGAAGAAGTTGCCCGTCACCCTGAGCGAGCGCGTGCGGACCGGCGCCCCCTCGGTCGCCAGGTTCACCGAGCCGACGTTGAACGCGACGAACTCCTCCAGCGTGCGGACCTCGGACTTCAGGTCGAGGAAGTTGGGTACCGACAGCGTGCCGCTCCCCCCGGTCGGCACGTAGCGGTCCCGGATTCGGATCAGCCGGTCCGGCTGCGGATAGGGCAGCGGCTGCAGCACCGTGCCGTGCAGGATGCTGAAGATCGAGGTGCTGGCGCCGATGCCGATGGCGAGGGTCGCGATGACGGTGGCCACGTAGCCCCGGCTGCGGAACAGCGAGCGTGCAGTTGCGGCGATCCGGCTGCTGAGCTCGTTCATTCGAAGTCTCCCGTGGGCGGTTTATCGGGTTAGATACGATCCCTGCGGGTAGGGTTGCAGGGCACCGGAAGCCCAGCGTCGCGCTCGAGCTCGGGATGAAGAAGGAGATTCGACTCGGGTGCCCGATGAGAACGGGAGGCCCGGGTGGGGTCAGATCTTCGGCTTCGCCCGGATCCGCACCCGGTTCCGGCCCGCCTGCTTCGCCGCGTAGAGCGACTCGTCGGCGGCCTTGATGATGTCGTCCGGCTGCTCGTCGGGGCGGAAGGTGTTGTCGGCGCCGCCGATGCTGACCGTGATCTGCAGCGTCTGCCGGGGCTTCGCGACCGGCTTCAGCTTCTCCGGCTTCTTGCGAGGTCGGCCGGGACCGCGGATCGTGAACACCTTGCCAGCGATGTTGGCGCGCAGCCGCTCCAGGTGCTGCTGCGCCTGCTCGACCTGCTTGCCTGGAAAGATCACCGCGAACTCCTCGCCGCCGTAGCGGAACGCCTTGCCGCCCCCCGACACGCCGGCCAGCAGCGACGCGACCATGCGCAGCACCTGGTCGCCCACGTCGTGGCCGTGCCTGTCGTTGAAGTTCTTGAAGTGGTCGACATCCACCATCGCCACCGTGTAGTGGATGTGGGTGATCTGGTACAGCAGGTCGTACATGCCGCGCCGCGTGGGCAGGCCGGTCAGCGCGTCCTGGTAGGCGAGCCGGTACGACGTGTCGATCACCGAAATGATGATCATCAGACCGGCCGTGGCCAGGTAGCTGGTCGACTCGACGCCGCCATAGCCCTGGCTCAGCGCCATGAAGCAGGCGAGCAGCACCCAGGCCAGGTTCTTCCGCTCCGAGTCGGGGCGCCAGAAGTACTGGGCTGTCAGAATCAGGAAGCCGACGACGAAAATGATCGCCGACAGGTCGGGGATCCGGGCCCAGGTGGGGTTCAGGTCACCGAGAAAGCTCACGTCGAGGAAGCTGAACACCCCCTCGTTGCCGGTCTTGAACAGCTGGATCACGATCGCCGGCTGCACTATGATCGCCGCCCACTGGGCGATCCCCTGCACCGTGACCAGACCCCGCTCGGGCAACAGAGCGATCGCCATCAGGTTCAGCGGCAGAAGTATAGCGACCACGTTATAGACGATGTGCTCCGTCGTGCCGGCGGCCAGGGCGGCATTGCCCGCCGCGTAGTGCAGCAGGATGCGATCGACCATAGCCAGCGTGACAAGCGCCAGCACCATCCGGTTCCGATGGAACCGCCAGCACTGGATGATGCTGATGACGTAGACGGCGGGATAGACGGGAGCGAAATCGACCGCCCAATAGCGCGCCGGATCCCAGTTGAGGATCAGGTAGGCCGCGAGGAGGAATATCCCCTCGGGGATGACCGGAGCAGCGAGCTTCCTGAGGATCCTCTACCTCTCGATCTTGTTTCTGGGCTCGGCAGCTCCCGCGGTCTGCCGGCGGCGGCGTGTCGGCGGCAAATCTACAGCGGGGCGGCCCCAGAATGAAGCCCGCAGGCCGTCGGGCCGCCTGGTGCTCCATCAGACGGGTGGGGACGCGGCTTCAGCCCCGGAGCCAGAGCCAGTAGCGTACGGTGGGCTGGCCGGGACAGGCGCTGGAACCGCCGGGCCTGTCGCAGCCGCCGGTCCCGTCGGTGATCACGCTGAGCAGGACCCGGCCGTCCTCGAAGAATTCGAGCCTCATGTAGCCCAGCTCGCGCAGCGCCTTCCCGGCGGCGAACCGGGCGCCGTAGTGGTAGGTGACCTCGCTCAAGCGGCTGCCGGCCCCGCTGACCAGAGCGCGGCCGACGCCGAACAGGTCTGCGTCGTAGATCTCGAGAGTGTGCTCGTGGCCGCCGGCGAAGATCAGGGGCTGGTCGGGGAACTCGCGGAACACGGCGCCGAGCTCTTCGCGCATGCGCCGGTTCGCGCCGTGCTTCAGGTCCTGGCTGGAGACGCCCAGGTTGCGAACGATGGGGTAGAGGAACGGCACCGGGATGTAGAGTGGCTTCCAGAGTACCGTCCCGGGAAAGAGCTGGTCCTTCCAGTCGAAATAGCCGGCGTGGGGACCGCCGCTGAGCAGAGGGTGGTGGGCCAGGACCACGACCTCGCGACCGTCGGTCCGCTCGTTCTCGTACAGGGCGGCGCGCATCGCCTGCAGCGCCTCGTCGGTGGAGCCGTGGCGGCAGCCTTCACCCTCGGCGCGGCCGTCGCCGCGGAGCCAGAGGTCGGTCTCGATCATCATCAATAGCAGCGACGTCCCGATTTCCAGCAGTTCGGGCCCCGGACAGCCGGCACGGGGCAGGAGCGTGACGTCCACGCCGGCCGCGGCGACCGCCTCCAGGTAGGCGCCCTGGCGCTCGACCTGGGCGAGGCCGCGTTCGCCGGAGTAGCCCCAATCGTGGTTCCCGGGGACGAAGACCCCGCGGGCCGTGGTGCCGCGAACCACGTCGATCTGCGCTTCCAGCCGCTTGACCTCGGTGGCGTGGCCTTCGTGGGAGGGTGGGTGAAGGCCGTGCTCGTAGATGTTGTCGCCCAGGAAGGCGACGACCACAGGCGACGAGCGATGCCGCCTCTGTACTTCGGCCTTCAGGTGCGCGATGACCGGCGTGTCCCGGACCGCGTCCCCCGCATCGCCGACCAGATAGACCACGGCACCTGCTGGCGGTAGATCTTCCGGCGGCGGCGGCACTTCGGGGAAGGAACGGGTCCCGCACGCCAGCGCCGCCAGCCCGACGGCGGCGGCGGTGACCCGGGTGAGGCGGCTCGGCAGAACCCGAGATGTGGATGCTGGATGTTGGACGTTAACCTTGGACCTCTGACCGTTGGACGTTCAGCGTTCGAGCCCGGCGTCAATCTTCGAACGCCGGGCCGTAACGGTCAAGGTGAACGCCCAACTCCCAGCGCGATACCCTCCGCTCACGCTCGCTCGACCACGACTCCGCCGTTCGTGGTCACAGCCCGGATCGTCGGGCCGCCGTCACCGAGCTCCACGTTGAAGTGGCGGCGGTCCAGTCGGCCCTGTACGGTGACCGGGAAGTCGATGCGGAACGAACCGTTCACCGTCCCGGTCTCCAGCCGGCAGTTGTAACCGTCCGGCACGTACAGCTTGACCCCGCCATTGGTGGTCCGCACGTCCAGGCCCCTGCCTTCCCAACGGTCGCCGGCCAGCTCGACCCGCAAGCCGCCGTTGGTCGTCCGACCGTTGACGTCACCCTGCAGGCGGGCGAGCCGGACGCCGCCGTTGGTGGTCCGGAAATCGATCCGGCCGGCTACATCCGAAATCCGTATGCTCCCGTTCGTCGACTTCAGGTCCAGGTTCGTGTTCGTCGGCACGAAGACCCGGTAGCTGACCCACCAGCTCTCATGGCGACGGGTACGCGGTCCATCGGCCTCGATCCAGCGGCCGCCGGTCTCGATCTCCACCTCGCCGGCGATCTCGCGGGCGTCCGATTCGGAACGTCCACGCGCGCTCACCTTGGCCCGGACCAGGACCTCGTTCCGGTCCCACCCTTCCACCTCGATCCCGCCGTTGGGCGAGGCGTTCACGGCGATCAGATCGCGGGGCGACAGGGTGAACTCGCGGACCTCGCAGTGGCGCTCGTTGTCGTCATCGTTCCAGTCGTTGTCGCACCAATCGCGGTCCTGCACGACCCGGCCCTGCTGGGCGATGGTGGCCGAAGGTGCAGCGGCGGTAGCGCAGGCCATAGCGGCCAGCAAGAGTGTGAGCATCGGTACTCTTAGATGCATGGACGTAGTCCTCCCTCGTTGATTGGGTTGTCTTCTTGGACACTACGAACAATCGCAGGGTTGGATTCGAGGAAGGAAGGAACGTGGAAGCTGGGAGTTGGGCGATGGGCGTTGGACGTTCACCTTAGACCCTGGTCATTGACCAGGTTCAATTTCCAGGGCTCAACCGCCAGGTCTTAAATCCAATTTCCAACACCCATCTATGCAACTCCCAATTTCCAGGTTCCTTAGACTACCCACGACGCCGGTTTCGGCCTATGTTTTGCTCTCGGAGGGTCCCGCCCCGACTGGAGGACGGCATTGGATATCGAGGCCATCCTGGCCATCATCTTCGTTCTTGGCGTGCCGAGCATGGCGCTGGCCACCCACGTGGTGCTGAGGCCGCTGATCCGCGAGTACGCCCGGCTGAAGGGGCTGAAGGCGGACAAGGAGGAGGTCGAGGCGCGGATGGCCCAGCTGGAAGATGTGGTGCACGACCTCGATCGACAGGTGAACCGGCTGTTGGAAGCGGAGCGCTTCCGGCGCGAGCTGGAATCCGGTCAGGAGCGGCGCTCGCTGCCGGACCTTTAGACCGCCGGCCGTTCGACGTCGACGGAACCCCGTCCTGAACGATCCCGCGACAAATTACGGATGCGAATCACTAGCCTGTACCCAACAGCTACGGAGATCTCTTTCGCCATCGGGGCGGGCGACGAGGTGGTAGGCGTATCGCACGCGTGCGATTATCCGCCGGGGGTAGAAGAGCTCAAGTCGGTGACGAAGCCGCGGTTCGACGTGGAGGAGCTGTCGAGCGCCCAGATCTACGAACAGAAGATGGAGACGAACAAGAGCTTCGGGAGCATCTACCGGCTCGATGAGACATCGCTCTGGGGCTTGAGGTCCGACGTGCTGTTGACGCAGGGACCGGGTGAGTTCACGCTGGTCTCGCTTCAGGGCGTGCGTGCCATCGCCGAGGGGCTGAACCCGCGACCCAACCTCATGATCCTCTACCCGCGGCATCTCGACGATGTGCTCGACGACCACGCCCGGGTCGGCCTCGCCACCGGGCACCTCCAGGAGGCGAAGGAGCTGGTCCACCGGATGCGGGAGCGGATTCAGGCGGTGGAGGACGCGGCGAAGCGGGGAAGTCGACGCCAGCGCGTCGCCGTGGTCCAGTGGCTCGACCCACTCCTGTCCAGCAGCTACTGGGTGCCGCAGCTGATCGAGATCGGCGGCGGCCGGGACGTGCTGAACACGCCGGGCTTGTCGCCGAACAAGTTCGAGTTCGAGGCGCTCAAGAAACGGAACCCCGAAGTTCTGGTCGTCGCTCCCGAGGACATGCGGATCGAGCGGACGCTGACCGAGATGCCGCTCCTCACTGACCGGCCCGGATGGTGGGAGCTGGATGCGGTGCGCAGGGAGCGCGTCTACATCGGTGACGGCTCGGTGTTCGGTCGGCCGGGTCCGCGTGTGATCGATGGGCTCGAGGCGCTGGCCTGGGCGATCCACCCCGACGCCTTCCCGCAGCCCTCGCCGGACGTGCTACGGCCCCTCTAGCCGCTCGTCCCCAATTCCCAAGTACGGAACGCCCGGACGTGCTGCCGTCGTTTGAGCGTTAACCCCAACGTCGAGGAAGAGCGAAAGCGCGTCCCCTGGTGTGCGCGTGCGGGACCCGTCGTACCGGAAGCGGACGCCGACCATCGGGGTTCTAGGTTGAGCGGCGGTTCCCCATCCTTTTGCATCGTGGGGGATTGTGCCGATCGCCGATCGCGGCACCGGATTTGCCTAGGCCCCTCGTGGTGAAATTAGGCGATTATCCCCTTCACGAGCGACAGACATGATTCGCGACCTTCGCTTCGCCGTCCGCGGACTGCGCAAGAACCCTCGGTTCACCACCGCCGCCGTCCTTACTCTGGCGCTGGGCATCGGCGCCAACCTGGCCGTGTTCACACTCGTGAACTCCGTGCTGCTGATGCCGCTGCCGTACGACGATCCTTCGGAAGTGGTCGTCGTCTGGCCCAACGCCGCCTTCTCCAAGCAGGAGTTCGTCGAAGGCCGGGAGCTGTTCCAGGCGTACGACGAGCTGGCGCTGATGGCGGCTTACTCCTTCAGCATGACGGGCCACGGCGAGGCCGAGCGCCTGATCGGCGTCAGGGCGACGGCCGACATCTTCGAGTTGTTGGGCGTCGAGGCGGCGATCGGCCGGACGTTCGCGCCGGACGAGGATCAACCCGGCAAAGAAAGGGTGGTCGTGCTCAGTCACGGGTTGTGGCGACGCCGCTTCGCCGAGGATCGGGAGATCGTCGGCCGCGACATCATGTTGGACGGCCAGCCCTATACCGTGATCGGCGTGATGCCCGAAGGCTTCTTCTTCCCGGAGGTCGATCGCGAGCTGTGGGTGCCGGCGCCGCTCGACCCATCGGAAGCCAACGACTATCCGGCCCACTACCTGACACTCATCGGTCGGCTCGAGGACGGGGCGACGCTGGGGGGTGCGCGCAGCGACCTCGGTCGCTTCATCGCCATCGTCCGCGAAACCCGGGAGGTGCCCGACGATTTTGGTGCCGATGCGGATGTCGTCACGCTTCGTTCATACATGGTGGGAGATACGCGGACGGCGCTCGTTATCATCCTCGGCGCCGTCGGCTTCGTCCTCCTGCTCGCCTGCGTCAACGTCGCCAACCTGATGCTCGCTCGCGGCACCAGGCGCGTGCGCGAGCTGGCCGTGCGCACGGCCATCGGCGCGGGTCGCCATCAGATCGTCCGCCAGCTCCTCA
>JAACAK010000011.1 GCA_011774835.1 Candidatus Kutchimonas denitrificans | reverse complement strand
GGACAAGCGCCGCTCGCCGATCGAGGCCGAGCTCGAGGCGCTCGGATTGACCGGCGCGCCGCGGACGGTGCTGTTCGTCTACGACGCGGCCGGCCACCTCATCGGCGAGTATCAGGAAGACGGCACGCCGATCCGCGAGGTCGTGTATCTGAACGACACGCCGGTGGCGGTCAACGCCGAATCCGGGCTACATTACATCCATACCGACCACCTGGGCATGCCCCGGGCGATCAGCGAGCCCGGCGGGCCGGTGGTGTGGCGGTGGATCGGGGATCCGTTTGGCATAGGGGAGGCCGCCAATGATCCGGACGGCGACGGCGAAGAGTTTATCTATCGGGGGCGGTTCGCGGGGACTTACTGGGATCAGGAAACCCAACTCCTTCTCAACGGCGCGCGCTATTACGATCCCAGAACCGGGCGCTTCATCACGGCGGACCCGCGCGGGATCAACGAGCACGTCGCGGGGTACATGGCGGACCTGCGTGCTGGTGTGTTCAATCGGCCGCCGCTGGAGCTGAACCCCTACGCCCGAGTCCTCAACAATCCGCTGCGGTGGAATGACCCAACAGGTGAGGCAGCTCAAGCCGCGGTGGGTTGTGCGCTGGGTTCCTGGGCGGGTCCGATCGGTTGCGGAGCGGGGGCAACGATCGCAACGCTCATCACCATCGGAGGAGCGTCTGCACTACTGAGCGGCGATACTCCGAAGCAATGCAAAGACGACGATGACTTCTGCTACAAGCGCTGGGAGGCCGAAGACAGCAGATGCTGGCAATGGCGTAATCTCGGGATGAGATGGGTCAAAGCATGCCAGACGCGAGCGGCAGACAGGAGAAACATGTGCGTAGCCAACGGCGGGAAGCCGAGCCCGAACGAGCCCCCGGAGTGGAACCCGTTCGTGGACTACCCTCGTTAGCTCGCGAGTCGAGGTGAGATATGTCGGATGACGCTAAGCTTCAGAAGTTGGATTCGCAGATCAGGGCGATCAAAAAAGCGGATCGCAATGCCGATGTGACCGGCTTGCTGCGGGACGCTCTGAGGAACACGGAAGACCAGGAGGAGAAGCTCTACATCCTGTCTCGCTTGGCCTCCGAGTATCAGCTGCTCGGCAAACTTGAAGCAGCCGAAGACGCGATTAAAAAGCAGATCGATCTTGCTCCCGACAATCCGGAGGCCTGGCTACAGCTGGCTTCACACTACTATGGCCTTGTGCACGATCTACCCAAAGCGCTATCGACTGTTGAAGTCGCTGTCGAGAAAGCCGCGCGGGAAGGCAACTTCGTGAGGCAAGCTCACGCCGAGCGAATCCGAATCGCTCTGGAGGCGAAAAACTACCAGGTCGTCGAGAACTCACTCGCGAAGCTGATCGAGTACAGCCCGAGGCCCGGGAGCATCGATGTTGAACTCGAAAGCGACTTCTTGCCGCGCATCCCGTCCAGCGGCGTGAGAAGTGATCTCGTCGAGAACTACAAAAAGCTCGCCCACACGAAATGAAGCCTGGGCCCCGCACCAAGAAGTGAAAAAGTGACGGGCGAGCTGATCGCTGAGCGTCGCATCGCGGCCCTCTCGCCGAAGGGCGAGAAGCCCACGCTCCGCGTCGCGGTGGGCCGGCCCTACCAGGTGGACGACGTCTCGTGGGCCTGCCCGGTGAGCATCGAGGGACTCTATGCCAAGCTGCACGACGCCGTCGCAGCAATTTAAGGGGTCAGCAATTTAAGGGGTCAGTACCCTTTAATTTGTACCGCCAATTTAAGGGGTCAGTACCCTTTAATTTGTACCGCGATGGAAAGCTAGACTTAGGCCGGCGGCATCTAGTTGCG
>JAACAK010000093.1 GCA_011774835.1 Candidatus Kutchimonas denitrificans | reverse complement strand
GCCCCCTCCGAGCTGCCGTGGGCCGGCAGGTCGGGCGCCACCACGCGGTGCGTCGTCACCAGCTCCGGGATCACCCATCTCCAGTTGACGGCGGACTCTCCCGGGCCGTGCAGGAGGACCATCGGCGGCCCGTCCCCACCTTCCAGCACGGCACTCGGAATGCCGGCCAGCCGCATCCGGCGCTCCGCGACCGGGAGCCCGGCCAGCAGACGCCCCCGATCCGTTTCGGCCCTTTATACTTGACAAAAGCAACGAATTACATTACACTGTCAAATATTCTCGGCATTTTTCCTGACTTTTGGACCGCAGCGGGGGCCATCTGTCGTGAGCCATACCCCCGCGTACCTGTCCAGAGGCGCTCGCATCAACCGGGAGGGGCCCTTGAATAGAATTCTTCTCAGCGGGCTGGCAGGGGTGGTGCTCTTCGTCTGGGGGTTCGTCGCGCACGGGCTGCTCCCCTTTCACGACGGCGTCTTCCACGCCTTCGGCGACGAGACGCGGGTGGCCGCCGTGCTGGCGGAGCAGGGCGGCGAGCCCGGGGTCTACTACTTGCCGATCGGGGCGGACCAGGCCACGGATCGGCTGCGCGCGTTCGTGAACTTGCAGCCGCCGGGCGCGGGGCCGGGGACCGGCCAACAGATTGCGGTGGGGCTCCTGATCCAGATCCTGGCGGCTTTTGTGGGGATCACTCTCGTGGCTGGGACACCGGAGGCCGGCTACGCCCGCAGGGTGGGACGGTTCGCGCTGCTCGGGCTCATCATCGGGTTCTCCAGCCAGGGATTCTACTGGAACTGGTTCGGCTTCCCCAGCGACTATGCGATGGTGATGATCCTGGACAACCTGATCGGCTGGACGCTGGCCGGGCTCGCGGTCGCCGGGCTGATGGGGGCCGATGCCGGGCCGGAGCTGCCCTGACCGATGTGGGGCCGAAGGCGTTCGTCGAGCTCGGAGGCGGAGTTCCTGCAGCGTGTCGGGGGCGTGCGGCGCTTCAATCGGTTTTACACCCGGCAGATCGGCTTGCTGCGGGAGGGGCTCCTGCAGACCCCATTCTCCCTCACCGAGGCGCGCGTCATCTACGAGCTGGCCCAGCACGAGGAGACGACGGCCACCCGGCTCGCCGACGAGCTCGACCTCGATGCCGGCTACCTGAGCCGGATCCTCAGGGGCTTCGCCCGGCGCGACCTGATCGCGAGGCGGACGTCGGAGGCGGACCGGCGCCAGAGCCTGATCTCGCTGAGCGAGGCGGGCCGGGCCGCGTTCGCCGAGCTGAATGCGGCGTCGCAGGCCGAGATCGCGGCGATGCTGAAGGTCCTGTCCGAGGAGGACCAGCGCCGGCTGCTGGGGGCGATGGCGACCATCGAAAGGCTGCTCGGCGACGGGCCGGAGTCGCGGGTGCCGTACCTCCTCCGGGAGCATCGATCGGGCGACATGGGTTGGGTGGTCCATCGCCATGGCGTGCTGTACAGCCGCGAGTACGGTTGGGACGAGAGCTTCGAGGCGCTGGTGGCGGAGATCGTCGCCGATTTCATTCGACGCTTCGACCCGAAGCGGGAGCGCTGCTGGATCGCGGAGCGGGAGGGAGAGAACGTGGGTTCGGTCTTCCTGGTCCGGGATCGCGAGTGCGAAGGCGTGGCGCGGCTCCGCCTGCTGCTGGTGGAACCGAAGGCGCGCGGGTTGGGGATCGGGAAGCGCCTGGTCCGCGAATGCACGCGCTTCGCCCGCCGGGCCGGCTACGAGAAGATCACGCTGTGGACGAACAGCGTGCTGCATGCGGCCCGTCACATCTACGAGCGAGAGGGCTATCGGCTGGTCCACGAGGAGCGGCATCACAGCTTCGGCCACGATCTGGTCGGCCAGACGTGGGAGCTGGAGCTGGACAGGGAAGAGGAGGAGGCGGATGCACTACCTGCCGTTCTATGACGTGACGCCCGACTATCTGCAGCGGCGGCCCGCCTTCCGGTCCGAGCATGTGCGGCACGCGCGGCGCGCGTGGGAGCGCGGTGAGCTCGTGCCGGCGGGTGCGCTGGCGGAGCCGACCTGTTGAGGGACGGCTCGGAGTCGCGCCCGGAGATCCGGGATGTGGCCGCGGGCCTGTGGATATGGCGCGTCGAGCATCCCGGCTGGAAGCCGAATCAGGGTTGGGACCCGATCGTCGCGTCCACCTGCGTCGAGTCGGAGGAAGAGACCCTGGTTCTCGATCCGCTCGCTCCGCCCGACGCGGCGACCGCGGTGTGGGAGCGGCTCGACGCGCGGCCGCCCACCGCGATCGTCGTTCTCAAGCCGGATCACGTACGCGACGTCGATCTGTTCGCGCGCCGTTACGGTGCCCGCGCCTTCGGGCCGGATCGCTTCCTTCGCGACGACGTTCCCGATACGCGATTGGAGCCCATCTACCCGGGCAGCCGGCTTCCCGGCGGGCTGGTGGCACTGTACGATGGGCGGGGCCGCAATGAAACGCCGCTGTGGCTGCCCGAGCACCGCGCGCTGGTATTCGCCGACGCGCTCACCGCGCCGGGTGGCGAGCTCCGGGTGTGGGCTACGCCCTGGCACGAGGAGCGTGCGTTGCCCGCACTCCGCGCGCTGCTCGAGCTGCCGTTCGAGCGCGTGATCGTCTCGCACGGCGAGCCGGTGCACAGCCGTGCCGCCTACGAGCGGGCGCTCGCGCTCGCGCCGTGGGACTCCTGAGGATCGCGGACGTGTCCAGCCGGGAGATCTCGTCCATCCACGTGGAGCCCTTCTCGGTCCATCTCGATGAGGATGACCTCTCCGATCTGCGGGCGCGGATCCGCGATACTCGTTGGCCGGATCAGGCGCCGGCTGCGGACTGGGGTCCGGGAACGAATCTCGAATACCTGCGACGCCTGCTGGGATACTGGGCCGACAGGTTCGATTGGCGGAAGCAGGAGCGCTGGCTCAACACGTTCGACCACTTCCGTGCCGAGCTCGACGGTTGCGCCATCCACTTCGTTCACGCCAGGGCGGCCGGCGAGGAGGGGATCCCACTGATCCTGACTCACGGTTGGCCCAGCACGTTCGTGGAGTTCCTTCCCCTCGTGCCGCTTCTCACCCGACCGGGCGACCACGGCGTCAGCGGGCCGGCGTTCGACCTGGTCATCCCCTCGCTCCCCGGCTACGGGTTTTCGGAGCGCCCCGCCCGAACGGCGGTGACCAGCCGTGATACCGCCCGTCTCTGGCACGGCCTCATGCGCGGCCTCGGGTACGAGCGCTACGGCGCACACGGCGGCGACTTCGGGGCCGCGGTGTCGGCGTTCATGGCTTTGCACGATCCGGATCCGATGCTGGGGATTCACCTGAGCGGCCTCGAGCTGCAACCCTTCACGGGCCAGGGCTCGAAACCCCTCTCGGCGGCTGAGCGGGCCTATCTGGAGCGGAGCGCAGCGTGGTGGGAGCGGGAAGGCGGTTACAAGGCGATCCAATCGACCAGGCCGCTGACCCTGGGCTACGGGCTCAACGACTCGCCGGCCGGACTCGCTGCCTGGATCCTGGAGAAGTGGCGGTCGTGGGCGGATTGCGGCGGCGATCTGGAGCGAAGGTTCTCCCGCGAGTTTCTGCTGACCACCCTGACGATCTACTGGGCGACCCGGACGATCACGTCGTCTATGTGGTACTACTTCGACAACCGTTGGCACGGGGGCGTCGAGGCGGGTCCGGGCGATTACGTCCGGACACCGACGGCCGTGGCCCTGTTCGCCGACCCGGCGGGCTTGCCGCCTCGCGAATGGGCCGAGCGGCTGTTCGACGTGCGGCGGTGGACGCACATGCCCAGGGGCGGGCACTTCGCACCCGTGGAGGAACCCGAGCTTCTCGCCCGGGACATCGCGGCCTTTTTCGACGAGGTCTGAGGCCACGGCTCATCGAAGGGCGGCGAGCGTGCCAGGCGCCCTGCCTGGCCGAGCCTTCGGCCAGCGGCGCCTGGCTCACCCGGTCATTGCCCGGCAGCCAACGACGGTGAGCTGGATCCCGTCATGAGCCCTCGACCGCGAGGCGCAGCGCATCGAGGAACGCTTCGGGCTGGTCCCGCGGCGGGTCGTCCGCCGCGTCCTCGATCACGTGCAGCGGCCAGCCGTAACGCTCGCTCGCCGCCTCGGCGATCCGCAGCTTCAGCGCCTTGTCGTGCCGGCCCCAGATCAGGGTCGTGGGCACATCGATCCGCGCCAGGTCCTCCGGCGGAATCCGGGGCAGGCCCAGCTCCTTGAGCAGGCGGCCGGCGGCCTTCGCCTTCGGCGAGCGGGCGAACTCGAGGTTGTACGAGACGAACGGCTCCCAGCGCTCGCCCATCCGGTCGCGCAGGGCGTCCAGGTCGTACGCGCACTGCCGCATGAACCGGTGGTAGGTGCCCTCGGTGGGACGCGCCTGGAAGAAGAGCAGGTTGAACAGAAAGCGCAGGGACGGCCGGAACCGGTCCAGCCCCAGCGAGTCCACGAGCACCAGCCGGCGCAGCCGATCGCCGTGCTGGATGGCGAAACGCGCCGCGATGGCGCCGCCCAGCAGATGTCCCACCAGGGTGGGCGGCTCCGGGCAGGTACGTTCGATCA
>JAACAK010000118.1 GCA_011774835.1 Candidatus Kutchimonas denitrificans | reverse complement strand
TGGATCCCCATGTCGGACGGGGTGCGTCTCGCGGCGCGCATCTGGTTGCCCGCGGGGGCGGAGCGCGATCCCGTCCCGGCGATCCTCGAGTACATCCCCTATCGCAAGCGGGATTTCGAGGCTGTCGGCGATTCCATCACACACCCGTACCTGGCGGGTCACGGCTACGCCTGTATCCGGGTCGATCTGCGTGGGTCGGGGGACTCGGAGGGGGTGCTGCGGGATGAGTACCTCCAGCAGGAATTGGACGACGGGCTGGAGGTCGTGCGCTGGATCGCCGAGCAGCCGTGGTGCAGCGGCTCGGTGGGCATGATGGGCATCTCCTGGGGCGGGTTCAATGCGCTGCAGATCGCGGCGCTGCAGCCTCCGGAGCTCAAGGCCATCATCACACTGTGCTCGACCGACGATCGCTACGCCGACGACGTCCACCACATGGGCGGCTGTCTGCTCGGCGACAATCTCTCCTGGGCCTCGGTGATGCTCGCGTTCAACAGCTGCCCGCCCGATCCGGCGCTGGTGGGCGAGCGCTGGCGGGAGATGTGGTTCGAGCGATTGGAGGGCGGCGGGCTGTGGCTCGAGAAGTGGCTGCGTCACCAGCGGCGCGATGCGTACTGGAAGCACGGGTCGGTGTGCGAGGACTATGCGGCGATTCGATGCCCGGTGATGGCGGTGAGCGGATGGGCGGACGGCTATTCCAACGCCGTGTTTCGATTGCTTGCCAACTTGGAGGTGCCGCGCAAGGGGCTGATCGGGCCCTGGAGTCACAAATACCCGCATCTGGGCGTGCCGGGCCCGGCGATCGGTTTCCTGCAGGAGGCGTTGCGCTGGTGGGATCACTGGTTGAAGGGGTGCGACCGGGGCTTGATGGAGGAGCCGATGCTGCGGGTGTGGATGCAAGAGAGCGTGTCGCCCACGGCGCATTACGAGACGCGACCGGGCCGGTGGGTGGCCGAGGCCGAGTGGCCCTCGCGGCGTATCGATATACGGACCTACCGCCTCGGCTCCTGGCGGCTGGTGCCGGACGGTGGCGGCCGCGAGGAGATACCGCTGAGCATTCAGTCGCCGTTGAGCGTCGGCCTGTTCGCCGGCAAGTGGTGCTCCTATGCCGCACCTCCGGACCTGCCGCACGATCAACGGGAAGAGGACGGCGGCGCGCTGATCTTCGAGACTGAGCCGTTGGCCGAGCCCACCGAGATCCTGGGCGCGGCGGTGGCGGAGCTCAGCCTGTCGTCGAACCGGCCGGTGGCCATGGTGGCGGTGCGCCTGTCGGACGTGGCGCCGGACGACAAGGCCACCCGGGTCA
>JAACAK010000031.1:1711-3584 GCA_011774835.1 Candidatus Kutchimonas denitrificans | reverse complement strand
CCCTCGCCACTCTGACCCGGGACGGCCGCCCGGTCCCGGCGGTGATCCAGGCGACGAAGATGGGCCACATCTTCGTGCTGCACCGCGAGACGGGCGAGCCGCTCTTCCCGGTGGAGGAGCGCCCGGTCCCCCAGACCGACGTGCCGGGCGAGCGGACGTCGCCTACCCAGCCGTTCCCGGTGCTGCCGCCGCCGCTCTTCGAGCCGCTGACCGAAGACGACGCGTTCGGGCTCACGCCCATCGGAAGCCGCGAATGTCGCGAGCGCATGGAACGGCTGCGCTACGAGGGGATCTTCACACCGCCCAGCCTGGGCGGCTCGCTGGAGTATCCCAGCATGATCGGCGGTGCCAACTGGGGCGGCGTCGCGCTGCACCCGGACCGGCAGCTGATGGTCGTCAATTTGAACAACTTCGCCAGCTGGGTGCGGCTCATCCCCCGGGCCCAGTACGACTCGGCGCGCCGCGCCTCCGACGCCCGGGGCCAGTTCACCGGCCAGGAAGGGACGCCCTACGGTATGAACCGGGAGGGCGGCTTCGTCTCCGACATCGACATCCCGTGCACGCGGCCGCCCTGGGGCGAGCTGGTGGCGATCGATCTCGGGAACGGCGCGGTGGCCTGGCGGGTGCCGCTGGGCACGATCCGGGACATCGCGCCCGTGCCGCTCCCCATCGGCTGGGGCACGCCGAACCTGGGCGGTCCCATCATAACCGGCGGCGGCCTGGTCTTCATCGGCGCGGCCATGGACGACTACCTGCGGGCCTTCGACCTGGAGAGCGGGGAAGAGCTGTGGAAGGGGCGGCTGCCGGCGGGCGGCCAGGCCACGCCGATGACCTATCGGCTGAGCGCCGAGGGCAAGCAGTACGTGGTGATCGCCGCGGGCGGCCACGGAGGTCTGGACACCACCCTGGGAGACTACGTTGTGGCGTTCGCGCTTCCGGATTAGGGTTCAGGCATGGGAGATCCGAGGCGGTTTCGGTTCGGCGCCTTCTTGAAGGGCTACTGGAAGGTGGCCCTGGGGCTGGGCACGGCTCTGGGCCTGCTGAACTTCACCTACTACTACCTCGACGACGTCACCCGCGGCGTCGACTCGCCGATCCTCGAGCCGTTCATCGAGGAGATGACCGCGGCGTACGGCGTCGCCCTACTCGTACCGCTCATCGTCTGGCTGGCTTTTCGTTTTCCCATCGACCGTCCGGGCCGCCTGGCCCGGCTGCCCGTTCACCTGGCGGGCGTGGCGCTCTTCTCGACGGCTCACACGCTCTGGAACTGGGGCGCCCGCGTCGCCATCTTCCCGCTGGCCGGGCTCGGCGCCTACGACTACGGCGCGATGCCCGTACGCTTCTTCATGGAGCTGCCGTCGGATTTCATCGTCTACTCGCTCACGCTCATCCTCGCCTACCTGATCGGACATTACCGCGAAGCGCAGGCGCAGCGGGTCGCCTTCTCGCGCCTGCAAACGCGGTTGGCCCGGGCACAGCTCGAGGGCCTGCGGGCGCAACTGCAGCCCCACTTCCTGTTCAACACGCTCAACACGATCTCGTCGGTCATGTACGACGATCCGGCCGCCGCCGACTCCGTGCTCACCCGGCTGAGCGAGCTGCTGCGGCGCACGATGGACGGCGGCGTCGCCACGCAGCAGGTGCCTCTTTCCCACGAGGTCGAGGTGGTGGAGATGTACCTGGACATCATGCGCGCTCGCTTTGGCGATCGGTTGGAGGTCACGCTCGAGGTCGAGCCCGAGGCGCGTGACGCCCTCGTCCCGTCGCTCCTGCTCCAGCCGCTGGTCGAGAACGCGCTCCGCCACGGTCAACCGGAGCCGCCGGCTCCGGCACGGATCTCGATCGCCGCCCGACGTGACGGCGACCGTCTGAC
>JAACAK010000031.1:0-1698 GCA_011774835.1 Candidatus Kutchimonas denitrificans | reverse complement strand
CTGCCTAACACGATCGCTCGGCTGGAGGGGCTGTACGGCGCTGCCGCCCATCTCGAGGTCGCGAACCCACCGAACGGTGGAGCCCGCGTCCGCGTCCGACTGCCGTTCAGAGGGGCGAAGGCGGTGGATCCGTCCCCGGTGCGTGCCGCGCCGTGACCGGCGAACGGCTTCGCGCCCTGCTGGTGGACGACGAGCCACCGGCTCGCCGGAAGCTCCGCCGCTTCCTCGATCGCGAGCCGGACGTCGAGGTCGTCGGCGAGGTGGGCGACGGACCCGCGGCCGTCGCCGCGATCCGCGAACTGGAACCCGACCTGGTCTTCCTCGACATCCAGATGCCCGGCGCCGACGGCTTCGAGGTGATCGAGGCGCTGGGCGCGGCCCGGCCCCACCTCATCTTCGTCACCGCCCACCACGAGCACGCCGTCCGCGCCTTCGAGGTCGAGGCGCTGGACTACCTGCTCAAGCCGTTCGACGAGCCGCGTTTCCGGAGCGCGCTGGAGCGGGCTCGTCAGCGGATGCGTGGACGTGAGCCGGGCCTGCCGGGCGAGGCCCTGCGCCGGCTCCTGGAAGCCGCCCGCGGCGGAACCGGCCAGCCGATACTGGTGAAGAAAGACGACCGGTCGTTCTTCGTCCGGCAGGATGAGATCGATTGGGTCGAAGCGGCAGATAACTACGTGAAGTTGCACACGGGACGGGGCGCCCACCTGGTGCGCGGCACGCTCGGCGGCATGGAGGACCGACTCGATCCGTCGCGCTTCGTCCGCGTCAACCGCAGCGCCATCGTGAACCTCGATCGAGTCGCCGAGCTTCGGCCCTGGTCGCATGGCGACCAGATCATCGTCCTCGAGGACGGCACCGAGCTCACCCTAAGCCGGCGCTACCGCAAGCGCCTCCCCGAACTGTTCGACCCAGAGTTCTGACCGGAACCGGGTGTTCTGCGGTTCGTCCTGCAATATCTCACCCGTCGGTGAACGACCGTCTACCGTTGGCCTCCGCCAGGCCAGATCGGCTGTTGGAGCCTCAAGATACCTTAAGGGTGACTTTAGCCGCAGTTAAATGGGTGGAGCCTAAGTTCACGCTGTATTTCGAGAGTAGAACATGTCCCAACGCCGGGCACGACGTTCTCGACCGCCCGGGGAAAGAGGAGAGGATGATGAAACCGAACGTAATCGCCTTGCTGCTGGCCGGCGCTCTGGCACTGCCCGGGACGCTGCGGGCGCAGCACGCCCAGCATCATCCCCAGGGCCAGGATCAGCCCCAGCAGGGGATGATGGGGCAGGGGATGATGGGGCAAGGCATGATGGGCATGATGTCTGTCCCGGGTCCCGGGATGATCCTCATGCAAAAGGACGCGCTCGGCCTGAGCGAGTCCCAGGTGGAGCGCCTGGAGGCGCTGCGAGAGGAGGTTAACCAGGCGCGTCAGTCGCTGATGAGCGAGATGATGCCGCTGCGCCAACAGGCGATGGAGGCGTTGAAGGGCAATGAGCCCAACCTGTCCGCGTACGAGTCGGCGCTGAAGGAGATCGCCGACCGACACGTGAATGCCCAGGTCGAGGCCGCCCGCGTCTCGCAGCAGGCGCTTGCTGTCCTGACGACTGAGCAGCGCTCCAGTGTGCGCTACACCGCGCGCCTGCTGCAGGACATGATGGGTCGCGGCATGATGGGCGCGATGATGCAGGGTGGGATGAGTGGGTGCCC
>JAACAK010000124.1:1743-5585 GCA_011774835.1 Candidatus Kutchimonas denitrificans | reverse complement strand
GCAAGTCGAGGTTCATCACGATGTGCTCGACATCCTCCAGCTCGAACAGGCCACCCACCACGCCCTGCTCGGCCAGGACGAGTATAGGCAGGCCAGCCATCGCGGCCATTCCAGCCTCGACGTGGTTCCACGCGGTCGGCAGCGCGATCCCTTCAAGGTCCCTGGCTTCCTCCGTTCCCAGGCGCCAGACAGCGTCGCGGATCTCGAGCTCGCGAAAGCCCAGAATGACAGCGCCGGAGCAGCCGGTCATGACCCGTCGCACCTCCGAGACAGCGCCAAAGCCCGGATAATCCTCACGCTCGACCGTGCTGATATCGACATCCTCCTGAGCGAGCAACGTCCCCAGCTCGTCGACCAGTTGCCGCTGGGTCACACTGAGCGTGCCGGGCTTGCTAAGGAAAATTCTGAGCCTGTCGGGCGCCGTGGGCTCGACGGCGGGCTCGAACCGTCCCTCGTCCGTATACGTCCCATCGGACCCAATGTGCTTCGACAGTCCCGGAGGGAGATTTCGCGCCTCGGTAAAGTTGGCACCGTACAGATAAGCGCCGGCGAAGCTGGCTCCCAGCAGGTCGGCCTCGAAGAAATTCGCGCGACGCAGATCGGCGTTCTTGAGAATCGTCTTGTGCAGGCGGGCCTGGTAGAACACTGCCGCGGCAGCGAGCGCGCCCTTGAGTGAGGCGCCGGAGAGATCGGCTCGATAAAAATCGGCGCCGCGCAGGTTCGGCCTATCGTTGCCTTTACTGCCAAGGTATGCCTTCTGCAGGTTGGTGCGCTGCAGGTCGGCCTGCTGGAGCGACGGTGCATAGCGCAGCCCGTCAGCGAGCAGCTTCTGGAAGTTGCCGGTCTCGACATCGCGAAGGATCGCCGCGATCACATCGATCGCTTCCCGCGCATAGGGCGTTCGACCTTGACCGAGCTCGGTCTCCGGGTCGAAAAATCGACGAAGAAGAATGGCGGCGCCCAGGCGCTGTACCTCGGCCTCGGACGAGAGGGAATCGACCACGGTCCGGAAGACGTTACGGGCCGCGATCTGCTTGTCCCGTCGCGACAGGTACTTCGTGACCGCCATCACCGTCGTCACCAGGCCGGCAAACGCGGTGATGAGCGCCGCCAGGGTTTGGCCGTCTACGCCGGGTAGTATTTGCATCTCAAAAGCTCACGATCGCTGATGCGTTATTCCAGAGGCGCGGTAGAGGTAAAGGATCACGAGATAGGCCTCGACTCAGCGTCCGGCTACCTGGCCCCGAACGAGGCGGACGCGGCTCGCTTCGTTCGGACTGAACGTGCTGTTGACCACGGCGATCGCGCCCGATCCGTTCACCGCGAGCTTGCTCATCAATAGTCCCTGCAGGCTCCCGTTGACCCCGAGCCCGGGACCGGATGTGCCGGGAACGATCGAGGGGTCCGTGAACGTGCGGCCGCCGTCGCGCGACACGGCGAACCCCAGTCCCCGCGGCCGGCGGTTCGGGTCGGGAAAGATTTCCCAGACGAGGTAAACGTTGTTCGCGCCGTCCAGGCTCAGCGACGGGAAGCTCACGCTCTCGTACTCCCGCGAGTCGGCGTCGGCGATCGTCCGGGCCGCCTCGAACGTGGCGGCGCCATCGGTGGAGCGCGCGTACCGTATCTCGTATCGCTGAAGGGGGCCCTCGGAGCTCTCGGCATAGACCAGGTGAACGGTGCCCTCGTCGTCCACGGCGATCTTCGGCGCGTCGGCGTGCCCGGGGCTCTGGTGGACGACCGACGGCTGGCCGAACGATCGGCCGCCATCCCGCGACTTCGCGATGTGGATGTCGGCGGCCGGGTCCTCGCCGACGGTCCAGACGAGAGAGACAGCGTCCCCGGGGCCCACGGCGAGGGCGGGCCCCCGTGCGGGCTCCGCGCCGCGCCCGGCCACATGCAGCGGTTCGGTGAAGCTGGCGCCGCCGTCGGTCGAGCGACAGAACCACAGTGCACCTTCGTACTCGGTCCAGGCGGCGAACAGCTCGCCCCCGGAGTCGACGGCCAGATCCAGGCTGCCGTTGTTCCAGAAGCGCCGGGTGAGACGCCCCTTGCCGTCGCCGGCGGGCGTGTTCGAGAGGTTCATCGGCTCGCTGAAGCTCCGGCCGCCGTCGGTCGAGCGCGCGAAGAAGATCTCGCCGCCGTGGGAGCCGCCGGAGAACACGATCTCCTGCCACAGCACGTAGACCCCGCCCGAACCGCCCGGGCCGAAAGCGATCCGCGGCAGCCAGGAGAAGATCTCTGGACTGCGGGAGACGTTCACGGGCTGGTGGAGCCGCGCGTTCCCATCGGGCCCGTAGGCCTGGTAGAAGATGTCCTTCCGGGCCTGATCGGCCCAGGCGACGCCGACGACCCCCTCCCGGTCGATCGCCACCGTGGGGTCGTCCACGTAGCGAAAGTCCGACGCGTTCATGCGCCAGGGCCCCTGGTACGCTTCGCCGGAGTCGACCTCGATCATCCCGGTCCACGTTATCCCTGGCACCTCGTGGCGCGCTGCTCCCATCGGCGGATCATCCTCTCGGGAACCTCGCTCCGAGCCGTCCCAGCATGATACTGCCGTGGCGATCGCGAGTACCACCAGCAGCACGAGAAGGTCGGAGCCTATCCGAACGGTACGGACTCCTCTCCGGGTCACCGTCGATCCGCCCCGGCCTCGGGCCCGGCCCGCCGCGCCAGCTCCTCATCCCGAGCAAACGACGTTTCTCTTCGTGTCATATTCTCAACTTCTCGCTGCACCTCCTCGGTGTCCACCGGCAGCGCCAGACACCTCCTGCCCGTGGCCTGCGGCGGCCCGGGCAGAAAAGCGCTTCTTTACCTGCAGGCCCGCCCGGGCTCGGCGGTGTCGACCAGCCGGCCGTCGTAGCGCAGCTCGACCGTCCCTTCGGTCCGCGTGGTGAACTCGCGGCGCAAGCGAGCGCCGATCGGCAGGTCGCCGGATTCGCCCGTCGCCGGTACGCGGAACTGATAGACCAGCCACAGGGGCGTGTTGTTGTGGACCCGGTAGGTGGTGCCGCAGCGGTTCTCGATCGAGCTCTCGCTGACGTCGATCTGTGGCGGGATGTCAGAGCCCAGCGCGGTGCGGGCGCACCGTGCCAGGTTGCGCAGCAGCCGCGGGCCGTGCAGCGCCAGCTGGTCGAAGGCCGCGGCAACGCGCCGCCCCGAGCCGGGCGGCAGCGGGTTCTCGACCGTCCGCGGAACAGGGGACAGGCCGGGACCGCAGAGCCCTTCGTCCGGGAGCGGCTCGGTCAGCAGGGCGGCGCCCTCGACGCCCGGGTAGTCCAGGTCGCCACCGAACTGGGTCGCGAGCACCACGATCGCCGCCGCCCGGGCCGGCTCGCTCGCGCCGTTCGCCGTCGCGACCTCCAGCGCGGCATCGAGGATTCGCTCGTCCCGGATCTGCGCCGCTTCTTTCACCAGCGCGTAGAGAAACTCCGGGTCGCCCTCGGCCCTCGAGCTGCGGATCGCCGACGCCAGCGGCACAACGGCCTCCTCTCGGCACCCCGCCACCCATCCGAACTGCAGCACATCGAGCGCCGCTTCGCCCCCGGCAGACAGGTCCTGGAGCCAACGCCGGCACTCGGCGGCCGACGGATCGTCACGGAACTGGGCGTGGACGGCCGACGGCGCCGCCCCCAAGAGCAGGCTCGCGAGCAGGACGATCCTCGTGGTCGCTCGTCTTATTGGCATCATGGATTGGGGCATGGCGGGACTTTCACATCAGGTAGCGAGTACTCGATAAAGATACACCAGAGCGGTCTGCCGCGCGTCGATTCGGCCCTCGGGGCGCCCACTTTCCAACACGGGTGAGCCACGGGTCCAACGGGTGCAATTTGCCTGCAGACGCC
>JAACAK010000124.1:0-1718 GCA_011774835.1 Candidatus Kutchimonas denitrificans | reverse complement strand
GCCACACGGCTACCCCGTAGCGCTGGCGACCGCTCCCATCTGGAAAGCACGCGATGAGCAGATCCGACGCACTCGATCAGGGCCGGGAATCCTTCGAACGCGGGGCCTGGGCCGATGCCTTCGCCCGGTTCTCGGACGCGGACCGACAAACCCCGCTGGCGCCCGAGGATCTCGAACGACTGGCCACCGTCGCGTACCTGCTCGGACGCGATGGCGAAAGCGCGGAGATCTGGGGGCGCGCGCACCACGAGTACAACGACCGGGGTGAGGCGGAGCGCGCCGCCCGCTGCGCGTTCTGGCTGGGCTTCCAACTCCTCATGTCGGGCGAGCGGGCCCGCGGCGGCGGTTGGATCGCCCGGGGACGCCGACTGCTCGAGGACCAGAGTCGCGACTGCGTGGAACGGGGCTTTCTCTTGCTGCCCTCCGCGCTCGGGGCCCTCGGCGAGGGCGACGCCGAGGCCGCACACGCCACCTTCGCTAAGGCCGGCGCGATCGGTGAGCGCTTCGGTGACCCCGACCTGATCGCTCTCGCCCGGCTCGGCCGAGGCCAGGCCTTGATCCGGTCGGGCGCGATCGAGGACGGGACCCGCTTGCTGGACGAGGCGATGGCCGCCGTCGACGCGGGCGAGCTGTCCCCGGTTGTCGTCGGGGTCATCTACTGCGCCGTCATCGAGACCTGCCAGGAGATCTTCGACCTTCGCCGGGCGACGGAATGGACGGCGGCGCTCAGCGACTGGTGTGACTCGCAGCCCGAGCTGGTCCCGTTCCGAGGTCAGTGCCTGGCGCGACGCTCGGAGATCATGCTGCTGCACGGCGAGTGGCCCGATGCCATGGAGGAGGCGCGGCGTGCGTGCGAGTTCTTGTCAGGGGAGCCGGCGGCAGGCGTCGCCTTCTACCAGCGGGCCGAGCTGCACCGGCTGAGGGGTGAGTTCGACGAAGCGGAAGAGGCGTACCGCGGGGCCAGCCAGTGGGGGCGAAAGCCCCAGCCCGGTCTGGCGCTGCTGAGATTGGCGCAGGGCCGGGTCAATGCCGCGGAAGCGGCGATCCGCCGCGTGGTGGCTGAAACGGAGGACCGGCTGGAGCGAGCCGACGTGCTGCCCGCCCACGTCGAGATCATGCTCGCCGCGGACGACGTACCGGCGGCGCGCGCCGCCGCCGACGAGCTGTCGGAGATCGCCGGCGCGTTGCAGGCGCCGCTGTTACGTGCCCTCGCGGACCGCGCGCAAGGCGCGGTGCGCCTGGCCGAGGGCGATGCCCGGGCCGCGCTGGACGCGCTGCGTGCCGCCTGGACGGCCTGGGAAGAGCTCGAGGCGCCCTACGCCGCCGCACGCGTCCGGGTCCTCATCGGGCTCGCCTGCCGCGAGCTCGAGGACGAGGACACCGCCGAGATGGAACTGGGCGCCGCCCGCTCGGTCTTCCAGCGGCTCGGAGCCGAGCCCGACCGCGCCCGGGTCGAGGCCCTCAGCCGACGTGCGGCGTCCGGCGACACGCACGGACTCACGCCCCGCGAGCTGGAAGTGATCCGGCTGGTCGCCGCCGGCGCGACCAACCGGGCCATCGGGGAAAAGCTCCACATCAGCGAGCGGACGGTGGAGCGGCACGTGAGCAACATCTTCACCAAGCTGGGCGTCTCGTCACGAGCCGCCGCCACGGCTTACGCCTACGAGAACGATCTCGTGTGAGAGCCTCCGCCCTAACCCAACCGGGCATCTGACGCC
>JAACAK010000082.1:281-1431 GCA_011774835.1 Candidatus Kutchimonas denitrificans | reverse complement strand
CAACCGATCAGCGGAGGCGCTGGAGTATCATACACAGGGGCGGCCGGGCAAGATCGAGGTGGTCCCGACGAAGCCCGTGAGCACGCAGCGGGACCTGTCCCTGGCGTACACGCCGGGGGTGGCGGAGCCGTGCAAGCGGATCGAGGAGAACCCGGAGGACGCGTTCAGGTACACGGCCCGGGGCAACCTGGTGGCCGTCGTCNNTGCTGGGGCTGGGCAACATCGGGGCCGCCGCCGGCAAGCCGGTGATGGAGGGCAAGGGCGTCCTGTTCAAGCGGTTCGCCGACATCGACGTCTTCGACATCGAGGTCGACAGCGAGGACCCGGACGAGATCATCCGTTTCTGCGAGCTGCTGGCCCCGACGCTGGGCGGCATCAACCTGGAGGACATCAAGGCGCCGGAATGCTTCATCATCGAGACGCAGCTCCGGGAGCTGATGGACATCCCGGTGTTCCATGACGACCAGCACGGCACGGCGATCATCTCGGGTGCGGCGCTTCTGAACGCGCTGGAGGTGGCGGGCAAGCCCATCGGGGACGTGAACGTGGTGTTCAGCGGCGCCGGCGCGTCGGCCATCGCGTCGGCCGAGCACTACGTGAACCTCGGCGTGCGGCGCGAGAACATCCTGATGGTGGACAGCAAAGGCGTCATCAGTAAGGACCGGACCGACGTGAACGAGTACAAGGCCCGGTTCGCCGCGGACACGGACCGGACGACGCTGGCGGAGGCCATGGAGGGGGCCGACGTGTTCGTCGGGCTGTCCGTAAAGGGCATCGTCTCCCAGGAGATGGTGGCGTCGATGGCGGACTCGCCCATCATCTTCGCGCTGGCGAACCCGGACCCGGAGATCCTGCCGGAGGAGGTGGCGGAGGTCCGGGACGACGCCATCATGGCCACGGGCCGGAGCGACTATCCGAACCAGGTGAACAACGTGCTGGGCTTCCCGTTCATCTTCCGCGGCGCGCTGGACGTGCGCGCCCGCGGCATCAACGAGGAGATGAAGCTGGCCGCGACCCGGGCGCTGGCGGACCTGGCCAGGGAGGACGTGCCCGAGGCCGTGGCCCGGGCCTACGACGAGGTCACGTTCCAGTTCGGGCCCGAGTACCTCATCCCGAAGCCGTTCGACTACCGGGTGCTCCTGTGGGTGGC
>JAACAK010000082.1:0-152 GCA_011774835.1 Candidatus Kutchimonas denitrificans | reverse complement strand
CCCGACGGCGAGCACGACACGATCATCCGGGCGGCCGCCTCGGTGGTCCAGGAAGGGATCGCGAAGCCCATGCTGCTGGGCCGTCCCGACTGGATCCGGGACCGGGCGAAGTCGCTGCACATCGATCTCGAGGGCGTCGAGCTCATGCACCC
>JAACAK010000056.1 GCA_011774835.1 Candidatus Kutchimonas denitrificans | reverse complement strand
TAATAGCATTTTCTGGCGCATAAAGACACGCCGGAATTACCAATAGATCTTCTTCGCCATTCACTAGTATTCGTACAGGAGGTTTCAGTGCAAAGGACTTTTTGATCAAATCAATGCTAGAATCAGCAATAGTTGCAGCTGGGTTATCACAGTTTAGAGTGGTGATGTTTTCTAGTTTTGGAAGTTCTCGTTTCTTTCGTTTTTCTTGTCCGTCAACTATCTGGAGTGAAGGAATCAAATCAAATTCTATCATTTTTTCTGTGGTTCTGTCTCCAACTGTAACGATGTAGGAATCTTCAGAGAGAAATTCTAGTATGTGTTCTNNGAATCTTTTGATAGAAATTCTAGTATGTGTTCTTTGTCTGCTTTGTCTTCTGGTAATAAAACGCCAAGAGGTGTTTTGAATTGTTCACGAATGTTTTCTGGTAGTTTCACAGAAATTCAAAGATTAGTTTGAAGTAGTGCTTGCAGTGTTAGAACCGATGGCTTGGCCTGGGTCTTGGGTTGGTTTATCTTCAGTTTCACCAGACTCTGATTTTGATTCACCTTCTTGAGCCATCTCTTCTTGAAGTTTTGCAGCAAGAATACTACATTGTGCTGCAATGTTTTTTGCGGCTGACTTGAATGCATCAGCACTTGGAGAGTCTGGTTTTGTAAGCATGATTGGTTTTCCTAAATCAGAGCCAGACATGATTCCAGAGTTGAGTGGAATCTCACCCAATAATGGAATGTTAAATTGTTCGCTGATCTTTTTTGCACCGCCTTCACCAAAGATGTAGTGTTTCTCATTACAATTACCACATACAAAGTGACTCATGTTTTCAACAACACCAATTATTGGGACATTTAGTTTTTCAAACATTCCAATTGCTTTTACTGCAACATTACCTGCAACATCTTGTGGAGTTGTAACTACTAAAATTCCAGTAATTGGAATTGTTTGTGCCAATGTTAGTGGGATATCTCCAGTTCCTGGCGGGAGATCAACTATTAGATAATCTAAGTCAGACCAGTTAGT
>JAACAK010000127.1:1570-2210 GCA_011774835.1 Candidatus Kutchimonas denitrificans | reverse complement strand
ACGTGATCTTCGACAGCTACATGATCGGCCAGCCCGCCACGATGCTGCCCGAGGACGACGAGGCCGGTGCGCAACCCTACGTTCTCAACGACGCGATGCGCGCCAAGCTGACCAAGGCCGGCTACAACGAGGACGAATTCCTGCTGGCCGTCGACAAGGCCGTGGTCGTGCCCGTCGGCAAGACCGTGGTGATGGATGTCACGGGCGGTGACGTGATCCACTCCTGGACGATCCCCGCCTTCGGCGTGAAGCAGGACGCCGTGCCGGGCCGTATCGCGCAGCTCTGGTTCCGCCCGGACGTGGAGGGCATCTACTTCGGCCAGTGCTCGGAGCTTTGCGGCAAGGACCACGCCTACATGCCGATCGCCGTGAAGGTGGTCAGCCAGGAAGAGTACGACGCCTGGATTTCCAGTTTCGAGGAAACCGGCAGCTACACGGATGTCAGCCAGCTGACGAACTGATCCGGTACCGCGCCGGGACGACCGGCGCGGGCCATTCGGGGCCAAGCAGATGACCGACGCAAGCATCACGCAAGCCAACGACCGCGAGGCGGAGTTCGGGGATTTCATCGCCCTGCTCAAGCCGCGTGTCATGTCGCTGGTGGTTTTCACCGCGCTGGTCGGCCTTCTGGCCGCCCCGG
>JAACAK010000127.1:970-1521 GCA_011774835.1 Candidatus Kutchimonas denitrificans | reverse complement strand
GGCGCGTCGGGCGCGCTGAACATGTGGTACGACGCCGATATCGACGCGGTCATGAAGCGCACGGCCAAGCGCCCGATCCCGCAGGGCCGCGTCGCGCCGGGCGACGCGCTGGCGCTGGGGCTGGCGCTGTCGGGCTTCGCCGTCATCATGCTGGGACTGGCCGCGAACTGGCTGGCCGCCGGGCTGCTGGCCTTCACCATCTTCTTCTACGCCGTGATCTACACGATGTGGCTGAAGCGCTGGACGCCGCAGAACATCGTGATCGGCGGTGCCGCCGGGGCCTTCCCGCCGATGATCGGCTGGGCGGCGGCGACGGGCGGCATCTCCGTGGAATCGGTGCTGATGTTCGCCATCATCTTCATGTGGACGCCGCCGCATTTCTGGGCGCTCGCGCTGTTCATGAAGTCCGACTACGAAGACGCCGGCGTGCCGATGCTGACCGTCACCCATGGCCGCCGCGCCACGCGCCGGCACATCCTGGTCTACACGCTGCTGCTGGCCCCGCTGGCCGTGGCCACGGGCTTCACCGCGATCGGCGGGCCGGTCTATCT
>JAACAK010000127.1:697-948 GCA_011774835.1 Candidatus Kutchimonas denitrificans | reverse complement strand
TGCTCTATCTTTTCGGCCATTTCGGCGCGATCCTGGCCGAGGCCGCGCTTAAGCCGTGGGGCCTGGGGGGATGGTGATGTTCTTTCGCGAAGAGCATGAGCTGCACAAGCGCCGTTGGGGCCGCAATCTGGGGCTGGGCCTCGTGCTGGCCGGCTTCGTCGCGCTGGTCTTCGGCCTGACCGTGGTGAAGGTCACGCAACTCGATTTCTCGGACGCGCCCGTCGCGGGGCAGGAGGCTGAGTGATGGCCAT
>JAACAK010000127.1:0-648 GCA_011774835.1 Candidatus Kutchimonas denitrificans | reverse complement strand
CCGCCGAGGCGGCGAGCGACGAGATCCTCGACCGCACGATCAAGGTCCGCTTCGACGCCAACACCGAAAAGGGCATGCCCTGGGAATTCTCGCCGAAAGAGCGCGAGATGGAGCTGCGTATCGGCGAGACGGGCCTGGCCTTCTACGAGGCCTACAACCCGACCGACCGCCCCATCGCCGGCACGGCCAGCTACAACGTGGCCCCCTTCGAGGCGGGCGGCTTCTTCACCAAGATCGACTGCTTCTGCTTCACCGAGCAGGTGCTGCAGCCCGGCGAGCGGGTGGAGATGCCGGTGACCTTCTACGTCGACCCCGAGATCGTCGAGGACCGTGACGCGAAATACATCCCGCGCATCACGCTGTCCTACACCTTTTACGAAACCGACCTGCCCGAGGACGTGGCCGCGGCCGCGACCAGCGAGAAGCAGGCGGAGACAGAACTGAACTGAGAGGCTCCAGCGAGGGACCGACATGGCGCACGAGAAGAACCACGACTACCACATCCTGCAACCGTCGATCCAACCGCTGTTGGGCGCGATCGGCGCTTTCATCATGCTGTTCGGGTCGGTGATCTATTTCCACGACGGCGGCCCCTGGATGGCGCTGATCGGCCTGGCCATCGTGATCTACGTGATGGTCGCCTGGTGG
>JAACAK010000014.1:29849-36010 GCA_011774835.1 Candidatus Kutchimonas denitrificans | reverse complement strand
GAAGCCGGCGAATACCACGTGATCACGCACACCGAGCTCCTCCGCCAGCCCCTCCAGCTGCGGCCGGTACGGGCCGTCGCCAACGATCAGGTAGACCAGGTCCGGGACGCGTTCGAGCAAGCGCGGGAGCCCTCGCAGCACCATATCCTGGCCCTTCCACTCCACCAGACGGGCCACCGAGGAGAGCACCGGCTTCTCCCCCAGATCGAATCGTTCCCGGACCGCCGCCGGATCCCCGGCATCGGGCGCGAACCGCTCGATGTCCACGCCCGGGTTGAGCTTCAGGAACCGCTGGTCGCGCCGCACACCGCGTTCCAGATACTGGCGTCGTGTAAACTCGCTGTTCACCAACAGGAAGTCCGCGGCATCGAGCGCCCGCAGGGCACGGCGCTCCACCGCCGAGATCCCGGCATAGCGATGCAGCTCGGACCCGTGCAGCACGATGCCGAACGGCACGCGACCGGCGCGGCGCAGTCGCGGCCCCAACGGTCCGAGGTAGAGATGGCCGACCAGGAGCACGTCGGTCGAGCCCTGCTCGAGGAGCCGCCGGGCGTGGCGATAGAAGAGCGACCACTGAGCGACGGCGATACAGGCGAGCCTCGGCCACTTGAGCGGGCTCAAGCGACCGCTCGTCGTGTACGACGGCGGCACCAGCGGGATCTTGCGCCGCTCGACGTCCATCGGCTGGACAGCGTCGAACTCGGCGGCGCCGGTGCCGTCGGGCGCCAGCACCGATAGCTCCGCCGGCAAGCACCGACTCAGGTGAAAATAGTACGTGGCGATGCCGCCCGAGAGAACGGGCGGAAAGTCCTGGGTGAGGAGCAGGGCCCTCAAGGCTCGACCCCTGCGGCGACCTCGGCTACCGCCCCGGAGCGGCCGTGTCCCAGCTTGAGGGCGGCCACCGCCAGCGCCGCCAGGAACCAGTAGATCTGCCGCACGCGCACCGCGACGAACGGGCTGCCGGCCAACCCGGCCAGCGCCAGGCCCAGCGTCGCGGCCATCCAGGCCAGCGCCAGCCCCCGGCCCGTTCCGGTGGTCGCGGCGTACGCCCGGTAGGCCGTGAGCCCGGCGGCGACCAGGAGCCAAAGGAAAGCGGCCAGCCCGATCAGCCCCGTGTAGTACAGCACCAGCAGGTACTGGTTGTCCAGAAAGCCCGGCGGCAGGGCGGCGGGTCCGAAGCCCAGCAGCGGCCGCTGCTCGAGAACCTCGGGCAGCCGCGCACGCAGAGCGCGCATCCGCGTCCCGTATGGCCGACTGCCCGTCGCGGGATCCGGGGCGTTGGTGACGATCGAGGTGGCTCGCTCCTCCACCGCCTGCGGCACCACGAAGGGGAGCGCCAGCATGGCCAGCATGGCCGGCACCAGCAGGACCCGGCGCCGGAACCAGAGGAGCGCGGCCAAGGCCGCCGCGGCGCCCACGTAACTCTGCCGTGAGAACGTGTACAGGAGCGAATAGAACACGGGCAGCGCGGCGGCCACCATCATCGCCTTTACGCGACCTTCGCGCCGCGTCAGCGACAGGCTGACCAGCACGGCCAGCAGGACCACATAGGTCAGACCGAGGAGGCTGTAGCCGCCGTGCCCGGCGGGTCCCGTGATCGCCACGTCGCCCCCTCGCGATCCGCTCTCGATGACTCCCCACACCCCGAGCGCGGTGGCGGAAGCGACGAACACGGCGGTGAATATTCGAAGATCACGGGCCGTGCGTACGGTGTCGACTGTAATGAAATAGAGGAAAGCGACCTCGATCGTCTTCAGCAAGAAGAACGCGGCGCTGTAGAGCTCGAAGCTGAGACCCGCCGTGCCCCGATAGGCGCCCCAGAGCAACGCCGCGAGCTCGACGACGACCACCGCCAGGATGGGCCAATCGAGTGGCGTCCGCGGCCAGGGCGACCGGGTGATGGCCAGTCGCGCCAGCCAGGCCGCGGTCAGCGGCGCCATCAGCAGATCCTCGACACGCAGCGGCACCGCCAGCGGCAACTCTGGCAGAAGCACCATCGCCGGCAGGATGGCGAGAAGCGTGATTCGCAGCTGGACGAACGCGCCCGCGGCGATGCTCAGCCCGATCAGCAGCGCCACGGCCACCGGTCCCGCCAGGGCGACGGAGGCGCCGCCGGCGATAGCCAGTCCGGCGACGATGACGGCCACGATGACGGTGGTTCGTCTCACTCGCTGCACCTGTTCGAGATCGATCAGCCGGGCAGGGGNNCCGTGGTTGCGGCGGCGCGATACTCGGGTTCTCTTTAGGGCGATCCCCTGCTCCGATCCCACCCAGGCCTCGATGAAGATCGCCGTACTGACGGAGTACTACCCGGACGAGCGCGCTCCGGCCAGCGGAGTCTACGTTCACCAGCGTGTGCGGGGCTATCGGGCCGCTGGTCACGAGCCCCGCGTCTTTCGGGTCCGGGAGGGCGACACGGAATCCGCAGCTTACGACCATGTAAAGGTCACGAGCGGTCGGGCGTCCGAATTGGGGGAGTCGCTCGCGGATTTCGCCCCCGACGTACTGGCCGTTCACACGCCGCACCCGGATGCCGGCCACACCCGGCTGGCGGCCACCGTGCCGATCCCCCGGGCCGTGTGGATCCACGGCTACGAGGCGATGATGACCGCCGTCCACGGCTACCACCGCGGCGTCTTCAAGCTGCTGTCGCTGTTCCACGATGTTCGCAAGCTGCGACGGTTGCGGCGCTTTCTGACGGACTCCGCCGCCGTGGTGTACGTCTCCGATTGGCTCAGACGGACGGCGGAACGCGGAACGCGATACCGTCACCCGTCGACCGAGATCATACCGAACGGGGTCGACACCGACGTATTCCGGCCGCGGGCGGCCCCGGCGAGCGGTGGCGCCCGGCTTCGCGGCATCGCGTTGCGCAACCTGGGGCCGAAATACGGGCTCGACCTGGCCGTCACGGCATACGGTGGCGTCGTCGAGAGCGAGCTCACGATCGTGGGCACCGGGCCCGAGGCCAACCGCCTCCGTCACCTCATCGCACGGAACGCGGCCCCCGTGACTCTGGAGGCGCGTGCGGTGCCACATTCTGAGGTTCCGGCGCTCCTCAACGACTTCGACTATTTCGTCGCTCCGGCCCGCACCGAAGCCCAGGGCGTGGCGATGTGCGAAGCCATGGCTTGCGGGCTACCCGTCGTCGCGACGCGGGTGGGCGGGATCCCCGAGTTCGTCCGCGACGGGATCGACGGCCTGCTCACCCGGCCCGGCAGCGCCAGCGACCTGAGACGCGCGGTCCGACAGCTCGTTGGAGACCGGGACCGGGCTCGAGAGATGGGGGTCAACGCCCGAAAGTACATCCAGGCGCGGTGCGCCAGCGCCGTGGTCATCCCGAGGGAGCTCGAGCTGCTGGCCGGAGTGGCCCGATGAGCCGGCTGCTCCGTGGCTTGTCGATCACCCTGCTGACCCGGGGCCTGCTGCTGATCATCGGCCTCGCCAGCTCGATCATCCTGGCCCGCTGGCTGGGACCCCAGGGCCGCGGCGTGTACGCTCTCATCATCCTGATCCCCGCCCTTTTCCAGTTCCTCGGTGGGCTCGGGCTGGAGGCGGCCGCCACCTACCTGGTGGCACGGCACCGGGCGGAGGCGCGGGCGATCGCCCTCACCCTGATCGTCGCCTCGCTGCTCCTGGGCGCCGTGCTGATCGCCGCCTACGCGGCGCTGCAGACGCTTCCCGCGTTCGCCGGGTACCTCGCCGCCACCTCCCTCGACCCGGACCTGGTCTGGATCCTGGTGGCGCTGCTGCCGGCCACCATCGCGTCTTCGTGCGCCAGCGCCGCGCTCCTGGGTTTGGAGCGTTATCGACTGTACAACCTGGCGACCCTGATCATGCCCACCGTGACCCTCGCGCTCCTCATCGGGCTCGTCGTGGCCGCCGGGCTCGGTCTTCCGGGTGCGGTGGCGTCGGCCGCGCTCGGCCAGCTGGCCGGGTTCGCCGGCGGCGGCGCGATCGTCCTGACCGTCGCCCCCGGTCGCCCTCGCTGGGCCCCACTGGTCATAGGCGACGCGCTCCGCTACGGTTGGAAGGTCTACGTCGCCCAGGTCGCGTGGTTTCTCCACAATCGGTCGGACATGTTCCTGGTCGGCTACCTGGCCGGGCCGGTCGCCCTCGGCTACTACGCCACCGCCGTCGGTCTGGCGGAGAAGCTCAACATGCCGCCGTCCGCCGTGGGGACCGTGCTCTTCCCCCGTGTGGCGGCGGGGCCGGGCACGGCGCGCGATCTCACCGCCGGTGCCAGCCGCCACACCCTCTGGCTGACCCTGATCCTGGCCGTCCTCCTCGCCGCGGTCGCCTGGCCGCTCATCGATCTGCTGTACGGCGTCGACTTCCTGCCGGCCGTCGGTCCTTTCTGGCTCCTGCTGCCTGGCATCGTCAGCATCTCGGTGGGCCGTGTGCTCAGCTCGGACCTCAACGGGCGCGGCCTGCCGGGGGCGGTGGCCCGAGCCAACGGGCTGGCTCTGGCTCTGAACGTGGGGCTGAATCTCTGGTGGATCCCGATCTGGGGGGCGAGCGGCGCCGCGGCGGCTACCACGGTATCGTACGGCGTCGCCGTGCTCTTCCTGGCGCGCCGCTACCTGCGCGAGTCGCGAGCGCGCTGGGCCGACCTGTTGGTTCTCAGCCGGACCGACATGGATCAGCTGACGCGTCGCATTCGATCCCTGCTCGGCCGGCGCCCGTCGAGCCCGGCCCAGGAGTCCGGGTCGTGAGTCGGCAGCTGGCTTTCTACGCCTTCGAGCCGGGCGCTCCCGGCGTGCCCGCGGCTTCGGCCACCGGCGTGTTCGTTCGCAGCCTGGCGAACCTACTCGCGTCGGCGACCCCTGGCATCGACCTTCAGGTGAGGTGGCTGCGGCCGGCGGGCCGCGGGACCGGGCGCCGCCTGGCGCGCTGGGGGGCCGCCGCCGGGTGGATGGCCGGCGAGCTGGTGCGGCTCCTCGGGGACCCGGCGGATGACCTGCTCTTCATCTATCCGAAGCTGCCGATCATGGCACACGTCGGCCAGCCGGTGATGCTGGGACTGGCGATCTGGGCGTATCGGGCGCTGGCCATGAAGGCACGACTGCGCCGCCGACGGATCCTGGTCATCGTGGAGGACCTGCCGGTGGAAATGGCCGAGGGCCGAGCCACTGCTGGGGGTCCGCCGGTCGAGCTGGACGTAAAGCGGCTTCGCGCCATCGAGACCGTCATCTTTCGAGCGGCCGACCGTCTGATCGTACCGGAGGGGTTCGTCGTGCCGATCCGTGACCGGCACCCCGTGGACCCCGACCGCATTCGGACGTTCCGGCGCAACATCTACCTTCCCGCCGAGCCCGAGGGGGCGCCGGCGATCGACTTCGATGACGGTGCGGTGAACTTCTTCTATTCCGGCTCGGTCGACGCCCACGTGGCCGCCAATTTCCGGGAGATCCTGCGCTCGATACGAAACGCGCCACAGACCCGGCTACACGTCTGCGGCCCCGGCCGCGAAGCGGTCGAGGAATGGCTCCACGAACTGGCCGTACCCAACGTGACGCACTACGGGCAGGTCGCAATCGACGTGCACGACTGGCTCGCCCGACGCTGCGATGTCGGCCTGATTCTCTACCCCACCGACAACCCTTACAACCACCTGACGCCGACCATGAAGTACTCGGCTTATCTGGCCAACGGGCTCGCGGTTCTCAGCACCGACCTGCGCTGCGTGGCCGAGAACGTGCGCAAAGACGGCGTCGGCCAGACGATGCCCATCGCCGAGCTCGCCCTCGAACTGATGCGCTGGGCCACCCGCCCGCAACTGTGGGAATCCGCCAAGGCGCGTGCCGAGACGGAAGCCGCCGTCGTCCGCTCCGGCGTCGAGATGAAGTCCTGGATCGACGAGTTGGCCGCAGAATCCGGAAGCGTGGAATGAGTGACGGGCGACGCCTGCTCATCGTCTCGTTCTTTTATCCTCCGGATCCCGCGGTGGGCGGCCTGCGCGTGGCCAAGTTCGCCCGCTACCTGCCCGACTCCGGATGGGAGCCCACCGTCCTCACGGCGCGCACGCAGCCGGCCGAAACGCCACACGGCCCGGTCCACGCCACCCCGTTCGTTTCCCCCTGGAGTCGGCGCCCGGCCGGGGCACCCGGCTCCGTGGCCGCCACGGGCGAATCGTCGATGCGAGAGCGAGCCAGCCGCGG
>JAACAK010000014.1:24455-29840 GCA_011774835.1 Candidatus Kutchimonas denitrificans | reverse complement strand
CTCGGCTGGGTCCGCTCCGCCGTCAGCGAGGGACGACGGCTGATCCGCGAGGGGCGCTTCGATGCCATATTCAGTTCCTCCGGTCCCCCCAGCTCCCACATCGTCGCCGCCAGGCTCCAGCGGGTCTCGGGCCTGCCCTGGATCGCCGACTACCGCGACTCCTGGTCCGACAATCACTGGGACGTCCGCATTCCTCCTTTCCGCTGGCTCGAGCGTCGCTTCGAGCGACACATCCTCCGGGGCGCCGACTCGATGACGGCCGTCACACCCACTCTGGCCCGCCGTCTCGAACGCCTCCACCAGAAGCCCGTCGAGGTGATTTTCAACGGCTTCGACCCCAACGACTACCCTGCCGATCCACCGCCGAACCCCGGCTTCGACCTCACCTACGTCGGATCGCTTCTCTGGCCGCGCCAGGACCCCACCCCGCTCCTCCAGGCGATCGCCCTCTTGCAGGATCGCTCCGACCTGGACCTCGACGCCCTCGGATTTCGGGCTCATTTCCTCGGCTCCACGCCCGCTGGCGTTCCAAAGGTCGCCAGGCAGCACGGCGTGGACCATCATCTCCGTTTCGCTCCAACCGTCTCACACTTCGAGAGCCTGGCACGCCAGGCCGCCTCAGGCGCCCTTCTGCTCCTCAGCTGGAACGACCCCTCAACAGACGTCGTCCTCGCCAAACTTTTCGAGTACCTGGGCGCCGGCCGCCCGGTGCTGGCCGTGGGACCGCCGAGCCCGACCATGTCGAAGATCCTAACGGAATGTGGCATGGATGACTTTTCAGCCGACCCCACCACCCTGGCGGCCCGGCTCGAGGGGTGGCTTCGAAACTACCACGAGACCGGCCAGCTCCCCTCTCGAACCACGGCCGCCGCCGGCGCCTATACCCGCCAGGCACAGGCTCGCCGGCTGGCCGATTGGCTAACGAACCGGGTCGAGGCGCGGGATCGGCGGCGCTAAAACAAACGTTTACTCCCGCCGTCGACTCCCGCCGTCGGGCGAAGGGGCACGTTCTGGCACGCTCCTCGCCCCCTCTAGCTTATGGCAGCCGGTCTTGTTGACCGGTGCAACAGCCCGACAATCGGGAGTTCGCTTCAGCCAAGTCCAGTTAAGACAACTAGTTATCGGAGAAAAAGGCCCGATGCGACCCGCCCCAAGCCTTTCCAGATGCGGTCAGAAGTTCCGATCACGGTCGGAAATTCTGACTGGTCCGGTCATCGTGTCCGCGGGAATCGCACGGGATCAAAGCTTCCTCACCGCCGACCGGAACTCGTATTTCCGGTATTTTGAAACCGGTTTTCCGGTTTCACTCTTGGCCGCCCGCATAGCGGGTTGGTTCCTGCACTCAACCGGACCCACCAACAAACCTTACCTTGGGCAGCGGTGTCACGGTCGGCGGTTGCCCCAAAGGCGCGGGTCGTCAGACCCGCGCCTTTACCTTTCCGCCAGCAGGTGAGGGGTCGATGAAGATAGAGACCGTTGTGCGAGCTGTGCTGTCTCCGTTCGGGAGGAGGCCGGGGATGAGGTCGACGGTAGTGCTTTCGGTGTTTTCGCTGGTTTTTCTCAGCCTGTTCGGCTGGATCCGTCACGAATCGCGAGACCAGGTGCCGGCGGCGCAGGAGGCGGTGGACGACGAGGGTCATCTGTTCGTCTGAAGCTCCTGACGTCAGACCGAGCTTTACCCATCGATTCCGGGGGCGCCGTTCCCGGCTGGCCCGAGGCGCGATCACCAAGTTCCGACAATCGATCAGGCCGTATCCGCGGCCGAACGGCGGCCTGAGCCACTTCGCTCCCGACAGATTCTCGCGAAACGTTCGGCCAGGTCGTCCACGGTGACCGACCAGCGCAGCTCGCTGGGGGTGATCCCCAGGATCTTGCGGACGTGCGTCCAGAAGTTGGAGGGCGCGCTGTACCCCATGCGCAGCAGCACGTCCTCCACGGACACACCCGGATCACTCAGCGCTTTGGCGGCGTGGAGCAAACGAAGCCACTGAAGACATCGCTTCGGAGTGGGAAGGCCGACGGCGCGGAACAGGCGGTACAGCCGGCGGCGCGGCAGGTCGGCCACACGACACCAGGCTTCAACCGTCTGCAAGCGCGTGGCTTCGAAGAGCCCGACTCTCAGAATGCCCCGCACCTCGTCATCCAGAGGGCCAAGCTCCCGCTCGATGGCCACCAGGATCTGCTCGGCCGCCGATCGCCCGCTGGCCAGCCTCACGATCCTGCGCAGGTCCCACGCGCTATCGGTCTGGTCCAGAAAGACCGCACCGCAGGCACCGGCATCGCCCCAGGCGAGCAGCGCTTCGGCCAACGTGGTGTGGAACTCGGTGTAGATGATCACCGGGAGCGATGGGTAGCGCTGCCGCAGCCGACAGACCGGCTCGCGCTCTGCGCGACCTTTTTGCGCCGGATCGACGACGACGACGTCGGTGGCCATGGTGCGGATGAGCCCCTCCAGCTCGTCCCAGTCCGGGGCCATGGCGATGGTATACTCCGATCCTATCGCCTGATGCAGCCTCACCCGCGCCCGGCGCTCCGGTAGACACGCGACTATCTGCATCTCGAGACCATTCGCTTGCCCTTCCGCCGTCCGACCTCCAAGTTGACCCGGAAAACTAGAACGGTACGGCGATCGTCGAAACCTCACGCATCGCATCGGTAGGGGTGCCGCTGATCGGTTCCGCAGGCGCGTTGTGCACTGTCATCCGACACGTCGAGATCGAGGATCTCGGCTACCTCGGTGATGCTCTACAGAAGAACGGGATCGCGTTCGAGTACCGCGACGCCGAGTCCGTCACACCGGAGCTCGTCGACGACCCCGGTCCGCTCATCATCCTCGGCGGGCCCATGGGAGTGTACGATTCCGAGCGGTTCCCCTTTCTCGGCGCCGAGATCGCCCTAATCCAGCACGGGCTCGCCGCCCAACGGCCCATCCTCGGAATCTGCCTCGGCGCCCAGCTGCTGGCCGCGGCCGCCGGAGCCCGGGTCCGCCCCGGCACACGAGGCAAGGAGATCGGCTGGGCCCCCGTCCAGCTGACCGACGCCGGCGACGTCGATCCTCTATGGACGGGCTTTCCGCGCCGCTTTAACACCTTCCACTGGCACGGCGACACTTTTGACCTGCCTCGGGGCGCGGTCGCGCTGGCGCGGAGCGAAGTTTACCTTCAGGCCTTCCGCGTGGGACCGGCGGCATACGGGATCCAGTTCCACCCCGAGGTGGTGCCGGGCGATCTGGAGGCCTGGATCCGCGCCTACCGGCTCGAACTCGAGCGCGAGAACCTGACGTCGGCGGACGTTCTCGCGGTGCCCGACTCGAAGGAGCATCGCCAGCTCGCACACCGATTCGGCGAGAACGTCGCCCGCTGGTTCCGCGCGGCATGAAACCGGCCCCACCGATGGCTATCGCGCCCGATCCCGATACGACCGCGATGCGGGGCCGGCGTCTCGAGCATCCGCAACGTCGCAGAGGCGATCCATGATCAAACGCACACTCGCCATCCTTTCGGTCGTGGCCGTGGTGGTTTCCGCCGAGGCGCGGACCGCCGCAGCGCAGAGGACGGAACTCAGCGTCGAGAGCATCTACGGCTCCGACGCGTTCGACACCGAGACCGTTTCGATCGACTGGCTGGACGATGGCAGCGGCTATACCCGACTCGAGCGCAACGGCGCCGTATTCGATCTCATCCGAGTAGACGCGAGCACCGGCGCGGAGGAGGTACTGCTGCGCGGCACCGATGTCGTGCCGCCCGGTTCCGAGGACCCCGTCGCGATCAGCGACTACCAGTTCGCGCCTGACGGCTCGAAGCTGCTGATCGCCGTCGGGCGCCAGCGGATCTGGCGTCGCAGCAGCCGGGCCACGTATCTGGTCTGGGACTTCGCCACTCGACGCCTGACGCCGGTGAGCACCGAGCCGGGCCTCCAGGGCTACGCCAAGTTCTCGCCTGACGCTAGCAAGGTGGCGTTCGTGCGCGATCACGACATCTTCGTGACCGACCTGGCCAGCGGCCGCGAGCGCGCCCTCACGACCGACGGCAGCGAAGACATCATCAACGGGACGACCGACTGGGTCTACGAGGAGGAGCTGAGTCTGGTCGATGGCTTCCGCTGGAGCCCGGACGGTCGACGCATCGCGTTCTGGCGTTTCGACCAGAGCCCCATCCCCCGGTTCTTCCTGATCGACCAGAGTCCGCTCTATCCGGAACTGACGGCAATACGGTACCCGAAGGCCGGCACCGACAACTCCCGGGTCCGCCTGGGGGTGATCGAGCTGGAGAGCGGACAGGCCACGTGGATCGCGTCGAGCCGGGGGGAAGTGGAGCACTACCTGGCGCGCATGGACTTCGCCGACACCTCCGACCAGGTCTGGATCCAGCGGCTCAACCGGCACCAGAACCGCATGGACCTGCTCATGGTCGACGTCCGGGACGGATCGACGCGCGTCGTCATGACCGACCGGGACGAGGCCTGGATCGACATCGACTTCAACGACTTCATCTGGCTGGACGGCGGCCGGCAGTTCCTCTACGTCAGCGAGCGTGATGGCCACGCCCACATCTATCTGTACCGGCGCGACGGATCGCTGGTGCGCCAGGTGACCCGCGGTGATTGGGAAGTGCTCGATGTCTACGGCGTCGATGAGCGACGTCGCATCATCTACTTCACCTCCACCCTCGATGGCCCCCTGGTGCGACCGCTCTACAAGATCGGGCTCGACGGCCAGGGGCTCGAGCGGCTCACCGGCCGGAACGGAACGCACAGGGTGAACTTCGATCCCACCTTCACCTACTACGTCGACACTTACTCCGAGGCCGGCGTGCCGCCCGTCCAGATCCTCCGCCGGGCCAACGGCGACTCGGTTCGCACCCTCGCCGACAACTCGGAGCTGGCAGCGAAGCTGGACGCTCTGAGGGTTCGACGTCCCGAGTTCATCGTCGTACCGGCGGCCGACGGAACCGAGCTCAACGCCTGGCTGATCAAGCCCCCCGACTTCGACCCTACGCGGGCTCACCCGCTGCTCATGTACGTGTACGGCGGCCCCGGCTCACAGAGGGTCACCGACAGCTGGAGCGGCAGCCGCTACCTGTGGCATCAGCTGATGGCCAGCGAGGGGTACCTGGTGGCGAGCGTGGACAATCGAGGGACGGGCGCCCGGGGCGCGGCGTTCAAGAAGATCGTCTATATGAATCTGGGCAAGTACGAGGTGGCCGATCAGATCAGCGCGGCCCGACATCTCGCGGAGCTCCCGTACGTCGACGGTGATCGTATCGGTATCTGGGGATGGAGCTATGGCGGCTACATGGCGGCGTTGACGCTCTTCCGCGGGAACGACGTGTTCAAAGCCGCGGTATCCGGCGCGCCGGTCACCGACTGGCGGCTCTACGACACGAT
>JAACAK010000014.1:0-24446 GCA_011774835.1 Candidatus Kutchimonas denitrificans | reverse complement strand
GCGCCCCACTGGCCTACGCCGAACGGCTGGAGGGCAACCTGCTGATCATCCACGGCACGGGCGACGACAACGTGCATCCGCAGAACACGTATCAGCTGGTGGACCGGCTGATCGCGGCCGGCAAGCAGTTCGATCTGCGCCTATATCCCGGCGAGCCGCACGGGATCCGCGGGGCGCCAAAGCGGGTCAACCTGTACACCCTGATCACGGAGTTCCTACTGGAAAGCCTGTAGGGACGCTCGATTACTTGAACGTTGGAAGTTGGACGTTGGACGTTGGGCGTTCGGCCTGTCACCTCGATCGAGGCTGCACGTTCAACATCCAACATCCAACATCCAACGTCCAACGTCCAACTTCCAAGTTCCTCAATTAAGAGACCTCGTCGTCCCGCCCGTAGTCGATCTCGTAAGGCGGCAATTCCTCCTTCCCTTCCTTCAGGAACCAGTCGAACCAGCGAAGCATCCGGAGGCTGTAGTCGTAGCGAGACGCCGCTCGACGGTTGCCGTGGCCCTCGCCCGGATAGAGCACCAACCGTACCGGCACGTCGGTGGTCATCTGGAGCGCGCGATAGAGCTCCAGCGACTGGCCGGGATTGACCCGCGGATCCTCCTTGCCATGCAAAATGAGCAGCGGGGTGTTCGCGTTCTCGGTGTACATAACCGGACTGCGTTCCAGAAACAGGTCCGGGTTCTCGTACGGGTTGGTCAGCCAATGCACCAGCTCCAGCTCCCGGGGGATATCGCTGGTACCGGTCTTCGACAGCTGGTCCGAGACGCCGACGCGCATGACGCCGGCGGCGAACCGCTCGCTGTGCCGCGTCGCCCCCCAGGCCGTCGCGTAGCCGCCGTATGAGCCACCGGTGATCCCGACCCGGTCCGGATCGGTGATCCCCCGCTCGATCAGGTAGTCGATCCCCGCCAGGATGTCGTCGAACTCGGCGCCCATGCCGTCGCCCTGATCCGCTTTCGCGAAGGCGACGCCGCGCCCGGTGCTGCCTCGGTAGTTCGGGTACAGCACCGCATACCCCCGGCCGGCCGCCACCTGTCCGGGTTGCGCATAGCTGGTCAGCCAGCCGTTGTCCCGGTGCGATTCGGGGCCCCCGTGGACCACCACCAGGGTAGGGACGCGCTCACCGGCGGCCCGTTGCAGCGGCTCGATGAGCAGGCCCTGGATCTCGAGCCCGTCCGCCGCGGTCCAGCTCACCATGCGCTGGTCCGCCAGCGCCACGTCGGCGAGCCACGGGTTGCTGACGGTGAGACGGTTCGGCTCGGCGTCCGACTCCAACCGTAGCGCAAAGGCCTCCGACGGGTGGGTCGGCGCCTGACCATTCAACGCGGCACGATCACTCTCGGCACTCATGCTGAGGTTTGTGAACACGGGGTCGGTGCCCTGGTAATAGACGCCGTCCTCGCGCCCGTCCGTCCTGATCCGGGCGATCCGGGTGCCCACACCCAGACTGGCCAGGTAGACGATCCGGTCCCGCTCCGTGAAGGCGAAGGCCTCGACGTGGCCCTCGAGGTCGGGCATCAGATCGCGGAGCGTCCCGCCTTCGGTGGGCACAACCATCAAACGGCCCTCTCGAGGATCGTTGATATCGGCCGCCGAGATCAGGACGACCGATCGGCCGTCAGGCGCGAACCCGAACGGGCCCAGTTTACCGGGATTCTCGATCGCGCTCACCACGGCACCGCTGTTCGCGTCGAGGACGTGCAGGCGCCGGAACATGTAGCGGTCGTCGATCAGCGGGGTCGGCGACAGGTCGGTCAATAGCCGCCTGCCGTTGGGCCCCCAGACCACATGCCACGGCTGGCCGGGCACATCGATCCGCCGCAGACCGCCTGGCGGGCCCTCCGGGCCGCCGGGCAGCTCCAGCACGTACAGACGCCTCGAGACCCAATCCTCCTCGTAGATCTCCTGGTCGAAGCCGCGCGCCCGCAGCTCGGTCACCCTCTCCGGCACCACTTCTCTGGCCACGAAGGCGATCGCCCGGCTGTCGGGTCGCCAGTCGAAAGCCAGCACGCTCGTCTCGTGCTGATACAGGCGGTACGACTCGCCGGACCGGGCCGGGATCAGATAGATAGACGTGTGCTCATCGTCAGAGCGGCGCGCCAGGAAGCTCAGAAAACGGCCGTCGGGGCTCCAGCGCACGTGCGACACGTCGACCTCTCCACCCACAAAGACGCGGTCGCCGCTCCCGTCGAACGCGACCACGTGGAGTCGACTCCAGGCCGGGCCATCTTCGTCTCGGCCCGGTTCCCGCGGAACGTTGCGAGTGTAGGCGATCGTCGATCCATCGGGATGGATCGCCACCTCGCCCACCGACTGGACCCGCGCCACGTCCCGTGGCCCCAGAGCCCGAACGGCGCTCGCCGCCTCCTGATCCCCCTGAGCGGTCGCCGGCCGCGGACCGGCCACCGGCAGACCGACGATCAAAAGGCTGGCGAGTACCGAACTCGGGTGGATACGCGTCATGGGTTTCCTCTTCATTAGATTCCTCCGTAACAGGTGCGTTCAGCCTTTGCCGAAATCCTATTTGATCCGCTCACTTATTTCATCCAACACGTACTCCGCGAATGGGATCGCACAGGTGAACGCGGGCGACACGGCGTTCAGGACGTGGAAAGACTCTTCGTCGCCCTCCAACTTGAAGTCGGTCACCAGCTCGTAGCGCTCCAGGTCCACGAGCTGCGCTCTGATCCCCGCAGGCCCCCAACGTTTGAAATGCCTGGTCTCGATACCCACGGCCAGACGCGCCGCTCGCGACGCCAGAACCGACCGCAAGTACTTCGGCAGCTCGCGCAGCGCCAGGTCGCGAAAACCGGCACGGTTCAACAGGAACAGGATCCCTTCCAGCCGCAAGATCTCCAGGGTTTCGGCGAGTCGGAAGTTCTCCAACCCCCGATACCCTTCCCGCCAGAACGCCGGGACGGCTGTGGGGCCGATCGTCACGCCACCGTCCACGGTGACGGTCAGATGGACGCCGAGAAACGGTGTCCGCAGATCGGGAACCGGGTAGATGTTGGTCCGGAAAGCCGGCGCTTCGTCCGAGCCGTGCAGGTAGAGGCCCTTGAAAGGCAGGATCCGGTAGGCTGAAGCGAATCCGAAATCCCGTGCGATCCGGTCGGCGTAAAGCCCCGCGGCGTTGATCACGTACCCGGCGCGCAGCGCGCCGGCTGTCGTCTCGATCCCATCATCGCGACGGCCCCGATACGCGACTCCCGTCCGTACCTCGACGCCCACCCGGCACGCCGTTTGGGCGAACGCCGCCACCACCTGCGTCGGGTCCACCGTGGCTGTCGTCGGGGAGTAGAGCGCGCGCACGTGGGTTCGGGCCCGCGGTTCGATCCGCCGCGCTTCTTCAACGCTTACCGACTCGAGCTCCACACCATTCAACCGGGCCCGGTGCAGCAGTTCATCGAGCACGTCCAGCTCGTCGGCGCTCCGGGCGACGACCAGCTTTCCGCAACGGTTGACCGGCAGCTCGTGCTCAACGCAATAATCGCTCAGGCGCCTGTTGCCGTCGCGCGTGAAGCGCGCTTTGAAGCTGTCGGCGGTGTAGTAGAATCCGGCGTGCAGCACCCCGCTGTTTCGACCGCTGGCGTGCAGCCCGCAACGTTCCTCTTTCTCGAGCAGGGTGACGTCGCTGTCGGGGAACCGAAGTTTCACTTCGGTGGCGATCCGGAGGCCGATGACGCCTCCGCCGATCACCACGAAATCGCGGGCGTGCATGACTCGGCGCCGATCCAAGAATCCTGGACGTTGGAGGTTGGATATTGGACGTTGGGTGTTCTTCGTGCCGCCCCTAATCTCCCGACGCCTCGGCCGGCCTCAGCGTTACGGGCTCCGGACCCATCTCCTGTAGGCGGAAGGCACGCGCCGCCTCCACCGCCAGCAGCAGCCCCAGCACGAACAGGATCGATGCGATGCCCCGGATCAGCAGCGGCCCCTCCTGCACGATCAGCATCGCCAGCGCGCTCATCGTCATCACCAGCATGAACGCCATCGGGGCGCCGGCGAAGGCCCACGCGCGGCCGGTTCGCTTCAGCCACACCGTGACCGCCAGCAGCGCCAGCGCCGCCAGCAGCTGGTTGGTCGCGCCGAACACCGGCCAGACCGCCCGCCAGGCCGGCTGCAGCGTGCCGCTGACCGGGTCGGTGTACTTGGCGAAGACGAGAAACGCCGGGAGAACCAGGGTAATGACCGTCGCCAGCAGTCGGCTCTTCGCTTCGTTCCTCTCCCAACCGAACGCCTCCTGCACCACGTAACGCCCCAATCGCGTGCAAGTGTCGAGCGTCGTGAGCAGGAAGGTCGACAGCGCCAGCAGGCCGAAATGGGCGCCGAAGCGACGCGGTATGCCCAGCCGGCCGAGAAACTCGCCGATTCCGCCGGCGTAGATCGTGATCGGCGTCTCCCCGAACGCTTCGGCCCCGAACGGCATGATCATCACCGCCGCCAGCGCGATCACGGCCACGACCCCTTCGATCAGCATCGCGCCGTAGCCCACGCGCCGGGTGTCACTCTCACAACTGATCTGTTTCGCGGTCGTACCGCTGGCGACGATCGAGTGGAAGCCCGAGCAGGCCCCGCACGCCACCGTGATGAACAGGATCGGGAACAGCGGCCCCAGGTGAGCGATGCCCAGCGACTCCACCTCACCGGGAAGGACCAGCGCTGGCCAGGTCATCGACACGCTCACCGCTCCGGTCAGACCACCGATCAGCAAGCCGGCACCGGCCCCTATCACCGACAGGTACAGAAGCCAGCTCGACAGGTAGTCCCGCGGCTGAAGCAGGATCCACACCGGGGTGATCGACGCGACGAGACAGTACCCCAACAGAACGACGTTCCAGGTGTTCTTCTCCTCACCGGCCACGGTGGGCAGCAGGCCACCCTCGACCGACAGCACGTCGCCGATCCAGATCGCCAGCAGCACGAGCGGAACGAAAACGAACGTGCCGGTGGCGATGCTCATCCCACGCCGGAAGCTCAGGTACCCCATGATCAGCGCGAGCCCGACGAAGATGATCGCCGAGATCGCCACGCCGCTGCCGTTCATGTCGACGTCGACGAAGGTCGCCGCCGTCAGGTCCATGAACACGACGATGACGTAGATGAGTGCCAGCCAGATGAAGGCGAGGAAGAGTTTGTAGGCTCGAGACGTGATATACTTGCGCGCCAGCTCGGCCACCGAGCGCGCCTTGTGCCGGACCGACGCGATCGTCGACCCGAAATCGTGCACGCCGCCGACGAAGATCGAACCGGCCACGATCCAGAGCAGCGCCGGGATCCAGCCGAAGAACAGACCGGCCAGTATCGGCCCCACGATGGGGCCGGCACCGGCGATCGACGAGAAGTGGTGGCCCAGCAAGATCTGCGATTTCGTCGGAAGATAGTCGACGCCGTCGTACTGGCCCTCCGCCGGTACCACATGCCGATCGTCGATCCCGAACACGCGGCTCATCCAGCGGCCATAGACTCGGTAGGCGAGCCAGAACACAACGATTACGGCGAGCAGGATGCCTGCGAGCATGCCCTCTTCCTCCGTTTACTGCCGTTCAACGCCTTTTCAAACTGTTCCCTACACGCGCCGGCGACAACCCCCGGATGGGAACAGAGGTGGAAGGTTGCAAGTTCCCTGCCCGCTTGAGCTTGCGGCTATAGGGCAGCGGCCGCCGCCTCGCTTCTGCTTGACACCCCCACCCACCCCGGGTATCATGGGGTCGCTTACCTGTCCGGGGGAGGTCCCCCACCTTCCAGCACAATACCCGTCGCGAAACGTGTCCTGGTGTAGGCCAAACCGGTAGCGAACTCCGCTCTTCACAGGACGGTGAACCATGTTTGATGCTTTCATCGCGACGTTGCCCCAAGAGTGGCAGGGCATCGCTATTCTCGTAACCTGGCTGATCGCCTGGATCCCGGAGGCCCAGTCGACGTTCATCGGCTTCATCTGGAGCCTCGGGTCCGGAACCGGCACCCTGCTCAGCCGTATCCTGTTGCTGCTCCCCGCCCTGCTGGTGGTCGTGGCCATCTGGAGCACCATGCTGGCAGCCTACACGGTGCCGTTCCGCTCGGGCCGGCGCGAGTTCCTGACCGCACTGGTCATGCTCTGGTGGGAGGTGGGCCGCAGCATCTGGCTCTACTGGGTCGGCTTCGTCCGCTTCTTCTGGATGCTGATCGGCTGGGCGTGGGGTCTGCTGAAGCTGACGCTCTCGCTGTTCACGAAGTCGATCCGTTACGTCTTCCTGACGCCCTTCGCCTTCATGGACTGGCTGGGCCGGAAATACTTCAAGCCCGGCGTACCGTGGTTCGCCTTCCTGCTCACCATCCTGTGGTGCGCGCTGGAATCGCTCATCTTCACCTTCGCACTGTTGCCCCTCGTCTCGGAGGTCTTTTTCGACCTGTCGGGCGTCGAGGCGCGACACGTCATCGCACCGATCCTGTTCTTCTTCCTGTTCGCCGTGATCACGGGCAGCTATGCCATGGTCCAGGCGCTGGCCGAGGCGATGGAGAACAAGAACTACAAGCAGCTCATCCAGCTGACCATCGTCGAGTTCGCGGTCATGTTCTTCGAGGTGATCTTCCTTTATCGCGAGCTGATCGATGCCCTCACGCCATGGATCGCCTCTCAGACGGGCGTGCGGCTGGGCTTCTTCTCCACGCTGGCCTTCGCCTCGATCGGCTGGATCGGTATCCGGGCGATGACCTGGTTCTTCTTCGCTCGCTACGGCACACCGGCGCTCATCGCCGTCGTCGCGCGCCAGACGATCGGCGTCGAGGCGACGCCCCAGGAGCGCCCGCAGGCGCCGGAGCCCGATTGGTGGCGTGGCCCGATCAACGCGTTGAAGGCGGAGCACGAGTGGTTCCGCTCCAGCGCCCGCGAGCTCCTCGAGCTGCTGTCGCTACCCGTGCTCCAGCTGCTGGCCTGCGCTGTCAATTGCGCGACCACGGTGATCGCCGCCCGCTCGGCCTTCAAGCTGCCGTTCACCAAGCTCGAAGAGGTGATGGTCCAGGACGCGCTGTCCAAGGTGCTGCGCGTCCGCCGCGAGGCCTACGCGACGGGCCAAACCGAGTAGCCCGGGGCAAACCGAGAACCGAATGCGGCAGGTAAGTGACATGTACAAACGCCATCTGCAATCCAGACTCAGTCGGGTGAGCCGATTCGCCATGGCCGTCGGTTTGCTCTCCGCGGTACTCGCCGGCGGCTGTCTGCCCGAGGAGGCGCAGCAGCGCCCACGGCTGGTGCTGTTCCTCGGGATCGACGTCAGCGGATCGTTCCAGAACACGGGCAACTACAACGATGCGCTCCGTTTCGCCGCCCATTACATCTACGGCCACATGCAGGCGCTGGGTGAGCTGGAGAAGCCGTCGGTCCTGTACGTGGGATCGATCGGGGGCGAACGTCCCGGCGAAGCGAAGTCGTTCCATCCGATCCACGACTTTCAGGGCAAGAGCGTCGACGAGATCGAGGTCGATCTGCGTAAGTGGTTCCAGCCCGATGACGCGTTCACGGATTTCAACGTCTTCTTCGAGCGCGTGGCCGACTTCGTCAAGCGGCAGAACCTCACGCTGAAGCCGATCGCGATCGTGGTCATCAGCGACGGGGTGCCGGACGTCACCACGCGCGCCGCCGCTCAGGGCGGCGAGCGTTACAAGCGGATCAATCTCGAGCCGCTCGAGTACCTCTCGCGCAACGTCACCGTACGGCTCCTCTACGCGAACCCCGAGGTGGCGGTGAACTGGGAGCAGGACGTGCCGCGCAACCGCGTGCGGATGTGGACGGTGGACGACGAGGTGATGGTCGGCTGGCGGAGGCAGATCAACCTGGGCGACCCGGTCGACGAGCAGGAGCGTCTCTGGACGTGGATCAAGGAGAACGTGGACTTCCGGGTCCGACGGAGCATCCTCTAGCACCCCCGAACACAACAACAAAAGGGGCCCGACTCCGATCGGGCCCTTTTTAGTTGGAAACCCTGACTTCCCTAACTCCCCGAATCCCCGAATCCCCGAATCCCCGAATCCACTTCAGCAATTCGGAGAGAACTCAACGTTCCCCCAGCCAGAATCCCGATATCTCAATTCCTAATTCCCCAACTCCCCAAGTCCCATCAGGAACTACTCAACCTGACGTCTCCGCCCCTCCAGCCGCAGCCGCCGCTTCGGCTGTCTCCTCCCGCGGCATGCGCAGCCGCCAGGTGAGCAGGAAGGCGAAGCTCACGCCGATCGCCGCCGTGATGAAAGGCGCCGCCGGACCCGACAGGTCGAAGGCGGCGGCCCCCCACAGCGGCCCGGCCACCCGGGCGACACCACCGAAGAACTGGTTGATCCCCAGCGTGCTCCCCTGAACCTCCGGCGCGGCGGATCGGGAGATCAACGCCGCCAGCGGCGGGAAGAGGGTGCCGGTGCCGGCCGCGATGCAGGTGAGGGCGACCGCCAGCATGGGCCAGCCGGTCGCGAGCGCACCGGCCGCCAGGCCGCTGACCAGGATGAAGCCGCCGAGACGCGACACGACCGGCTCGCCAAAGCGGTGCACCAGCGGGCCCACCGTCACCCCGCGGATCAGCACCGAAACCGAGCCGACGTAGACGAAGACGTAGCCCACCGTCGTCTCGTCGATGCCGAACCGTTGTTCGAGGAAGAGCGGGAAGATCGCGGTTATCGACGCGAACGCGCCGATACCCAGGAAGTAGATCGCGATCATGATGTTGAGCGGCTCCCGCAGCACCGAGCGCATCACCTCGCGCAACGGCGGCACCGAGAGCCGTGACTGTCCCGTTTGGCTCAGCGTCCTGGGTTCGGGCAGGAAGCGCACGCCGAAGGCCAGGTTGGTGAGGCAAAGCCCCGCGGCGACGAAGCCGGGAGCCTGATGGCCGCCCCAACGAAACGCCCAGGATCCGATCGCCGGCCCGATCATGAACGCCGCACCCGTGGCAGCCGAGAGCCAGCCCAGAACCTGGGCTCGCCGCTCCGGCGCTGTCGTGTCCGACACATAGGCTTGCGCTACCGCGATCGTGCCGCCGGACGCGCCCTGAACGATGCGCGAGATAAACAGCACCGTCACCGTGGTGGCCAGCCCGAACAGCACGTAGGAGACCGCCGAAAATGCGAGGCCGGCCAGGATCAGGGGGCGGCGGCCGTAGTGGTCGGAGATCTTCCCCCAGAAAGGTGTGGAGATCAGCTGCGCCACCGAGAAAGAAGCGATCAGCGGTCCGACCATCCAGTCCGCCGCACCGAACTCCACCGCGTAGAAGGGGAGCAGCGGCAGGACGATGCCGAACCCGATCATGTCGACCAGCATGGTGCCGATGAGCACCAGCACCGAAGCCAGGTCGATCTCCCGCTTTCCGGTCTGCGTCGTCAGACTGGCCTCTTACGAGTCCGACAGCCAAAAAAAGTGGGGCCGGGGCCCCGCAGCTTCAGACGACTTCAACTTACCTTATATGTGAGGTCGCCCCGGTGGGAAAGACCCGACGCGCTCACACAATAGCTTTGACGGGCCAGCAGGCGTCCGCGTTGCCAGCCGTGCGCCTCACTGCCGCCCGAGAAGATCGAGCCGGCTTCAGCCCAGCTCCATCGGCGTGAGCGAGTCCGCCACGCGTCGATCGCCTTTCCCCAGCAGCTCCCCGTCCCCGCGCTCGAAGAAGAAGCGCCGTGCACCGAAGGCTGGCTCCAGTTCATCCAGCCAGGTTGCTTCGGGATCGTAGCGAGCGAAGAACGGAATCCCGACCCAACGCGGATCGCGGGCCTGCAGGAACTTCAGCACGAGGATCTTCTCGCCGCCCACTCGGGCCACCCCGTCGACCATCACCTTGCCCGGCGTCGCCGACATCGTGGGTCCACGGACCGTTCGGCCCAGCCCCGACAGGCTGCGGTAGGCGTCGCGGAAGATCTCATGCGCCCGCACCAGCGGCACTTCGAAGTAGTTCCGTGGGCCCGTGTCTCGCTCCACGAACATGTAATAGGGGACCGCCCCTACATTTATCTGCCGCTGCCACATGTCGGCCCAGATCTCCGCCGAGTCGTTCACCCGGCGTATGAGCGGTGCCTGGCAACGGACCACCGCACCCGTCTCACGTATCCGCCGCACCGCTTCCTGGGCCACCGGCGGCTCCAGCTCATGCGGATGACTATAGTGGGCCATGAACGCCAGATGCCGTCCGCTCGCCACCACCTCTTCGAACAGCTTCAACACGTCCCCAGCGTCCTTGTCGGTCAGGAAACGATACGGCCAGTACGCCGCCGCCTTGCTCCCGATCCGGATACTGCGAATATGCTCCAGCGACGGATCGAGCAACGGCTCCACGTACCGACGCAGCACCTTCGCCGTCATCACCATCGGGTCGCCGCCGGTCAGCAATACGCTGCGAACCTCCGGGTGGACTTTCAGGTACCTCACCCAGTTGCTCGATTCCCGGCTCGCGAACTTCAATTCCTGAATGCCCACGAACTGCGCCCAGCGGAAACAGTAGGTGCAGTACGCATGACAGGTCTGGCCCGCCGCCGGGAAGACCAGCATCGTCTCCCGATACTTGTGCTGAACACCCGGCAAGGGCTCGCCGTCGACTCGCGGCACGTTCAAGTCCATCTGACCCGCCGGGTGCGGGTTGAGCCGGTACTGGATCTCCCGCGCCACCGCCTTCAGCTCATCCTCGGGAGCGTCCCCGCGCACCAGCTCGAACACCCGCTGGAAATCGCGCCGCCTCAGCATCTCGGGCTGCGGGAAGGTCAGCTGGTACATCGGGTCTTCCGGGATGTTCGACCAGTCGATCAGCTCTTCGAGGACGTAGTTGTTCACCCGGAACGGCAACACCGCCGAGACCGCTTTCATCGCGTCTCGCTCGTCACGCGAGAGCCGGGCGAGTTGTGGCAACTCGTCGATGTGCTTTCGCGTGTAGACGCGATACCTGGGGGCAGCGTTCCCGCCGATCGTGCTCCTCCTCTCCGTTCCACTTCTGTGAATCATCTCGGCTTGGCGGCTTTCGCACGGCCGTGGCGACCGGGCTCGGCAGCGAAACCACACTCGCGTCCGCCTCAGCCACGCAGAGACTGGACGCGGTCTTCTCGCTTGTTGTTGACGGGTCTCCCGTCTCTCCAGAGCGACGGTCTCTCGACCCGATGCTGTGACGGGATCCCATGTAGGGTAGCGCACATGGGGCGCCTGGCGCTGGCGCGTCACGGCCCGCGTACTCACTGGCCGACCAGCCTCCGCTGGCCCGTTCACACCGCGCCTTCTATCAGTGAGCCGCTCTAAAGTTATCTCCATCGTCCTTACGAGGCAAACCTCTGGAGCGGGCCGAGGTCCGGTTCGGCCGGCGACGGCGAGGTCGGCCGCCAGGCTCCAACCCGTTGCCAATCAACGACTTGCAAACAGCCATCTGAGCGTGTCCCGAGAATACTCGCCGTATGTGGCAGATCGTCCCGATCCGCGATGCGCGCCTATGGCGCGCGACCGACGTAACTTGCCATTATGTATAGAGTTGACGCATCGGAGAGCCGGGGGCCTGGATGATGCTCAACGAGAGTTCGCCGGTTCGCTATCCCAGACGATCAGCCCCATCAACCAGGGTTGAGGACAGAACATGAGCAAGGAGACGCAGCGGCAGGGCAACGGTGAGGACCTGAACCCATTCCACATCGCACAACAGCAGTTCGATCACGCGTCGCGCTACATCCCGGACCTGAAGGCCGGTCTGGTGGACTTTCTGAAGGCGCCGAACCGAATGATCACGGTGGAGTTCCCCATCGAGACGGCGGAGGGCGAGGTGAGGAACTTCGTGGGCTACCGCTGTCTGCACAACCAGGTGCGCGGTCCGGGCAAGGGCGGAATCCGCTACCATCCGGACGTGACGGCGGATGAGGTGCGGGCCCTGGCATCATGGATGAGCTGGAAATGCGCGGTCCTGGACGTTCCGTTTGGAGGGGCGAAGGGGGGAGTCATCTGCAACCCGAAGAAGCTCACCAAGGACGATCTGCGGAAGATCACGCGGCGGTTCATCTCGGAGCTCGGCGATTCGATCGGCCCGTACACGGACATCCCGGCGCCCGACGTGAACACGAACGCGGAGACGATGGCCTGGATCTACGACACCTACGACATGATGCACAAGGGCAAGAACAACCTGGGTGTCGTGACCGGCAAGCCGGTGGACATGGGCGGCTCGCTGGGGCGCAACGAGGCGACGTCGCGGGGCTGTCTCTTCTGCACGCAGCGTGCTTTGGAGTTGGGGGCCGTCCCGGGACTCGAGCGGCTGAAGGGCGCGACGGTAGCGGTCCAAGGTTATGGCAACGCCGGCGCGATCGCGGCGCAGCTGTTCGCCGAGAAGGGCGCGAAGATCATCGCGGTCAGCGACTCGCGCGGCGCGATCGTGAATCGCGACGGGCTCGATCCTGACGCGGTGCTCGAGCACAAGAAGAAGACGGGCTCGGTGGTCGACTTCCCGGACACGAAGAAGATCAGCAACGACGAGTTACTGACCCTCGAGTGCGACGTGCTGATCCCGGCGGCGCTGGAGAACGTGATCCGCGGAGACAACGCGGCCGAGATCAACGCCAAGGTGATCGCCGAGGCGGCCAACGGCCCGACGACACCCGCCGCCGACACGATCCTGCTCGAGCGCGGCATCCCCGTGCTCCCCGACATTCTGGCGAACGCCGGTGGAGTGACGGTCAGCTACTTCGAGTGGGTGCAGAACAACGAGAACGAGCAGTGGGAGGAGGACGAGGTCAACGGCAAGATGCGGGCTAAGATGATCAAGTCCACTGACGCCGTGGTGTCCACGCAGAAGCAGATCAACGACTCGCTCGAGGTGCTCGACGCCGCGCGGAAGAAGCGCGGCCTGGACGGCGCGCCGCTGACCCGAATCGACCTGCGTACCGCCGCCTACGTGCTCGCGATCGGCCGGGTGGCCGACGTCACGCTGCAACGCGGCATCTGGCCATAGTCAGCAACACCGATCCCCGGCGGCGCCCGGCTCGAAGCGCCGGTCGCTGCCGGGGCCGCAACCGGTCAGCCGGGCAGAATGGTTCATGATCCTCACGTCTTCCCGCCGATGATCACGGATCACAGCGGCTGATCAACAGCTCTAGGCAGGGCCACATGGCAAGCACCAAGACCAGACCGAAGCCGTTTCTGTTCCCGGAGTTCTGCAAGGCCTGTGGGCGCTGCATCTCCGCGTGCCCCAAGGACTGCATCGCCATGGGGTCCGAGATCAACCCGGCGACCGGGTTCACGCCGGTCGAATTGGACCTGGAGGTGTGCAACGGCTGCGGTCTCTGCCTGACCGCCTGCCCCGAGCCGTACGGGCTCATGCCCGCCCCCCAGCAGGTCGACTTCGAGCTGATCGATCCCCAGGAGCTTCTGGGCGACCGGCTGACCTCGGCGCCCGAGCCGCAGCCGATCCCGGACGAACGTATCGGGCTGCCGCCGCTGGAGCCGCTGATCCTGAAGGGAAACCACGCATCGGCCATCGGCGCTTTGCTCGCCGGATGTCGGCACTTCTTTGGCTATCCGATCACGCCGTCCACCGAAGGGGCCGAGCTGCTGGCCCGGCTGCTCCCGCAGCTGGACGGCATCTTCGTGCAGGCGGTGAGCGAGGTGGCGACGGTCAACATGATGTACGGCTGCGGCGGCGCCGGGCTTCGCTGCATGACCTTCACCTCGTCGCCGGGCTTCAGCCTGATGCTCGAGGGGATCTCCTACATGATCGGCGCCGAGATCCCGGGGGTCTTCTTCAACGTGATGCGGGGCGGCCCGGGGCTGGGCAACATCGGGCCCGAGCAGGGCGACATCAAGCTGGCGTGCCGCGGGCTGGGACACGGCAACACCCACGCCATCGTTCTCGCGCCCTCGACGCCGCAGGAGATGCTCGACCTCACAATGGACGCCTTCGACCTGGCGTTCCACTATCGCAATCCCGTTGTGCTGGCCAGCGACGGCTACCTGGGGCAGATGACCGGGCGCGTCAACCTGCCGAACCACATGGTCCGGCCCGGGCTGCCCGAATGGGCCGTCTACGGCGACGAAAACCACCGGCGCAATCTCCACACCTCGATCCTGCTGATCGAAGCCGACCTCGAGGCGCACAACGCCCATCTGAACGACAAATACGACCGCATGACGCGCGAGCAGCAGCGCGCCGATCTGTTCCGCTGCGACGACGCCGATTGGGTGCTCGTCGCCTGCAACACTCCGGCGCGCATGGCGCGGGGTGCCGTGCAGCAGCTTCGGGATCGCGGCATCAAGGTCGGGCTCTTCCGCCCGATCACACTCTGGCCGTTCCCGATCGACCCGCTCACACCGTTGCTCGAGCGGGTCGACGGGCTGATCGTCGTCGAGGCCGGCGCCGGCCAGCTGGAAGACGAGCTGCGGCTGGCGGCCAGCCGGGCCGGCTTGCCGCTTCCGCCGCTCCACAGGATCCAGCATTTCGGCGGCGTGCTGCCGCAGCAACAGGAGATCGTCGACGCGGTCACAGAGAAGTCGGGGGGTGCAGCATGAGCGTCTTCTACGAGAAGTTCGAACGGCATGCCCACGGCGAAGGTCTCAAGGGACACTCGACCCACTACTGCCCCGGCTGCGGCCATGGGCTGATCCACAAGTACCTGGCCGAAACGATCGAGGACCTCGGCGTGCAGGACCGAACCATCGCGGTCTCCCCGGTGGGCTGCGCCGTCTTCATGTACTATTACATGGACGTCGGCAACACGCAGGCGGCTCACGGCCGCGCGCCCGCCGTCGGCATCGGTCACAAGGTCGCCAACCCGGACGCGATCGTCGTCAGCTATCAGGGGGACGGCGACCTGGCGTCGATCGGCCTGGCCGAGATCATGCAGGCCTGCAACCTCGGCCTGCCGATGACCTTCGTGTTCGTCAACAACGCGATCTACGGCATGACCGGCGGCCAGATGGCGCCGACCACGCTGATGGGGCAGAAGACGACCACGACGCCCGAGGGCCGCACCCGGCTCATGGGCGAGCCGCTCAAGATGGCGGAGATCCTGGGCCAGATGGACGGACCGGTCTACGTCGAGCGCACCGCGCTGTTCGACAACAAACAGCGAAACCGGACCCGGAAGGCGATCAAGAAGGCGCTCACGCTCCAGGTCGAGAACAAGGGGCTCTCATTCGTCGAGGTCCTCTCCGAGTGTCCCACCCACCTGAAGCTGACGACCCCCGAAGCGGAACGCTGGGTCAAGGAGCAGATGGTTCCGGTCTTCCCGCTCGGCGTGAAGAAAGACACCAGCGCCGAGGCCGAGGCCTGGTTCGATCCCGGGACGCCGGCCTTCGGCGTCGACGAGGTCGTCGATCTCATCGGCGGCACCGACCAGAAGCCGGAGCGCTTCGCCAGCGGATTCCCGACGCATATCCACGACACGGACATCTCGATCAAGTTCGCCGGCGCCGGGGGCGATGGCGCGCAGACGATCGCGATGCTGACGACACGCACCGCGATCAACGAGGGGTGGGACTCGACCCACATTCCGAGCTACGGCCCGGAGTCGCGCGGCGGCACATCCTACGCCGACGTGCACATCGCCACCGACGAGGTCCTGTCGCCGGCGTCCCCGAACCCGCACATCCTCGTCGCGTTCAATCCGCCCAGCCTGGAGAAGTTCGGGCCCCACGTAGGGTCGGGCGGCATCATCATCTACGACAGCTCGGTCGTGCCGAGCCCGCCGAAGCTCGACTCCGGCGTCAAGATGATCGGCGTGCCCTGCACAGAAATCGCCAACGACCTGGGCAAGGCCCTGGTCAAGAACGTCGTCGCCCTCGGCGCCCTGCAGGCGGCGACCGAGCTATTCCCCGAGGAGAGCTTCCTGGCCACGATGCGCCAGGCTTTGCAGGATCGATGCGCGCTGCTTGCACTGAACGAGGAGGCCTTCGCCCGCGGGGCCAGGGCCTATCGGGAGGCGACGAAGTCGAACGGGTCCTGAATCGACCCGTCACAGCTCGAATGACGCTGGGCTCCCCATCGTCATCGCCATCGCCATCGGACTCCCGCTGAAGATGGCGATAACGCGGAAGGCGACCGCGACGTTGGGGAGCGGTCCATAAGGGCCCCAGGGAGGTAGAACATGTACATCGGAGTGCCGCGAGAGACCCACCGGCTGGAGAATCGGGTCGGGCTGTCACCTTACGCCGTGTCACGGCTCACCCACTACGGCCATACCGTGCTGGTGGAGACCGATGCCGGCGCCGCCGCCAAGTTCTCGGACGCCGAATACGAACGCGCTGGCGCACAGGTCGTCTTCAACACGGAGGAGGCCTACAAGCGAGCGGACATCGTCTGCCGAGTCGGCCTCCTCTCCAGCGGCGAGCTCGACCTGCTCAAGCCGGGCTCGACCATCTGCGCCTTTCATCATCTCGCGGTGTGCCCGCGCGAAGACGTCGAGCGCCTGATGGAGCTGGAGACCACGATCATCGGCTACGAGATCATCCAGGACAGCTACGGCGACCATCCGATCCTGGCGCCGATGAGCGAGATGGCCGGACAGATGGCGATGCACCTGGCGTCGTACTACTTGCAGAACACGGTCGGAGGTCGGGGCACGCTACTGGGGAACGTCGCCGGAGTGGCGCCACCGACGGTGCTCATTCTCGGTGCCGGCTCGGTGGGATACAGCGCCGCCCGGCAGGCGGTCGCCAGCGGGGTGCACGTCATCGTGGTGGACGAGGATCTGAGAAAACTGCGGGCGCTGTCTCGCGAGTTTTCGGGCCAGGTCGTGACCGCGGTGGCGGGGATGGCGCAACTGGAACGCTTCACCTCGATCGCCGACGTACTGATCGGCGCGATCCTCATTCCGGGCGCGCACGCCCCGCTGCTCGTGACCGAGGAGATGGTGCGGGCGATGAAGCCGGGCAGCGTGATCATCGACGTGTCAATCGATCAGGGCGGCTGCGTGGAGACCAGTCGGCCGACGACGCTCGACGACCCCACCTTCGTCACGCACGGCGTCGTCCACTACTGCGTGCCGAACATGACCGCCAACCTGGCCCGCACCGCCTCCCGCGCCCTGGCCAACGCCGCGCTGCCGACGCTGAAGGAGATGACGCGAAAAGGGGTGACGGGGGCGCTGCGCGAAGACAGCGGCCTGCGAAAGGGGGTCTACCTGTTCAACGGCCGGATGGTGAACGAGAAGGTCGGCGGCATGTTCGACATTCCGGTCGCCGAGCTGGACGAGCTGCTCGATATGGAGCGATGAGCGATGAACTGGCTCGATGACTATAGATCGAAGCTGAAGAGCGCGGCCGAGGCGGTCGGGGTCGTGAGGAGCGGCGATCGGGTCTACTACGCCGGCAACGCCGCGATCCCACAGGCGCTGGTCCGCGCCCTGGCCGAGCGTAAGGACGAGCTGGAGGACGTGCAGGTCAACCACGTCCTCCTGGTAGGAAAGGACCCGCTGTCCGACCCCGAGATGGAGGGGCACTTCCGGCACAACTCGCTGTTCGTCGGGCCGGCGGACCGCAAGGCGGTGAACGAGGGACGCGGCGACTACGTGCCCATCTTCCTGTACCAGATCCCGCGGCTGTTCCGCCAGGGGATCGTTCCTCTCGATGTCGCGATGATCCAGTGCTCGCCACCTGACGAACACGGTTTCATGAGTTTCGGGGTCGAAACGCTGGCGTCGATCGCGGCATGCCAGAAAGCGAAGACGGTGATCGCGCAGGTCAACGAGAAAATGCCCCGCGTGTTGGGCGACTCGTTCATCCACGTGAACCGGGTCAGCGCGATCGTCGAGTTCGACGAGCCGCTGCCCAAGCTCGAACCACGAGCGGCCACCGACGTGGAGAAGGCCATCGCCGCCAACGTTCTCCCGCTGATCGAGCCCGGCGCCACCCTGCAGATGGGAATCGGCGGGATACCCGACTCGGTTTGGGAAGCGATCGACGGGAACCTGGATCTGGGGATCCACACCGAGATGATCTCCGACGGCGGCATGCGAGCCATCCAGCGCGGCGTGGTCACGGGCAACCGCAAGAGCCTGCACCCCGGAAAGGTCGTGCTCACATTCGCCCTGGGCACCGAAGAGCTCTACGACTTTCTCGACAACAACCCGATGATCGAGGCGCACCCGGTGGACTACGTGAACGACCCGTTCATCATCAGCCAGAACGAGAACATGGTCGCGGTCAACTCGGCCATCGAGATCGACCTGACCGGTCAGGTCTGCTCCGACTCCATCGGCCCGTACATCTACTCGGGCTTCGGCGGCCAGGTCGACTTCATCCGCGGCGCCGCTCGCTCGCGGGGCGGCAAGCCGGTGATCGCCGTCCCCGCCTCGGCGAAAGGCGGCGAGCTGTCGCGCATCGTGCCCTTCCTGAAGGAGGGCGCCGGCGTGGTCACCAGCCGGGCCGACGTCCACTACGTCGTGACCGAGCACGGCGTCGCCAACCTGTTCGGCAAGAACCTGCGCGAGCGGGCCGAGGCGCTGATCGGGATCGCCGATCCGAAGTTCCGCGAGGAGCTGGAGTACGCGGCGAAACAGCGCAACCTGCTGCCCTGAAAGGTCCGCACGGGAGTGGCGAAGGTGGGTGGCGTGGAACCCGAGATCTCACCCGCCCGGCCGGAGCCGGCGGATCTCTTTTCGAGCCTCCGGTCGGCCGGTACTTTTCAGCCGCCCGGGTCCCAACCCGGTCTAGGGAGGCGATATTGACATGAAAAGAATCCTCGTCACCGGCGCGCTGGGTCAGATCGGCTCCGAGCTGGTGCCGGCGCTGCGCGAGAAGCACGGGTCGGACAACGTCGTCGCCTCGGACATCCGCATGCCAGCCCGGCGGCAAGAGCGCCAGGCGCCGTTCGAGTACGTGGACTGCACCGCTCGGCGCATGATCGATGAGGTGGTCCGCAAGTACGAGATCGGTACGATCTACCACCTGGCATCGCTGCTCTCGGCGGTGGCGGAGGAGAAGCCGCACGTGGCCTGGGACGTGAACATGGGCGGCCTCTACCGGGTGCTGGAGGTGGCGCGGGAGAACGGCTGCGCGGTCTTTTTCCCCAGCTCCATCGGGGCGTTCGGGGCCTCGACACCCAAGGACGGCACGCCCCAGGACACCCTGCAGCGGCCCACCACCATGTACGGCGTGACCAAGGTGGCGGGCGAGCTGCTGTGCGACTACTACCACGGCCGGTTCGGCGTGGACACCCGCGGCCTCCGATACCCCGGGCTGATCTCCCACGTGGCGCCCCCCGGCGGCGGCACCACCGACTACGCCGTCGAGATCTTCTACGAGGCGATCCGCAACCGGCGCTACACCTGCTTCCTGGGCGCCGACACCCGCCTCGACATGATGTACATGCCCGACGCCATCAAGGCCGCCATCGACCTCATGGAGGCCGACCCGGAGCGCCTGGTCCACCGCAACGCCTTCAACGTGACCGCGGTCAATTTCACCCCGGAACAATTGGCGGCTGAAATAGGTAAGCATATCCCGGAGTTCACGATCGCCTACGACGTGGACCCCGTCCGGCAGGCGATCGCCGATTCCTGGCCCAACTCCCTGGACGACAGCGCCGCCCGGGAGGAATGGGGCTGGGATCCCAAGTACGACCTGGCGACCCTGGTCGCGGACATGCTCGAGAATCTCGAGCGGAAGCTCGCGAGGGGCTGAGCCCGGCGCCGAAACCGGCCGCCCGAGCCGCCCTTGCCAACGGCCCCTCTTTCGTAAATCTTTGTACGGCCGTTCCTTACTCCCCCTGCCTGTCCCCCGCTACATAGAACCGTCGCACCGAGGTTCGCACCCGTGAAGATGGGATGATGTGGCAGCCCCTCTGCCACAGATACCGGGAGGAGATCATCACATGACCAAGTTCAGTCGGTCCGCCCTCCACAATACGCTGGCTCTGGGCGGCGTCGTGGTCATCCTGCTTCAGACGCTTTACATCGCCTACGACCGCATTCAGGTCGCCATCATCCTGGCCGGCATCATCATCAACCAGATCGGCGTCTGGGGCCTGGCCAACAAGCTGCTCCCCGAGCGGCGCGTGTACCTCGAGCTACGCGCCGAAGTGGACAGCTTCATCGGGATGGTCCGCGAGCTGAATAGTCAGGCGGTCCAGGGCGACCAGGTCGCCGTGGACCAGACGAAGACGAACATGCACGAGTCCGTGGAACGGATGGCGGAGGTCGCCGCCATCGAGTCCGAGGAGGAATGAGGACTCTCGCAAAATGCGGGCAATCCGGTCATCCTGACTGACCCGCCCTGAAAAAGGTATCGAGCACCGCCGGACCGTCCAGCTTAAGTCCATGCTCAGCAACGCTTTAGGGACTAGCGGGGGAGCCCCGGCGACGGCATGCAGCTTGCTCCAGCAAGAGCCCGCGCGGCCTGGCCGCGCCGGTTTACACAAGCGAGGACCAGCAAATGTGGCGAAATAAGTACGGTCTCACCCTCATCGAGCTCCTCACGGTAATCATCATCATCGGCGCGCTGGCGGTGATCGCGCTTCCCAAGTTCGTAAACACACGGGAACGCACGTATCTGGCGGCGATGAAGTCCGATCTGCGCAATCTGGCCACCGCCGAGGAGAACTACTTCTCGAAGTACCTGATGTACACGACGTCAACCTCGGACATCGACGCCAACATCAGCACCAACGTGAACGTCTACATCCCGAACGCGGACGAGCAGGGGTGGCGGGCGACGGCGACCCACGACGCAGCGCCGGGGAAAGTCTGCGAGATCTACTACGGAAGCTCGGTGAGCGGGATGACCGCCACACTGGAAGGTCTCGTGGAGTGTAACTAACCAGCGAGCTTTTCTTCACCAGCGATCCGCATCAGCCTCCGGTGGGCGCGGATCCGGCGGGGCCTGGCCACGGTCAGGCGCCGGCGACGACGGGATTCGAGAGCACGCCCACCCCTTCCACCTCCACATCGACGCTGTCGCCCGGGTCCATCGCCGCGGTGCGGCCCGGCGTACCGGTAAAGATCAGATCGCCCGGAACCAGGGTCACGTAGCGGCTGATGTAGCTGACCAACTCGTCGACGCTGAAGATCAGGTCCCGAGTCCGGGCGGCCTGCCGCGGCTCGCCGTTGAGGCGGACCTCGATCCCCAGATCGCGATAGTCGAGACCGGTGGCGATCCAGGGGCCGACCGGCCCGAAGCCGTCGCAGCCCTTCGCCCTCACCCATTGGAGGTCACCCTTCTGCCAGTTGCGCTCGCTGACGTCGTTGCCGGCGGTAACGCCAAAGACGCAGCCGGCGGCCTCGGCAACCGAGACCCGCCGCGCCTCCCTCCCGATCACCACGACCAGCTCACCCTCGTAGTGGACATCGCTGGCGTCGGCGGGAATCTCGATGGGCCAACCGTGGCCGATCAGCGTCGATGGGAACTTGGCGAAGAGCCCGGGATGCTTTGGCTCCGGGCGACCGTGCAGGTGGCTGCGGTAGTTGAGTCCCACGGCGATGACCTTGGACGGCGCGGAAGGCGGAAGCAGCTTCACGTCGCCTAACGAAAACGTACGACCGGTCTCGCGCGGGGGCTCGAGGAGCGGGTCGCCATCCAACTCCACGATCGTGTCACCGTCCAGCCGCCCGAAGCAAGCGCCTTCGGTCGCGACGAAACGGAGGAAGCGCTCTGAGCCGTCGATCATCTCGACTCCTGCCGGGATTCCGGTCGGTCTGTTCAGAGGCCCCGTACGACCCTCTATCGGACTTTCCGCGGTCAGCGACCGCGCTTCGAAATAAACAAGATAAGCGGCCGCCCTTGTTCGGCTCCACTCCAGCCTGCAGTCTTGCCACGACATGGCGCGGTCTGGAACCCGAACGCCCCGTCTATTCCTGCTGACACCGGTCGGCTCGGCCGGCGACGTGCATCCGTTTATCGGGATCGGTCGCGAACTCAGGTATCGAGGCCACGAGGTCACGCTGTTGGCCGGAGAAGCGTTCCGGGCCGCGGCTGAAGATGCCGGTCTCGACTTCGTCGCCACGTGGACGGCCGAAGAGTTCCAGGCCCTGACGGAACGTCCCGGGCTGTGGCACCCGCGACGTGGGCTGGAACTGGTGCTCGGCGCCGTGGCCGAGGGGCTGCGATCCACGTACGCGGCGTTGACCCGGCTGCACCGTCCCGGCCGAACGGTGCTGGTCGGCCACACCCTCTCCTTAGCCACACGGACCTTCACCGAGAAGCATCAGGTGCCCGCTGCCACGCTCCACCTGGCACCCAGCCTGTTGCGATCGGTTCATCTGACGCCCGCGATCCCGCCCGGACGTGACATCTCGTGGCTTCCCCATCCGATCAGGCGGGCCCTGTTTTGGGCGGTAGACCGCTGGCTCGTCGACCCCCATATCGTTCCGGAGCTCAACCGCTGGCGCCGCGAACTGGACCTGCCGCCGGTGAGGCGACCGTTCGACGAGTGGCTCCACGCACCGGACCTCACCGTGGGGCTCTTCCCCGATTGGTTCGCGCCACCTCAGCCCGACTGGCCACCTCAGGTTCGGCTGACGGGGTTCCCGCTCTTCGACGCCGGCGAGGACGCCCCGCTCGAACCCCGCCTCCAGGAGTTCCTGGCGGCCGGCCAGCCGCCGCTGGTCTTGACTCCCGGGTCGGCCAACCGCCAGGCGTCCGGATTCTTCGACGCGGGAATCCAGGCCGTCACGTCGCTGGGCCGACGCGCCATCGTGTTGACCCGCTACCCCGATCAGCTGCCGACGCCGCTGCCCGACTCGCTGCTTCATGTCGATTGGGCATCGCTCGCCCGGCTGCTGCCCCGCTGCTCCGCCCTCCTGCACCACGGCGGCATCGGGACCAGCGCCCGAGGCCTGGCCGCGGGCATCCCGCAGCTCGTCATGCCGATGGGTTTTGACCAGCCCGACAACGCCGTCCGACTCCGCCGACTCAATGTCGGTGAGCTGATCGCTCCGAATCGCTTCACTCCGCGACACGTGGAGGAGACGCTGCGCCGCCTGCTCTCCAGCCCGGCTACGGCCGCGGCCTGCCGCCGGTACCGCGACGCGATCGGCGGCACGAGCGGGATCGGTGCGACCTGCGATCTGCTGGAGTCGTTGGGATAACCGGTCGACCGGGCCGGTCCGTTTCGCCGGCCAATCAGCCTCGAACAACCGTCTGATGGAAAGACCGGTGCGAGACCGGGCTTGGCTCTGTAATATTATAGCCGATGGACGACGAACTCCGGCCCCAACCCGGCGACGTGACCCACCTACTGTCCGCACTCCGCCACGGCGAGCGCGAGGCGTTGGACCGTCTGCTCCCCATCGTATACGATGAGCTCCGGATCATGGCGCGGCGCCAGCTGGGACGCGAACGCGCCGGCCACACACTGCACGCCACCGCGCTGGTCCACGAAGCTTACTTCAAGCTGGCGCGTGGCGGTCCCCTCGACGTCGCCGATCGCGCCCATTTCCTCGCCATCGCTTCCCGCGCCATGCGGCAGGTCCTGGTCGAGCACGCCCGACGGCGCAACGCGGAAAAGCGAGGTGGCGGCTGGGAGGTCACCACCCTGTCGACCGGCGAGGGGGCCGTCGAGTTCTCGCCCGACGAGCTGCTCGCCCTCGATCGGGCGCTGGCGGATCTGGACGACCGCCAGCGCCAGGTGGTCGAGTACCGGTTCTTCGGTGGTATGGAGGAACAGGAAATCGCCACGGTGCTGGGCGTGTCCGAGCGCACGGTGCGGCGCGATTGGGTGAAGGCCCGAGCCTGGCTCTATCGATCGCTCTACCCTCAGGCCGACGGCGAGGAACCGCGGCCGGCATGAATCGGCGCGAGGGCCCGGAGCCATGAATCCCGAGCGCAGGCAGGCCATCGAGGAGCTGTTCGAGGAGGCGCTTTCGCAGCCGCTCGAGCGCCGCTTCGCCTGGCTCGTTTCCGCCTGCGGGGACGACGACGAGCTGCGTCGCGAGGTCGTGGCCCTCCTGGCCGCCCACGATCGCAGCAGCGGCTTGCTGGAGAACGACGCGGCCCGGGCGGCGGCGGCGATCGTGGAGCGCGAAGCGACCCTCGAGCAGATCGGCCCCTACCGAATCGACGACGTGCTGGGTCGCGGCGGAATGGGGGTGGTGTACCTGGCCGAGCGCGTCGACGGCCAGTTCCAGAGGCGCGTCGCCATCAAGCTGATCCGCGGCAGTCCCGACGTCGGCGAGCTGCGCCGCCGCTTCGAGATCGAACGGCAGGTCCTCGCCGCGCTCCAGCACCCCAACATTGCGGCGCTGCTCGACGGCGGCATCACCGCCGATGGGGATCCTTATCTGGTGATGGAATACGTCGACGGCCGGCCGATCGACGAATACTGCCAGCGGAACGGTCTGAGCGTCGAGGAGCGGCTCCGGCTGTTCTCCACCGCCGCCCGCGCCGTGCACCATGCCCACCGCAATCTGGTCGTCCACCGCGACATCAAGCCATCGAACATCTTCGTTACCGTCGACGGCGTGGTGAAGCTCCTCGACTTCGGTATCGCCAAGATTCTCGACCCTTCCCTGTACGGTCAGACCGGCACGGT
>JAACAK010000095.1:2127-11443 GCA_011774835.1 Candidatus Kutchimonas denitrificans | reverse complement strand
GCCGCCCCTCACCCCACTCCGCCACCGGCTCGATGAGCACGTGAGGGACGGCGACAGGCGCACGCTGACCGCCCCCAAACCGACATGGGGATATCGTCGCCGTCTTGCATCCAAGCCGCTTCAATCGCAGCGTGAATAGAACACGTCGCAACGAGCGATATTGTGCATCTAAGCTCGCCTGTTCCCAAGCTCACCACTCACCAGGGCCGCCGAACCTGCCGGCACATGGCAGGCTCTCCGTGGATAGGCCGGCTTGCCACGGTTGACGCCGCGTTTGATAGACTCAGTACATCAATCGGCGCATCTGCCGAGTGCGCGACAGCTGAACTAGCAAGTACATCGTACACTCGTTCAGAACTTGCTCAGCTTCAAGAGCCTCCGTACAGATTCGTTCAGCATCTTCTTCGTAGGATGAGAAATCGCATGCCGAATCCCACTCTTCAACCTCTATAGCGGCGACATCGGGCGTGCTTTCGATAAGAGCTCTACAGCCCGAGAGCGCCGACCTGGCCGAGGCACGTAGGGACTGCATCTGGCCAGACGGGGAGCTGTCCATGAATTCCCTGATCGTACCGGCAATCTCGAGCTCGAGTGGATATGACCAGCGAGGTGTGGGTGCCAGCCGGACACCGTCGCGCGTTTCCCTGGCGAGGTCGACTAGCCGCTCCAGTGCGAAGCCAGGGCCCAGACGCCCGTCGAAGGCGGCCCGGAAAAGGCGCTGAAGGTACGTGAATTCCACGACGTTCTCGTAGACATCACGCCGCTCGGGATCCGTGACCGCCCAGCGGGCAACCGAACGATCCAATTCGGTGGCGATCGCTGGAAATTCCCAGGGCAATGAATCGGTGTAGAACTCCCTTTCCTCGTCCGCGAGTCCGACAAAATCTGGCGGAGTCGCGAATGTGAGCTGCAACATGAAACGGAGCGGCCGCACGGCCTCGCCTCGGCCAGCAAACGCGAGCTCGGCGTCTACCTGGAAGGGAGTTTCACGCACACCACTCCAAACCTGACCGTGCGGCGGCGGCCATCTCCAACTGGGAGAACCCGACGTCCCCCATCGCAGCTCCAGGCAGTTCCTGAACGCGGCGAGATCGCCGTGTGCCTCTGGCGCGCATTGGGATATCTGCTCCACCAGCGAACGGTCGTAAAACTCCGGCTTGGCACTCAGTGCGGAAATGTCCAGATCAGTAATCGATTCCGGCGCCTCGAGCGCCAGGGCAGCCCTGATCGTCCAATCCGGATCGCTGACGCGATCACTCACCCAGTCGAAGGAGGGATGAGTCGTGTCGGGCTCCAAGCCGGATGCGGAGAGGCGTACCAGCCAGGCGAAAATATACAGGTCCTGATGGGCCTGCACGAGATCCAGGGCTTCGTAAACACGTGCTACAGGTGGAACGGATCGGCGTTCCCAGGAACGCCACGTATCCACAAACCGATCAATTTCCACGATGTCTTGGCCGAGTCGTGTGTCAACGAGCGCCGGGTGCAGCAGGACTTTGAGCGGCCCACCCCCGATGAGCGGTAAAGGAGCCGATACCATTGTCGCGGCTACGCGCCGATCATCGGCGGCATACGCCAGAGCCTGATGAGCGACGCCCTGGTCGAAACGGCCGAGACTTATGATCTTCCCGCCACCTTCCAGCCAGAGCTCGATATCGCTCCCGTGCTCCTCCCAACCGATGGCGGTCATCCCCAGATCAGGCCCGGGCTGTGGATCCTGACCAATGAGGACGCCGCCCACGCGGGCGAAGCCCCGTAGCGCGCCGAAACTAGTTGCACGCCTGACCATCGCCCGGCTCACGCTGGTCGAACGAACAGGAATCGAGGCGATGGGCCGGGTCGACGGAGTCCCGCCAGTCGGGCGGCTGGCACGCCGGCGCGCTGCTAGCCGATTCGCTGCCCGCACGCGTGTGTCAGTCCGAACGGCTTCAACGTTCGCAGGAAAGAACGAGCCGTATTCGGCGAAGTTGTCGGCCAGTCTCGCCGGGTTCGGCCTGACGACATTTCCTCCCAACCGCTCGGCTCGGGCGAGCGACGCGTCCAGCTGACCGGGATCCGTCCACTGAAGTCGTGGTGGCTCATCCAGAACCTGGTAGTAGATCGCCCTCGCCCTCGGGATCTCGGCTGTAAGCCGTCGCGCCGCTCTCATCTGAGCATTCGTCGCGACACGAAGGGCGGGGTCGGTCTCCATGACCCGCATCACGGCGCGCTCGACATCGACACCGCGGGCGATGTCGGCCAAGAACTGATCACGCATGATGCCGTACGCTCGAATGATCGCTCCCTTGCCTACCTGTCTCTCTAGCTTGATCGCGAGCCGTCCGACTTCGGTGCTCATATCCGGCCCGACATCACCAATCACCGCGCCGACCACCCGGTTGAACATTTCGGCTCCGACGTCGTGGATAGTCAGAGGCTGCCGGAACGCCGCACCCCGCGCCCTGAATTCGTTCCGCAACCTCGCCCATGCCGACGTGCCCTGGATGCCTGAAGAGCGAACGTCTCGCGCCACTGCCCTGCCGACCTCGGTTTGCGGTCGAAGTCGGTCCAACCCCCGCTCGAACGCGTCGAGCGCTTCTGTCTCGGCTGTTGTCAAAGACCGCGATTGCGCCAGCGAGGGATGCTGCTCCAATCGGGCGCCCGCCGTACGGCCCGGCCGCGTTGACTCCGCCAGAACCGCATTCCGCACGCGGAAAACGTGCAGGCGGCGATTCAGGTCCGACGTATCGGTGAGAGCGAAGAACTGCTGCGAGGCTGCGAACGCTTCTTCGAAAGCGCGACCGAGGACATCCGCCAGCGCCTGGTCCTCGTCGGCGTAATCGATCTCGCTCGCCTGCTCACCCGCCCTAGCCTTGAGCCCCGAGGCGATGGCGGCTTCCTTTTGGGCTTTAATCTCGAGATCGGTGAGCTGCACGCTGCGCTCCTCTGCCTGCCCTATTACCATCGGCCCATTGAGCCCGATCAGAGAGAGGAACAACAGGACCATGCCCACTCGGCCTACGGCGCGTGCGAGATCACTCGCACTGTCGAACGTGCCTTTACTGAACAGGATCGCGAGGAACTTTCGCCAAAGGCTCGCCTTGTCTCCGTCAAAGTCCTCGACGGTCCAGCTGGGACGCATACGACGCTGCACGTCGAGCGCCATCCACTGGTCCCTGAGCATCTTCTCGTACTTGTCGAACTCCGCTAGATTCCTAGCGACGTTCGGGTCGTGTTCCATCTGGCGTGGGAACGCGGCTTTGAGCGTCGCTACACGCTGAAGCTCTCGCTCAATCTCTTTCATCTTGTGGTTCGATTCCAACTCCTTCCACTTACCTTCCGCCGCCTCTCTCTGCAGGCGCTCAAGTTCTCGATCCAGACTCTCTCGGTAGATCGTCTCCATACGTCGCTTGCCGATACGCGAGGCGAGGTACAGCAGAGCCGCGCACAAGAAAACGAAGATGATTACGGAGGTCGTAGAGCCGATGCCGCCGACGGAACTCTGCAGCGAAGCGATGCTATCGAGGATCCAGCGGTATTCGGTGGGTACCAGCCTAAACAGGGAAACCGCGACGATGGCGAGTCCGGTGGCGATCGAGGCCGCCAGCGCCACGCTTGCCAGGAAGCTGAAGCCTGCCAGAACACCGGCCTTGCTCACCGAAGCGGCCGTTTTGTCGGCCTTCCAGCGAGACTTTGCCAATGGCACGAGCGCCAATTGTAGCAGTAAAAAGCTACCGACGCTGACGAGGAGGAGAGTTGGGATCTTCATGGCAGCCTCTCGATACGCTGTCTAGAAGAGCGAGGCTAATGTGCAGTCAAGACAAAAGAGAGGTATTCCCCGGGGTCGCTAAAGTTCTGGGCTTTCTTCGACATCGGGTTGGGCCGCGTCAGACACCAGGGCGGGAAGCTGGCAAACAGACACATCCACATCGGGTCGCGCCCTTGAGTTGAGCCCGTCAAAGCACGGCGCATCGGGCTCGTCCGGTAGCGCCTGGATAGCCGCTGGCGTTCCACTACGAGCCCGCGGACTTGCTCCGTGCCGCGGATTGGCGAATGATACCCAGTCGGTGTCGCGAACGACCTTTTCCTGGGTCTCATTCTCTCTGCTAAAAGAATAACGTTTATGAAAGCAGTTTCTTCTCATCAAGACCGCGGGGTTCTGCGAACCGTGCCTGGTCGGCATGCTTTGGGTCTCCAGGACATTGACCAACAGGGAGGGCCAGATGGACCGGAGAAGATTCGTGACGACGAGCGTGGCCGGGATCATGGGGGCGGGGGCGGGGGCGGAAGCGAGTGCGCTGACTGGGGCGGAGACGTGGAGCGGGGCTCAGTTGCAGCAAGACGGACCAGGGAGGCAGTCGATCCGCGCGCAGTTCCCGCGGTTGAAGGACGAGATCTACCTGAACGCGGCGGGTGGAACTCCGCTGGGTGCCTTCGCCGAGGAGGGCATCCGCAAGTACCTGGACTACATTCGCCTGGGGCCCGGGGACGGCCGCCGTGCGTACTTCGACGAGGTGTGGACCGGCGTCCGCGGGCGCTTCGCCGCACTGGTGGGCGCCGACGAGTCGGAGATCGGGCTGGTGGGGTGCACGAAGGCCGGCGAGCAGATCGTCATCGATCGGCTGGAGGCGCTGCGGCGCGGCGGCAACGTCGTGACGAACGACATGCATTTCTCCGGGTCGCTCCACAACTACGAAGGGTTACGCCGCTCGGGGCTCGACGTTCGCGTCGTTCGCGCCCGCGACTTCGACGTCGCCCTCGACCGCATGGCGGAGGCGATGGACGATCGGACCGCGTTGGTGGCGGTGTCGCTCGTCTCGAACGTGAACGGCCGCATCGAGCCCGTGGCCGAGCTGTCGCGGCTGGCCCACGAGCGCGGTGCCTTGCTGTTCGCCGACATCATCCAGGCGGTCGGCGCGATCCCGGTGGACCTGCACGCGATGGGCGTCGACGTGGCGGCGGCATCCTCCTACAAGTGGCTGTTCGGAACCCACGGAGCGGGGTTCCTCTACGTGCGGGACGAGGTGCAGGGTACGGCGTTGCCCGATCGGATCTTCCCCGGACACGTTCGGCGTAACTACGCCCAGTGGGTCGAGGAGCCGGAGCCGGGCGTCGGCGACTATCGCTACTCCGCACCGTCGGGCGCGTTGCGCTACCAGCCGGGGCACGTTTCCTACCTGGGCTACGCCGCGGTATACGAAGCGCTGGGCTTCCTGGAGCAGGTCGGCGGGGCCGAAGCCGTCCAGGCGCACTCGACCGCGCTGGTGGCCCGGCTCCTCGACGGGATCGACACCGACGCCTATCGGGCGCTGACGCCGGATCCGGGACGCTCCACCATCCTCGCGCTTCAACCCGCGTCGATGGACGGGCTGACCGACCGGCTGGCCGCCGCGAACGTCGCCATCAGCGTGGGCGGCGACATGGACCGCATGATCCGGATCTCACCGGCGATCTACAACAGCGAGGCCGACATCGACCGCCTGGTGGAGGTATTGAACGGCTAGAGCCTCCGCCGCATTCGTGAGGGCAGTTCGATAAGCGGGCGACCCGGCCGCCAGGAGTGACGCGACATTCCAATACCGGCATCTGAAACGGGAGGTAGATCATGAACGAGCCAGAAGCCGACCTCGACGAGCTCACGGTGATAGCGCCCGACGAGGGCGACGCGTTCGACTTCGGTGAAGTGAGCGGGCGCTGGAAGATCGACGGGACCAGCACGCACGAGCGCTTCGCCGTGGCCCACCTTCCGAACATTCCGCCCGGAGTGCTGGCCGCTCCGCTTCACCGCCATAGCAACGAGGACGAGTACTCCTACGTGCTCGAAGGGACGCTGAGCGTCATGGTGGGAGATGAGGTGGTGACGGCGGAGCCGGGGACGTGGGTCTTCAAGCCACGCGGGGAGTGGCACACCTTCTGGAACGCCGGTGAGACGCCGTGCCGGATGATCGAGATCGTCGCGCCGGCCGGGTTCGAAAGCTACTTCGAGGAAGTGGCCGCCGCCGGCGGAGACATCGACCGGCTGGCCGAGATCAACGCGAAGTACTCGATCGAGATGGACTTCGAGAGCGTCCCCGCTCTCTGCGAGCGCTACGGACTGACGTTCCCGGAGCTATAGCGCCCAGTCAATCGCCGGAGCGGGCGGCGCGCTGGATGGCGCGGATGATCTTCAGGTGGTGGCGGGTGTGGATGGCGATCACCCGCAGCCACTGGAGGGGCGTCAGGGCGCCGAAGGCGAAGTGGCGGACGCGGCCCCGGGCCCGCTCGATCTCGGGGAGCCGGGGCTCGAGCCGCTCCACGGCCTGCCGGGCGACCTCGAGCTGGCGGGCCACGTCGGCGGACGATTCGGCCTGCGGCTCCATGTACTCGGGGGCCTCCCCCACCCCGCGCGGGATCCAACCGGTGAGCAGCACGGCGTGCCCGGGGAACGTGGGCCCGCCGCCGGAATCCTCCGCGCCGGGCTCGCAGGCGGCCTCGATGGCGCCAACCATCGCCTGGATGGAGCGGGCGATGTGACTCAGGTGGTCGGCCACGCTCCAGCGAGAGACCGCATCGGCCCGCTGGAAGAGCCGGTCGTCGGGCAGGGCCGACAGAGACTCCAGCCGGTCGAACTGCGACAGGACGGCCTCGTAGGCACGACGGCAACGGCGCGACTCGGCGGCGCCGGCCTGCGTCGCGATCATGAGCGCACCTCCGCTCGAAGTCTTATCGAAGATCCGTCGGATATGTACCGAGACGCGGTCGATGAGACAAGCGTGGCCGGCAGGCCGCGAGCCGGTGGGTGCGAAGTTGCTCGACCGCGAAGGCCACGGGCGGCGCCACGTGCGCACGCGGCGCCGCCCGCTGCCGTCCTGCCAGGTCAGAACCAGAAGATCGGGCCCCAGAGGATCCGGAAGTTGTGCTCCGACTGCCCGAACATGTCCGTCACCCAGAAGTCGTTGATGTCGAACCGGAAACCGACCTCGTCCAACCAGTGGAAGTTGGCGCCCAGCCCCAGGACGACCACCGGGCTGGACTCGTTGGCGCCGATCGTGTTGTAGGTGACGGCTCCGGCCCCGACCAGGATGAACGGATCGACAGGCTCGGTGGGAGTCGGATGCCACCGCAACTGCAGCTGGGCGTGCCCGAGCAGGCCGCTGTCGGCGAAGGTCTCGGTGAACCCGATGCCCGTCTCCAGCTCCAGCCAAAAGCCCCGGTAAAAGGTGTAAGTGAACCTGAAGCCGGTATTGAACCCGCTGTTCAGCGGCAGGCTGTCCGAGGTGAACAGGCCGCCCATGAACAGGCTCACGTCCCGGCTCTTCCGCTGGCTTTCGCCGCCGGGGCAGACGTTGTCGATCCAGAGCTCCTGGCCGCCGATGGCGAACGAGCTGATCGTCCCGTCCACGGCCAGGGTGCCCTGGTCGTTACCCGCACCACCCGTCACGACCAGCGAGGTGCCGCCGACGCTGGCGCCGTTCAGCTGGTTGAAGTTCTCGAAGTTCCTGAAGTCGCCGTTGATCTCCAGGTTGAGGTTGCCGCCGTACTCGCCGAACAGGAGCGTCAGGCCGTCAGCGGTCCCCAGGGCGAATCGCAGGTTGATGTTGTTCACCTCGACGTCGAGGCCCGATCCGCCGGCCAGGTTGTTGTCGTCGACTTCGGCGAACCCTCCGGTCGTGGTATTGCCGTTCCCCCAGGTGAACGCTTCGGCGGTGATCGTCACACCGCCGGACATGAACGAATCGCCGACGTGATACTGGGTCCCGACGCTCAGATCATCGAAGTCGATGCAACTCGCGAACCCCTGGGCCGTCGCCGGCTGGGGTCGAAGCAGCGCGATCGACAGGGCGGCGATCGCCAGGGCGGGAAAGCGTGTCGGTTCGAATCGCATGGCGGGATCCTCCCTGCTGGGTGAGACAGCTCGGTACACGGGGACAGACATCGAACACTGACCGTCGCCTCCGGTCCGAACGGGGTTCACCTGATTTACGCAGCGAGGACGGCCGCCTTCTCACGGGGCTGCGGAGATCCCGATGGGGGTTAGCGCGTGTCCGGACCCAGAAAGTGCTCGAGGCCGGCGGCCAGCCAGTCCTGCCAGTTGAGCTCGCTGTGCACCCCGTTGAACTCGACGTAGCGGAGGTCGTAGCCGCGGGCACGGAGCACGTCCCGCATGTGCCGGTTGGTCGATACCATGTAATGGCCGCGGTTCGTCGGGGTGACCACGGTCTCCAGCCATCCGGCGGCCAGGTAGAAGCGCACATCGCGCGCCGGCCACGCCGCGACCCGGGTCGGGACCCACTCGTACTCCACTTCGTCCGCGGGCTTCCAGTAGAACGAGCCCGACATCGACAGGACGTTGCCGATCGCCTCCGGTCGCTCGAAGGCGACGATCGCCGAGACCATCCCCCGGCGGCTGGTGCCGGCGATGACGACCGCGCCGGGATCGGACGTGGCGCGGTAGTGGGCCCGCAGGTAAGGCAAGACCGTGTCGACGACCGCGTGCACCGTCGGCCGGTAGCGCTCGACCTCGCTGGCCGACCGCAGGTCGGTGAGCGCCACCACGAGAGTGGGAATACGACCGGTCTCGATCAGATGGTCGACCATTCGATCTACCCGCATCCCCACGCCGATCCCGAAGGCGCCCAGCCCCAGTAGAACCGGGTACGGCCGCTCGCTCTCGGGGTCGAACGACGCCGGCTTGTACACCCAGACGGTCCGGGCTTCGTCCCCTTCGTCCAGCTCCACCTGGTCCCAATCCCCCGCCTCGGCGGTCCGCCCGCGCCATGGCTGCGGCGGCGCGCCCGCCAGCTCGACGATCGACGCCCGCAGGGCGTCCACCTCGGGCTCCCACACCTTCTCGTTGTGCGAGTCGAGGACCGTCTCCGGCTCCGACCCCGACCCGAACACCTCGAAGCTGTAAGGGACACGCAGGTCGTTGCCGACCTCGTAGGCGATGTGCCAGACGTCGGTATCGGCCAGCCGCTCCATCATCCCCAGCGACTCGAAGTCCGTGGTGATCCCGTCGATCGACAGGGCGTTGATGTTGGATTCCAGCCGGACCCTCCGCGTCTCGGCGTCGCCCCGATAGACGAACGTGACGACCGAGCGGCCCGGGGCCCCGGCGTCCTCCACCAGCGGCGCGCCCCGTTCCTCCACGAGATCCCAGAAGCGCCCCTCCGCTGTCGGGCCCTGGCGCTCGAGGTCGGCGGCCAGCTCTTCGATCGACGGTGAGCTGGCGACCTGTCCTCGGGTCGGGCTGGCGGTGGCGAGCAGAACGAGAGCGGCAAGAGGGAGTCGAACGAAGACGGAAAGACACATGGTCATCTCCTGGTCCGGGGCTATGTTACTCGAGTAGCAGGATGCT
>JAACAK010000095.1:0-2122 GCA_011774835.1 Candidatus Kutchimonas denitrificans | reverse complement strand
CGCTCTCGGAAGCGGCGGACCTTGCTCCGGTTGCCACAGACCGCCATGTCGCACCAGCGCCGCGACCGGTTCTTGCTCCCATCGATGAACAGCCAGGCGCAGTCCTCGGCGGCACACTCCCGGACGCGATCCAGTTGGTCGGAGGTCAGCAGCTCGGCGGCGGAGCGGACGACCGGCCAGAGCACGCGGTCGAGGGCGTCGTCCTCCTCCCAGTCCCAGCGAAACCCCGGCTCGTCCTCCACCAGTCGCAGCCGCGCCAGCGCCTGCGGCAGGGCTTCGTTCAGGCGGCGGGTCGCTTCGGTCGGGGGCGATGACTCCCGGGCGATGGCCGAGAAGACCCGGAAGATCGCCTCCCGCAGCTCCCGGGCTCGCCGTAACACGGCGGCGGCCCCGTCTCTCTCCCGATCGGCCCTGGCGAGCAGCCGTTCGGCCGCCCCGGCCGCCAGCACGTCGGATTGGACGCTGAACCGCACCAGGTCCCGATAGTCGCCCAACAGCTCCCTGGGCTCCTCGGTGGGCCGGGAATCCACCGTATTGGCGAAATCCAGGCAGAGGCGGCCGGCGGTGAGCTCGTAGAGGTAGCCGTCGGGTGTGTCGCGGCCGCCGCCGCGTAGCGAGTTCGATTCGGGTCGGGCCATAGTAACTAATAAAATATCCTTGACAGGTTACACACGCAACGCTATGGTGTAACCCTCGACATGGTTTATGCCGGTTTCGAACGGAGCGAGGCCCCGACCGATGACCCGACGAATCACCCCCGCCGTGGCCGCCGCCTTCGCGGCGATCTACCTGATCTGGGGATCGACCTACCTGGCGATCAAGTTCGCCATCGCGACGCTGCCGCCGCTGACGATGATGGGGATCCGGTCGCTGGCCGCCGGCGGCCTGCTGTACATGTGGGGTCGATGGCGCGGCGGTGAGCCACCCAGGTTGGCGGATTGGAAGGCCGCCGGGCTGATCGGCGCCCTGCTTTTCCTCGGTGCCCACGGCGGCCTCAGCTGGGCGGAGGGCCGGGTCCCGTCCGGTGTGGCCGCCCTGTTCATCGCCACGATCCCGCTGTGGATGACGTTGATCCAGGCATCGATCGAGGGTGCGGCGGTTTTCACGAAACGCACGGTGACCGGGCTGGCCGCCGGGACGCTGGGCATCGTCGTCCTGGTGGGACGGGGGCCGGGCACGCTGTGGCAAGGCGAGCCGGTGGATCCGCTGGGAGCGGCCGTCCTGATACTGGCCGCCCTCTCGTGGTCGGTCGGAACCGCGATGGCGCAGCGGCGCCCGCGCCGCACCTCGCTCGCCGTGACGAGCGGAAGCTACCTGCTGGCCGGCGGCGCCCTGCTGCTGGCCGCCGGCAGCCTCGCCGGGGAGCTCCGGGACCTTCGGGTCGACGCCATCTCCCCGGGCTCGCTGGCCGCGCTGGGCTACCTGATCGGCTTCGGCTCCGTGATAGCGTTCGGGGCCTACGCCTGGCTCATCCGTCGCCGGTCGCTGGCCGCCGTCTCCACGTACGCGTTCGTGAACCCGGTCGTGGCCGTGTTCCTCGGCTGGAGCCTGGGGGGTGAATCGCTGAACCCCAGGGTTCTGGTCGCGGCGGCGCTGGTCGTCGCCGCTGTGGTGGCGATCCTTTCCGGTCGGGCCGCCCACCGAGAAGCCGGCCCGTCGATCCCACGCACGGCGGAGACGGCGCGCGCCGGGCGTTCGTACGACGCGGGTCGACGCTTGCCTGGCGAGGCTTCGATCCACCGAGCTTCACCGCGGAACGGGCGGCAGCGCGACGTGTGGACACCTCGTGCGCCGCTTCGAATCGATGATCAACCTGAACGGAGGTAAGCGAGATGATCGCACGGATCTGGCACGGCCGGACGCGGATCGAGCACCTGGACGAGTACACCGACTACATCGAGAAGAGCGGGATCGCCGGGCTGCGCGGAACACCGGGGAATCGGGCCGCGATGATCTTCCGGCGCGAGAACGGCGCCGAGGCGGAGTTCCTGGTGGTCTCGTTCTGGGAGTCGATGGAGGCGGTGAAAGCGTTCGCGGGCGAGCCGCTGGAACGGGCCGTCTACTACCCCGAGGACGAGAAGTACCTGCTGGAGTTCGAGCCGGAGGTCGTGCACTACGAAAT
>JAACAK010000021.1:1790-2199 GCA_011774835.1 Candidatus Kutchimonas denitrificans | reverse complement strand
TGCGCCAAGGACAACTCGCTGACCAACACCGCCAACACCTTCGCCATCTACGTCACCGGCCTGGTGCTGGAGTGGCTGCAGGAGCAGGGCGGCGTCGCGGCGATGGAGAAGCTCAACGAGCAGAAGGCCGGCGTGCTCTACGACCTGATCGACGGCGGCGACTACTACCGCGGCGTCATCAAGCCGGAGTTCCGCGGCACCATGAACGTCAGCTTCAACCTGCCGAGCGAGGAGCTCGAGGCGAAGTTTCTCGCCGAAGCCGGCGAGCAGGGGCTCTACGCCCTCAAGGGGCACCGCAGCGTCGGCGGCATCCGCGCCTCGATCTACAACGCCATGCCGATGGCCGGGGTCGAGAAGCTGGCCGGGTTCATGAAGGAGTTCGAGAAGAATAACGGCTGAACTTCGGCTG
>JAACAK010000021.1:447-1751 GCA_011774835.1 Candidatus Kutchimonas denitrificans | reverse complement strand
CGAAAGGCCTAAAATCGCGGGTTTAAAGTCCAAGAATACAGTAGACAGAAGAAATACAACAGGGTTACAGCTCATGAACCTGTTCTGTATGCTGTCTACTGACTTCTGTCTTCTCAAGGGGTTACCAATGAAAGTTATCATCACCGACGAAATATCCGAACAGGGGCTCAAGCCGATCCTCGACGACGACCGCATCCAGGTCGATGTCCGCCTCGGCCTGTCGCGCGAGGCGTTGCATGACGCCATCGGCGAATACGACGCCATTATCACCCGCAGCGGCACCCAGGTCGACCGCGACCTGCTCGCGCACGCCACCAACCTGAAGATCGTCGCCCGGGCCGGAGTCGGCATCGACAACGTCGACGTGCCGGCCGCCAGCGAAAAGGGCATCATCGTCGTCAACGCGCCGTTCGGCAACACCAACTCGGCGGCCGAGCACACCATGGCGATCCTGCTGTCGATGTGCCGCAACGTGCCGGATGCCAACGCCAGCCTCAAGTCCGGCGATTGGCAGCGGGCACCCTTTACCGGCCATGAGCTGAAAGAGAAGACCATGGGGATTATCGGTCTCGGCAAGGTTGGCGGGCGGGTGGCGCGTCGTTCGCGCGCCTTCGAGATGGATGTCATCGTCTGCGACCCTTATATCAGTGAAAAGCGGGCCGATGATTTCGGGACCCGCCTGGTCGAACTTGACGAGCTGATCGCCCAGGCCGATGTGATCTCGGTGCATACGCCGCTCAACGAAGAGACTACCGACCTGATTACCGCCGCGCACTTCGCAAAAATGAAAGAAGGGGTCTTGATCGTCAACTGCGCCCGCGGCGGGATTATCAATGAACAGGCGATGCTCGAGGCGCTCGATTCGGGCAGAGTGGCCGCGGCCGCCTTCGATGTCTGGAGCGAGGAGCCGCCCCGGGATGAAACCCTGAAAAAGCTGATCGGTCATCCGAAGATGATCGTCACCCCGCACCTCGGCGCCAACACCTTCGAGGCGCAGCAGAACGTCGCCGTCGACGTCAGCCGCGAGATCATCAACTACCTCGACGGCCAGCCGGTCGAGAACGCCGTCAACATCCCGCGCTTCGACCCCGACCTGATGGAGACGATGAAGCCGTACATGAACCTGGCGGCGGTACTCGGCGATTTCATTACCCAGCTGGCGCCGGCCAACCCGGCCAAGGTCAAGTTCTTCTACAACGGCAAGCTCGCCAACTACGACTGCGCACCGATCACGGTCTGCGGCCTCGCCGCCCTGCTCGGCCGTCACGCCGACCAGGAGGTCAATATGGTCAACGCCAACCTGG
>JAACAK010000021.1:0-406 GCA_011774835.1 Candidatus Kutchimonas denitrificans | reverse complement strand
GAGACGCCGGAAGGGAGTCGGCGCGTCTCCGGCACCCTGTTCGAGGGCCGGCCGAAGATCGTCCAGATGCGCGACTTCCACACCGACTTCACCCCGGAGCCGCACATGCTGGTGCTGACCTACGCAGACCGGCCCGGCCTGATCGGCAAGATCGGCACCATTCTCGGCGACGCCGGGGTCAACATCGGTTCACTCAACCTCGGGCGGCGCGAGATCGGCGGCGAGGCGATGGTCGTGCTGTCGGTTGATTCGCCGGTCGACGAACAGATCGTCGAAACGCTGGGGCGCGAGATCGAGGCCCGGTTCGTCAGGCAGGTGCATCTGCAAGGTTGAAGAAGAGAAGACAGAATACAGAAGTCAGCAGACAGAAATGAGACGACGAACAAAGGGGCAGGATTTTTCCTGC
>JAACAK010000145.1 GCA_011774835.1 Candidatus Kutchimonas denitrificans | reverse complement strand
CAGGCGACTGGCGCGGTTCGATGTCCGGTGGTAATCACTGAAACCCGTAGCATGAGCGCCGATAGCCAACCTATATGCGCAGCGGGCATCGAACGGTGACCATGGAACCGCCGGCCCGGTTCGACACCAAGGCGGTCGCCAACGGCCTCGAGGCGCCGACCGGCGACGTCGTCCCCCCGGTCCACCTCTCCTCGACCTACCGGCTCCCGGGCATCGACCCGGAGCTCTCGCTCGAGGACGTCGACCCCGACCAGGGCGAGTGGCTCTACTCCCGCCTCTCGAACCCGACCCGCCACGGCCTCGAGCGCCAGCTCGCGACGCTCGAGCGCGGCGAGCGCGCCTTCGCGTTCAGCTCCGGCACCGCCGCGATCGCGACCGCCATCATGGCCGTCGTCGAGCCCGGCGACCACGTGGTGGCCTTCGACGACCTCTACGCCGGCACGAAGCGCATGCTCGACCGGCTGTTCGAGGGGCAGCTCGGCGTCGACGTCGACTACGTGGACGCGACCGACCCCGACAACGTCGCCGCCGCGGTCCGGCCGTCGACCACGCTCGTCTGGATGGAGACCCCGACGAACCCGCTGATGCACCTCTGTGACATCGGGGCCATCGCCGACATCGCGGCGGACGCCGGCGCGCGGTTCGGCGTCGACAACACGTTCGCGAGCCCCTACTTCCAGCGGCCGCTCGGCCTCGGCGCGGACATGGTCGTCCACAGCACGACGAAGTACCTCAACGGCCACTCGGACGGCATCGGCGGCGCCGTGGTCGTCGACGACGAGGGGCTCGCCGAGTCCGTCGGCTTCCTCCAGCAGGTCGCGCTCGGGAACGCCCTCGCGCCGTTCGACAGCTACCTGCTCGCCCGCGGGCTGAAGACGCTCCCGCTGCGGATGCGCCAGCACGAGGCGAACGCGAGGGAGCTCGCCGCCTATCTGGAGGCCCACGACGGGGTTCGCGCGGTCCACTACCCCGGCCTCGAGAGCCACCCCCAGCACGAGCTCGCGAGGGAGCAGATGCTCGGCTACGGCGGGATCCTCTCGTTCGAGATCGACGGCGACGTCGACGACGCGGCGCGGTTCTTCGCCGCGCTCGAGACGATGACGCTCGCGGTGAGCCTCGGCGGCGTCGAGACGCTCGTCGAGCACCCGGCGACGATGACCCACGAGCCCCTCGGCCCCGAGCGGCGCGCGGCGCTCGGCATCACGGACTCGCTGGTGCGGGTCTCGGTCGGCGTCGAGGACGTCGCCGACCTCATCGCGGACGTCGAGCGCGGGCTCTGCGCGGTCGAGGAAGCCGAGCCGATCCCGACCGGCGACTAGGGGCCCCGGCTCAGAACTCGGCGTCGGCCTCGGGGGCGACGCCCGTGTCCACCGCGTCGAGGTCGTGTTCTGACTGCAGCTCGCGGATGCGGTCGCGGATGTCCGCCGCGAGCTCGAACTCGAGGTTGTCCGCCGCCTCCTGCATGCGCTCGGTGAGCTCCTCGNNACGGCCTTCTCGATGGTCCGCGGCTCGTGGCCGTGCTCCTCGTTGAACTCCTCCTGGATGCGGCGGCGGCGCTGGGTCTCGTCGATGGCCCGCTCCATCGCGTCGGTGACGTCGTCGGCGTAGAGCACGACCTCGCCGTTGACGTTCCGGGCCGCCCGGCCCATCGTCTGGACGAGCGTCGTCTCCGAGCGGAGGAACCCCTCCTGGTCGGCGTCGAGGATCGCCACGAGCGACACCTCGGGGATGTCGAGGCCCTCCCGGAGCAGGTTGATGCCGACCAGCACGTCGAACTCGCCCAGCCGGAGGTCCCGGATGATCTCGTGGCGCTCGAGCGTGTCCGTCTCGTCGTGCATGTACTCGACGGCGACGCCCGCCTCCTCGAGGTACTCGGTGAGGTCCTCGGCCATCCGCTTGGTGAGCGTCGTGACGAGCACGCGCTCGTCGCGCTCGACCCGCTCCGTGATCCGGGCCATCAGGTCGTCGACCTGGCCCTCGGCGGGCGCGACCTCGACCTTCGGGTCGACCAGGTAGGTCGGCCGGACGATCTGCTCGACGACCTGCTCGGAGACGTCGTACTCGTAGTCCGCGGGCGTCGCGCTCACGTAGAGGGTCCTGCCCGTCCGCTCCTCGAACTCCTCGAAGGTCAGCGGCCGGTTGTCGTAGGCCGTCGGCAGCCGGAAGCCGTTCTCGACCAGCGACTCCTTCCGGGAGCGGTCGCCCTCGAACTGGCCCTTGATCTGCGGGATGGTCTGGT
>JAACAK010000125.1 GCA_011774835.1 Candidatus Kutchimonas denitrificans | reverse complement strand
AACCTCAGCCTAGCACGCCCTCTCCCCAGGCGGCCACCGTACCGGCCAGCTCGTCCATGACTTCGTCGACGTCCCGACCCGATCGCTTCAGAACCCCGAACGAGTGATCGGCGCCCTCGATGATGTGCAGCGTCGCGCCGAGACGCTGACAGATGGGTTCCAGAAGGTCCAGGCGGGCGAAATTGTCCCGTGTTCCCTGCACGAACAGCATCGGAACCCCCACCCCGTCGAGGTGCGCCGCTCGCTCCACCCCCACCTTTCCCGGCGCGTGGAGCGGAAAACCGAGAAAGATCAGTCCGCGAACCCCCGCTAGACTCTCCTCGGCCGCCGCGTTGGAGGTCATTCGGCCGCCCATCGACTTGCCGCCAGCGAAGAGCGGCGCTCCCTCGAACATGTCACCCACGTGCCGCACCGCCGCGCGCACGGTCGCCAGCAACAGGTGTCGCGGATCGGGCCGCCTCCTCCCCTGCTCCATGTACGGAAACTGGAAGCGGACGGTCGCCACACCTCTCCCGGCCAACCGCCGGGCGACCTGCTCCATGAACCGGTGCTCCATCCCGGCGCCGGCGCCGTGTGCGAGGACGTAGACGAAGCGGAAGCCGGTGGGTTTCAGCACCAGGCCCGATACCCGCACCGAGCTGCCCTCGACTGGGAAATCGATGCGCTCCAACCCGTTGTCCGTCATCATTCGCGAGCCCCGGCTATCTGTTCCCTGTGTCGCGTTCCTTGTAGACTCAAGACGTACGCTGCGACCCGTGCCCGGTTCCCGGGGATCCGTTAACGATAAACGTGCTTTCCATCATGATGCAGACGCAACGACTCACTTTCGAAGGCGCCACCGGCGCCCAACTCTCGGCACGACTCGAGCTGCCGGTCGACGAACGCCCCATCGCGTACGCGCTGTTCGCGCACTGCTTCACCTGCACCAAGCAGTTCAAGGCGGTGGTGAACATCAGTCGGGCGCTGGCGCAGGCGCACATCGGCGTGCTGCGCTTCGACTTCACCGGCCTGGGCGAGAGCGAGGGCGATTTCGCCGACACCACGTTCTCCTCGAACGTGGATGACCTGGTCGCCGCCGCCGAGTTTCTGGACCGCGAATACGACGCGCCCGCCATCCTGGTGGGCCACTCGTTGGGTGGCGCCGCCGTGCTGCAGGCCGCGCAACAGGTTCCGTCTTGCCGGGCGGTGGCGACGATCAACGCGCCGGCCGAGCCTCAGCACGTCAAGAAACACCTGCGGAGCTCGATCGAGGAGATCCAGGAGAAGGGCGAGGCCGAGGTGCTGCTGGCGGGCCGTCCCTTCACGATCAAGAAGGAATTTCTCGACGATCTGGATCAGCAGAACATGGCCAACGTGATCGGAAGCCTGGACCGTGCGCTGCTGGTCTTCCAATCGCCGGACGACCAGGTGGTCGGTCCCGAGAACGCCGAGCGCATCTTCGATGCGGCGCGGTCGCCGAAGAGCTTCGTCGCGTTGCCCGAAGCCGACCACCTTCTCTCGAAACCCGAGGACTCGGAGTACGTCGGAGCCAACATCGCGGCCTGGGCCATCCGCTACCTGGGCGCCGAGCAGCTGAGCCGAGAGGAGCAGGCGCCGAAAGGCGAAGTCTTCGTGCGTACGGGACAGGCCAACTACCATACCGAGATCTTCGCGGGCGGTCATGCCTTGGTCGCCGACGAGCCGGAGAGCGCCGGCGGAACCGATACCGGTCCCAATCCCTGGGGCCTGCTCATGGCCGGTCTCGGAGCGTGCACCACGATCACGCTGCGGATGTACGCCGATCGTAAGGAATGGCCGCTGGAGGAGATCGGCGTCAGGCTGCAGCATCGCCGACTGGCGCCCCAGGGATCCGACGACTCCTCGGGCGACGCCGAACAGAAGCTCCACAAGATCATCCAGACGCTGGACCTGATCGGCGAGCTCGACGATGAGCAGAGAGATCGCCTGCTGGAGATCGCCGGTCGCTGCCCCGTTCACCGGGCGCTGGAGTCCGGGGTCATCATGCCGATGGAGCTGGCGAACGACGACGGCGACTGAGCGGGGACGAGCCGGCGCGAGACGGGCTAGCGCGACTGCACCGCCAATTCCCCTGACCCGGCCCCGACGATCGCGGCGGCTCGAAACACGGGATCCGCCGACTGGAGGATCTTGCCGCGCAGTCGCGCCGGGTAATCGGGATGCGCGGCGAGGAAATCGCGTACGATCTCCGCCGCCTTCGCCGTGTTGTGGCCGCTGAGCGTGGCGTCCAGCCACCTCTTGGGGAAGAAGATGTCTCCCGTGGCCTGGATCTCCTCCAGCAGCTCCAGACTCGGCCGGATATAAGCTCGCGAGTGCCGGGCACGCAGCGGGTGATGCAGGTAGCTGACCGCGTCCAGGACCCACGGCTCGTGGTCCCGGTTCTCCGGCGCTGACAGGCTGGCAAAGAAGCTGTCACGCACCGCCGGGTCCGCTGACAGCGCCGGACGGACGAAGCGGAATTCCGCCTCGCGGTCGGGGTTCTCGATCCGAGCTTGCTGTGCGTCCAGGACCGCATCCCAGCCGTCGATCTCCCTCACGGCCAGCTCCCTGGCCAGCCGGATGTGATCGTTCTCCGACAACGTCAGCCCCTCGATGCTCAGGTCGCCGCGCCAGATCCGCTCGAGACGCTGGACGGCCCGATCCGACAGCGCCAGCGAAACGTACGTATCGAAATAGGCCGACTTGAGGCTGCTGGTGGGAGCGTCCCGAAGTCGGCGCCAAAGCAACGCCTCCAAAGACACCGCTCGCTCCGCCCGGTCGTCGTCCGTCGAATAGCGCCAGTACGCCTCTTCCAGGTATGAGAGGACCCGCTCGACGATCAGCTCGTCCTTTTCGCCCACCAGCGTCGCCGCGGCGAGATCGATGATGCGTGAAGGCGGCACGAGCCTCTCGAGCATCGCATCCCACAGCGTCAGCCAGGCGATTCCCCGGGTCAGCCCGCTCTCGAGCTCCGGCGTCCGCCGGAGCAGGACCCTCTGACTGACGGAGTCCAACATGAACAGACCGTAGCCTTCACCGCCGCCGTTTGGCAGCACGTATTCAGGTGCGGGCCGTCCCCGGACCACCTCGACTGGATACTCGGCGGCATCCAGCAGAACCGGCAGCAGATCCGAACCCTCGGGGTGGGAAATCCGAACGTTCAGCCGCTGACTCCAGACACGACCCGCTTCCGCCGGGTCGAACTGTCGCATCACCAGCGAGGACAACTCCCCTGGCCCGTCCGTCGCCCAATCCGCGCGGACCGTGGGACGTCCCGGCTCCTCGACCCAAACGGCGCTCCAGCCGGCCAGGTCCTCGTCGCTCCGCGCATCGAGTATCGCGATCAGGTCGGGCCAGGTCGCGTTGGCGAACGCGAAACGCCGCAGGTATTCGCGCAGCCCCTCCCGCAGGTTGTCCTCACCGATCAGCGTTTCGAGCTGCCGCATGACGATGGGTGCCTTCTGATAGATGATNNGCGCCCCGCGAACGGTCGACCTCGTAGGCGGCCGGATAATGGGCGAGCAGGAAGCGGAGCTCGTGGTCGATCGTCGAGAAGGAGGGGTGAACGATTTTCGCCGCCATGAAGTTGGCGAAAACCTCCTTGGTCCAGACGTCGTTGAACCAGCGCATCGTGACCAGGTCACCGAACCACATATGCGCGGTCTCGTGGGCGATCAGGCTCGCCCGCCGAAGCATCTCCTCCTGAGTCGCCGACTCGTCGAGCAGCAGACGCGACGCGCGGTAGAGGATGGCGCCCGGATGCTCCATGCCGCTGTACTGGAAGGAAGGCACGAGCACGAACTCGAACTTGCCGAACGGGTAGTCGATGCCGGTGTAGTCCTCGAGCCAGGCCAGCGCCGTCTCGTGGAGATCGAATATCGCACCACGGTTGCGTGAGACCCTTTCGGCATCTGTCTCGCGATGATAGAAGCGCAGCGTCCGGCCGTCCCGGACCGACTCTTCCACCTGGAACTCGCCCGCGGCGAAAGCGAACAGGTAGGTGCTGAGCGGACGGGTGGGCGCGAAGCGGAAGAGCGCCCGCTCACCCTGCACTTCGTGTGACAGCAGTTCGCCATTCGCCACCGCCTGCCAGCGCCAGGGGAGATCGAGGGTCAGGGTGTACTGCGCCTTGAGATCCGGCTGGTCGAAGCAGGGGAAGGCAAAACGGGCGCGGTCCGGCACGAAGAGGGTGTAAAGGAACTCGGGGTTGCGGTTGAGCGAGTTGTCGCCGGCCAGAAACTCGATCTCAACCGCGTTCTCCCCGGCGGTCAGGGCGGCCGCCGGGACCACGAGATGATCGTTGACGACCTGGTGTTCGACGTCGACCCCACCGACCCGGACAGCGAGCACTTCATCGGCGGACGCCTTGAAATCGAGCACCAGCGGCAGGCCGTCCTCGGACAGCTCGAAGCGCACCACCTCGTGCCCTTCGATCCTCTCGTCGATCGCGGCCGGTACCCTGAAGCGAACTTCGTAGCGGAGGTCGGAGAGGATACTGGCTCGCAGCTCGGCGAGCTCGCGGGAGACGCCGGGCGCCGTGTCGGGCGTCCGGGCCTCGCCACACCCGGCGGCTGCTGCCAGGGCGAGCCCGAGCGCGACCCCTCTCGGATTCCGCGATCCGCTCATCGAGTCCCGCCCAGAACCGACATGCCCTGCTCGAACACGATGTCGACCGGGATGCCCAGGGCGCCGAGACGATCCAGATCGGCCTGCAGGGTCGGGCCGATGACCCCCATATCCCTGATCAGGCGGCTGGCGCGCTCGTAGTCGCCTTCGCCCTGGATCCGCAGGATCTCCTCGGCCAGGGCGGTCACGGCTCGTCGCATCGCGTCGAAATCGACGCTGTAGCGGCCGGACTCCGGATCGCGAACGAAGGCGCCCAACTCCTCGAAGTAATTGAAGCGCACCATGTTCGCCTTGCCGTGGGCGCTCGACGCACCGAAGCGGACGGAACGGAAAACGCTGGCCAGGAAAGTGACCATGTTGTCGCGGACATCGCCCTCCTCGATCAGGCCATCCTCCCGGAGACGCATGATCATGTACAGACCCAGGATGTCCGCCTTCCCCTCTTCCATCGCCGAGGCGTTGTCCCGAAGCGCCTCACGCACCGTGCCTTTTCCGGTGATCGTGTTCTTGATGCCGAGGCCGTGGGCGACCTCGTGGAACATGGTGTTGGCGAAGAACGCGTCGAAGGTGATGTGCTCGCGCTGATCCTCGGCGATCAGGACGTCCGCGATCGGGACCAGGATCCGATCGAACTTGGCGCGCATGGCGTTCTTGAGCTGGAGCCGGCGCGTTCCCTTCTGCAGCTGAACGGTTTCGTCGTTGGGCAGGTTGATGGCGATCGTCTTCGAGCCGGCGTTGGCATCGCCGGCGTAGTAGACGACATCGTAGGCGCCGAGGTCCGCATCGCTTCCGGGCATCTCCTGCTTGTACTCGTCGGGAACCGGAAGCCCCATTTGCAAGTCGGGAAGATACTGCGCGAAGCGGGAGAGTCGATCGCTCCACTCTCGGTCTTTGATCAGCACGTAAGCCTCGTAAGCCGCCTTGTAGCCGAACAGCTGATCCTCGTAGGTCTCGATCGGGCCGATCACGACGTCGATCGCGTTGTCCTTCATGTCGAGCCAGGCCAGATCGCTCTGCCGGAAATCGTCCGTCTCCAGAGCGTCGGCGCGCAGCTCCAGATACCTCCGCAGGCCCGGGGCGCCCGCCAGCGCCGCCGCCTCCCGCAGATTCACCGCGGCCGCCGCCACCTCCTGTGCGAAGACCTGATGGTACGGCACCGCGTAGAGATCGCCGGCATTGTTTCGCCGCACCATAGTGTAAAGGCTTCGGAGCGTAGCATCATCGATCGCGGCGCTCTCGAATTCCTCCACCGACATGTCCGCCGGGTAGAAGTTGGCTCCCGCTGGCTTCGGGCCGACCCCTTCGATAAACGGCTCGTTCCCCGCCAGGCGATCCCAGGGTCCGTAGTTGATGCCGATGTACTCGCGGGTCGCGGGATCGCCGATCGTGGCAAGCAGCGAGTCGCGCGCCCCATAGGCCTGTACCCAGAAGGCCGCATCCATCTCGTCCGCCGCCGCGATCAATAGCGGAATCGCCCTCCGCTCGCCCTCGGGAAGCTCCTCCAGGTCCGCTGTCAGCCGAACCGTCGCATATTGCGCCAGCCGCGCCTCGATCCCCTGCGGCTCGTCGGCTCCGGCGCAGGCGACGACTCCGCTGGCGAGTCCGACCACCGCACCGACCAGAACGCTCTTGCTACTCAGCATCTCTTCTTCTCCCCCCTGGCCCGTCACGCCAGCGCCGGGACCCGGCGGCTGGCGGCACCCTCATGAACGAACGGGATCCCCCGACATGACCGCTCGGGTCATGACGCAGGATCCCGCTCGGGAATCCTCTTCCCGTCGATCTAGTCCCCTCGACCCTCAGCCCGTCGCCTCGGACGTCTCGGCTGGTGTCATGGTCTCCGCGATATGGGCCGCTACCGCGTCCACATCTCTATACTTGATATAGAGACCCCAGTTCGGCATCGCACCTTCGTGGCCCACGAAGACCCGATGCCGCAAGGCCGGGACGTCCCCGGCATACTCCCATCCGGGCGCCTGGAACGACGGCACCTCGAGCTCGAACTGCATGGCCATTTCGCCGTTGCCACCGCCGTTCGCACCGTGACACTTCTGGCAGCTCGATCGGTACACCACCGCACCACGTTCCAGCCGCGCCTGCTCGCTCTCCCATGTGAGCGTGTCGAAGACGGCCGTGTCGTACAGGCCCTCGGCCATGTTCACCGAGTCGGCGCGCGCCTGCGCGCGGCGCGCCTCCATATCTTCCTGGCTTTCGCCACACGCGGCGAGCGCGAATGCGCACAGGCTCATCAGCGCCAGGGCGACACTGCTACGCATCTTTCCCCCTTTTTCGGGTTAGATCGCTGAAGACAAGAGCCAACTCCTGGATGTGCGAGATCTATGCCATTGGGGGGCGCCGGCTGCGGGTGTAACCCTATGTTCTGCCACGAGTTGACAGACCGCGCCGTCGTTCTTTCCCCGGCCACCCGCCCATGGCCCAAAGCGTGACTTTCCGCCCCGGCCCGAAGGATGGAACGGCGGAGAGCCGGCCCGCCCACCACCCCTGAGTGGGTGTAGAATTTGCACTTCCAACTACCAAGGTAAGTTAAAGGTTGAGCCCGGCAAAACCTCTCGTGCCGCCCCACCCCCCAGCGAGCTCCGATCCAAGATGCCAGCTGACGTAAGGGTCGGCGCGTGCGCCGCCGCCTGTCTGTCGGCGCTCCCATTCGGAGCCCGGCAGCCTTCACGACCCGAGGAGGCCGTCCATGTTACCGAGGCCTGATGCGAAACAGATCGACCGAAAGGGTCGGATGGCTCTGCCGCATCAACCGGTTCCGAAACAACCCCCGGAAGAGCGGGTGCGGAATTTCGAGGAAGTGTACCGACATTACGATCCGGAATCCGCGGTGACGGAAGCCATGCGCTGCATCCAGTGTCCGGCCGCGCCGTGCAGCAAAGCGTGCCCGCTGCACAACGACATCCCACTGGCGCTCTGGCAGCTCGAGCACGGCGAGTTCGTCGATGCAGCGACCGTCTTTCGTCGCACGAGCACCATGTCGCAGGTATGCGGTCGGGTCTGTCCGCAGATCATCCAGTGCGAGGGCGCCTGCATATACGTGAAGAAAGGCAAGCCTCCCGTCGCCATCGGCCGCCTGGAAGCGTTCGTCGCTGACTATCAGACGGCCCACGCGGGGCGCGATATAGCGACGGCAGCGCCGACCGGTCATCAGGTCGCGGTAGTCGGAGCGGGCCCCGCGGGCCTGACCGTGGCCCAGATACTGGCGCACTTCGGTCATTCGGTGACGGTGTTCGACGCGTGGCCGAGTGGGGGCGGCATCCTGCGCTACGGCATCCCGAAGTTCAAGATGGACCACCGGATCGTGGACGAGCTGATCGCCCACACGGAACGGTTGGGCGTCGAGTTCGTTTACAGCACCAGGATCGGCGAGGGCCTGACGGTGGACGATCTGCTGGAGGGGGGATACGAAGCCGTGTTTCTGGGTGTGGGCGCGGGGGTCGCCGCCGATCCGAAGATTCCGGGCTGCGACCTGGAGGGCGTCTACAGCGCGACTCCGTTTCTGATCAGGGCCAACGTGGATGGAGAGCTACGACCGCGGGAGCTCGCCGAGCCGCCCGAGGTCGGGAAGCGTGTCGTCGTGATCGGCGGCGGCGATACGGCGATGGACTGTCTGCGCACTTCGGTCCGGCTCGGCGCCGAATCGGTGAGCTGCGTGTACCGAAGGACCGAGGCCGAGATGCCGGGGAACGAAAGGGACCGTGCACTGGCCCGGGAGGAAGGTGTGGGCTTCGAATGGCTCACCCAGCCGGTTCGCTTCCTCGACGACGGCAACGGTCATGTCGTTTCGATGGAATGCCAGCGGATGGAGCTGGGTGAGCCCGATGAGTCGGGGCGGCGGCGACCGATCCCGATCGAGGGTTCCGAATTCCTCATGGCCGTGGACACCGTCGTTCTGGCCCTCGGGTACTGGCCCGATTCAAGGATCGGGGAGACGACGCCCGACCTCGAGACCCGGGATTGGGGACTGATCGAGATCGACGAGGAGACCGGTGCGACCTCACGTCCCGGGGTCTTCGCCGGTGGCGACGCCGTGGTGGGGCCGGACCTCGTGGTTACGGCGGTGGCTCACGGCAGGCGCGCCGCGAAGGCGATCCATCGCTTCCTGGTCGGAAGCCACTGACGGCGACGACTGTCAGACGATCAGGATCCGACGACCGCCGACAGATCAGTAGCGGCCAGCATCTCTTTTACCAGAGCCACGACCTTGGGAACCGCCGCGGACACGGCCGGATGCATCGCACCACCGACGGTGAAGCAGTCCGCGGCCTCGACGACCAGGATGGCCATCTCTCGCGCCGCGGGCATCTCGAGCGCCCTCGCCAGTGCCAGCGCTTCGAACAGCCCGATGTAGTGAGGCGAGCCCCCGGATACTTCCGCGACGTCGCCCTCGCGCACGGCCCGAACCGTGCCGGGGCGGGCACTACCGGTCGAGATGGCATCAACGACGATCAGACGGTCGACGTCCAGCAACAGGTCGATCAGACTGAATCCCGTATTCGCCGTGAAGACCACGTCGACATCGGGCGTTGTCCATGCCGCGAGGCGCCCCGCGACGAGAGCGCCGAAGGCATCGTCGGCGAGCAGCTCGTTGCCGAGACAGAGGACGCGCGTGACCATAGCCGCTACTCGCGCGTGACCTTTCCGTCCCGATCGCGGCGTAAGCGAGCCACTGTGTGTCCCGTCGGGCCACGGACCTCGAGCAGGAGCGGCATGCTGCCGGGCAGCGAGTGGGTGGCGCAGGCGTGACATGAGCCGGCGCGGCGTGTAGTCCATGTAGAGCGAAAGAGGGCAGTTGCCACTGCAGAGGCCGCAATGAATAACATTGTCGGATCTTCTCCGCGCCGATGACCTGCGTGATCCAATCGGCGAATTCTTGATCTCGATCCGCCTCGGTCCTGATCATCTGCTTCATCACACCGGTCCCCTCTCTCGTGCGAGGCACCTTCGGATCCTCAACCCGGGCCCGAAGAATCCCTTGATTTCCTGTGGCGCTGCAGATGGAAATGGCAGGTGCGGCCTTCCTGTGCACGCAGCAGGCACTTCTCGCGGAAGAAGATGCTGCACCGGAAGCAGCGCTCTTCGGCGTCGGCGTCTTCGCCCACCAGGCGGACCGAGAGCCTGTCGAGCTGCTCGGCGGTCTGCTGCAGACCGTCCTCGGTAAACGCGCCGAAAACCTCCTCCAGCGCCTCCTCCAGCACCCGCTCGTACTCGCCCAGCAGATGTTCACCTTCCGCCGTCAGTCCCAGCTGCACGGCGCGGCGATCCCCTTCCGCCTCGTGTCGGGTCAGCAACCCTCGGCGAACCAGCCGGTCGACGCCCTTGCTGGCGGCGGCATTGCTCACCCCCAGAAAGGCGGCGACCTCGCTGATGTTGTAGGCTTCGGCTCGAGCGACGAGTTTGAGAAGCTTGAGCTGCGAGAAGGTCAGCTGCTCACCGGTGACGGCGTGGAGCCGCTTCTCCATCAAATCGTTGACAGCCGTCGAGAAGATGTGCGCGCTGCCCAGAAGATCCTGGATTAATCGCGCGCGAACGCTGGCCGTCATCTGTTGCCCCTTCGGCTCCGTCCGGGGGACGGCGGGGTCAACCGCTGAGTTGCGGCCGCCCATGTCCAGGCGCAGCGTCGGGGTGCCGGCCGAGCGATGCTAAACCTGGTTAATTATCAAAGCACGCCGCCCCTACTGGACACTTTCGCCACCCCCCTTTCCTGCCGGATCCGTGCCACGGGGCCACAAAACGAGCCTCGAGTCGAGGACGCGCCCCATTCAGCCGCTTTCGAGGGCAGGAGGGGCGGTCCACCCGGTTCCCTCTCCCCGGAACGTCCAATACTGCCCCATGCGCGGTCCTTCGTGTCAGGTGCAGGATGCCACAGTGGAACGGCACGGGCTGTCTTTGCCGTGCGGAGAAGCGTGGACTAGATTTTGCCAGTGCATAGCTCCGACGGATCGAGAAAGGCCGAAGCCGGCAGAAGCGACCGATCCATGCCCCGGGTGAAGACGATGGAACAGCCACGGCGAGGGGAGCCGAGGAGGGCGGAGCCGATCGAAGCGACCGGCGGTCCACCCTGCGATGAAGCGCAGGCCGATGGAGTACCCTGCGATGAGCTGGGTCGCGACTGCGGGGACTGCGAAAACGCGGATGAGGAACGCCGGGAGGAGTGGGCCAGGCAGGACTGAGGGGGTCGCTCAGTTGGGCAGAGCGAAAGCCACGAGATAGTCTCCCAGCGTGGTGTCGAGACCTCCGTGACCCCCGGCCGCGATGACGACGTACTGCTTGCCGTCGACGCGAAGTCGGTAGGTCATGGGTGTGGCCTGGCCGCCCGCGGGCAGGCGTCCCTTCCACAGCTCCTCGCCCGTCTCGAGGTCGAAGGCGCGCAGGTAGTCGTCCATGGCGGCGCCGATGAAGACGAGCCCGCTGGCGGTGACGATCGGCCCCCCCAGGTTGGGCGTGCCGTAGCCGATCGGGAGCGGCAGAGGCGCGATGTCGCGGATCGTCCCCAGAGGCACCTGCCACCGTTTCTCCCCGCTGTCGAGATCGAACGCCACCAGCACGCCCCAGGGCGGCGGCGTGCAGGGCATGTCGAGAGATGAGACGAAGCCACCCTCGCGATTCAGGCCGTAGGGCGTGCCCCCCTGTTCGGTGAACTGACCCTGGCGATCGGGATCGTTGATCTCGGACTCCCATCGCTCGCGGGGGATGAGCCGGACCCAGCTGGCGAAGCGATTGAGGTTGAGCACGACGAGCCGGCGCACGGGATCGAGAGCCGCGCTACCCCAGTTCGCCCCGCCGATCATGCTCGGGTACTCCAGCGAACCGCCCACGCTGGGCGGAGTGAAGATCCCGTCGTAACGCAGGCGCTCCATCTTCTCGCGGCATTCACGGCGATCCCAGGGGGTGAGACCCCATGCCGAGTCAGGCGTCATGAGCTCGGGCAGCAAGGGTGGCGGAACCGTTGGGAACGGTTGGGTCGGTGCGGCAACCTCGCCCGCGACGTCGCTGGACGGGACCGGGCGTTCCTCGACGGGGAAGACCGGCTCTCCGGTTTCACGGTGCAGGATGAATATGTGACCCATCTTGGTCGCCTGCAGAACTGCCGGCACCTCTTCACCGTCCTTGCGAACCGTCACCGCCATGGGCTGCGAGGCCACGTCGTAATCCCAGAGGTCGTGGTGGACGGTCTGGAAATACCAGACGAGCTCGCCGGTGGAAGCGCGCAGCGCCACCACCGAGTTGGCAAACAGGTTGCTCCCCGGACGTTCGCCCCCGTAGAAGTCGGGCGCGGCACTACCGGTTGGGATGAGTACGAGATCGCGCTCGGGATCGGCCGCCAGTGGAGCCCAGGCGTTGGCCGCTCCCGTAACCCGCGCGCTCTCCGGGTTCCACGAGTCCCAACCTGGTGAAGCCGGGTCGCGGGGGATCGGTTGGAACGTCCAGCGCAGAGCGCCGCTTCGAGCGTCGAACCCCCGGATGTCGCCCTTCTCCACCTCGACGCGGCGGTTGTCGCCCTGGGCGGAGCCGACGATCACAACGTCACCTACGGCGATCGGTGGCGAGGTCACCTCGTACTCGCCGGTCTCCACGTCGCCGATGCCAACCTTGAGATCGACCTGGCCTGCATCACCGAACCCGACACAGGGCTGGCCCGTGACGGCATCGAGCGCCAGCAGACGGGCGTCCAACGTGGCGAAGAAGATACGCCCCTGGCACGGATCGTTCTCCGCCGCCGCCGTATCGGTCCAGCCCTCCACACCCCGGGAGACCAGGCTCTCGGAGTACTGTAGGTTGAGCTCGATGCCGGGGTCGTGCGTCCACAGCTCCGCCCCGGTTTCCGGATCGAGTGCGACGACCCGACTGAACGGCGTGCTGAAGTACAGGGCGCCTTCGAACAGGATGGGTGTCGCCTCGAAAGAGCTTCTGCGGGGATAGGTCGAGCCATCGGAAACATCGCCCGTTCGATACGTCCAGGCGATCTCGAGATGCCGGACATTGTCACGATCGATCTGCGTCAGCGGCGAGTATCGTGTGGCGTGATGGCTCCCACCGTAGGTGGGCCAGCCCGCGACAGGCCCATCCGCGGCCAGTTCGATGTTGGGCGGGCCGATGGCGGACAATGACAGCCAGATCGCTGCGACGACAATCAGGATCGCCGTCGTCCACTTGGCGAAGTGGACGATGGTGCCGCGCTCGACTTTCAAGAGATCGACCATACGTGCCGCCCCTGCCCGCGCCTCGGCCCGGGCCTGCTGTCCTGAACAGGGTCCTCAGGCTAGCCCCCACGGCGGGCGGGGGTCAAGAGAGCCGGAAGCGGGTCGAAGGCGGTCGATGTGGTATGAGTCTTGCCCCGGTGCACCGACGGCAGTAAGGAATTCCAGGACGACGACGGCGATCTCGGCATCCGACGACGTTCCTTTCGTTGGCAGCCGCCGCCGGCCTTTTTACATTTAGCGCCTCATCGTCCGTGATTCGGTGACGACAGACCACGAGGAGTTCGCCATGGCAGGCACGAAGTTCGTCTACCCTTTCGAAGAGGCCGACAGCGGCGACAAGCGACTGTTGGGGGGAAAAGGGGCGGGGCTGGCCCGCATGACCCAGATGGGGTTGCCCGTGCCGCCGGGGTTCACGGTCACCACGGAAGCCTGCCGGCAGTACTACTCCTCGGGTGAGCGCTTTCCGGACGGGCTGGCGGACGAGGTGCGGACGGCGATGAAGGAGCTCGAGCGAAAGACCGGCAAGAGCTTCGGCGGCTCGGAGGACCCCCTCCTGGTCTCGGTTCGTTCGGGCGCGGCCATGTCGATGCCCGGGATGATGGACACGATCCTGAACCTGGGGATGAACGACGAGGTGGTGGCCGGGTTCGCGGAGGCGACCGGCAACCCCCGGTTCGCCTACGATGCCTATCGTCGTCTGATCCAGGCGTTCGGCGAGATCGCGATGGGCGCCGACGAGAAACGGTTCGTGAAGATTCTCGAAGCCGCGAAGGAGAGCCAGGGCGCGACCTACGACTACGAGTTGACCGTCGAATCGTTGCGGAAGATCTGCGAGGACTACAAGCAGGCGATAAAGAAGGACCGTGGCCAGGAATTCCCCCAGGACCCCTGGAAACAGCTGGACATGGCCGTCGAGGCCGTCTTCGGCTCCTGGATGAGGAAGCGCGCCGTCGATTACCGCCGCGAGTTCAAGATCACGCCGGCCATGGCGGACGGGACCGCCGTGAACGTGCAGACCATGGTGTTCGGCAATATGGGCAACGACTCGGCGACCGGGGTCGCGTTCACCCGCGACCCGGCCACCGGCGAGAACGAGCTCTACGGCGAGTACCTGGTGAACGCCCAGGGCGAGGACGTCGTCGCGGGCATCCGCACGCCGAAGCCGATCGCGGAGCTCGAGGACGAGATGCCCGAGATCTGGACCGCCCTCCAGGAGGTCCGCCGAACGCTGGAAGAGAAGCATCGTGAAGTTCAGGACTTCGAGTTCACGATCGAGCGCGGCACGCTCTACCTGCTTCAGACGCGGAACGGCAAGATGAACGCGGCGGCGTTCGTCAAGACATCTTGCGACATGGTGGAGGAGGATATCCTGGACCAGACCGCGGCACTGCTTCGCATCAGCCCGGCTCACCTCGAACAGCTGCTTCACCGTCGCATCGACCCCACCGCCAACGCCGAGCCCATCGCCAGCGGCTTGCCGGCTTCGCCCGGTGCCGCGAGCGGGGCCGTCGTTTTCGATGCCGACGAGGCGGAGCGCCGCGGGCGCGAAGGCGAGGCGGTGATCCTGGTTCGGGAGGAGACCAAGCCGGAGGATATCCACGGCTTCTTCCAGGCGCGCGGCATCCTGACCAGCCGCGGTGGCAAGACTTCGCACGCCGCGGTGGTAGCGCGCGGTATGGGCAAGCCGTGTGTCGTCGGCGCCGAGGCGATCCGTATCAACGACCGTGAGCGCACGGCGACCGTGGGCGAGCACGAGATCAGCGAAGGAGACGTGGTGACCATCGACGGCGGCTCCGGCTCGGTCTACCTGGGCGAGGTTCCCACCGTCGACCCGGAGTTCGGCGATGACATGAAGACCCTTCTCGACTGGGCCGACGCTGCCCGCTCCCTCGGCGTGCGGGCCAACGCTGACACCCCCGACGACGCCGCCATCGCGAGGGAGATGGGCGCCCAGGGGATCGGGCTCTGCCGCACCGAGCGCATGTTCAACGCCGCCGACCGTCTGCCCATCGTTCGCGAGATGATCCTCTCGAGCAGCGACGAGGAGCGTCAGGCCGCGATCGACCAACTGCGACCGATGCAGAAGTCAGACTTCATCGGGATCTTCAAGGCCATGGAAGGGCTGCCGGTGACCATCCGGCTGCTCGATCCGCCGCTCCACGAGTTCCTCCCTTCCCTGGAGTCGCTCCTGATCGACTTGAGTGCCCTGCTGCGCGTGCGCGACCGTATCGATACCGGCGAGTCCGAGGTGGAGGCTCTGAGAGAGGTCCTGGAGCCGTCGGTGTGGGAGACGCTGCCGCCGATCGGCAAGCTCACCACGGCGGGGGACGGCGGCGTCCGTGGGATCGACCGGCTGATCGCGGAGAAGCAGGCGGTGCTGCAGAAGGTGCGGGAGACCTCGGAGGTCAACCCGATGCTCGGCCATCGCGGTGTGAGACTGGGGATCACCTACCCTGCACTCTACGCCATGCAGATCGGCGCGATACTCGAGGCGCTGGCCGAATGCCGCAAGGAGGAGGTCGACGCGGTATGCGAAATCATGGTCCCTCAGGTGACCGAGCCGATCGAGCTGCAACGAGTCCAAGAGCTGGTCGACGAAGTGCGAGCCTCCGTCGAGGAACGCTACGGCGTGACCCTCGACTTCAAGTTCGGCACGATGATCGAAGCCGTTCGCGCCTGCGTTCGAGCTGACGCCGTGGCGGCGTCGGCGGAGTTCTTCTCCTTCGGTACGAACGACCTGACGCAGGCCACGTTCTCGTTCTCACGCGAGGACGCGGAACAGAAGTTCCTGCCGGCGTACGTCGAGATGGGGGTGCTGCCCGAGAACCCCTTCGAGGCGCTGGACATTCAGGGCGTCGCCCGGTTGATGAAATTGGCCGTCGAGAAGGGACGCGCCACCAAGCCCGAGCTGAAGATCGGCATATGCGGCGAGCATGGGGGGCACCCGCGAAGCATCGAGTACTGCCACCTGGTCGGGCTCGATTACGTCAGCTGCTCCGCGTACCGGGTCCCGATCGCACGACTCGCCGCCGCCCAGGCCGCGCTCCGGGAACGAGAGCGGACGAGCGACGAGCGCCAGCATCCAGACTACCCGTTCAACCTGTTCGTCTGAAGCCCCGGGAACCGCCGTGGCCGGCTAGTGGCCCCGCTCATCAGAACAGCTTCCCGGCCAGGCTCGGCTCCTTGTCCGTGCGGGTGGCGACCTTGATGAAGGTGGCGATTCGGGCGGTTCCCGCGGCGTGCAGCGTTTCGTGGATCCGGGTGATGGCCGCGAAGATGTCGTCCAGCTCGCCTTCGAGGTTGGTGCCGTTGGCGTGCAGCTGGGCGTTCAGGCCCGCCTCCTCCAGCACCAGATGGGCACGCCTCACTTCCTCGCGCACCGAGACGCCAGAACCGATGGGTATGACCTGCACCTCAGCCGTGGCCTTCATCCCGAGTCTCCTCTCATTGGTGTTCTCGACCCGATCGAAACCGGGCGTGTGCTTCGCCGCTGGGGCGAAGATAAATTATCATGGGGTGGACTGATGTTCACGTCTCAGGCAGTGGTCAGGTCTAACGTCGGACGGAGACGGTGGCGGACAGCGCGATGGATCCTAGAGACTATTCTGCGGACGAAACTTTGCGCGACGGTGAGCGTGTGCACATCCGGGCTATCGTGCCGGACGACAAGGCCGGCATCGTCGACCTCTTCAACCGGCTCAGCCCCGAGACCCGCTACTTCCGCTTCCTCGGCGCCAAGACCTGCCTGACCGACGCCGAGCTCGTCTACCTGACCGAACTGGACTTCGTCCGCCAGGCCGCACTGGTGGCGGAGCTGACCCCGGACGGGTCCCCGCGCATCGTCGGGGTGGCTCGGTATGCCGCACCGCCCGCCGATCCTCTGGCACGTCCCGAAGTCGCCCTGGCCGTGGACGACCAGGAGCAGGGCCGCGGTATCGGCACACTGCTACTCACCCATCTGGCTCGACTCGCCGCCGCGCAGGGGATCACGGAGTTCGACGCGTACCTGCTGGCCGAGAACGAACGGATGCTCTCGCTGTTTCGACGCTGCGGTTTCGAGATCGACGGGGCGGTCGACGGCAACGTGATGCGCCTGGTCCTGACGGTTCCGGGTTCTTCACGGGACCGATGAGTCGACATGGATCGTCGTTGACGCCCACGAAGACTCGGGATCCAGCGTGTACCGGGCATCGCCGATTCGCACCGCGTAGCCCTCACCTTCGCGGCTCACGAGGAAGTAAGGGAAGCGTGCCCAGGCGAGGAAGCGCCGGGCTTGGGTCGCTTCAACGGCCGCCTCGGCCATCGGTTGCTCCGGGCCACGGTCGAACGGCAACGGTTGCAGATCGACCCGCGGGCGCGGCAGCCAGTGGAATACCCCCGCGCTGTAGCCTCCCGCGGTCTCCACGACCACCCAGCGGACGAACGGGGTCACCGCCATCGGGGCCGCCACGGCACGCTGGACCGTGACGCCTGCTTTCTTCAGTTCATCGCTGACGTAGTTTCGGGCTGCCTGGCCTGAGCCCCACATCCCCAGCGTGTAGACGACGGCCGCGGTCATCCCGAGCTTCGGCCAGACCGTGCCGCGCCGCGCCAGCCAGATGCCCGCCGCCAGCAGACCCCAGACCCATGGATCGACGATGAACAGTGTGTCGCCGTAAAACCATCTCCACGAGAAGGGCGCCAGCCAGCGCATGCCGTAGACGTTGAGAAAGTCGAGCAGAGGGTGGGTGGCCACGGCGAGCGCGGCCAGCATCAGCACCTGGCGCGGCACGACCGGCCGCTGTTCTCCGGCGGCGGGCCGCCGAACGGCCCGATCCCAGAGCAGCACGACGCCGGTCAGCACCAGCGGCAACACAACCAGAGCCAGCAGGCCGTGAGTCAGACCGCGCCGGAACCAGACGGCGGTCTCGTTTCCCCAGAAATAGGCCAGGACATCGACATCGGGAAGGTTGGCTCCGACCAGCAAGGTCGCGGTGCCGAGCGCGGTACGGTCCTTGAGGCCGGTCTGCGCCAGGCTGGCCCCGACGAGGGTATGGGTCACGGGATCCACGTATCTTCTCTAGACCCCGAAAGAATCTGGAAGTTGGAGACTGGACGATGGATGTTGGATGTTCACGTTGGACCTGGCCTTGGCTCTTGATCATTCAGCGACTTCCAAGGCTAAACGCCCAACGTCCCAAGTCAACCTTCCAACGTTGATCGTCCGACAATCCAACTTCCAGGTTCCCGTCTACCGAACCTCGAAGGTGATGCGCTGCTCGATCCAGACCGCGACCTTCTTGTCGCGGTCCAGAGCCGGGATGAACTCGAACAGCAAGACCGCCTCTAGCGCTGCTTCGTCCAGCTGCGCGTTGCCCGACGAGCTGACCAGGCGGGCGTCGAGCACACGACCGGTCGTGTCGACGTACGCCTGCAGCGTCACCGAACCGCCCACCCCCGCCTGCTCGAGCAGCGCCGGGTAATGCCGTTCCACGATCCGCTGTGCGCGCGTCTTGTCCTTGACCCGCGGCGCCACGGTGTAGACGGCGAAGCCCGTTCCACCGGTCTGCCCGCTGACCTGATCGGGCGGTGGCGGCGGAAGCGTGGCTTCGTCCAGGGTGGTCGGGGAAATGGTTACGTCCTCGTCGAGGTCCATCGGTCCCGCTACGGGGATCTCCGGCCCCCGAATCTCATCGGGTGGCGGCGGAATGTCGATCTCGGGGAGCCTCATCACATCGATGACCGTGTTCTGCTCGGCCCCCAGCTCCCGGACCGCGAGGTCCGGGAAGAACTGGAAGAAGGCAAAATGCAGCGCCGCGGCGACTATCACGCCGCACCACATCCACCCCGAGAACTCGCGCTTGAACCGATCGTTGGCGGTCTGCCGGCGCCCGGCAAAAACGGTATTCATCGCCTGCCAACCTTTCTTTCGCGTATCACGCCGCCTCGCTACCTCCATACCAGAGACGCGCGAGCGCTTCCCCATTGCACAACATCGGTCCCCAGCCCTTGTCGGAACAAGAAGTTGATCGGCGAAAACCGCTATCGCGCACCGAATGTCCCAACGCTACGTTGTGTGACGCGACCATGTTCGACTTCACGATCATCGGCCTGGGCTACGTGGCGCTAGGGATCGTCCTCACCCTGGACATCCTGCTCACCAAGCATCGCCCCGTCTCCGCCGTCCTCTGGCTGGCGGTCGTCTGGGCATTTCCGTACGGAGGAGCCCTCGCCTATCTGAGCGTCGGCATCGACCGGGTCCGTCGCGGGGCCGCCGAACGTGACGCCGCGAAGCTGATGGTGGCCCAGCATGCACGCCTGCACGCCACATCGGATGAGCACGGGATCGACTACCAGCGGGGCGACCGGGCGGTCGTCCACGCCCACCCGGCCCGGCACATCTTTCGCGCCACCGATCCTGCCGTGCAGCCGTTTCGGATCTCTGCCGGAAACGCGGCGGAGCTGCTGGTCGACGGCGATAAGTTTTACCCGGCGCTGTTCGCGGCCATCAAGACGGCACGCTCCTCGATCCACCTGCAGACGTTCATCCTGGCCCGGGGGCAGGTCGGCAGCGAACTCATGAAGCTGTTGATCGGTCGGGCCCGTGAAGGCGTCGAATGCCGGGTTCTCTACGACCGCTTCGGCTCGATGCTGTCGCACTTTACCGGCTTCTTCGATGAAGCGAAGGAAGCCGGCGTACAGGTAAGGTCGATCAGCCAGGCGAACCCACTGAAGGGCCGGTTCCAGATCAACCTTCGCAACCATCGGAAGATCGTGGTGATCGACGGCAAACAGAGTTTCGTCGGCGGCATCAACATCCAGGACAAGAACACGTCACGCCACGCCGACGAGACCCCCATCCGCGATTACCACGTGCGAATCGAGGGGCCCGCCGTATCCGACCTGCAATTCCAGTTCGTCGAGGACTGGCACTTCGCCACACGCGAATCACCGGACCGCCTTCTCGACGTTCGCTACTTCCCTAGGGTGCAGCCGGCGGGTGACGCGCTGGTGCAGGTCGTACCCGGCGGTCCTGAGCTCCGGGGTCGCGGCCTCGCCGACGCCTTCTTCGGCGCGATCGTCGCCGCCACCCGCTTCATCGACATCGTGACCCCCTACTTCGTACCCGACGAGACCATCGTTCAGGCCATACGGCACGCGGCGATCAAAGGGATTCAGGTCCGAATCGTCGTGCCGCGCAAGAGCAACCACTGGTATACGGGCCAGGCCGCCCGCTCGCTTTACACCCCTCTCCTCAAGGCCGGCGTCCGCATCTTCGAGCGCAAACCACCATTCATGCATGCCAAGGCGATGATCATCGATGGCGTCTATGCCATGGTCGGATCCGCGAATCTCGATCAACGAAGCCTGCACCTCAACTTCGAGCTGAACGTCGAGGTCGCCGACGATCCGTTCGTGCGACGCCTCGGCGATCAGATCGAAGCCGAAATCGCCAACAGCATCGAGGTCATACTCTCGGTCCATCAGCGGCGCCCGATCGTCCGCCGCCTCACCGAGAATTTCTGTTACCTCTTCCAGCCGATGCTCTGACTCTCTCTTCCTATGCCGAACGACGCGCTACCCACCGATTCCCTTTCCGTGCTGGCGGCCATGGCCACACCCGCCGTACTGCTCCTCGCCAACGCCATGCTCATTCTATCTACCAATCAGAGGCTCCAGACCATCCTCACCCGCGTTCGCGAGACCGAGCTCGCCATCGCCGGACAGGATGTGGCCCCAGAAACCAGTGATCTGGATCTGCTCAACCAGCTTCTTCTCGATCACGCTCGACGTGCCCGGGCGGCGCACCGTGGCCTGCTCTGCTTCTACGCTTCCTCCGCCACCTTCGTCCTCGTCGCGATCCTGATCGGCGTGGCGAGTCTCGGCCTCGATTTTGCCCAACATCTCGCCCTCGCCACCGCCTTCTTGGGTTCGCTCCTCCTAGCGTGCGGCGCTACCCTCCTCATCGCCGAGACCTGGATTGGGATCGGCGCCACCGACCGGCGTTTCCAATCGGTGATGGACCTCTGTCGCCAGCTCGCCCGCCGCCGCTCGGCCGGCCGACCCCAACCCTAAGAGCCACGGAACCCACGCGCTACCAATAGGGTAGCATGTTTCGGGTGAGGCTGTGCCTCACCCGGCCACGTTGGCCCCGGCTTTCCCTCCTTCACCCGCCATTTCATTCCCGCGGGACGGCCGCCGATGGACGCAGCCAGCGCACCGCAAGCCCGACAGTCGCCGACGTCTCAGCGTAAGGAGGCTTACAGCGAACTGTCCAAGTTCACCCTGGCTCTCATCCAGGCGATGCTCCGTACGGGGTACTACGCCGCCGAGCACCCCGAAGCCCAGAAATCGATTGCCGGCCTGTACGAGAGCTTTCGCCGGCTCGTCGAGGATCGTTCCGAGCTCACCTACCTGATAGTGGAGCAACGGGACAGCTACGAGATCGCGATCGAAGGCTACAGCAGCACACCGCTGTCGCTGTACGAAGTGATGATGAGGGGTATGGCGGAGCTGTTCACCCCGAAGTTCCTCGACTTTTTCAAGCGCTGGAGTCTGCTGAGCTTTTCGATCAAGGCCGACACCTCGGCGGACGATTTCTACAAGTTCATCGAGCTGATGAGCCAGGTCCCGACAGCGGGATCGGGGGGCGGGGGCGGGGCCGGCAAGGCCAGCGAACGCCTGACGCAGGCGCTCGCCGACCACAACATCCTGCACATTTCCACCGTGTTCAAGCACGACATGGTGGGACGCGAACGGCACCTTCCCTGGCGCGTGCGCCTGGCGTTGACACGATTGCGACGTGACCTGAGGGTCCTGCCGCTGTACAGGAAAGCGTCGCCCGAACAGATCAGCCGCATCAAGCTCCAGATCATCGATGACGTGATTCGACCCGTCCGGACCCCGGCGCTGCTGAAGGATTTCCTGATCAACTACGACCTGATCGCCGCGGACATCTCGGTCCTTCAGGAGTCCGAAGTCGAGCACGAGATATGCGCGAACCTGAACGACGGCATGCTGGTCTCCACGGCGCAGGAGATCATTGGCGAACTGGAGAAGTTGAAGGACTACCCGGCGGAGGAGTTCCCGTGGGGCGAGAGCGTGGCCGTGGTGAAGGAGCGGCATCTGGCGGCGCTGCGCGATCTTGCCACCACGCTATGCCAGCGAGCCAGCACCCTCGAGCACGAATTCGTCCAGGCGCTGGTGGACCAGAAGGTTCTCAGCTTCCAAGAGCTGCCCAAGGAACTTCGCCAGGCGGTGGAGACTCGCCATCTGGCGGAGACGTTCATCGCGCGTCGTGATAAGTACCTGAACTATCTCCGCAGCCCGACGGCCGGTGAAACGACGCAGAAGCTATGCGCCACGCTCTACCGCATCGCGCCGGACCTGGTCGTCCGCAGCCACTACGAGACCCTCGCGATGGTACTCGAGATCGTGGAGCAGGGTCGCGAGAATCCGAGGACAGCTCGGTTCTTTGGTCAGCTCGCCGCGTTCCTCGGCAAGGCCCTGAACCACGAAGCGATCATCAGCCACCTTCTCGCCGACTTGCCGCAGCAGGAGAAGCAGGAGCGGGAGCATCTCGTCAAAGTCATCGCTTTCCTGGGCGAGCCTATGATCCCCGGGCTGGTCCACGCGTACGGCAAAGCGGAGGAGAAGGGGGTGCGGATCAGCGCGTTCGAGGCGTTGAAGAGGATCGGGCCCAAGGCGCTCGACCAGTTTCTGGCCAGACTCGGCCAGATGGAGAGCGATTGGGCGATGGTTCGCCACGCGCTGAGCGAGGTGGGCGAAATGGGTGACCCTGCCCTGGCCCGCTCTCTCACCGGCTTCGCGCACCACCCGAACCCGCACGTGCGCCATACGTGCCTGACCGCACTCTTCAAGCTCATCGGGCCGGCCGCCGAGGAGCAGTTCGTGGCTGGCCTGCGCGACGAAGAGGCAGGGGTCCGCCAGACGGCCGTCTCGCACCTGGGGGCCATCGAGTCGAGACACCCGGATCTGCTGGCCTTCGTCGAGCGGGTACTCGTCCCCGATGAAAACCAGGAAGAGCTGGAGAAGGACGGCGTGGTGATCGAGATCTGCCGCGCCCTTGCCCGCTTCACGAAGTCGGACCAAGAGAGAGCGGCGGCGCAGCGCTATCTGATCGGCGCGATTCGGCCGGTGAGGGCGAAGGGGATGCTGGGCAAGCTGAAGAAGCCGGCACCTCGGTTTGGCGAGCACGTCGAACAGGCGGCGCTCGAGGCGTTGGCGACGATCGGGACGCTCGACGCCATCGAACCGATCGAGGAGCTGGCCACTGCCGATGATGCGCTGGCCGACGCCGCGAGGGCGGCCATCGAGCGCATCAAGCGTCGAGCTGCCTCAACCGTCTGAGACGCCGCCGCATCCCACTCCCGGCGCTGCCTTTTGTCCGACGATGACGATACGCCGTTCCGGCGCCGGGAAGGCGAACCTTACACCGTTCGGTGCCGCCGCCCGTATTCGGGCCCGCTCGACGATCCCCTCGACCCGCTCGACCTCGGCCCTGGCGCTCGGGGCCTCGGCTTCGGCGACCGCGTGGGTCTCGCCCGTCCAGGTATCCAGGTAGCTCGCACCGTCACCCATCGGCTTGTAGCGCATGTTCAGCACCAGCGCAGCCACGAGCATGAAGCCCAGAACGGTCCATAGACCTCCCGCGACCTGGCGAAGTGGAAGCATGATACACTCCCCTGATTCGATCCGTGCGGATTCCTGCCCCACCATCTATCCCTTGGACGAGTCCGAAGTCGATACGGTTGGCCGAGGGGCCTGCGCGCTCGCTCGCGGTTGGCTATAATGCGAGCCGTACCCTCGACCCCCCCTCTTTCCAGGAGGCACGATGCGCATTGGAAAGACGCTTCCCGTATCGATCTGCTCGCTGGCACTCACCCTGGCCTCGATTCAAGACCTCCCGGCCCAGCGTACCCACAAGCCGGTCCTGCACGGGCGGCACTGGGTGGCGATCACCGGAAAGCCTCTGGGGGCGACGGCAGGAGCGATGATGTTCGCCCGGGGCGGCAACGCGGTGGACGCCGCATGCGCGATGCTGGCGGCCACAGCCACGATGTGGGACGTGTTGGGTTGGGGCGGAGAAACGCAGGCGCTCATCTATAACCCCGAGACCGGCAAGGTGATCGGGATCAACGCGCTCGGCGTGGCCCCGTCGGGTGCGACCGCGGAGTTCTTCAAGGAGAAGGGACTTCGCTACCCACCGGATCTGGGCCCGCTGGCGGCCGTAACGCCCGGGACCCCGGGAGGCCTGCTGACGATGCTGGCGGAGTGGGGCAGCCTGAGCCTGGCGGAGGTGCTGGAGCCGGCCATCGAGATGGCCGAGGGGTACCCGATCGAAGAGCAGACGGCCGATGCCATCGAGCGAAACAAGGAGCGGATCAAGGAATGGAAGTACTCTCGGGAGGTCTACCTGACGCATCCGGGCGAGGAGCGCGAGGCGCCATACCCGGGCGAGATCTTCCGGCAACCGGACCTGGCGGAAACGCTGCGGAAGCTGGTGGAGGCAGAGCGGCATGCTCTGGCAGGCGGCGCGACCCGTGAGGAGGCGATCTACGCGGCGTACGACAGGTTCTACACCGGTGACATCGCCGAGGAGCTGGTGCGCGGAGCCCGCGAGGAGGGCGCGCTCCTGACTATGGCGGACCTGGCGGACTGGCAGGTCTATGTCGAGGAGCCGGTGATGACCACGTACCGCGACATCGAGGTCTACAAGCTCACCACCTGGGTGCAGGGCCCGGTCCTGCTTCAGCTGCTGAACATACTGGAGAACTTCGACCTGGCGGCGATGGGCTACAACAGCGCGCGCTACATCCACACGCTCTACCAGGCGATGAACCTGGCGTTCGCCGACCGGGACTTCTACTACGGCGATCCGTACTATCCGCCGGACGAGCCGATCGAGGGGCTGCTGTCGAAGCAGTACGGGGGGCAGCGAGCGGCCACGATCGATCCGGAGCGGAACGACCCGAACGCAGGGCCCGGCAACCCCTACCCGTTCCAGGGCGACACCAATCCGTATTTGCATTACATCGAAGATTGGCAGACCGAATGGCCCCCGCGTGAGGCGGCGACCAGCGAAGCGATGAACTCGCTCGAGCAGACGTTCTCGCTCGGGACGACGTCGATCCAGGCGGCGGACGAAGACGGCTGGGTGGTATCGGTAACACCCAGCGGCGCCTGGATACCCGCCGTGATCGCCGGGCAAACAGGCGTCGGGTTGAGCCAGCGGGCACAGAGCTTCGTCCTCTACGAGTCGGAGAACCCGTTCAACGTGATCGAGCCGGGCAAGCGGCCGCGGGCGACCCTGACCCCAACCATCACCCTCAAGGACGGGCGCCCCTTCGTCTCGGTCGCCGTTCAGGGCGGCGATTCACAGGACCAGAACACGTTGCAGTTCCTGCTGAACATGATCCTGTTCGGCATGGACGTGCAGGAGGCCGTCGAGGCGGCGAACTTCAACAGCTACCAGATGCGCGGATCCTTCCGAAACCACCCGTCGCGGCCCGGGAGCCTACTGCTGAACGAGGCGGTACCGGTGTGGGTCAGGGCCGAATTGCGAACGATGGGATACGACCTGTTCTTCAGGGACCGCACCTCGGGACCGCTGAACGCGATCTACTTCGATTGGGAGCACGGCAGTTTCTGGGGCGGGTCCAGCGACCACGGCGAGGACTATGGGATCGCCTGGTGAGCGGAGTTCAGCTCCAGCCGGCTGGATAACCGCATCACGAGGAACACGCCAATGAGCAAGACGGGCATCGATCCCGAGCGATTCCGCAAGGGGTTCCTGCTGCTCCTGGTCGTGGCGATCACACTGCTCTTCTACTACATGATCGCCGCGTTCGTGAAAGCGCTGCTGCTGGCGGCGATCCTGGCCGGGCTCTCCAACCCGCTGTACCAGTGGTTCCTGAAGCTGTTCCGCGGCCGTGAGGCCGCGGCCTCCGCGGTCACGATCATCATCATCGTCTTCGTCGTGCTTCTGCCGGTGAGCGGCTTTCTGGGCATCCTGGTCTCGCAAGCCATCAAGATCAGCCAGCAGGTGGTCCCCTGGGTTCAGCAACAGGTACAGCAGCCGAGCCAACTGGACAGCTGGCTGCAAAAGGTCCCGATCCTGGCCAGACTCGAACCCTACCAGGACCAGATCATCTCGAAGATCGGGCAGCTGGCCAGCAACCTGGGACGTTTCCTCATCGACAGTCTGGCCGCCACCACGAGGGGCACGGCCGTATTCTTCTTCCATCTCTTCGTGATGCTGTACGCGATGTTCTTCTTCCTGATGGACGGGCCGCTGCTTCTGAGGCGCGTTCTCTACTACATGCCGCTTGCCCCCGAGGACGAGGAGCGGATGGTGGATCGATTCGTGTCGGTCTCGCGGGCCACGATCAAGGGCACGCTGGTCATCGGGATCCTGCAGGGCGGCCTGGCCGGACTCGCGTTCTGGGTCGTTGGAATCGAGGGCTCGGTCTTCTGGGGGACGATCATGGCCGTGCTGTCGATCATCCCGGGTGTCGGCACCGCTCTCATCTGGGTGCCGGCGGTCGTCTACCTGCTCGCGGTGGGTCGGGTGGGCGCCGGCATCGGCCTGTTCGTCTGGTGCGCCGCCGTGGTCGGCACGGTGGACAACGTGATCCGCCCCTGGCTGGTGGGCAAGGATACCAAGATGCCCGACTTGCTGATTCTCCTCGGCACGCTCGGTGGTCTTATCATCTTCGGCGCCGTCGGGATCATCATCGGACCGATCATCGCGGCCCTGTTCGTGACCATTTGGGACATCTACGGCGCGGCGTTCAAGGGCGTGCTCCCCGAGGCTCCGACGGTAGTCGGACAGGGAGAAAACAACGCCGATGCCTAGCAGAGCGCAGAACGCGCCCTTGCGGACGGCTTCTGGCGTGCTGGCGCTGGGCCTGGCTCTGTCGCTGGCCGCGTGTGCCAGCCTGCGCCGGCTTCAGTTCGAGCGGCCCAGCGTCGATCTGGAGGCGCTGGAGATCGTCGGGCTCGACGCCGACGGGGTGAATCTCGTTCTGTGGCTCGATGTCTTCAACCCGAACGGCTACGACATCCGCACGACCCGCATCGAGGCGGACCTGGACCTGGAAGACACCCACTTCGGCAACGCGCTGTGGCAGGACGAGATCGTGCTGGCCGCCGCATCGCACACGGATGTACGGATCCCGGCGAATTTCACCTGGGAAGGACTGGGCGCCGGCGCCCGCGCTCTGCTGCAGTACGGCTCGCTTCGGTATGATCTGGAGACCCGGCTCTCGGTGAATACGTCGTTCGGGCGCCGGCTCGTCACGCTCAACAAGCGGGGCGAAGTCCCGGTGCGTGACTGAGCCGGGTCTTCAGGCTGAAGGGCGTCGCGGTGACCTGGACCGGAGGGTCCCCGCCAGTGGAGCCCGTGATCGCGTTTGGGGCTTCGTCTAGCGATCCAGAACTTCTCTCACCTTCCGGACCAGCGATTCCGGTGTGAACGGCTTCTGCAGGAAGTTGCCATCCAGGTCGATAGACCCATCGCGCAGGACCGCGTGGTCGGTGTAGCCCGACATGAACAGCATACGAATGTCTGGGCGAAGACGCTCGAGCCGATCCGCCAGCTCGCGACCGCTCAGCTCCGGCATCACCAGGTCGGTCAGCAGAAGATCGATCGGGCCGCGGTGGGTTCGACTCATCTTGATCGCTGCGACGGCGTCTTCCGCCTCGATCACGTTATAGCCCTCGTCGGCGAGGATCCGCCGAGCCAGGGTGCGAACCGATTCCTCGTCTTCGACAAGCAGCACCGTTTCGTGTCCCGAGTCCGCCTCCACGCCCTCCGATTTCCGCTCGTGTTGTCCCAGCCCGCCTTCGGCCCTGGGGAAATAGAGCTTGAACGTCGTTCCCTGCCCCGGCTCGCTGTAGGCCCAGATGTATCCGCCGCTCTGTTTGACTATACCGTACACGGTCGACAATCCGAGCCCCGTACCGTGTCCCATCTGCTTCGTCGTGAAAAACGGCTCGAAGATCCGCGATCGCGTCTCCGGGTCCATCCCTTCGCCCGTATCAGAAACGACCAGCACCGTGTAGTCGCCCGGCACGATCGGGTAATGCGATCGGGCAAAACGCTCGTCTATGACTACGTTTCCAGTCTCGAGCGCCAGCCGTCCGCCCTCGGGCATCGCGTCACGCGCGTTCACCGCCAGGTTCATTATGATCTGTTCGATCTGGCCGGGATCCGCCTCGGTGGACCACAGATCGGCATCCAGCAGCGTCACCAGCTCGATATCCTCGCCGATCAGGCGGCCCAGCATCTTCTCCACGTTGGAGACCGCATCGTTCAGGTTCATCACTCTCGGCTTCAGAACCTGCTTCCGGCTGAACGCCAGCAGTTGGCGCGTCAGCGCCGCCGCCCGCTGGGCAGCGCCGCGAATGTCTTCCACCTCCTCACGTCTCGGATCCTCCGGCCCGAGCCCTCTGAGCAGCAATTCCGTATTCGAGAGGATCACGGTCAGCACGTTGTTGAAGTCGTGGGCGACACCGCCGGCGAGCTGCCCGACCGCCTCCATCTTCTGCGACTGGCGTAGCTGCAGTTCGAGCCGCCTCCGCTCCACCATGTCGATCGCCGTTCCGACGACGCAACGTTTTCCGTCCAGCGTGACCAGCTTGCCCGTGAACAGGTACGGGGTGTGCGTTCCGTCGCGGGAGACGAAGTCCGCTTCCACGCTGCTGTATCCCCAGGTCAAGACCTTCTCCGCCGCCTGGCGTAGCAGACGCCGGTCTTCGCCCTCGAAGAAATCGAGAGGGTTCATCGTCGCGATCTCTTCGCTGGTGAAGCCGCTGATGTGTTCGATATTGCGGTTCCAGCGCAGCAGGTTCCCCTCGTCATCGAACAGGTAGAACAGCCCCGGCAGACTGCCGATGGCGGCGTCGGAGAATTCCTTCTCCTGCCGCAGTACCACCTCGGATCGCTTACGACGCGTGACGTTCCGGATGATGCCCTGATAGCCGGTCAGGCTTCCGTCTTCGGCGCGCTGAACCGAAGAGGTGAGCAGGCAGTCCATGATCGTGCCCTTCTTGGTGACCAGCTTCACCTCATAGTCGGTCACCGAGCCGTCGCGACTGATCTTCTCCTGGAATTTCCGCCGGTCCCCGGGATCCGCATAGAGGGCTTCGGCGTTCAGCTCGCCCATCTCCTCCCGCGTATAGCCGAACAGCTCGAGCATCGACTGATTGAATTCGATCAGATCCCCTTCAACCGTGCTGAGGTAGATGGCGTCGCGCGAGCTCTCGAACAGTCGTCGATAGCGGCGCTCGCTCTCGCGCAGGGCCTCCATGGTGCGGTGAGCATCTGTAGTGTCGAAAGCGATCCCGATCGCTCCTGCGATCGCGCCTTGCTCGTCGCGGAAGGGTTCGACGTGGACCTGAAACTGTCGGTCCGCCCACGCGAACTCGTAGGTTACTTCCTCGCCCTCGAGGGCACGCCGATGAGATTCGATCGGTAGAAAGTTCGGATCGGTGGTGTCGAAATACTCATAGAGCGTCCTGCCGACCACCTGACCGGGCTCGAGTCCGATGGCACGCAGACCGGCGCCGGTGGACGAGGTGAACCGAAGACCGCGGTCGACGGTCCACACCAGACCGGGCATCTGCTCGACGATCAGCCGTAGCCGTTCTCTATCCCAGGAAACGTTCCGGGAATGACGTTTGGCCATTGGTTCTTTGTTTTGTAAGCCGGCCGGCCTCTGGGGCCGTGGGGGAGAGACGGGGAACGTTTCGAGCCCATCCGCAGCAAACGCGGATAACCTAATCTGTAAGATCTCCTGCGGATGCGCCAGCCTGCCCGTTCGGTGGCCCGGGGCGCTGACCTCGCGAGGCAGCGGCCAACTCCAGCGCCTGCTCCCGATCCATGCTCGCTCCAGTCGACCAGGTGGAGTCGAATGCCCTACCAAGGTCGTTGCGCAGCCGGTCGAGGAGACGGCCGTGTGCCTCACGCCGGCGCGGCGGAACCGGCACCTCGATCTCCCCGCGGATGACGTCGGCGGAGGCAAGCAGGTGTGTGGCAGTTGAAGCATCGCCCTCAGCCGCAGCTATGTCGGCTATCGCCTCGAGCGATTCGGCCATCCCACGCTTGTTTCTGTGCCGGCGATGCCGTCTCAGACTTTCCCGGTAGAGTTCGCGGGCATCCGCGTTGTCGCCGCGCGCCGCGGCCAACGAACCCAGGGCCTGCGTCGTCTCGGCCAGGCCCCACGAGCTCTCGATCGCCTGCCAGTGTGATCGCGCCTCGCTCAGCACGCGCTCCGCCGCGTCCAGTTCGCCTCGATCCAGATGGGTCTGCCCCAGCACGTTCAGGGCCCAGGCGAACACCGATCGGTTCCACCCTTCCTGCCACATCTCGATCAACTCGTTGACCAGATCCTCGGCCCGATCCAGATCCCCCCGGCTCAGCGCGATCAGGCTCCGCGCGTTGAGCGCCCAGCCCAGCAGCGTTCGGTCATCGACGGGCCGCAGGATCGCCATCGCTTCGTCGATCAGCTCGCAGGCCTCGTCGTACTCGCCGAGGTACTGACGCGCCCAGGCCAGATTGCACTGCGCGAAGGCGACGCCGCGACGATCCTCCACCGCTCGGCGCAGCGCGAGGCTCTCCTCGAAATGGCGGCAGGCCTCTCGACACTCGCCACGGTAGCACGCGACCCAACCCAGGTTGTTCACCGCCAGAGCGATGCCCCGCGTCTCGCCGAGCTCGCGGCAAAGCCCCAACGCCTCCTCGGCCAGCTCCCGCGCCCGGTCGAAATCGCACAGCTCCGCGGCGACCCAACTCAGGTTGTTCAGTACGGCCGCGGTTCCGCGCCGCTCCGCCGCCTTTCGGAACAGCTCCAGGCTTTCTTCCAGGTACTCGCGCGCCACAACGTTGTCACCGTGATTGTGGGTCAGGGTGCCCAGCCCGTTGAGCGCGGCCGCCCGGACCGCTGCCGATGCCGAACCATTGTCCGCCAGAAGCGCTTCCAGCCGTCGGCGCCCTTCGACCAGATGGCCGCGGACGAGCCAGAAACGCCACAGCGCGCCCGCCAACCGCAATCCCACCTCCTCCGCGCCGGTACTCTCAGCCCAGGCCAGCACCGCGCGCAGGTTATCGTGCTCGGCATCCAGACGATCGAGCCATTCCGCCGGCTCACGGCCGGTTAGCTCGGGAGCCGCCCGCTCGGCGAAAGCGAGATAGTACTCGGCGTGGGCCCGACTGGCCGCTTCCGACTCGCCCGCCCTCTCCAGTTCCTCCAGGCCGAAGCGCCGTATGGTGCCCAACAGCGAGAATCGAGGCTCGTCGCCGCTCACGCCCACGCGTCGCAACAGACTGTGATCCACGAGAGCCGCCACGCCCTCGATCACGTCGATGTCGGCCGCGACGGCACCGCACACGGCCTCGATCGCCCCCAGAGTGCAGCCGCCAACGAACACCGAGATCTGGCGAAAGAGACGCTGCACGGGCGGATCCAGCAGCTCGTAGCTCCAGCCGACGGTCTGACGGAGTGTCTGATGCCGTTCGGGCCGATCGCGGGCGCCGCCGCCGGGCAGATCGAGCCGTTCGCTCAGGCGTGCCAGCATCGCTTCCGGCGACAGGAGTTTGATGCGAGCGGCGGCGAGCTCGATGGCCAGGGGCAAACCGTCCAATCGTCGGCACAGCTCGCTCACCGCCGGCGCGTTCCCGTCGGTGAGCTCGAAACCCGGCGAAGCCGCGTTGGCCCGGTCGACGAACAGCCCGACGGCCGAGTAGCTCTTCAGCGCTCGCGCCGACGGCTCTTCGTCTCGCTCTGGAACGCTCAGTGGTGGCACGGGGAGCTCCTGTTCCCCGGTCACGCGGAGTGGTGCACGGCTGGTGACGATGATTTTCAGATCGAGACAGCTTTCGAGGAGCTGAGTCAGCAACGAAGCCGCCTCGGCGACCTGCTCGAAATTGTCGAGCACGAGCAGGAGCTCCTGGTCACGGAGCGCTGTCTGCAACACGGCGAGAACGGGGCCCGACGCGGTGTCGGCATAGCCGAGCGTCTGGGCGATGGTCGGCGCGACCAGGTCGGGATCTGTGATCGTGCCCAGCCGAACGAAGAACACCCCGTCCCGGTACCCGGCGGCCACGTTCCACGCGAGCTGCAGCGCCAGGCGCGTCTTTCCGGTACCCCCCGCACCGGTGAGCGTGAGCAGACGAGTTCGGCTCAGCAGCTCGCGGGCGTACTCCAGTTCGGCTTCCCGACCGACGAAGCTGGTCAGCGAAGTCGGCAAGTTCCCACGGACCTTCGGTGCCGGTGCGGACAGATCCGATGTCAGCGCTCGCGACGATCGCAACGCATCGATATCGGCGATCAGACGAGGGGCGGTGGGGTAGCGTTCGCCCGGCGACTTACTGAGCAACCGTCGCAGCACCGTGTCGACACCGACCGGCAGATCACCTCGTGCATCGCTCAGGTCCGGCGGCTCGCCTTTCACTATGGCCTGAAACAGTTCGCCGCGGTCCCCACGAAACGGTCTCTTCCCGGCCAACATCTCGAACAGAACGACCCCCAGCGACCAGAGGTCCGTCCGGTGGTCGATCTCCTCCCCCCACAGCTGTTCGGGCGACATGTAGGCCGGAGTGCCCAGCAGAAAGCCCGGGTCGGTGAGAGTGGCTCCTCCTTCCAGCTTCGCCACTCCGAAGTCCAGGATCTTCACCACGCCGGCGTCGGTCAGCATGATGTTCGCCGGTTTCACATCACGGTGGACGATGCCGGCCTCGTGCGCTCGGCCGAGTCCGGCCGCGACCGCTGCGGTGATGTCCAGCGCCTCGTCCAGCGGCAGCGGCCCCGCGCCGATCCGCTCGGCCAGGGAGCGGCCTTCGTAGTACGCCATCACGATGTAGAGGCGACCCGCCCCGCTTTCGCCTATGTCGTGGATGGTGCAGATGTTCGGATGGTCGAGCGTCGAGGCGGCCCGCGCCTCCACCAGAAAGCGGGCCTTTGCTTCCCGGCTGGCCTGTAGGCCGCTGGGCAGGAACTTGATCGCCACGTGGCGATCGAGCCGGGGATCGTAGGCCAGGTAGACCACGCCCATGCCGCCGCGCCCGATCTCACGCTCCAACCGGTAGGGCCCGACGGACGCCTCGACTTCCGCCCCCTCGTCCCGCGGATCCAGGGGCCCGGAAACGACATCTTCCAACGACCGATCGAGGATGCCCCCGGCCCGTTCGTGAGCGGCCAGCATCCCGGCGACCTCGCTGTGGAGCTCCGGCTCGCCGGCGCACTCCCGGGCCAACCAGGCTCGCCGATCCGAGGCCGGCCTGGCGAGGGCCGCTTCGAAGAGCCGGAAGATGCGCCTGAAATCGTTAGCGGACACTAGCCCTCCGGCGGATAGAGCTCTTTATGCAGCCAGGCCCGCGCCTTCACCCAATCGCGCTGCACCGTACGCGGCGTAACCCCCAGTGTGTCAGCGATCTCGTCTTCCTTCATGCCTCCGAAGAATCGGTACTCGACGACCTTTCGCAGCCTTTCGTCCATCTGGCCGAGACGATCGAGGGCGGCATCGAGAGCGAGCAGCTCCTCGGGCTCGATCGAATCCGCTGCCGGTAGCTCCTCCAGGGTCTGCCGCTCCCGATCACCACCTCGCTTCTGCGCCGCGCGCCGGCGCGCGTAGTCGATCAGTACCTGTCGCATCGCCCGGGAGGCCACGGCATAGAAGTGAGCCCGATTCTCCCACTCTACTCCCGATTGGTCCACCAGCTTCAGGTACGCCTCGTGGACCAGGCCGGTAGTCCCCAGCGTGTGGCCGGCCCGCTCCCGGCGCAACTGCCGATCGGCTATCGACTTCAACTCCGCGTAGACGAGGGGCAGCAAGCGGTCGAAGGCGGTCGCATCGCCATCGCGCGCTGCCCGTAGCAGCCGGGTGACCTCGGGAGATCGATCGTGCATAGACGCGACAATCTGATTCGAAGACGCGCCGCCATGCAAACACGGCCGGGCACCTCGGAAACGCCTGCAACAGCCAGGGGCCCCGCCGCATGCTCGGCGAGGCCCCTGTCAGAGTCGTCCAGGCGGCGGACCGGGCTCAGGTGCGCAGCACGATGTCCCAGAGCGGGTTGCTGACTCCGAAGTCCCGGGTCGAATCCTGATAATGGTGCCGGTAGTGCTTCTTCTTCAGGTAGAGCAGGGCCGGGTTACGGATCGAAAAGTGGTGGACGACATAGTGAATCGTATCGTAGATCAGATAGCCGAAGGTGAAGCCGGCGAATGCCGCGGGGCCGTCGATCGCGCCGAAGCTGAAACGGAAGACGAGGTAGAACACGACGGCGAGCGGAACGCTCAAGGAGGGAGGCATCACCAGTCGTCGCGTATCGTTGGGAAAATCGTGATGCACGCCGTGCGCCAGGAAGTAGTGTCTCTGGCGCAAGGTCTTCATATGAGCGAACGCCGGCTCCCCGGGCTCGAGGCCCGCTACGATCTCCCGAACCTCGCCCTCGAGCTCGGGGCCCATGTGGAACACGAACCGGTGCACCAAGTACTCGGCAACCGTCCAGAGCAGGAGGCCGAGCACGAACATCGCGGCGATCTCCGTGATCCCTGCACCGCGGGAGCCGCTCAGATAAAGGACGAAGGCGATGACCGGGATATAAAGGACATGCGGAACCGCGGGGTGAACGTGGGTGAAGAACTCCAGGAGATCGCTCTTGAAGATACGAACCGATTCGTCCTTGTTGGACACATACTTGCGGGACATGTCGCACGCCTCCCGGGGAGTGCTGGGATCGGCGTTGGGGCCCGGCCTATCACGAGGTGAGTCAAGCGCACAATACAGTCGCCTCGGCGGCTACGAAAGCCCCGCCGCGGCTTACTTGCCGCGCTTCGGGCGGCGGGCGGCGAGGACGTGACTGGCCAGCTCGGCGAACCCCCGGCCCCGATCGAGACGCGTCACGAAGCGCGGCGGTTGCCGCATGCGAGGCACGTAGCGTTCGACGTTCGCCACGCCGACGCTGACGGGAAAGTAAGCGAAGGCGGCGGAGTCGTTTTCGCTGTCGCCGATGAACAGCCAGCGGGGCAACTCGTCGACGATTTCCACCCCCAGCGCATCGCGTGCCGCCCGTACGACGCCTCGCGCCTTGTCCCAATCGCCGGGTATCGCGTGGGCGTGGACGCTGGAGACGGCGCTACGCGCCCCGGTTTCCTCGATCAGCGCAACGAGATGATCGATATCGGGCTGCGGCAGCTGGACCGTCTCCCCAACATCGAAGGCCAGGTCGCAACGGCGCGCTCGCTGATCGATCGCCGGCTTGACGTGAGGCAACGCGTCCGCCACCCGTCGCCTCACCCGCTCGAAGGTTACCGGGTACCGGCCCCGCCCTTCCAGATCTTCGAAGTAACCCTCCCGTGGGATCTCCCCGTCTCTCCAGACCCATCCGGCACCGTTTTCGCCCACCGCAGCATCGACGGGCCAGTGGAGCGCCAGGACATCCACCCAACCGAGTGGACGGCCGGTCACGGCGATCAGACGCAGGCCGCCGGCCCGCAGCTCGTGCATGGCCCGGAAGGCCGGCAGCTCGAGCTGCCCGTGGCGTGTGACCGTGTCGTCGATGTCGAATGCGATGCCAGCCAGGTTGCCGCAGGTCTCCCGGTCCATCTCATCGATTGGCCGCATCGGGTGCCTCCTCGTGATAACGCCGGCGCCGGGCAACCGCGTCGCGGATGCGGCTCTCGAGATCCTGCCAGGGCTCAGCGAGTGTGCCGGAGGTCGGGCGCAGGCGTTTCTCCAATTCGCCGCGGAACTCGGCGCCGGGCTCGTTGGCAGTCGCGGACCTGATCTCGAACGTCACCTGGCCGCTCCCCTCGCCGTCGTTGAACACGCGCAGGGCTGCCACGTCCAGCGTCTCGTTCAGAAGCAGGATCGAGGCACCCATGGAGGGGAACGGCTCGATCGAATCGATGGGCCAGCCGCCCGTGTTGTAGACCTTAACGGAACCGTCGGCCCCTGGTCCTGCGAGGACCGCCTCGAACGGCTTGTGCGTGTGGCCGAAGACGAACGTTAGCTCGTCGGGAATCTTTCCGAGCTCTTCTCGCAGCTGCCGAAACGTGGGTCCGAACAGGTAGCTCTCGATCCCTTCCCGAACTTCGGAAGAGAACACGACCCGCCGTCGCGAGCGCTCGCCGGAAAGCCTCGGCCCCAACCATCGGATGCCGCTCCTCAGCGCGATTCGCTCCAGAACATCGCCGGGTATCCACGGAACATCCGCCACCTCTACCGCCCGACGCGCCAGGTCGTCAGAGAAACGATCGAACTTGGCTGGATCACGCAGCGTCCGGAACAAGCGCCGGACATCCGCACCCGCGCCTCCGGAGCGGCCGAGCAGCGACCAGATGAACTCGATCCAGGCGAAGTTCTCGGCCTCCACTTCATCTATGCTCTCGGGATGGGGCCGGTCGGGGAATAGCCAGCGCAGCAGCTTGCTGAAGAAGTGATAGACCGGCTCGACGTAATGACCATGATGGAAAAGCACGCAGCGCCTCTCTGAGCCATCGAGGAGCGCCAGGTTGGGATACGCGACGACGATCTCGTGTTCCGCGTGGTCTCCACCAACGGGTTCGTGGATCCAATCGATAATCTTGTTGAGCAGGAAGGCTGGCACCGCCCCCTCGAGTCGGAGCGAGGTCACGTGGCGCAGGGGCGGCAACTGTCCCGCCCCGGGTTCGCCGATCATGTTGCCGTACTGCGTCTCCCGAGCGACCTCCCAGATGTGATGGTCGTGGTTCCCCGGGATGTAGACCAGCAGATCGAACAGCTCCCGCTCGAGGAGGAGGCGCGCCAGGCGCTCGAAGTTGGTCAGCGCATCGCTGAACGTACCGAAAGCCAGCTCGAGCGCGTCCCCGTTCAGGATCAGTGTTGGCCGCCGATCGCCCCGGTTGCCGTCGATCAGGTGCTCGAGGCACACCACCAGCCCCTCCAGCACCGGGTCCACCGACGTCGCGTCGACCTCGCGGGTCCCGCGCTGCAACGGCGTGAGGATACTGTCCGCCTCCCCCAGGTGCATATCGGAGAGGCAGACGTAGCGAATGTCGTGGGACTGAGCGGGCATCCCGACCCTCCCTGCTGAAGTGGCTCGAGCTTGAAGGTACGGCGGCGCGTCGGCGAGAGCGAGCGAGACGTCGGCCGTGACTGTCCGCTATTGGGATGAGCCCTCCCGGCAGCGGTCAAAGCGGATCAGAGGTTACACGAGCCCCGCAGATCATTTGTTTGACATTTCGAGACTTATGGCCCACGGTTGAAGCTGGCCCGCACCTTGCAACGACCCTCCGTAGCCCCGACCACTCACCGTTTTTGGGCATGAACGGAGAGCCCTGATGATCGATCGTATGCGGAGCGATCTGCGGTTTGGCTTGCGCCTCTTGAGTCGAGACCCGGGCTTCAGCCTCGTCGCGGTCGTCGTGCTGGCGCTGGGGATCGGTGCGACGACTTCGATCTTTACCGTGGTGAACGGGATCCTGCTGCGCCCGTTGCCGTTCGTCGAATCGGACCGCCTGGTGATCGTCTGCGAAGACAGCCCGCGGCTGGAGGGATTTTGTGTCGCCTCGGCCTCCAACGCTCGCGATTGGGCGGAGGCGAGCGGGACGCTGGCGGCGCTGGGCGCGGCCCGGAGCTGGCCGCTCCACGCTCGAATCGGTGAGGAGAGCTTCGGAGTTAACGGCGGTCTGGCCACGCCCGGGTTCTTCCGCGCACTCGGAGTGCAGCCTTTGCTCGGTCGCGTCTTCGAGCCCGACGAAGTGGGCTCGCTGGATCCGCACGGAAACGCGGTGGGCGCCGACATGCCGCACGTCACGGTTCTCAGCCATCAGCTCTGGGTCGAACGGTTCGGGGCCGACACGAGTGCGATCGGCCGCTCGATCGAGATCGACGGGGAGTCGTTCACGGTGGTGGGCGTATTGCCGTCGGGTCTGGAGATTCCTGATCTCGATTACGTGCGTCTCTGGCTTCCCTTCCCCTTCGATCGAGACGATCCCGACACTCGTGCCTGGCGGGGCTTCATCGCGATCGGACG
>JAACAK010000102.1:221-1643 GCA_011774835.1 Candidatus Kutchimonas denitrificans | reverse complement strand
GGATACGGAAATCCTGGTCGAAGAGGCGCTGCAGTTCCTGGACGGTCCCGGTCGCGTCCTCGATATCGGTGTCGGCTCCGGGGCGATCGCGATTGCCCTGGCGCACGAAAAACCGCAGGTCCGGGTGCGCGGCATCGATATCAGCCCGGACGCGGTCGCCGTTGCCGCGGAGAACGCCCGCTTGAACGGGGTCGCCGAGCGGACCGAGTTCGTCGTCGGTTGTCTGGCCGAGTTCGGTGCTGGGCCCTACGACCTGATCGTCAGCAACCCGCCCTACATCCGCCAGGCCGACCTCGACGCCCTGATGCCGGAGGTCAGGGACTATGAGCCGACCGGTGCCCTGGATGGGGGAAGCGATGGTCTCGACGCCTACCGGGCGATTGCCCAACAGGCCCCGGGGCAGTTGAAGCCGGGCGGCCGGTTACTGGTGGAAATTGGTATTGAACAGGAAAGCGAGGTCGCGCAGCTCTTTACAGATGCCGGCTTTGTTGATATTCAGATTCGTAATGATTATGCTGGCATCCCGAGGGTTGTCACCGGAATGAAAAGTAGCTGAACGTGGATAAAATCGTAATACATGGCGGGAACCGTTTGCAGGGTGAAGTAGAGGTCAGCGGCGCCAAGAACGCTGCCTTGCCCCTGCTCTTTGCAACCCTGCTCGCCCCGGGCGTCCATCGGCTGGAAAATGTGCCGGCGCTGCGTGATATCGATACGGCCGCCCGGCTGCTGGAAATTGTCGGCGCCAGGGTCGTGCGCGAAGGTGACCGGTTCGAGATCGATTCGACCGATGTTGAAAGTATCGAGGCGCCATACGACCTGGTACGGACGATGCGGGCCTCGGTTCTGGTGCTCGGCCCCCTGCTGGCCCGTCTCGGCCATGCCCGGGTTTCGCTGCCGGGCGGATGCGCCATCGGCGCCCGGCCGATCAATCTTCATCTCAAGGGTTTCGAGGCGCTCGGCGCCCGGATCGACCTCGATCACGGTTACGTCGAGGCACACGCCGACCGGTTACAGGGGGCGCGGATTTCCCTCGACATGCCGACTGTCGGCGGCACCGAAAACCTGCTGATGGCAGCGGCTTTGGCCGAGGGGACGACGGTGATCGAAAATGCCGCCCGCGAGCCGGAGATCGTCGATCTCGCCAGGGCGTTGATCGGCATGGGGGCGAACATCGAAGGGGCCGGCAGCGATACCATCACCATCGTCGGCGTCGAGCAGCTGCGGCCGATGAACTACCGGGTCATGGCCGACCGGATCGAGGCCGGGACCTACATGGTGGCGGCGGCAATGACCCGGGGGAATGTCCTGGTCAAGGGAATCGAGGCGCCGCCGCTGGAGACCTTCCTCAGCAAGCTGCGCGAAGCCGGCGCCGGGGTCGAAGAGCAGGAAAACAGCATCCGGGTGATCGGAGCGGACACGATC
>JAACAK010000102.1:0-178 GCA_011774835.1 Candidatus Kutchimonas denitrificans | reverse complement strand
TTCCCGACCGACATGCAGGCCCAGTTCATGGCGCTCATGGCGCTGGGCGACGGCACCAGCGTGATTTCCGAGACGGTATTCGAGAACCGCTTCATGCATGTCTGCGAGCTGCAGCGTCTCGGTGCCGAGATCGTTATTGATGGCCACGTCGCCACGGTCAAGGGGGTCCCCGAGCTTT
>JAACAK010000122.1:7116-12930 GCA_011774835.1 Candidatus Kutchimonas denitrificans | reverse complement strand
GCTGCAGGTGCCGAGTCATCCAGCGGCCAAGCGGCATGATCCGACTCGAGTATCATCTAGTTCGTCAACTGCAGCACCCAGAGGGCGCTATTGATATCAGACACGAAGACGTACCCGTTGTGATGCTGCGGCGCCCAGGTGCACGTACCCGATCCCCCTGGGCAAGAATAGACGTTGTCCTCGAGGCCATCATAGAGCAGGCGGGCGATCTGTCGCCCCTGCTGGTCCAGCTCGCCGAGCAGCTCGCCGCTCACATCGATGGCTCGGATCCCCTCGCTATACCATGCCGCGTATAGGATTCCCTGATCTTCATCCAGCCAGAAGTTGTGGGGCGGGTTCCAGTCGATACCGCGAAAGGTGGCGACCTGAACGGGATTAGCCAGATCTCGCGCGTCTACGACGTACACTTTCCCGTAAGGCGATGGGAAGAAATCTTCTTCACCCACGAACACGTACCCCGTCTCTGGCCAATACCACGCGTTGTGTGTGTCGCCCTCATCGAAAGCGATTCGCCCCACTTCCACTGGATTCGTCGGTGATCCATTCGCTACGCCCGCCCCCACATCCAGGATGATCAGGCCGGCATCCCAGTGGGACACGAAAGCGAGGCCGTTCCGAACGTAGACGTCGTGTATGAACGATTGATAGTCGTTGGCGGTCACAGCCTCTTCGAAAAAGTACGCGGCTTCGAACGGCGTTGACGGGGTGGACACATCGATGATGCGCAGGCCACCGTCGTCCTCGGTGAGGCCGTTTGCTGCCGCATAGACGTAGCTGCCGTCGATCCAAACGTTGTGGACGCCTGCTTCCAAATGGTCCGTGTAGTCCGTAATAACGGACGGGTGCGCCGGATCAGCGAGGTCGAGCAGGATGATGCCACACGGTGAGCACTGCTCTCGCGTGATGACAGCCATGCTTCCGTCCGCGCTGATCTTCACGTCGTTTAACCACCGGGTGCCGACGACTGTCACTGAATCGGTTAGCACGGGGCTCACAGGATTGTTGACGTTCCAGGCGTACATGACGTCACCGTAGTTCCCGGTCGCTTCTCTATAGGCCCAGGTCCCAGTGTAGGCATAGTCGCCGTAAAGCCAGAGATCAGAGGTCCAACGAGAGGTTTGTATACCTCTGCCAACTACGCTGAAACTCCCGCTCAGGCCCCTGTCGCCGATCACGATGTCCAGGGTATCGGATACGTCACTCGCTGTCGCCACCACCTTCGCCGCTAGCGGCAAATAGCCGACGAACCGGCCCTCGGCAGTGATCAGGCCCGCTTCGCCAGGCGCGAGAGACCAGGTGAGGCTGTGATCTTCTGTTGGTTCTCCATCGCTGTCACGAGTCTCCGCGACATAGACGACCACGTCCCCCTGCCTCGGGTCGGTGGGTCCCGATGTGATCTGGATCGATACCGTGGCTCCGACGGCGATGACTCGCGCCGCGTCGCTGACGCCCTCGGCTTCGGCCGTGATCATCGCGGATCCTTTGCCGGCGACCGTGACCAGACCGTTGGCGTCCACCGAGGCCACCTGATCGCTGGAGCTCGACCAGGTGACCACACGGCTACTGAGTATGTTGTCATCGGCATCCTTGGCGGTTGCCGTGAGCTGGAGGGTCGAGCCCACCACGACCTCTTCGCTGTCAGGCTCGACGGTGAGTGATGCGATCGGGACGCCGAGCACCGCGAACGCGCTGAACCCGTCGATCGGTCCGGAAACTCGATGCTGTCCCGGGCTCGGGGTGCTGCCTGGGACCGTTTGCCACCCGGCCCCGGCGACCCTGTAAAGCCGCAGTTCATTCTCCTGAATGCCGCCCGGAACGCCGGCCTGTTCGTAGCTGATCGTCAGCTGAAGGGGCTCGTCGAACGCAATGTTGGCCGGCCCGAAGTCATACACTGTCCCACTGACCAGGCGTTCGTTGGAGGGGAAGGCCGTGGAGCTCTTCACTGTGATCGTGACCGCTTCCGATACGGCGCCGGCAGGGAATACCAACGTCACCTTGCCTTCAGCGAAGGTGAGCGTTCCTCCCTCCGCGTCCACGGTCGTGGACGATGGTCCGGTGGGATCGCCATCGGAGCCACACGCCGTCAGTGTGATTGGCAGCGCTATCAAAAGGAGTAGGAACCTCGAAACGACTGGGCCGGGCTGAGTCATGGTTCGCTCTCCGTGACCGAGGGGCCGAGAAAAAGAGCGAACGGACTGAACAATTTGGATCGGCCTCGTGGGATACCTCATGCGGTTACCTCCTATGGTTGGGGCAGCCGCTGTTCATCATGACGTCCGACGTTTAGGGGCGCCCGCGGGCCTATTGGCGGAAGACGTGCTCCGTCCGGTGAGTGGCGCCCCCCTCTGGGTTACGCGTCATTGATACACGAGGACGATCTTGTCACTGCAAAAGAACTTCTCGGCTTCGACCCCGTCCCACACACACCGTGAATGTCCGTGGAACTTTACCGTGCTTCCGTTGGCGTCATCGAGCTCTCCGCGTGCGGAGAACCCCCACGCGTTGAAGTTGACGCTTTCTGGATTGAGATCGCTGCGGAGATCGTTGTCGGTGTTTGTAAGATCCACCGTACCTGTCGCTACCGGCTCGGCCCCTCCAAGGAGAGCGCCACAACCGAAGTCGGCGAGGTTCCAGACGATCGTCGCAATATCATCACCCTGCGCCAGCTGGATGATCCTGTTCGCATCCTCTGGCGAATCGATTTCCTGGAGGTGGAGCGTTTCGACGGAGAAGGGGTTGCCGCTGCACAGCTCGACCAGCTGAGCGAGGGTGATGCCGTGCAGAGCACCGAGCCTTCTCTGGAAGTCCACATATACTAGGAAGGAGAACACCGTCGGGCCTTCGTAGCGGACCAGGTACGGTCCAGGTGTCGCCGGGCCGTTCATGAAGTCGAAGGACGGTGCTATGCCGTCCGGGACAGCGGTCGGCGCGGGCCGTTCGGTGCACCCGGCCACGACCGTGAGGCCAAGAAAGAGAGCGAACGGACTGAACAATTTGGATCGGCTCGTGTGATACCTCATGCGGTTCTCTCCTATGGTTGGGGCTTGGGGCAAGTCTCTCAACGTGACCCGGACCGACTCGGTGCCCTGCCGGCCTCGGGCACCCGTCTTCCTCCTTCACTGAGGAGATTGAACTTCTCGGATCGCGGCCCTATAATGTGATCTAGCTATCGTCCCCTTATCTTTCGCGATCGTCTGAAATCGTCTGCCCGGAATTACAGGCATGTATTCCCTTCGCCTGCTTGGAGTTGTCGCACTCGAAGGTCCGTCCGGTCCCGTGACCGGCCGCGCCACTCAGCGCCGCAGGCTTGCCCTCCTCGCCCTGCTGGGGAGTGCCGCCGAGGACGGCTGGACGCGCGACAAGCTCATCGGGCTGCTCTGGCCTGAGAAGGGCAACGAGCAGGCGCGTCATCTATTGTCGGACTCTCTTTATGTGTTGCGGCGCGAGCTGGGTGAGGATGCCATCAGCGCGTCGGGCGAGGTGCTGCGGCTCGATTCCGGGGTCGTCTGGACGGACGTGGCCGCGTTCGAAACGGCGATCCGAAAGGGTGAGCTCAATGAGGCGGTGTCACTGTACCACGGCCCGTTCCTCGATGGGTTCAATCTTGGAGATGGAGCCGAGCATTGGGTGGACGCGAAGCGGTCGCGACTGGCCCTGTTGCACGCGAAAGCACTGGAGACGCTGGCGCAGCAAGCGGAGGACGCGAACGACACAACGTCGGCGGTGGAGTGGTGGCAGAAGCTTGCGGTGCAGGAACCGTACGATTCCCGGATCGCGCTGAGGTTGATGCAGTCGCACGTGGCTGCGGGCAATCACGGTGCTGCGCTCGAGCACGCGCGGGTGCACGGACTGCTGATGCAGGAGAAGTTGGGTGCGGACCCGGCTCCCGAAGTGCTCGCCTACGCGGCGAAGTTAAGGCAGCAGCAGGAACGCGTCGCAGCGGCCGATGCCATTGGTGAGCGATCCGCCGAGGCCCGAAGCGGAGAGGCCCGAACGGTTCTGTCTTCAACCGTCGTTGCCACCCTCCCCGCGGTCAGGTCTACTCTGCGCAAGCCCGCCCTCTCGGTGGCCGCCCTCACGCTCGCGGTGATCGCCGCCGCCGCGGTGCTCTGGCTGAATCGTGGGCCGACCGGGCCCGCCGTGAGGGCCCGCTTTACGCAGCTCACGTTCAGCGGAAACGTAATCTGGGCGGAGATCTCCCCGGACGGAGAGCTTCTGGCCTACGTGGAAGACGGCAAACCGTCGCGACTGCTCGTTCGAGACCTAACGGGCGAGCGAGCGATCGAGATCGCGAGCTTTGTATACGCCCTCGATCTGAGGTGGTCGCCGGACGGCTCCTCACTCCTGTTCGGCTACGCGGATACCACAAGAGGATGGGTAACGGAGGTCTACCCGAGGCTGGGCGGCGTACCGCGAGTACTGCCGATCGCGACGCATCATCACGCTTGGTCGCCCGACGGATCGCAAATCGCTCAATGGAATCAATCCTGGCCACGCCGCATCAACCCGATCGTGTTGACGACGCTGGCGACAGGAGACACCAGCTGGGTGAGCACCCCGGACTCTATCGAGTTCTTGTTGAATGGCAACTGGTCGCCGGATGGCAGCTCTATCGCGCTGCTCTCTCTAGAGCCGTCGGTAGCGAAGGCAAAGCTATGGACGGTTGCGCTGGATGGCTCCGTCTGGCATCAACTGGTAACGGAGACGGGGGGATTGTCGCCACCACGCTGGTCGCGACGTGGAGACGCCGTCTATTACCTTCACGGCAACGAGCTGCGGAAGCTTCGCGTGACGCCGGAGGGCGAACGCCAGAGCGATCCGCAGGTTCTGGAGGTTGGACTCGACGCCAATACCCGCGCGGGACTGAGCCTTTCGGCGGACGGAAGAAAACTCGCGTTCATCAAACGGGGGTCTCGCTCGAACCTGTGGTCATTACCAGTGGAGAAACCCGAAGCAGGAGCTCGCCCGACTCCCGTCCAGCTCACCCGCGGCACCGCCTCGAAGTCCGCCCCCAGCCTGTCTCCGGATGGCAAGTGGATCGCGTTCACTCAATACCGGAATGAAGGCGACGTCTTCGTGATCCCCGCTGGCGGGGGTCCGCCGAGGCGAGTGACGTCGAGCGGTGAGGTCATGTCTGCTCCGGCCTGGTCCCCGGACGGGCGGACCCTCGCTTATGTCGCCGACCATCAGGGAACAGGTAAGGTGCGAACCGTCGCCTTCGAGGGAGGGGTGGAGCATACCTATAAGGATACGCATGCCGCCGGTGACCTGGTCTGGGCACCTGGAGCGCGGATCCTTTACCGTCGGCCGGGGAATCGAAATTTCCACTTACTTGATCCCGCTACTGAAGCCGTGAAGAGGCTCGTGCCCAGCGACTCCGTGGGGTGGACGTTCTCTGCGCGGTACTCACCGACCGCAGACCGCGTTGCACTATTGTGGAATCGTGTACCGGCAGGTGTTTGGATCGTGTCACTGCGCGATTCCTCACAGTCGCTACTGCTGCGCCGTACTGGGTCCCAGGCTCAGCCTCCCATTGGATGGTCCGCAGACGGCGGTTCCGTCTACGTAATGGATGCGGGCTCACGAGATATCCTTCGAGTTCCTCTCGCCGGTGGCGACCCCACAGTGGTAGCAACGCTGCCGTTCGAAGCGTCCGGGTCTGGTCAGCTGAGCATCCGGTGCACGGCCACCGAGCGAGAAGCCGGCCTCACACTGCTATGCACTGTCTCGGAACGCATGTCGGATGCCTGGACGATCGAGAACTTCGACCCCGATATTCGATAGTTACCCACGGAAGCTCAGCACCCACCGTTC
>JAACAK010000122.1:5874-7095 GCA_011774835.1 Candidatus Kutchimonas denitrificans | reverse complement strand
GAACCAGGAGGCCGACTTGATTTCCCGGCGCGAGATGCTCAAGCGCAGTGGGGCCGCGATGGCGGGGCTCGCCGCCGTACCGGGCGCGTGGCGGAGCCTGAACGGCCAGGAGATCGAGGGTCTCGGCCGCTACGTCGACCCGTTCATCGGGACCGGCGGCCACGGTCACACCTACCCCGGCGTCCAGGTCCCGTTCGGGATGGTCCAGCTCAGCCCCGACAACGGCGTGAACGGCTGGGACTGGTCTTCCGGCTATCACTGGTCTAGCGATCGGATCGTCGGGTTCAGCCACACCCATCTCAGCGGCACCGGCATAGGCGACATGTACGACGTTCTGCTCATGCCGGTATTTAGCCGCAGCCCCCCGTTGGGCTCGGTGGCGGCCACCTTCTCCCACGACGACGAGCAGGCCGCGCCCGGCTACTACCGCGTCGCGCTTCGCGAGTCGGGGATCGAGGTCGAGCTCACGGCGACCGAGCGCGTCGGGTTCCATCGCTACCGCTTCCCTTCTGCCGGTGACGGCACGCCATCGGTCGTCGTCGACCTGGGCCACTCCCTCAACTGGGATCGGCCCACCGATACCGCCATACGGATCGAGTCGCCCACCCTCATCACCGGGCGTCGCCTCTCCACCGGCTGGGCCGAGGATCAGCACGTCTACTTCGCCGTGAACTTCTCGCGCCCCTTCATCGTACACTGGCTCGAGAGCGAGTGGTCGCAGCCCGGAGCGCATCGCCAGCTCGCCGGCACACGGGTCAAGGGCGTCTTCCAGTTCACCTCCCGCGGCGAGGGGCTGCTGGCCAAGGTCGGGATATCGGCGGTCAGCCCCGAGGGCGCGCTGGCGAACCTGGACACCGAGATCCCGGGCTGGGATTTCGATGGCGTCCGGCGCGACGCGGTCGCGGCATGGGAAGGGGCGCTAAGCCGCATCCAGCTGGGAGAATCGAGAGACGAGGCCAGGGTGCTCCTGTACACAGCGCTCTATCATTCGCTGCTGGCGCCACAGCTGTTCGCCGATACCGACGGCAGTTATCGCGGCGGAGACGGCCAGGTCCACCGGCGCCTCGCCTTCCGAAACCACACCGTCTTCTCGCTCTGGGACACGTTCCGCGCCGAGCACCCGCTTCTCACGTTGATTCAGCCCGAACGCGTCGACGACCTGGTTCGGTCGATGATGAGCTTCTACCGGGAGCACGGGCTGTTGCCGGTGTGGTCGCTGGC
>JAACAK010000122.1:0-5868 GCA_011774835.1 Candidatus Kutchimonas denitrificans | reverse complement strand
GACGCCTATTCCAAGGGGCTCAGCCGTATCGATCCCGGCGAGGCGTTCGAGGCGATGAAGAAGAGCGCACTGCAGGACGCCCACGGCCTGCGTTACTATCAGACACCGCGCCCGCGGCCGCTGACCGAGGTCGCGGAAGAAGAAACGCGTTCGAATCTGACCCGCATCGACACGCTGTCCGGGAACGACTTCACGCAGGTTCGGCTGGGTACCGTCCTCAACGGTTATTCTCGCTCGCTCGACGGCGCCACTATCATCTACCATTCGCACTATCCCCAGGCCGATACGGCGCTGATCGTCCGGGCACGACGGGATCAGGACCCCATCGAATGGGAGACGGGACCCGTGCCCGTGGCGATGGAAGGGCAGAAGATCTCGTTCGCCTGGATCGCGGCCCTCGACGCCGGAGAGCCGCGACGCCGGTTCCACCTGTCGGTCAACGGACGAGAGTGGTTCGAGTTCCGCGGCCTCCGCGAGGACGAAAAAAGTTTTCGCATATCCGGACCGGGGGACTCGACCCTGCATTTTCGAGCCACACACAGGGATCAGCACGGCGACCTGTTCGGCTTCATGCTGCTGACGCTGACCCGGGGACTGGCCGCCGGCGAACGGCTCAGGCTCGCCGTCCGCGCCGAGGACGCCGAGTCGGATCGCTGGTACATGACGTTCGAGTATCCGCTGGACTCACGGGTGAGTGCCGACAACATCTACGCCATAGTCCAGGAGTTCGGCAGCCGGAGACAGGTCGTTCAGGTCGATGTCGAGAACCTGGGGCCGCCAGCGGAGGGCACCGTGAGCGTCGACATGGTTCCCACTTCGGTCCAGCTCGAGTTCGGTAACAATCGCTTCGTGCTGACCGCGCCGCTGGTGAACCGGGAAACGCGGATCGAGGTGAGCGCCACTGCCGACGGCCGGCTCCTCGGTTCGACCGAGATGACCCTGCGCCCGGTTCGACCGTTCGACTACATCCCCGCCGATTGGGAGAACGAATCGGTCTCGAAGACGCTGGAATACGCGTACGACGACTGGTGCATCGCCCGCCTGGCGGAATCGCTCGGCGCCAGCGACGACGCGTACCGCTTCCGCAGCCGAGCCCGCTACTACCGCAACCTCTTCGATCCCGAGACGGGGTTCATGCGCGGGCGGCTTGCCGATGGCTCGTGGAAGGAGCCCTTCTCGCCGCGCTTCTCGTCGCACCGCCAGGACGAGTACACCGAGGGCAACGCCTGGCAGTACACCTGGTTCGTGCCTCACGACGTCAAGGGTTTGATCGACCTGATGGGCGGCCGCGAAGCGTTCATCGCCAAGCTCGACGAACTGTTCGATCAGTCGTCCGAAATCGAGGGCACCAACGCGTCACCTGACATCAGCGGCTTGATCGGCCAGTACGCGCACGGGAACGAGCCGAGCCATCACATCACCTATCTCTATTGCTACGCGGGCGCGCCGTGGAAGACCCAGGAGCGAGTGCGACAGATTACCGACCGGCTGTACGGGCCGGGGCCGGACGGGCTGCCGGGTAACGAGGACTGCGGCCAGATGTCGGCCTGGTACATCTTCAGCTCCATTGGCTTCTATCCGGTGAACCCGGCGGACGGTTTCTACGTGATCGGCACTCCTCACCACGAACGCGTGTCGATCGATGTGGGAGGCGGCAAAGTCTTCACCCTGGAAGCGGCCGGCGCATCGAGCGTCAACAAGTACATTCAGTCGGCGACGCTGAACGGCGCCCCGCTGGACCGCTGCTATATCACGCACAACGAGATCGTCGCCGGCGGCACGTTACGCTTCGCCATGGGCCCGGAGCCCAACCGGGAGTGGGCCACGGGCGAGCTCGCGGCGCCGCCGTCGCTGACACCCTGAGCACGCACCACCGACGGAGCCACAGACCAGATGATCTCCCGCAGAGACATGCTGCGCACGTCTGGCCTGGCGGCCGCAGGGCTCGCCGCCGGAGTCGGCCGGCTACGCTCTAATCAGGAACGCGTGAGCCAACGGCCGCCGCCCGCGGAACGGAATTTCGTCAGCGAAGCGGTGGAAGCGACGATCGCTAACGTGAAGCGTGACATCGCCGACCCCGAGCTCGCCTGGATGTTCGAGAACTGTTACCCGAACACCCTCGACACTACGGTCCGCTTCTCGACGATCGACGGCAGGCCGGACGGCTTCGTGATTACCGGCGACATCCCGGCGATGTGGCTTCGGGATTCGACCGCCCAGGTGTGGCCGTACCTGGCGCACGCGGACGAAGAAGCGAAGCTGGCCCGGCTGCTGGCGGGTGTGGTCAACCGCCAGACCCGCTGCGTCCTCATCGATCCGTACGCCAACGCGTTCAACTACGGCCCGACCGGCGGCGGCTGGGAGAGCGATCTCACCGACATGAAGCCCGAGCTCCACGAGCGCAAATGGGAGATCGACTCGCTCTGCTACCCCGTGCGGCTGGCGCACGGCTACTGGAAGACGACCGGCGACGCGTCGGTCCTCGACGGGCGCTGGCGGGCGGCGGCACGGCTCATCGTTCAGACGTTCCGCGAGCAGCAGCGGAAAAACGATCGCGGACCTTACAAGTTCCAGCGGGTAACCGCGGTCGCTTACGACACCGTCCCGCTGGGCGGCTACGGCAACCCGACGCGCAAGGTCGGACTCATCCACTCGATGTTCCGTCCCTCCGACGACGCCTGCATCTATCCCTTCCTGGTCCCGTCGAACCTGTTCGCCGTTTCGGCCCTCAACCTGCTGGCGGAGATCTTCGTCGAGGAGATCGGAGACGTCGCGTTCGCCGGCGAGTGCGTGGAGCTGGCGGAGGAAGTCGAGCAGGCGATCGCCGATTACGCCACCGTAGAGCATCTCCGGCGCGGACGCGTCTTCGCCTACGAGGTGGACGGGTTCGGCAACGCGCTGTTCATGGACGACGCCAACGTACCGAGCCTGCTGTCGCTGCCGTATCTGGGCGCGATCGACCGTCAGAACCCGCTCTATCGGGCCACCCGAGAACTCGTGTTGAGCGACGACAATCCGTATTTCTTCCGCGGCACCGCCGCGGAAGGGATCGGCGGCCCGCACGTCGGGCTCGACATGATCTGGCCGCTGGGCATCATCATGCGAGCGCTGACCAGCACCGACGATGCCGAGATCCTCTATTGCCTGAGGATGCTCAAAGCGACGCACGCCGGCACCGGCTTCATGCACGAGTCGTTTCACAAGGACGATCCCTCACGCTTCACCCGCTCGTGGTTCGCTTGGGCGAACACGCTGTTCGGCGAGCTGATCGTCAAGCTTCACGACGAGCGGCCGGCCATCCTGGCTACGCAGTTCTCGGGTTAGCTGCCGGTGATCGACCGCCGCCGATTCGTGGGCTCGCTGGGGGCCGCGGCTTTGGCCGGTGCGGTACCGGGTTCGTTTCACGCCTATCTCGGCCGGCCCCATCGGCCCGCCCGTCACCCGGCCCACGTCGCCCTTCTCCGTCAGAGCGGCTTCCCATCGATTGACGGGATCGCCATCGATCCAGCGGGCCTTCGCGCCGCCCTCGACGGCCTCGAGGTCACGTATCTCGACGTCGAAGAATTAGTAGCTAACCTGGACCCGGCCACTTTCGACGTCCTGGTCACCCCCTATGGCTCGGCGTTTCCCAAGCCGGCCTGGCCGCAACTCCACACCTATCTGAGCGCTGGCGGCAACTGGCTGAACCTGGGCGGCGCGCCCCTCGCGGTGCCGGTGCGTCGCGACGGCGCCGCCTGGACGCCGGAGGTCCGCCAGACCGCGTACCACAAGTCGCTGGGGATCACCCAGGCGTTCCCGGTCGATGTCTCGGGCCTGCGTCTCGAAGAGGCGAACCCCGCGGTGCCGGGCACGTATCCATTCAGCGACGGGCTCCACGCCGAGACCGCCTGGGAGCTCTACTATCGCTTCACGAACGAAAAGGAGTTCCCAGACGAGGACGGGTCCGACGGCCCGCGCGAGGCGACCGTCGAGCCTCTGGTCTCGGTCTTCGACGCCGGCGAGCATCCGGTCGCCGCGCCGGTCGTGCAGATCGACCGGGTGAGGGGCGCCGCCGCTGGTGGCCGCTGGGTGCTGGCCAACTTCCGAGGATCGATGGCCCCGGCGCTGATCCGGGCCCTGATCGAAGACGCCGCCGCGGGCGTACGTCGGCTCGGGGTCCATACCCACGTGGCCTGCTACCACGCCGGCGAGCGGCCCTGGATCAGCGTGTCTATCGAGAGGCCGGACGACATCCCCCAGGACGACCTTCGCAGCCGCATCGAGATCTTCGACGAACGCGGCCACCTCGTTCACGCGGTGACCATCGAGTTTCCCGGGCCCTGGTTCGCCTCCAGCCTCATGTTCCGACCAGGTCACAACGAAACCGTTCTGCCGCCGGGCCTTTACCGCGTTGAGGCAACATTGAGCTCCGACGATCCCACGATCGATGGCCTGCAGGCCACGACGGGGTTCTGGATCTACGATGGGGAACTGTTGGCCGCCGGGAGCGCCTTCGGCACCGACCGCGACACCCTGCTGAGGAACGGAGAGCCGTTCGTGGTCACCGGCACATCCTACATGGCCTCGAACGTACATCGCCGGTTCCTTCTCGAGCCCGATCCCCACGTTTGGGATCTCGACTTCGCCGCCATGAAACGCGCCGGCATCAACATGATCCGAACGGGCATCTGGACCGGCTGGGAGAGGCTATCGTCGGCCGACGGCACGCCCACACGGTCCATGCTGCGGGCGCTGGACGCCTTCATGCTCACCGCCCGGCGCCACGACATGCCGGTCATCTTCACCTTCTTCGCCTTCCTGCCGGAGAGCTGGGGCGGCGTGAACCCGTACCTCGACCCGCGAGCGGTACAGGCGCAGAAGACGTTCCTGTCGACCATCGCGCGCCGCTACCGCTCGATGAAGGACGTGCTCTGGGACCTGATCAATGAGCCTTCGTTCTGTTCGCCGGAACGATTGTGGCTTACCCGGCCCAACTACGATCGCTACGAGGTCGAAGCCTGGCACGACTGGCTGCGTCGCCGGTACCCCTCGCGAAACGACGCCGAGCTGAAGTCGAAGCTGGCCGAGCTCTGGCGCACGCTGCCCGATGACGCGATGGCGCTGCCGCGGCCCGAGGAGTTCAGCGACCGCAACATCTTCGAGGAGCTACGCCCGCTGAAGGCGACGGACTATCGGCTGTTCGCCAACGAGACCTTCGCGCGCTGGGCCGAGGAGATGGCGACGACACTGCGCCAGGCAGGCAGTTCCGACCAGCTGGTGACCGTCGGTCAGGACGAGGGCGGCACCTACGAGCGCCCCTCCGGTTGGTTGCACGGACCCGTCGTCGACTTCACCTCGAACCACACCTGGTGGCTGAACGACGATCTGCTCTGGGACCACATCGTCACCAAGACGCCGGACCGGCCGAACCTGATCTCGGAGACCGGCGTCATGTTCTACGAGGAGATCGACGGCAGCGCCTGGCGCAGCGAAGAGCGCGCCCGGAATCTCCTGGAGCGCAAGCTGGTGCTGGCGATCGTCGCCGGCGGTGCCGGCTTCATCGAGTGGATCTGGAACACCAACCCCTACATGCCGCTGGACAACGAGGCGGCGATCGGGCTGCTGCGTCCGGACGGATCGCGGAAGCCGGAGTTCGACGCCGTGCGCGACATCGCGTCGTTCGTCGCCGAGCATCTCCACGGCCTCGGTCCGCGAGAGCCGGAGCCGGCGCTGATGGTGATCCCGCACTCCTACATGTTCTCTGTGCGTAACCGGGCCACGAGTGCGACCCAGCGTTGTGTGCGGGCGATGAGTTACGGCTGCCGCATCGCGATGGACGCGTGCAGCGAGTACGCCCTGGACCGGCTCGACCGGGTCCCGCGGCTGATA
>JAACAK010000097.1 GCA_011774835.1 Candidatus Kutchimonas denitrificans | reverse complement strand
GCAGCTTCGAGGGGCGCCCGATCCTCCAGGTCACGATCACCAACAAGGAGACCGGCGACGCCGTCGACAAGCCGGCGGCGTTCTTCGAGGGCGGCCGGCACAGCGGCGAGATCACCAGCTCCGAGTCGGTCCTGTGGCTGATCCAGCACCTGCTGGCGAATTACGGCCGCGACGACGAGATCACCCAACTGATCGACACCAGGGCGATCTACCTGCGGCCGCAGNNCTACGGCCGGGACGACGAGATCACCGAGCTGATCGACACCAGGGCGATCTACCTGCGGCCGCAGAACAACCCCGACGGCTCGAACCTCTACCTGCACACCGCGCAGCGGAACCGGAGCAGCCTGCGTCCCCACGACAGCGACCGGGACGGTCTGGTCGACGAGGACCCGTACGAGGACCTGGACGGCGACGGGATCATCTACACCCTGCGCTGGCGGGCCCGGCCGGGCGAGGAGGACGAGGCGAACTACGTGCTGGACGACCGGGACCCCAGCGGCCGGCTGATGAAGCGAGTGCTCGAGGGCGAGGGCGAGTGGATCGTGGTCTCGGAGGGGATCGACAACGACGGGGACGGCGACTACAACGAGGACGGCGTCGGCGGCCTCGACCTGCATCGCAACTACCCGGAGAACTGGCGGCCCGACCGGGGGCTCGACGCGACCGGCCGCGGCTACACCCAGTTCGGCGCCGGCGACCATCCGCTCAGCGAGCCGGAGACCCGGGCCACCGTGCTGTGGCTGCTCACCCACCCCAACGTCTCCGTGGCCAACTCGATGGACACCCGGGTGCCCATGCACCTGCGGCCGCCGTCCACGTCGAAGAGCGCCGAGCGCATGTACCCCGAGGACCTGGCCTACTACGAGTACTTCGACAGCATCGGCCTGGACATCACCGACTACCCCTGGGCCGGCGACGTCTACGAGACTTACATGACACGTGTGCCCTTCAGCCCGGTGACCGGCGACCCCACCGAGCCGAGGCCGCTGTTCGGACACGGCCCCGACTTCGGATACTTCTATTACGGCGCGGTCTGGTACGGCGACGAGCTGTGGAGCGGCGGTCGCATGCAGGACTACAACGAAGACGGCCTTTTCGACGAATACGACGCCCTGGTCTGGGACGACGAGGGGAACGGCGGCCGTGGCTTCCGCGAGTGGGAGCCGTTCCAGCACCCGACGCTGGGCGAGGTCGAGATCGGCGGCTTCCGGCCCAAGTTCTTCTCCCAGAACGGACCGGCCGACGTGCTGGAGAGCTGGGCC
>JAACAK010000035.1 GCA_011774835.1 Candidatus Kutchimonas denitrificans | reverse complement strand
TCGATAACCGAGCATAAATGTAAGTTAGCGGCCGGAACCGGGGGGGGACAAGTGGCACCTGACCGTCAGGTAGATTCACAAGGCAGTTCATCCAAAGAGTCGAGGGTCGAGAGCAGGAGCAGAAAGCGGGGCCAGAACAAAATTAGCCGTATGAACTAACAAGATTGGACGTGGCGAGTGACAAGATTCCACGTACCGTTACTGAGCGGCGGGTTTCACATTTCTCCCCACAGTATTGTAAGCGGGTTGGGAGTCGGCTAATCGACTTAGTACGAGTCAAAGCTCCCGTTACTTCAGATCATATTGCTTCGCGGCAGCCCCTCTGATTAGGAGCGCTGGGTCATATTGGTGGTCTCACGGAACGGGTACTGACACATCGCAGTGAGCCCAAGCGATGACGGCGAATACCGATACCGATTCGATGCCCTGCGGTGAGCTTGCAACTCTTCTCGTCGCGCTGATCGTTCTGGGCCGCTGTGAAGTTGGTGCAGGCGAGGCGGATCTGAAGGCCGAACGCAATCTATCACTAGCTTGTGCTGGGGATACTGCTGAGCTCGTTCTCAGGGAGACTACTGCGTATGGATTACCGGCCGACGTGAATCCGGTGACTGTCGCTGCACTTCCGGGACGGAGAGTGTTTATGCTCAGGCAAACCTCTCAAGGGAGTCGATCCATCATTGCCGTTGTGAGTGACTCCATTCTGAATTTCGGCTATGAGATGAGCCTGAAGGCAATGGCTGCAGAAGACGAGAGACTTCTGGTTGCCACGGATTCTACAATCTATTGGGTGAACTCACGAACTGGTGTGGAAACACGAGTCAAACTTTCCGACTGGTCTCCGGCAAGTGTCACGGCCGTTGCTGCTGACAACCGTCGTCTGTGGTTAGCGACAACATCCGACGATGGGTCCTTACTACACCTTTTCACTGAAGGTGGCCGCACGGCAATCGATACGCTGGTAAGACTTGCGGCGATCCAGCTTCCCGGGCCGTCCCGTCTCCACGACTCGTACGCCGGCGGGGTCGTTGCTGCGGTGGTCGACTCGCCATATTCGGTGCTCGTGTATGACTCGGTAGGACAGCTGTCGGAGCGGTTCTCGCCACCTGACACTCTTCTATTGAAAGGAGAGACGGCGGGGAGGGCACTTTACTCTCTCATAGCTTTCCCCTTGGATTGCAACAGGATTCTCCACATTCTGGTCGATTTAAGATCAGATCGGCGCTGGTTTGTAGTATACGATAGGAAGTCGACCCGGGTCATTAGAGGACGTGTTGTCCACTCGCCCTTAGGGTTTGTTCAGTCGATACCAGATGAGCGATTGTTAGTGGGGGTTCGAGATCTTCCAGGCCGGAGGGAAGTCGTTGTATTCCAGTGGTCATGGGACCCGTTTTGAGTGAAGGAGGTTGACATGCGCTCTCTCGTCATCATGCTGGCTGCCTCATTCTTTGTCATAGCGGCACTTCCCACCAGTGTCGGCGCACAAGATTGTCACAACTGCAAGAACGTCGGTCTCTGCGAGCAGGACTGTGACTACCCAAAGTCGAGTGGCGGCGACCGCTGCGAGATTGAGTACGTCTACTGGCCAGAATGTCCGGGTCAAGTGTATCGTGTGTGCAATTGGGTTGGCGACTGTGGTATTAAAGAGGTGATGCTAACCCCGACCAAGCTGACTCCGGCTGGCACGTATCTGGCGGTTCAGGACGCGATCGTTCGGGGAGAACATGTGATTGTGACAAAGTGTGATGGCTATATCGTCACTCACGAGGATGACCGGACTCTACCGGTGCGAGAAACCGGTTACGGGATAGCGTTGCGGGAACCTCAGACAATCCGGATTTGAGTTTCAACACCTGCCGATCAGGGTGATTCGATGGGTAGAGCGACTTTCCTCTGGCTGAATGAAGACGGTGCAAGCGACTTCCGTTGGGTACAACGCAGGCTTACCCCAATAAACGTAAGTGTTTCAGGCAAGGCTGCCATTGCTGGGGCTGCCTTCGTTCTACTATCAATGCCCAGTGTGATCGGTTCGCCAGAATCGGTGTATGGTCAACAAGTGGTCAAGAAGTCTCAACTGATACTACAGATCGGCGAGGAATTAGGCCCTGATGAGTACACTTTTAATCTGATAGCTGATGTCGATGTGTCTCCCAGGGATGGTGGAATCTACGTCCTCGACGGGGGCGACCAGACTGTCAAACGGTATGATCGATTGGGTAACTATGTAAGCCAGTTCGGTCGTGCCGGACAGGGACCAGGTGAGTTTGGTCTCCCCCACGCGCTAAGTGTGGACTCGACGGTCCGGGTTTACGATATAGGTCAGCGCCGCATGAGCGTGTTCAGTCTCGATGGCGAGCACATTCGAACGCGTCGCCTTGGCCTGATTGGGCCGGCGAATCTCTCGATGGTTTTTCCGATCAGGAACGGAATGCTGGTCGGCGTCACAACCCCGCGGTTCGCTTACGGTCATCAAAGCGACGATCCGAATTTTGCGGTCCTCGCGCTGTATCCGACTGCGGATGCGATCGTCGATACACTGCTGGTTTGTCATTCCGGAGGAACCGTCTGGCACGCTCGTGGGAAACCCGGGCCCTGGGGGATTGCCGATTCACCATTCGGATTTGGCGGGGCGTGGGCAGTTCACGCTGACAGTCTCGTCGCCGTTGTGAATGGCTACACAGGTGAGGGTAAGGTATACCTGGCAGACTCGACGGGCCTCACGATCATGCGCCAGTTCCAGCTACCGTACGAGAGCCGCCCGGTTTCGGAGCGCGACGTGGCAGGAGTAGAGGAGAACTTTCGGGCCCGTCGGGAGGGGCTGGGGCACCCCGTCGGCGCGATAATGCTTGAGCCCCCGCCGCGATGGTCGATTGCTCGTCGCGCTCTATTCGCGCACAATGGTGACCTTTGGATCAACATCGGGAGCATAGCAGAGATCGATGCTGAACAGTTCCTTGTAATCGAACAGGAAGGCGACCAGATGAGCGAGTTCACACTCCCCGCCGGATTCCAGCTCTCTGCAGTTCGCGAGGATCTTCTGTATGGCACTGCGCAGAGTGAGCTGGGCGCGGGACTGGTACGGGTGTACAAGATGTCGTCCTCCCCTTGACGCCTTGTATAGCCGTGATTTTGACGAGGTCAGCGAGGGGAACGATTCTCCGCTCTCAGCATCTCGGACATCCTGCTGGCTGGCGCGAGCCAATCGCTGAGCGAGCGGCCCCAGCGGCGTGGGCGCGTGCGCGTCGGGCCGAATCGCACGCTGCAGGTCGGGATCGACGAACCGATCTCTCTTTACCTTGAGATTCACGCGCTGTACAGAGCGGACGGTCGTGCTGAAGGCCGATCGGTCGATGGAGTAAGTGACGATGGACCTGCGTTCGCTCGAGCCCGGTGACCGCAAGGTCCGGTTCACGATCACCGATCTGCTCGGCGGGACGACGGCGACGGCGGAGCGGCACTTCGTCGTGGAAGAACAGTTCGAGTTCGAGCCGGCAGTCGGTGTCAATCGCTCGAGTTCTCATGAACCTCTGTAGGATGGGCCGATTCTCACTAGCCTGCGCTATTAAAGATGGTTTTAACAACCCGCCCGCAGTGAAAATACGCCCCTTGCTTCTTTAATAGCGTCATTCGAATTCACTCCGGTCAAGCTGGCCCGGCACACTCACACACCGGCTGCGCGGATCCCCTCGATTCCAGCCCGCCCGAGTTACGGGTTTCTTATCGTCGCCGAATGACCGGTCGACCCGACCAGCCTCTCGTCGAAAGTCAGCAGGGGCGCACCGAGCGCTTCGGCTAGCGCGACGTACGCGGCATCGTTTGCGGTGAGGTTGCCCCGTAAATCCCAGATCCGTGGAAGGAGAATCGCGTGCTCGTAGCGCTCGATGTTCAGCAGCCCGAGATGCTCGAGGGCCAGACGGCCACGCTCGGGCGCGATCTGGCCGGCCTGTACATAGCGCCGCAGCGTTTGGGCGACCTCGAGATCGATGAGATGAGGCGCGTGCAGCGAGATCTCGGGTGAGCGTACCGCGACGGCAACGCGCTGGCCAGCCTCCGCGCCCATCAGCAGCTCGACGGCGGCCGACGCGTCGAGAACGATCAACGGCCCTCGCGCTCCTCGCGGATCAGGGCGGCCGGCCTGGGCTCCAGGTCGGGCGCGGGCAGCTCGGCGATGCGCGCCAGGATTTCGTCCCGCGTCGGGCGCTCCAGCGCCGTGCTCAACAGGCGGAGCGCGTACTCGGACATGGACATGCCCGCCAGGGCCGCTCGGGCTTTGAGCTGGCGGTGCAGGGGGTCGGGAACGTTGCGTATCTGGAGCATGGTGCCCATGCATATAGTATGTTTTCATGTATATTGCATGTCAAGCCGGGAACCGCGGTTGCCAGTCCCTTGACGGTTGCCGCCGTCGCTCCTAGCTTGGGAAGCCTCATGAGCACGTATCACTCTCTCCGGTATGCCGGTAACGGCTGGTGGGCCTGGTGGTGGCCCGGGCCGCAGGGAGTGGTGCGCGGCTTCCGGAGGACTACCGGCTAACAAGTAGACCCCGGAAGAGAGCCCGACGAAGCGGGCGCGCTCCTCTCCCTGAGCGAGGGGACCGCGCCCGCTTTCTTTTTGTCACCCGGAGTCGTGGACTCGACGATATGTTCAGAGAAACGCTACAGCCAACGCTGGACGAGGTGCGGGCGACGCCGGCCGACGCGTCGATCCCGGTCTGGCGGGCGCTGCCGTCGGACACCGAGACGCCGATCTCGGCCTTCCTGAAACTGAGGCGCGGCGGCACCGGCTACCTGCTGGAGAGCGCCGAACAGGACGGCAGCCTGGGCCGCTACTCGTTCATCGGGGTGGCGCCGGACGCGGTGCTGCGCGCCGACCTGGACCGGGGGACGGTGGAGACCCAGGCCGGGATCTCGTCGTACGAGGCGACGCCGATCGAGGCGCTGCGCCAGCTCGTCGACGACGCGCCGGTCCACCATCCGGGGAACGGGCTGCCGGGCTTCGTCGGCGGCGCCGTCGGCGCGCTGGGCTACGACTTCGTCCGGGGCTTGGAGCGGCTGCCCGACCAACTGCCCGACCCTTCACCGTTCCCGGCGGCGCTGTTCGCCCGTTACGCCACCCAGCTCATCTTCGATCACCTGAAGCAGCGGATGCTGGTCGTCTCGGTGATGCCGCCGGGCGTCGACCGGGACGAGGGGTACCGGCGAGCGGCGGCCCGGGTGGAGGAGCTGGCGGCGGCGCTGCGTCGCGCGGCGCCACCGCCGCCGTTCGAGGCGATGGGGAGCCCCGCCGACGCCGATGCGCTGCTCGAGTCGGCGGAGCGAGCGCCGGATGACGCGACGTTTCTGGATGCAGTGGCCCGGGCCCGGGAGTACATCCTGGCCGGCGACGCGATCCAAGTGGTGCTATCGCGCCGGCTCACGCTCCCGGTCTCCGGCGATCCGTTCCGCCTCTACCGGGCGCTCAGAGTGCTGAACCCCAGCCCCTACATGTTCTTCCTCGAGTTCCCCGAGGCCGCCCTGATCGGCGCCAGCCCCGAGATGCTGCTCCGGGCTTCGGGCGACGCGGCCCAGGTCTGCCCCATCGCCGGCACGCGGCCGCGGGGGAAGAATCCGGACGAGGACGCGGCGCTGGAGGACGAGCTGCGAGCCGACCCGAAGGAGAAGGCGGAGCACGTGATGCTGGTCGACCTGGGTCGCAACGACCTGGGGCGCGTCTGCACGCCGGGGAGCGTGGACGTGCCGACGCTCATGTCGGTGGAACGCTACAGCAGTGTGATGCACCTGGTCTCGACGGTGACCGGGCGGCTGCGGGACGACGTCGACACGCTGGACGCGCTGGCGGCGTGCTTCCCGGCGGGCACGGTGAGCGGCGCGCCGAAGATCCGGGCGATGGAGATCATCGACGAGCTGGAGCCGGTCCGGCGCGGGGCGTACGCGGGAGCCGTGGGCTACATCGGGTTCGGTGCCCGCAGCCTCGACACCTGCATCGCGATCCGCACCATCGTGGTGCGGGGCGGCGTCGCGCATGTCCAGGCGGGCGCGGGGATCGTGGCCGACTCGGTGCCGGAGCGGGAGCTGGCGGAGACGAACGCGAAGGCGCGGGGGATGATGGCGGCGCTGGGCTTAGCGAATGGGTCAGTGGGTCAGTTGGTCAGTGGGTCAGTGACTTAGTGGGTTGGTGGGTTGGTTGATTGGTAGGTTGGTTGATTTGCGTAATCTCCCCCAAGTTCACCAACCCACGAACAAACGGGGTACCCGTGATACTCGTGATCGACAACTACGATTCCTTCACCTACAACCTCGTCCAGATGCTCGGTGCGCTGGGCGCGCAGGTCGAGGTGTACCGGAACGACGCCATCGACGCCGATGGAGTCGCCGCCCGTGAGCCGGCGGGCGTGGTCATCTCGCCGGGGCCCTGCCGGCCCGAGGACGCGCCGGGCGCGATGGAGATTGTCCAGCGGATGGCGCCGGTCTGCCCGACGCTGGGGGTCTGCCTGGGCCACCAGGCGATCGCCACGGTCTTCGGCGCCCGGGTGGAACGAGCGCCGGCGCCGATGCACGGGAAGACGAGCCGGGTGGAGCACGACTCGCAGGGCGTGTTCATCAACGTGATCAACCCGCTGGAGGTGGGCCGCTACCACTCGCTGGCGGTAATCGAAGAGACGTTGCCGCCGGAGCTCGTGGTCACAGCCCGCAGCGACGACGGCGTGGTGATGGGGCTCCGGCATCGGGAATATCCGCTGGAGGGCGTGCAGTTTCATCCCGAGTCGATCCTGACTCCGGAAGGGGAGACCATGCTGGGGAACTTTTTGAGGATGGCGACGCATCCCACCGCAGGGTGGAGGAGCGCGGTGCGTGGATGAGTGGTCAGTGGGTCAGTAGATCAGTTCCACAAGAGTGAGTGGTGATCATGAGTGAAAAAGCGAACGGCGAACTTCGGAGTACCCTCGGCCAGCTCGCGCAGGGCAAAGATCTGACGCGCGAGGATGCGGCCGCGGCGATGAGCGTGATCATGGAGGGCGGCGCCACGCCGGCGCAGATCGGCGCGTTCCTCATGGGGCTCAGGGCGAAGGGCGAGACGGCCGACGAGATCACCGGGTGCGCGGAAGCGATCCGGGCCAAGTCGATGCCGGTGCCGCACAGCTACCCGAAGCTGCTCGACACGTGCGGGACGGGCGGCGACGGCGCATCGACCTTCAACATCTCGACCACGGCCGCGTTCATCGCCGCCGGCGCCGGCCAGAAGGTGGCGAAGCACGGCAACCGGGCGATCAGCAGCCAGACCGGTTCGGCCGACGTGCTGGAGGCGCTCGGTGTCCAGGTCGACATGGCGGGCCCCGAAGCGGCGGGCGCGCTGGACGAGGTGGGCATGACGTTCCTGTTCGCGCCCACCTTCCACTCCGCGATGCGGCACGCCGCCGCTCCGCGCCGCGAGCTGGGGATGCGCTCGGTGTTCAACGTGCTGGGCCCGCTCTGCAACCCGGCGGGCGCCACCGCGCAGGTGATGGGGGTCTTCGACGGCGACCTGGCGCCGAAGCTGGCCCGGGTGCTGGGCAACCTGGGCGTCGAGCGGGCGCTGGTCGTCCACGGCAGCGACGGGCTGGACGAGTTGACGATCACCGGGCCCAGTCGGGTGGCCGAGTGGACGGGCGCCGAGGTGAAGGAATACGAAGTGGAGCCGGAGGACGTGGGGCTGAAGCGCGGGTTGCTGGAAAGCCTCAAGGGCGGCGACGCGTCGACCAACGCCGAGATCCTGCGCGCCGTGCTGGAAGGGAAAGACGGCGGCCCGCGCCAGGTGGCGCTGCTCAACGCCGGCGCGGCGCTGTTGGCGGCCGGGCAGGCTGCGGATCTGCGCGAGGGTGTCGAGCGTGCACGCGAGGCCGTCGATTCCGGCGCCGCACTCGCCCGGCTCGAGTTGCTCCTCGACTACTCCCGCATGCTCCGGGAACGTGAGGGCGGCACCCGGCGCCGGGCCGAGAAGCTGGAAGGCGGCATCCCCGGCTGGGGCCAGAGCTGAGGACCCGGACTCGAGACGATGGGTTATCTGGACGCGAAGGCCGTGGCGGTTCGGGCGCGCCGCGCGACGGCAGCGCCCCGGGGGCGCGACCTGGACGCGTTGCGGGAGCGGGCAAGCAAACGTGGCGACATCCCGTCGTTCGAAGCCGCGCTGCGAGCCGACGACCGTGTGGCGCTGATCGCCGAGTTCAAGCGGCGTAGTCCGTCCGCCGGGCCGCTGGCGAACGAGGACCCGATCCGGGTCGCGTCGGTCTATCGGGAGGCCGGCGCGGCGGCGCTGTCGGTGCTCACCGACAAAGACGACTTCGGCGGCCGGCTCGATGATCTGAACGCGATCGCCACGTCGGTCACGCTGCCGGCGCTGCGCAAGGACTTCATCGTCGACGCCGCCGGGCTCTACGAAGCGCGGGCGGCGGGCGCAGCGGCGACGCTGCTCATCCTGCGCATCCTGTCGCCCGACGAAGCGGCGACCCTTATCGGCGCCGCGAACGAGATCGGACTGGGGTGTCTGTGCGAGGTGCACGATGAGGCCGAGCTGGACGCGGCGCTCGAGGCCGGCGCCTCGATCGTCGGGATCAACAACCGCGACCTGCAGGCGCTGACCACCGACCTGGCCGTGACCGAGCGGATCGCCCCACGTGTGCCCGACAGCGTGACGCTGGTGAGCGAGAGCGGGATCCGCGACGCCGACGACGTCCGGCTCGTGCGTGACGCCGGGGTCGACGCCGTCCTGGTCGGCGAGTCGCTGTTGCGGCTGCCGCCGGATGAGCGGGCCCGCAAAGTCGAGGAGCTGGCGGGGGTGAACCGATGATCGTGCGAATCATCAACGGCGAGCGATCGAGGACGCGGGTCAAGATCTGTGGGCTGACCCGACCCGAGGACGCGGCCCGCGCCGTCGAGCTGGGCGCCGACGCCCTGGGTGTCGTGTTTGCCGACAGCCCGCGGCAGGTCGATATCCATCGCGCCCGGGAGATCTTCGCCGCGGCGCCGGCCTATGTGGCGCGTGTCGGCGTCTTCGTCGACCCGAGCCCCGACTTTGTCGCCGACGCCGCCAGCCGCTGCGGGATCGATTGGGTCCAGCTGTCCGGCGACGAGACCCCGGAGCTGGCCCGGGCGATCGATGCGCCGGTGATCAAGGCGATCCATGTCGAGAGCGCCGCCGACCTGGAGCGCGCTCGGGAGTTTCCCGCCGCCGCGTTCCTGCTCGACGCGCCGACGACCGACGGCCGCAAGGGCGGGACCGGCATCGCCTTCGACTGGGCCGACGCCGAACGGCTGCCCTGGCCGCGCGACCGGGTGATCATGGCGGGCGGCCTGCGACCCGACAACGTTGCGCAGGCGATCCGACGCTTGCGGCCCGGCGGCGTCGATGTTTCGTCGGGTGTCGAGTCGGAACCGGGCATCAAGGACGCCGTTAGACTCGAAGAGTTCATTACCGCGGTGCGTGAAGTCGACCGTAGGATCCGGTTGGCACAATGAGGCCGAGTACTCCTACTCGAATATGATGATGAAGACTGCCACAACCCCCGGCCGTTTCGGCGAGTTCGGCGGACGCTACGTTCCCGAGACGTTGGTTCCGGCGCTGGATGAGCTCGAGGCCGCGTTCGACCGTCTGTGGAACGACGACGATTTCCGCGCCGAGCTCGACATGCTGCTCCTCGACTACGTGGGCCGGCCGACCCCCCTCTACCACGCTTCCCGCTTCAGCGAGCGCTGCGGCGGCGCGACCGTCTATCTGAAGCGCGAGGACCTGGCCCATACCGGCAGCCACAAGCTCAACAACGCGCTGGGCCAGGCGCTGTTGGCCCGGGCGCTGGGCAAGACACGGCTCATCGCCGAGACCGGCGCCGGCCAGCACGGCGTCGCCACCGCGACGGCCGCCGCGCTGCTCGGGCTTCCCTGCCAGGTCTACATGGGCCGCACCGACATGAAGCGTCAGAGGCTGAATCTCATCCGCATGGAGCTGTTGGGTGCCGAGGTCATCCCGGTGGACAGCGGGGCGAAGACGCTGAAGGACGCGACCAGCCAGGCGATCCGCGACTGGATGGGATCGTATCGGGACACGCATTACGTGATCGGCTCGTGCGTCGGCCCGCACCCGTATCCGCTGATGGTGCGGACCTTCCAGAGCGTGATCGGTGTGGAGGCGCGGCGCCAGATTCTCGAGCAGCACGGGGAACTGCCCGACGGGCTGGTCGCTTGCGTCGGCGGCGGCAGCAACGCCATCGGGCTCTTCCATCCGTTCATCGATGACGACATCCCGATGGTCGGTGTCGAGGCGGCGGGCGCCGGGCTAGCCAGCGGCCGGCACTCGGCCTCGCTTGTCGGCGGCCGAGCTGGAGTGCTCCACGGGTCCTACTCGTTCCTGCTCCAGGACGACGACGGCCAGGTCGCGCCAACCCATTCGATCGCCGCCGGCCTCGACTATCCCGGCGTCGGCCCCGAGCACGCCTGGCTGCAGGCGACGGGTCGGGCCCGCTACGTCTCGGTGACCGACGACGAGGCGAGCGCGGCATACTCGGCGCTGGCGAAAACCGAGGGGATCATCCCGGCGCTGGAGTCGAGTCACGCCCTGGCATATGCGATGAGCTGGGGTCGCGAGTTGGGGCCCGACGGCGTGCTGCTCGTCAACCTTTCCGGACGTGGTGACAAGGATGTCGTTCGCGATGATGATGATGGGTAGGATAACGATCGCGAGACAGCGGGCGGCATGACGACCATCGCCTCCGCGTTCGAGCGCGCCAAGCGAGACCGCCGGTCGGCCCTCATCGCCTACCTCGCCGCCGGGGATCCCGACCTCGCCATGACGATCGCCCTCGCCCGCGCCGTCGCCGAGGCCGGCGCCGACATCATCGAGCTCGGCATCCCGTTCAGCGATCCCCTCGCCGACGGCCCCATCATCCAGGCCGCCTACACCCGTGCCCTGGCCAGCGGCATCTCGGTGAAGCGCATCTTCGAGCACCTGCCCATGATCGCCGAAGTGACCGAGACCCCTATCGTGCTCATGACCGCGCTCAACCCGGTCCACGCCTACGGGCCCGACGCGTTCTGTCGCGATGCGAAAGCCGCCGGCGCCGCCGGGCTGCTGATCCCCGACCTGCTCCCCGAGGACGCGAGTGACCTGCGGGAGCAGGCACACGCTGCCGGTCTCGACACCGTCTTCCTCGCCGCGCCCGACACCACGGAAGAACGGCTCGCCGCCGCGGCGGCCGCTTCGACCGGCTTCTTCTACCTGATCAGCCGCCGCGGTGTCACCGGCCCTGAGGGTGGGGTCGGTGAAGAACTGGAAGCCGAAGTCGCTCGAGCCCGAAAGGTCTGCACCGTCCCCATCGCCGTCGGCTTCGGCGTCACGGCCGGCGCCGACGCGCGCCGCGTGGCCGAGGCCGCCGACGGCGTCATCGTCGGCAGCGCCTTTGTCCGCCTGGCGAGCGAGGTGTTCGAGGAGGCTCGGGAAGGGAACCAGTCGCACTCAGCGGCACGCGCGGCCGCCGCCGAAGCCGTGAAAGCGAAAGCGCAGGAACTGATGGATGGGATTAGGGGAGCCCGCAGCAAGACAGCCCGCACAGAAACAGAGAGAGTCGAGACATGATCGTCGTCATGGAGCCCAACGCCAGCGAAGGCCAGGTCGCCGACGTGGTGAACGCCATCACGCGGGCCGGCTTCAACGTCCGCCGCTCCGGCATGGATCGGGTCGTGCTCGGCGTCTACGGCGTCGGCCAGGCGCCTGAGCCCGAGCTCATCGCTGGCCTGAGCGGAATCGCCGAAGTTTCGGTGGCCGGGCCCCACTACCGGCTGGTCAGCCGCGCCTTCCAGCCCGAAGACTCGCGGATCGAGTTGGGGAACGGCGTCGTCGTTGGTGGTGAGCAAGTCGTCGTGATGGCCGGGCCGTGCTCGGTGGAAGACGAGGAGACGGTGAACCGGATCGCCGAGGCCGTGGCGAAGGCGGGCGCGCATATCTTACGCGGCGGCGCCTACAAGCCGCGCACCAGCCCGTATGCCTTCCAGGGGCTCGGCGAGGAAGGGCTCTACCTGCTGCGGCAGGCCGCCGACGCCCACGGCCTGCTGACGATCAGCGAGGTGATGGAGCCGTCGCAGATCCCGCTGGCCGAACATTACTGCAACGTCCTCCAGATCGGCGCCCGCAACATGCAGAACTTCACGCTGCTCCGTGAGCTGGGCCGCTCGCGCCGGCCGGTCATGCTGAAGCGCGGACCGGCCGCCACGCTGGACGAGTGGCTGGCCGCCGCCGAGTACATCGCCTCCTGCGGCAACCCGAACATCCTCCTGTGCGAGCGCGGCATCCGTACCTTCGAGACCGCGACCCGCAACACGTTCGACCTGAGCGCGATCCCCGTGGCCAAGTCGCGCAGCCACCTGCCCGTCGTCGCCGATCCCAGCCACGGCACAGGAGTACGCGAGCACGTGCTCCCGATGGCCCGAGCCGCGATCGCCGCCGGCGCCGACGCGATCATGGTCGAGGTCCACGTCGAGCCGGAGAAGGCGCTCTCTGACGGGGCGCAGTCGCTGACGCCGCCGATGTTCCAGCGGATGATGGCCGAGATACGTGATGTAGCCGCAGCAGTGAATCGCGGTTTGTAGAAGAAAGTGGGTCTAGCGGGCGGTTGACAGTAGTGCGATGGCCCGGAGGCATCGCGATGACCCCCGTTTAATCTAGACGCGCCTCTTTCGAAAACGGTCCCGCGTGGCGGCCGCACTTTCGTCAAACGCTGCCTAGCGTTTGCGGTAGCACGGATCGGTTTGCTGATCATGGTTCTGGTACCGACCCACCGGGACACTCTCACCGCACACCGGCGCACGGCACACCGCGCACCGATTTCTATGGGCCGACCTAGATTCGGTCGATGATGGCGATGGTCGAGATGATGATCGCCGCGGCCGACAGGTAGGTCGCGGTCCGCTGCAGGGTCCAGAAGCTCCGGGGAACGTAGATCCAGTCGCCCGACTGTAGGCGCAGAGACTCCGAGTCGGTGAGCAAGGTGGCCCGATCGATGTCGATGATGTAGCGCTGGCCGCCCCGGTTGAGCTCGATCTCGTCACGCTTCGCATCGAACAGCAGGCCGCCGGCGAGCCCGATCACATCCAGCACGTTGAAGGCGGGGTCCACCGTGTAACGCGCCGGCTGTCTCACCTCGCCAGTCACGCTCACCCCCAGTCTCACGTTCACTACGATCAGCGGGTCGGCGTAGTAGTCACTGTATCGCTCGGTCAGACGCGCCTGAACCTCTTCCGCGTCGAGGCCGGCTACATGAACCGAGCGCAGAAGCGGCAGATGGATGTTGCCCGACCGGTCGACGATCCGCTCGCCGGTCAGCTCCGGCTGCTGCCAGAACTCGATCTGGATCACATCGCCCGGTCGAACCGTCGCCGTCGGCGCGGGCTGCAGTTCGGAGATGGGAAGTCCGCCGGGGCGGCCGCCGCAGGCGTTGAGGTTTCCGATGACCAGGGAGAACGCCAGCCACCCGATGGCCCTGCTTCCGCACCGCATCCGCCCCTCCGGTCAGAATTGAAGCTCGAGCGACAGGGTGTAACGTCGAATCGGCTCGAGGTTCCGCTCTATAGTTGTATAAGCGTAGTTGAGCGAATTGTCCACCGTGAAACGGATCACCTGTTCACCGAACCGGTACGCCGCCCTCAGGTCGAGGACGTCCTGTGGCACGATCGGGTCGGTGCGCGGGTTCGTAAACACCTTCACCCGGTCGTAGGCGGAAGCGTAACGGTAGTCGGCGCTAAGCTCGAGGCGGCCCAGGGTGAACGTTCCGGCCGCCGTCACCATGTGCGTGGGCCTGTAGGCCAGCGCTTGGCCTGTCGCGTCCTCCTCGGTGTCCAGATAAGTGTAGGCGACCCGCGCGATGAGCCGGTCGCGGAAGAACGAGGTGAGCGCGATCGCCTCGATTCCGCGGATGCTGGCGCTGGGCACGTTGCCGAACCGGATCGTGACTTCGCCTTCGGGGGTCGCCACCGTGTCGGGCTCGATGTAATTGTCGAGGTCGTAGTGGAATCCGGCGACATCGACCGAGAGCCACGACGTGAGCAGTTGCCGGATCCCGACCTCGGTCGTGATCGAGCGCTCGGGCAACAGCGAGTCGTTCGGGATGACCAGGAAACCGCCTACCTCGGTCGCCGTGAACAGTTCGGCCACCGTAGGGGCACGGAACCCGCGACCCGCCGACGCACGGATCCGCGTGTAACGATGAGGGCGGAGTACCAGACCGGCCCGGGGGCTCAGCTCGTCGGCGTAGTCGGTGCCGTCCACCCAGACCCGGTCGTAGCGGGCGCCGGTCGTCAGCGTCAGCCACGGGAGCACGCCCAGCTCGGCCTGCAGGTACCCGGCCGCGCCGGTCATGTCGTGGCCGCCGAACAGGTTCGCCTCCACGGTCGTGTACGAGCCTTCGCCGCCACCGATCAGGTACAGCCAGCTGGCGGCCTGCCAGCCGAGCTGCAGCTCCGAGCCGAACACGTCCGCCACCGACCCGAGAAGTTCATCGCCGAAATCGGTCTCCCAGTCGTTGCGCTGGTATGAAAAGCGGAGCCGCGAGTTGAAGCTCTCGCTCCAGCGGCGCTCGTGGATCAGGTGGGCGCGCGCCTTGTCGGAGCGCGTACGATCATCCCGGGCGCTGGTGGGGATCCGGAGCGGCTGGTAGGCCAGGTTGCTGTCGTCCCGGCACTCGCCGCGGATGCACCAGAGGAGCGCCGAGCCGTAACGCTCGCTCGCCCACGAGCCGAACACGGTGAGCGTGTCGCGGCTGCTGGCCAGCTCCATCTGGGTCGACAGCGTCGTGCGCTCGAGGTTGCCCGCCTGGCGATAGCCATCGTCGAACCATTGGCCGGCCTGCACCCAGGCACCGAAGTCCCCAAACCGCCGGCCGTGGGTGAGTTCGCCCGACGCGTAACCGAGCGTCTGGTTCGCCCAGATCCACTCGGGGAACGGCGGATCGTCGTAGAAGCCGCCGCGCAGTCGCAGCTTGGTCAGCGGCTGTTCGGGCGGCCGCGCCGTCACGACGTTGACCACGCCGCCCAGCGCCGCGCTACCGTACAGCGCCGAGCCCGCGCCCTTCACCACCTCGATCCGCTCGACCTCGATCACCGGCAGCACGTCCCAGTTGATGGCGCCGCTGTCGCCAGCGTTGGCCGGGACCCCGTCGATGAGCAGCAGGACACGACTACCCGTCCCCCGGGCGTAGCCCGAAGAGCCACGGATGTTGAGCTGCTCGCCCACGAATTGTGCCGACGGTACGTAGGCGACCGCGTCGGCCACCGTCTCCGAGACCCGGCGCAGCACTTCCTCCTCCTCGACCACCGCCACCGAGACCGGGGACTCCGTCGAGAGCGACGAGCGCTTGACCACCGCCGCCACGATCTCGCCCATCGCCACCGCCCGGGGCTCCAGCTCGATCTCGACCCGGACCGTGCCGCCGCTCTCGACCTCGACCACGGCTTCCCCCGGCGCGTAGCCGATCCGCTCCAAAGACAGATGCCGCGTTCCCGCCGGCACGCCACCCAGCACGAAGCGTCCCTCATGGTCGGCGAAGGCGATCAGCACCGTTCCTTTCACTCGCACCGCCGCCGTCGCCACCGGTGCCCGGGAGTCTGCATCCAGGACACGACCGGCGACGGTGCCCGTCCCCTGGGCCCGGGCCGTACTGGGGATGCACAGGGCGGCGACCAGAAACGGGACGATGTGCCTCACCTGATCGCCTCCAACGCCTCCTCGGCGGTGAGCAGTTGCCCGAAATCGCCGGTCACGGTCAGATCGCCGGTCTCCGCGTTCGTTTCCACCTCGATCGGCTGTGGCGGATCGAAGGGCCCGCTGCCGCCGGTGTACCAGCCGATCACCCGCAGGGCCTCGGGCGACAGCGGGGCGTCCTGCCGCTTCCAGACGATGGGGAGCCAGGCGTATCGCGCCGCATCCAGGCCCAGGATGAATTCCGGGTTCTGCACCCCCAGCGGCAGGGTATCGGAAAAGGCGGCGAAGCCCAGCAGGTCGAGGGGTTGCTGGGGCAGGTCGCGGTAGGCGACCAGCCGGACCCAGTCGGTGGAGTCCGGTACTTCGCCGACGAAGCTCACGGTGCCACTGATGCCCTGGAAGGGGACGGGCTCGAGTCCGTCGGAGCAGGCGAGGCCGACGAGGCCGACGAGGGCGGCGGCCCGAAACAGATGTTTTCGCACGTGCCCTTTCTTGCTTGACAAGAAGGTGGACGGAAACCTAAGATGGAATACCCCGCCAGAGCAATCCATGTCTAACCTGTCCGGCTTGGGGTCATGAGCTTGACGTTCCGGATAGACCCGCAGTTGTGTGTCGATTGCATGGCCTGTGTCAGGGTTTGTCCGGTGGAAGCGGTTCAGACCCTGGAGGGCAGCCTACGCATTATCGAGGACAGCTGTATCGAGTGCGGCCTGTGCGTGCCGGCCTGTGGCCACGACGCGATCAGCGCGGCGGGCGACCTGGCAGCGATGCGTGGCATGCTGGCGGGCGGCGCGGCGGTGCTGATACTGGGGACGGAGTCGACCGTCCACTTCTACCCAGCGGCGCTGGATCAGGTGATCGGTGCCTGTTACGCCGCCGGGTTTCGGGCGGTCTACCCGAGCGTTCTGGGAGACGAGCTGGTCGCCCACGAGTACCTGAGACTGTGGCGCGATCGGCCCGACAGGACGACGATTCGCTCCACCTCGCCAATCGTGGTGGAGTACGTGAAGCGGAAGTACCCGGAGCTGTTGCCGTATCTGGTGCCGGTGGCGACGCCGGCGGTGGCGCAGGCCCGGTACTTGCAAAAGCTGCACGGTGACGGCGCGAAGATCGTCTATTGTGGGATCGGCAACCTCGGGGCGCCCGAGGCGGATGAAGAGCCGATCGACGCGTCGATCACCTTCGACGAGCTCGAGCAGCTGCTCGAGGAGTGCGGTGCCGTCCCGCTGACGCAACCGAAGCGCTCGGGACGGGAGATCGTCGGGCGGCGGCGCCACCTGTCGACCGCGGGTGGCATGCCGTTGCCGGTTTTGGAAGAGGAGCGCGCGATCTCGCGCCGCTTCCGCAAGGTAAGAGGGCTGGCCGAAGTGCCGGCCATCGCGGAAGCCATCGGCCGCTCCTCCGGCGAGCCGCGTCTGGGGTTCATCGACCTGCTGCCGTACGAGCGGGACCTGGACCACCCCGTGATGGGGCCGAAGGCGCAGCTCTACTTGAGGCGCGAGATCGCCGCCGGGTCCGAGCCGGCCCGTTCATCGGTGCCGGTGATCGACATGAAGCTGCCGATCGACCTGTCGGTCGATTGGCGGCCAGCCGGGAACGGCGGCGGAGTGACGGCCGAAGACGTCGAGAAGCTGATCGACGAGCGGATCGGCCGTGCGGCGGATGGGCGGACCTGGGACTGCGGCGCCTGCGGCTTCGAGGGTTGTGAGGCGTTCGCGGCAGCGGTTTTGAGGGCCCGGGCGCGCCTGGAGATTTGCCCGTTCTACCAGGCAAAACGCTACGAGCAGGCGGTGGAGGACGCCGCCTACGATGCGCTGACCCGGCTGTATTCATATCGGGTGCTGCGCAGCCGAATCATCGAGGAATGTGCCCGGGTACGGCGAACCGGCGGGAAGTTCGTGGTGATCTTCCTCGACCTGGACCGCTTCAAGCCGGTGAACGACCGGCTGGGTCACGCGGCGGGCAACCAGGTGCTGCGGGACGTGGCGCAGATCATCAGAGAGTCGATCCGCGCCAACGACTTCGCGGCCCGCTTCGGCGGAGATGAGTTCGTGATCATCCTGCCGGACGGCGACAAGAACGGCGCGTTGAGAGTTGCGAGTGACATCCGCACCCGGGTGGGTGAAGTCCGGGCGCGGGCCGACGGGACCGAGATGTCGGTCTCCGTCAGCGTGGGCATCGCTGAGGTCGGACCGGGGGATTCCCTGACCGCCGGATACGACGAGATGCTCGCGGCCGCCGACGCGGCGCTGTTGGAGGCGAAGCGAGCAGGCGGCGACATAATCAAAATCCACGATTAACCGACATATTCTCCCGGACCATCTCCCCCGCCGGGCGACGACCCATGGGTGTACCATGGAGACGGACGACCCTGACATGACAGAGGCGCGGCGGTTGAGAGCAGTGACCGGTGATGGCAATCACGAGACGTTGCAACAGGCAGAGACCCTGCTCAGCGAGCTGACCGGGGTCGTATCGGCCCGCATCGTCGCGGACCCGGACGGACAGATCGAAGAGATCCACGTCCTCACCGACGACCGCGTGGCGCCGAAGCAGACGGTACGGAACGTCGAGTCGGCGCTGCTGGCGCAGTTAGGCATCGAGGTCGATCACCGGAAGGTGAGCGTCGCCCAGACGCAAGGTTCGTCCGGGCCCGTGGCCGATAAGGTCATCGGAATCGGGCAGACCGCCGGCGTCCGGCGCTATCTGTTCGACGGCTACGAGTTCGAGCGCAAGATGCCGCAGAGCATCATCTGCCGCGTGCGGCTGCGGCTGGACGAGCAGGAGTTCGTGGGCGAGGCGGAGGGCACGGACATCGAGCGGGGCCGGCTGAACGCGGCGGCCCAGGCGGTGCTCAGCGCGTTGCAGGCCGCTGAAGGCGACGAGATCGCCTTCGCCCTCGACGGAGTGCGGTCGATCGACCTGTTCGACCTGCCGGTGGTCGTCGCGGCGATCTACGGGCTCTCCGGCAGGACGCGCACGTATCTGGCCGGTGCGGCGCCGGTACAGGAGTCCGCGGAGCACGCGGCGATCCTGGCGACGCTCAAGGCCACGAATCGATGGATATTGTCGACCCGCTGAGCGCGGGTCCGGGTTAACCCGGAAAAGGAGCCGAATCACGAGGTAACCCGCCTGCCCTGTGAACGGGACAGGACAAAAAATGAGATACTGAAAAAAACCCCCGATCTCTCTAGGCTAGCTAGCACGTCGTTTGAAGCGAAGCGAATAGCCGACTTAGCGGAGCGATTCCCAACTAGCACGCTGGAATAGCGAAACCGGCGTGACTTATCCCGCGAAAGGAGGTGAGCTTCAATGGCGTGGCTGCTCCGGATGCTGCTTGCTATCGCGAGTTTGTTTGCCGGCAACATTTCTTGGGGCTAGAGTTAGATAGGGGGTTTTTTTGGCAATTTCGCGCATTAGCCAAGACGAGTGGGAATGAGCCGGATACTTATGGCGTTCATATTTACAATAGCGCTT
>JAACAK010000080.1 GCA_011774835.1 Candidatus Kutchimonas denitrificans | reverse complement strand
ATGGTGACCCACGATCCGCGCTACGCGCACCACGCGGGCCGTACGGTCAACCTGTTCGACGGTCAGATCGTCAGCGAAGCGGACAGCGAGAAGGCGGCGGAGCTCGAGGAAGCCGGCTTCAAGCCCGGTGAATCCGGCGATTGATACCACGATGATCTATCTTCAAAACGTCGAGAAGTTCTACGAGACTCGTGCCGGCCGCATCTACGTGCTCCGCCAGATCAACATGGAAGTGAAGGAAGGCGAGTTCGTCACGATCATGGGGCCGTCGGGCGCCGGCAAGACGACCCTGCTCAACATCCTCGCCATGTACGACGGCGAGTTCGGCGGCGAGTACTACCTGTACGACCACCCGGTCCACAAGCTCAGCACCAAAGAGCGCAACCAGCTGAACAAGCAGACCGTGGGCTTCGTCTTCCAGCAGTTCCACCTGCTCGATGACCTGACGGTGGCGGAGAACCTCGACATCCCGCTCTCGTATCGCAACGTCAAGCGGTCGGAGCGCCAGTCGATCGTCGCCGATATCCTGGACCGTTTCCAGATCGTCGGCAAGAAGGACCTGTACCCCAACCAGCTGTCCGGCGGCCAGCAGCAGCTGGTCGGGGTGGCCCGGGCGCTGGTGGCCAGCCCGAAGCTCATCCTGGCGGACGAGCCGACGGGCAGCCTGCACACGACGCAGGGTCAGATGATCATGGACACGTTGAAGGAGCTGAACGAAGGCGGCACCACGATCATCCAGGTCACCCACAACGAGACGTGGGCGGCCTACAGTAACCGCATCATCAACCTGCTGGATGGCTGGATCGTAGACGAGCCCTGAGGGGCGTGCGCACGACCTCGAGTTTACAATCGCTCGATCGCTCGGCGTGAAGCGGGCAGCGCGCTAGATCGATGCGACCTGCCCGAATAAGTTGAGAATACCAGACACGCACTGGAGGTTTTAGATCTTGAGCGAAGTAACGCCAGCGCCACGAGTGCTCATCGCCGACGACCAGCAGGACGTCGTCGAGGCGCTCCGCCTCTTACTCAAGGGCGAAGGCATGGTGACCGAGACCGCCAGCTCACCGGCCGGCGTTCTCAAGTCCATCGAATCGCAGGACTTCGATGCCGTCGTCCTCGACCTCAACTACACCCGCGACACCACCTCGGGCCACGAGGGCCTCGACCTGCTGGCCAGGATTCGCACCCTCGACAGCACGCTTCCCGTCATCGTGATGACGGCCTGGGGCAGCGTCGAGACCGCGGTGGAGGCGATGCGGCGCGGGGCCCGCGACTACTTGCAGAAGCCCTGGGACAACGCCCGCCTGCTGGCCACGCTCAGAACTCAGATCGAGCTGGGCCGCGCGCTGCGCAACGAGCAAAGGCTGGTGGACGAGAACCGGCGCCTGCGCCGGGACGGGCTGCCCGAGCTGATCGCCGAGTCGCGGGCGATGCAGCCGGTGCTCGAGATCATGGAACGCGTCGCCCCTTCCGCGGCCAACGTGCTGATCAGCGGCGAGCACGGGACGGGAAAGGACGTGGTGGCCCGCTGGCTGCACGCCGCGTCGGACCGGGCATCCCGGCCGCTGGTGACGGTGAACGCCGGCGGCATCGCCGAGACGCTGTTCGAGAGCGAGCTGTTCGGACACGTGAAGGGCGCTTTCACCGACGCGAAGTCCGACCGGATCGGCTGCTTCGAGCTGGCCAACGGCGGCACGCTCTTCCTGGACGAGATCGCCAACGTGCCGACCAAGCAGCAGGCCAAGCTGCTCCGCGTGCTGGAGAGCGGCGAGCTGCAGCGCGTCGGCTCCTCGAAGACCCGCAAGGTCGATGTGCGCGTCCTTTCGGCGACCAACGCGAGCATCAACGAGGAGGTCGCCAATGGCCGTTTCCGCGAGGACCTGCTCTATCGGCTGAACACCGTCGAGATCAGATTGCCGCCGCTACGCGAGCGGCGCGAGGATATCCCCCTGCTCGCCGACCACTTCCTGAGCCGCCAGGCGGAGCGCTACAGGAAGCCGGACCTGCAGATCCACGAGAGCGCGCTGCAGGCCTTGCTCGGACACCCGTGGCCGGGCAACGTTAGGGAGCTGGAGCACGTGATCGAGCGGGCGGTCCTGATGGCGAGGGGCGAAGCGGTCCGGGCCGATGAGCTGGGACTGCAGCCGCGGACCGAGACGGCCGCGGCGCTCGAGCAGATGAAGCTGGACGAGGCGGAGCGTCACCTGATCCAGAAGGCCCTCGACCGCTGCGGCGGCAACGTCAGCCACGCCGCGGAGGCGCTCGGCCTCAGTCGCAGCGCGCTTTATCGGCGGCTGCAACGATACGATCTGCCGACACCGAGCAAGAACAACGAATGAAGCGACTGCGCCACGACCAGAGTGTTCTGCTCTTGACTCTGGTCGCTGGCCTCCCTGGTTCACTCTTCTCCCTCTACTTCATCTGGACCGCCGACTGGCGGCCACATGTTCAGTGGACCTTCAGCCTTTTGATCGTGATCGTCTGGATCGGCTTCGCCGCGGGCGTCCGCGAGCGGGTCATCCGGCCGCTGCAGACTCTCTCCAACATGCTCGCCGGCCTCCGCGAGGCCGACTATTCGATCAGGGCCAGGCAGGCCCGGGTCGACGACCCCCTCGGCCTGGCCATGCTGGAGGCGAACATTCTGCGCGACACGCTGCGCGAGCAACGCCTGGGCGCCCTCGAGGCCACGGCCCTGCTCCAGCGGGTCATGCAGGAGATCGATGTCGCCGCCTTCGCCTTCGATGACCAGGACCGGCTGAGGCTGGTCAACCGCGCCGGCTCTCAGCTGCTGGAGGCGCCGCCCGACGAGCTGCTGGGCCGCGAGGCGCCGTCGCTGGGTCTGCAGGCCTGCCTCGAGGCTGACACGCCAGCGACCCTCGACCTCTCGTTCCAGGGTCGCATGGGCCGGTGGGAAGTGAAGCGCAGCACGTTCCGTCAGGGCGGCGTCCCCCACCAGCTGCTGGTGCTCACCGACCTGAGCCGGGCCCTGCGGCAGGAGGAGCGCCAGGCCTGGAAACGGCTGATCCGGGTGTTGAGCCACGAGATCAACAACTCGTTGGCGCCGATCAAGTCATCGGCGGAGAGCCTGCTGAGCCTGATCGGCCGGGAGAAGCGGCCCGTCGATCTGGAGGAGGACATCCAGGCGGGCTTGGGGGTGATCGCCGGACGGGCCGAGGCGCTGCGCCGCTTCATGGGCTCGTACGCCGACCTGGCGAAGCTGCCGCCGCCGGAGCCCGACGATGTCGACGTCGGCCAGTGGGTCCGACGCGTGGCCGCCCTGGAGACGCGCCTGGCCGTGGTCGTACACGAGGGCCCCGAGATGACCATCCAGGCGGACGGCGATCAGCTCGACCAGGCGCTGATCAACCTGGTTCGGAACGGGGTCGACGCGGCGCTGGAGACGGGCGGCAAGGTGGAGGTGGGCTGGCGGCTGAACGGCGACAAGCTCGAGGTCTGGGTGCGCGACGAGGGGCCAGGCCTGCCCGACACCACGAACATCTTCGTCCCCTTCTTCAGCACGCGGCCCGGCGGAACCGGGATCGGTCTGGTGCTCAGCCGTCAGATCGCCGAAGGTCACAACGGCACGCTGGATCTCCAGAACCGACGTGACGGGAACGGGTGCGTGGCCCGGTTGGTCCTGCCGATAGACGACGGAAACGGCAGACTCAGACAGCTGGCCCCCGGCCAGGAGGACGAGCGCCTCCGCTAGGGGCTCAGCCCGACGGCGCGGAAGCGGACATCCGGATCGGGCCGCCCGGTGGCGTAACGGGGCGTTCTGATGACGCGTCGATTATCGCCCCAGGTGAGATAGAAGCCGCGGTCGTCGGCGGCGGCGGCGTTGTAGTCGCCCATGTAGCAGGCCTTGACCAGGGGGTCGAAGTTCGGGTTGAGGGGCGGCACGTCGAACGACTCCGCGGTCACCCGCTCGTTGACCCAGCTGCGGCCTCCGTCGTCGGAGAGGGCCCGATAGATGTCCAGCCTGCGGTTGTCCCGGTCGTGACGGCGGTCGTAGAAGAACACGTTGACCTGCCCTTCCGGCGCGGCCGTAACGACGGGCATGAAATTGTCGTTCGTCGTCGCATCGGCGTTGGCGGTCACCGCACGGCCCTTCACTACGTTCACCGGCTCGCTCCAGCTGCCGCCGCCATCCTCCGAGCGGACCACGAAAACATCCGAGATGTCGCCCCGATGCTGACGGCCCGGATCCGCCGCGTACGCGATGTAGATCGTGCCCGCGTTCGGACCGTCGCTGCGATCGACGTCGATGCTGGGAAACTCGCTCACCCGGATATAGCCGTTGAGCGCCGGCCTGAGACAGGCCGCGGTCGCGCTGATGTCCTGCATGCGGGCGAAACGAGCCGCCGTCACCTCCGGCCCCCACATGTCGCCGCCGTCGTCCGAGCGGCGGAAGCGGATCGCGCCCTCGACCGACCCCGCGCGGTCCTCCCACACCACGTACAGTTCCCCCTCGCCCCCGACGACCGGCATGGCGCCCTGGACGCCGCTGCCCGAGGAGAGCCTCTGCGGGGTCGACCAGGTGCGACCGCCATCGGTCGACCGGGCGAACAGGATGCGCGAAGCGCCGCGCATCGGGAACTCCGTCCACACCAGGTAGACCCATCCGTCGCGGCCGCCGCCGCTGGCGTCCACAGCGATCCACTCCTTGTCCTGGAACGCGTCGGGATCGAGCCCGGAGATCAGGACCGGCGCGGAAAATTTCACCTCGTCCTCGGTAGTCGTCGAACGGGCGACGCCCACGTACGAACGGGAGCGTGAATCGAGGGCGAGGGTGGCGAAGTAGAAGTTCCCATCACGGTCGACGGCCAGCGCCGCATCGCCCAGGTTCTGACCGCCGCTCACCGGCTCCAGAACCCCCGCGTCAACGAAGGTCACACCGCCGTCGAGTGAATACGCGTACCCCGTCATGCTCCGCGCCCGGCTGAACTCGCCGGAATCGTTGTAGCCCACGACCACCACGTCGCCGTGCCGCGCCACCGCGGCTTCGCTCTGGGTCGTGTTGTTGCCGCGATCGACGGAAGGATCGTTCACCAGGATGTCGTCGGACGGCCGCTCGACAGGCTCGCCGCAGGCGACCAGCAGGGCGCCAGCCAGCATCGCGGCCCCCGCGAGACCCGTCCTTCTGGTTCGGGCTCTCGAGCACCAGCGCGAGAACCGGGTTCTGGGGAGCGAGGAATACTCCTTCGGCATCATCGTGTCAGCCAGTTCGGTACGTCATCCGCCGAGGCGGTTTCGCAGCGCGTCCAGGATCCTCTGTTCCAGGGTGCCGTTGGACGGCAGGGGGCGGCCGCCCAGCGGGCCCTCGCCGCCGCGAACGGTGGCGATGATCGTCGGCGTGACCGTGACCCGCAAACCGCCGTCCGGCGCGGGCTCCATCGTCAGCTCCAGAACGTAGCGGCCGCCCTCGTCGCCGATGAACCGCCGCACATCTTCGGGAACCAGGGCCGCCAGCTCCTCCGTTCCCAGGCTCACCGATTCGCTGTTCAGGTGCGCCTCGCCTCTCGATCGCAGCGTCTCCAGCAGTCCGGGATCCAGCTGGTCCGCCAGGTCCGCCGCCAGGGCGTCCTGGGCGACCAGAACGTCGGTCAGCGCGTCGATGACCTGCGCGGACTCCTGGGTGAAGATCGCGAAGTTCTGCGAAACGCTCATCTGACCATCGCCCTCGTATGAACAGGCCAGCGCCAGAACGGCGAAGACAGGGGAAAGGCGCCGAATCACCTGATGGAACATTGCCGAACGGACTCCTCGTCACGGGCTCCGGGTGGCGGTGCACACGTGTTAAAACTACGCGACCGCGCCCTGAAGACGATAGGGTCGGCCAACGAAGCTCGTCTAACCGTACGTGGCGGCGAAGGCCTCGGTTTCGCCTGTCGGAGCGACCCGACAGCCCCTAACTTGGAGCCAGCACGGCTCCAGCCCACACTCTCGGATTGGAGGCCCTCATGGCATGGCTGCTGCTCCTCCCCGTCGCCCTGGCCCTCGGGCTGCTGGCGCTCTGGCTGGTGGGGGAACGAGGCCACCTGATGCTGCCGTCCACCCGGGCCGCCTTTCGGGGGCGCGGCGGCGCGCCGGGAGAGCGGGACAGCGACCGGCCGAAACGCCGTTTCCGCGACGCCCTGCACGCCTACGTCTACGGACGCTGGCCCTACCAGTACATAGACTTCTGCGTCAACGCGCTGCTGCCGGTGATGGCCGCGCCCGGCGCCAAGCGCTGGTGGGCCGACCGCTATCACGGCAAAGTGCTGCCTACCGAGCTGGCCCGTCGGATCATCACGCTCGACCGGGAGATCAAGCGCACGGACCTGGAGCGGGTCATCCCGTACCCCACGGCCCGGGACATCGTGCTCAAGGGGCCGCCGGCCGTGACGCTGCTCGAGTGCCCCTGCCGTCACGCCCGCGAGAACCCGTGCGGGCCGACCGATGTCTGCATGATCGTGGGCGACGGTTCGTTCACCCTGGAACATCACCCGCAGCGCTCGCGGAGCGTCACCCAGGCCGAAGCGCTGGCGGTGCTGGAGGCGGAGCATCGGCGCGGTCACGTCCACACGGCGTACTTCAAGGACGCGATGGACAATCGGTTCTATGCTATCTGCAACTGCTGCCGTTGCTGCTGCGGCGGACTGGAGGCGATGATCGAGCACGGCGTGCCCATGGTGGCCTCCTCGGGCTATGTCGCGAACGTCGATGAGGAGGCTTGCATCGCGTGCGGCGACTGCGAGGAAGCCTGTCCGTTCGACGCGATCACGGTGAACGCACGCGCGAGCGTCGACTGGGAGCGTTGCATGGGGTGCGGCGTGTGCGAGGGCCGCTGCGAGATGGACGCGATGACGCTGACCCACGACGAACGGAAAGGGCTGCCGCTGGATGTCGCGACCCTTCATTGAGGACCGCGGAACGCCCACCCGAAAGCTCAGCCGCCTTCGGACCGACCCTTCAACCGCGATCAGGAGACCGATATGACCGACCATGATCTGTCTCAGGGTGATTTCTTCGCGCCGCCCGATCCGATCCTGACCTGCGGCACGATCGCCGACCTCCACGACCTGGCCCGCGGCTGCACGAGATGCGAGGAGCTGGTGGAGGCCCGGACCCAGGTGGTGCCCGGCGTCGGGCCGCCCGACGCGCGCGTCTTCTTCATCGGCGAGGCGCCGGGCCGGCGCGAGGACGCGCAGGGCGAGCCGTTCGTCGGCGACGCGGGCGCGTATCTAACGGAGCTGCTGGAGAAGATCGGCCTCAGCCGCGGGGAAGTCTTCATCAGCAACATCGTGAAGTGCCGGCCGCCGGAGAATCGGAACCCGAAGACGCCCGAAATCGAGAACTGTGCCCCGTACCTCGAGCGTCAGCTGGCGCTGATCAAGCCCGAGCTGGTGGTGCTGCTGGGCCGGTTCGCACTCGAGCGCTTCTTTCCCAGGGAGAAGATCACCGAGTCCGCCGGCGTGCCGCGCCGGAAGACGATCGCCGGACACGAGATGACCTTCCTGCCGCTGCTCCATCCCGCTTTCGGTATAAGACGGCAGGACCTAAAGCCGGAGATCGAAAAGAGCTTCTGGAAGATTCGGGAGATGCTGGACGGCGCAGGGGGCCCGGCCGAATAAGACCACTTGGATGTTGGAAGTTGGATGTTGGACGGTGGACGTTCAATCCGCCGACCGAACATCCAACACCCAACGTCCAACTTTCAACGTCCAACTCCGTACTTACTCGTAGCGCAAGATCGCCAGGCCCGCGTCGGTCGTCGCCTCGAGCTGCAGCTGCAGTGAGTTCGGGTCGCCCGCCGCGTCGAGCTCCACGTAGAACGGGCTGGTGGCCGCCAGAAACTCGTTTATCGAGCTGCCCCGGAACGTCGAGAACGTCATCTGGAGCGGTTGCAGCGCGTAGACCGGATCGCCGCCGCCCTGCGGCTGCACCTGCACGATCTCCCGCAGATTCCACTTGGGTACCGTGTAGCGCGCCTGGAGCCCCGCGATGGCCAGGTCGTCGGCCCAGGCCGCCACCGCGAAGTCGGCGAACAGGCGGAAGAACGACTCGCCCGTCCGCGCTTCCACGTTGGCCACCCCGCGCTCGGCCTCCTGCGTCAGGTCGCGCAGGATGAAGTCGCCATATTGCTCGGCGATCCAGCGCAGGAAGAGCCACCAGCCGCCCCGGGCGCCGACGATCAGACCGCCCTCCGTAGCGGTGAGCGAGAACGAGTCCGGCGCCGCCAGATAGCTGGCGACGCGGGCAAAGTTGTCCTGGTACAGGTTGTTGGCCTGCTCGATGTCGCCCAGATCGAACAGGGCGTCGCCGCCCTTCTCCTCCGCCATGTGGGCCAGCCCCTCGCCGAGCCAGAGCCGGTCGAGCCCGGGGACCACACTCTCAAAAACCTTGTAGCGCCAGTTGATCATGTGCTGCGTCTCGTGGATCATGACGCCGGGGAGAAGCGCCAGCACCCGCTCGCGCGTGCGCGGATCGCTGTGGACCCCATCGGGATCCGGGACGAGCCCGTACAAGATCTCGGCCCCGTTGGAGAAGCGACACTCGGGACACCCGCTGGTGTTCGGGTCGAAGAGATCGAGCAGGAAGACGAAACCGATCACCACGCCGTTGGAGCCGCGCTCGGTGAGGCTGTTCACTACGGGCGATAGCAGGACGATCGTCTTGTTGTTGTCGTCCACGTCCGTCGGCTCACCGAAGAAGTCGACGTCGGTCTCGTAAAGGTGCCGGTCGTAAAGCTCGCCGAGCATCTCGATATCACCCTGAGTCAGACCGTTCGACGGCACCGCGTCGTCGAGGAAGAGCAGGGTGTTTCCGCCGACGAACCGGAGGGTCCCGGTTACACGTTCGAAGGCGTTCTCATCGATCTGGCCGGCGTTGATCGCCTCCAGGTCGCTGGCCACCCAGAAGTCGCGCTGGTCACCGATCGTAGGCCCGGCAAAAAGCTGCGGTCCAGACTCGGGCCGCGCCATGGGGAGACCCTTGTCGGCAAGTCGGGATTCGATGGCACGCAGCTTGTCGTGGAAGCCGGTCGCCGCTGGCGCTGCCGAAGCGTCGGCGGCGCTCAGCGCCACGCTGCCAGCGCCCAACGTGACCTGGAAGTTGCCCTGTTGTTCGAACGCGGCGCTGAGTGCCACCAGCAGATACTTCGCGTTGCCGCCGTCCGACGGCAGCAGCGCGCAACTCGCGTCGGCCGTCCCCTCGATCACCAGGACCTGGCCGACCTGGAACGGGTTGGCCGGAACAGAGACGCTGAGGGCGATGGCGGCCGTCGTCACTCCGTCGGCACGCAGCCGCACGGGAACCGAGACGCTCGTCGAACTACAGACGCCGATCGGGGCCGGGACCACGACGTCCAGCACGGTCGGCGCGCCCGGCGTCTGGTCGACGATCTCACCCGCTACGCCGTCGAACAGTACCTGGGCGGCGACTCCCGCTGACAGGTCGTTGACGCGCACCTCGATCGTATCACCGGGATCGGCGCTGGTGACCGAAAGCGATGCGATACTGGGCGCCGCCAGGACCGTGAGATCCGAGAAGCGGACCGAACCCAATCCCGGGACCGACGCCTCCACCGCCACCGCCCCCGCCACCGAGCCCAGCTCGACCCGGGTCGATGCCTCGCCGTCCACATTCGTCACCGACGTCGTTCGGGTCGGGGTCCCGGAGCCGCTCACCACCCCCCACGAGACCGTGACGCCCTCTTCCGGCGTTCCGCCGTCGCGGCGGCTGACACGGGCCACCAGAGGTTCGTCCACCACCGTCCCCGCCAGCCCGCTTTGTCCACCGCCCGATACGATCGCCAGCTCGAATACGGCCGGGTCCAGCCCGGTGGGGCCATCGTCGCCGTTGCAGCCAGCCAGAGACACGGCCAGCCATGAGAATAGGACTACCTTCGACCATCGACGTCGTAACATGCCCTTCCTCGCTTTGCTCTCCACCGCTCCCGACTGCGTCCGAACGGTGGCCGGCAGACCGCCGCCCTCGCGGCGACACCGGCTTCACTTTCCCTGTGACAAACATAAAGCCCGGGGGTCCCGTTCCGAGAGTACGTGGTCGGGACCGCTTCCGGGCGGGGGACGCCGAACTACGGTAAGTGGTGAGTGGTTGGGGGTGGTGGGTCGAAAGGTGTCATGCCTGGACACCCCTCGGCCCCTTACCACACCCACAACCCACTACCCACTACCCACTACCTACTACTCATCGCCCCCCAGGTTCCTCCGGCTCGATATCGGTAAGGTCAATTACAGGCCCCCCCATCTGCGACGAGCGACCGGTTCGGACCCGACCCACCACGGTGACGAACTCCAGCGGTCGGAGGCTCTCTGCCACCGGTAGGAGCTCCTCGGGCACCGCCAGGTAGACGAAGCCGGCATCGCCGGCGGGCCCGCGGGCCAGGATGAACGGCTCGCCTTCCTGGAAGTCGCGGCGCGTGCTCTCCGCTCGTTGCAGGGAGACGAACTGTACGCGCCAGCGGACCAGGGCGCCTCGATACCGGGCCGGATCAGCGCGGAGCTGAGCGGGCGTCAGATCGCCGGTATCGGCGAGACGGAGGGCGGAATCGAGGGCAGCGGGTCCGTAGACCCAGCCGTCGACACGAATCCGGATCCAGTCGCCCGTCCGACCGAGGACCTGGGCCTGTGCGCCGGGCTGGAACGTGGCGATGGTGTCGCCGGCGGGCGTGGCATAGACGATGAGCGCCGTCGGCGCGGTGACCACGGGAGGCGGTTCGTCGGGCTCGTCCGAACCGGACGGGTCCGCCGAGCTTGCCTCGGCCGCGGCGGATCCGCTCATCTCCACCGATGCCCGCCAAAGCCATCCACGACGCCGCACCTGGATCCAATTGCCGCTCTCATCCATCCGGGCCAGGAGACACCCCTCGAGGAGCCGGGCGACCACCTCGCCCTGCGGTCGGAGCCGCAGGTTTTCGCCGCCGTCGGCGGAGACCCTGAGATCGAAACCCTCGCGGCTGGTGGCGGCCAACGACGGCGCCCAGACCCATCCGCTCAGCTCGACCTGCACCCAACCGCCCTGCTGATCGACGACCGGCAGCTCGGCACCCTGGAGGACCGTGGCGAGCTGCGTGCCGTTGGGCTCGCGACGGAAGTTCTCCTCGGTGACAACGCGGGCCGTGGTCTGTCCCTGGAGACTGGTCGCCAGCGCCGCCACCAGCAGGAGCCAGATGACCTGACCCGTCACGATCTTCGAAAGGGAATTCATGGTCACAACCCTCCTCCCCCCGACCTGCGGCCGGGATGGCCGCTCTCACCACGCCTAACCTCCGGCGGCACGGTTGTCAATCGCACCGATCCAGTTGCGCCGCGGCGTCGGCCGTGTAAACTGACGGCATGCGAGACAGCGTACGCGTGCTATCGACCGCGCTGGCCCTGAGCCTCGTGCTGACCGTTCCGGCAGCGGCCCAACGGATCGACTCCCCCTATCGGTTCGTCGACAAGAAACGCGATCTGGGGCCCTATGTCGCCTACGTGTTCGCCGACGGCGGCGCCGTCGATCTGGGTCCAAACGCCGGGTTGGCGTTCGGAGCGCGATTCGGGATCCGCGTGAGCGATCCGCTCCAGGTCACGGCGAACGTGACGTACTTCCCTACCGATCGAGACGTGATCGATCCCTCCGGTCCGAACGCACCCGAGAAGATCGGCACCACACCGAGCAATCTGTTGATTCTGAGCGGGCGCTTGCAGCTCAATCTGACCGGCGCCCGATCGTGGAACGGCCTGATGCCGTACGTGATCGGCGGACTCGGCATCGTGTTCGACACGTCCGGCGACATCACGTGCACCGGCGGCGTGACCGATCCGACCTGCCAGATACTGCCCAACGAACGATTCGAATTCAACAACAGCTTCGTCGGCCAGGTCGGCATCGGCACCGCGATCATCATCTCGGACCGCATCGGTCTCCGCCTGACCATCGAAGACAACATCTGGAAGCTCGACGCTCCTCCCGCCTGGATCACATTGGGCCCCGACCTCCCGAGAGTGCCGCCCGAGAGCGACTGGACGAACAACATCAGCTTCGGGATCGTCTCGTCGTACTGGTTCTGATCGTAGGGAGCCACTTCATGCGCAAACTGGTTCTGGTCGGCGTCCTCACGCTGGTCGCTCCGGCGACCGCCGCGACCCAGACCCCACGCTGGGCGTTGGGCGGCACGCTGTTCAACATCACCTACTTCACCGAGTTCGACCGGTACGACGTCGGGATACCGGGAGGCGGTCCGCTGATCCCGATCACCCTTCAGGCCGCGCCGGTCGTCTACGTCGGGTTCTTTCCGCACCCGCAGGTGGCGGTGGTGCCCGGGATCGCGTTCCACCTGGTGAGCTCGGGGTTCGGTGAGGATGCGGTCTACGGTCTCGGTCTCGACGCGGCCGTCGAGTGGCACGTGTCCGGCGTGACGGGGAACTCCGCCTACGCCGCGGTCAACTTCGCCTACCTGGCTTTCGACTTCGGCCGCGGCGACGCCGATACCGAGATCGCGCTCGGCGCCGCGATCGGCTACCGCTGGCTGCCCTTCGAGTTCCTCGCCCTGCGCGCCGAGAGCGTGTTCCGACGCTACCTGGATTTCGAGGAAAACCAGGTCACCGCCGTGCTCAAGGCCGAGGTCGTTTTCAACTGAGAGCGGTCCCGGGAATGTCGACCGGAGACGATCGGGGTCACCGGCACCCGGTTGGGGGCGCGGGGTGTTCCCTGACGGCCCCTCGATGGCCGCATCGATGAACCCGGGGCCAACTGGCCTGTTCAACCGCCCCCTCTGTATATTTCGCTCACTATCACTCAGAGCAGGTGGGAGGTCATTCGATGGAGCAGCGTCAACCGACCGCAATCGCGCGGTCGAGTTTCGTGCAGCGAGTGCTGGGCGCGGCGACGTTCAGAATCAGGATCTACGAGGAGGTCGAGCACGATCAGGGCGCCACGGCACAGGCCGCCCTCGTCGTCGGGCTCGTCGCCCTGGCCGCCGCGGTGGGCGGCCTCGAGATGGGGCCCGGCGGCCTGGTGGCCGGCGTGCTCAGCGCCTACCTGGGCTGGGCGCTCTGGTCGGGTACCTGCTACCTGGTTGGGGTGCAGCTGTTCGACGGCACGGCGGACTGGGGTGAGCTCCTGCGAACGGTCGGATTCGCCCAGGCGCCGGGTGTGCTTCTCGTTCTGCGTCTCCTGCCGGGCGCCGGCCTGCCCCTTTACCTGGCCGTCCTGCTCTGGATGATCGCCACCGTGCTGGTCGCGATCCGCCAGGCGCTCGATTTCTCGACCGGACGGGCGCTGGCGACCGCGCTGGCCGGCTTCGTCCCGTACATGCTGGGCACCCTGCTGATCGAACTTCTGCTCGGGATAACACCCACGCTGCTACCTTAGCCTCCATAAAAGGGTCCACGCCAATGCTTTACGTCCGCCAGGGGGACAAATACGTCCTGCGGTTCGAGGACGGCGAAATTTTTCCTGATCGCCTGCTCGAGTTCATCGGCGCAGAGCGAATCAACGCCGCGAGCCTGACCGGTATCGGAGCGATGCAGCGTGTCAGCATCACGTACTACGACATGGAGGTGAAGACCTACCTTCCCGATCAGGACTTCGATGAGCAACTGGAAGTTCTGTCTCTGACCGGCAACGTCGCGGTTTACGATGGCGAACCTCTCGTCCACGCCCACGTCACGCTCGGTCGCCGCGACTACACGGTGATCGGCGGTCATTTGCGACACGGGATCGTTTGCCCTACGCTTGAAGTAGTGCTGACCGTGCTTCCCGAACCGATCGAACGAACGATGGATCCGGTCTACGAACTGCCGGGTCTCGACCTGAGGAACCGCTTCTAATCACTATGCTTCTCGACCAGGAAACGATCGACATCATCAAGACCAGCAAGACGATCGCGGTCGTCGGCTGCTCGCCGAAGCCTTACCGCGACAGCAATTCCGTGGCTCGTTATCTGATCCAGCAGGAATACAGCGTCGTGCCGATCAATCCCAAGCACGACATGATTCTCGATGTCCGAGCCTATCCGGACCTCTTGGCGGCCCGTGAATCCGAAGGGCCCATCCAAATCGTCGACATCTTTCGCGCCCCCGAGCACGTGCTCCCACACGTCGAGGAGGCGATCGAGATCGGCGCGCGGTTGGTCTGGATGCAATTGGGGGTGGCCAACGAAGAGGCGGCGCTCAAAGCGCGGCAGGCGGGGATCACGGTCGTGATGGATCAATGTCTGCGGACACAGCATAAAGAGTTGAGGCGTCGGCGACTGCTATGAGCCGAGAGGCCGATCCGGCGTCGCCGCTGGGCGTCATTCTCGCCGGCGGACACAACACGCGCTACCACGGAAAACCGAAGGCGCTGGAGCCGGTAGCGGGCGAGCTCATCGCCGTTCGCGCGATCCGCGCCATGCGCGATGCCGCGGACCGAGTCGTCCTGGTGGCCAACGAGCCCGAGATTTACCGGCCCCTACGTTTGGAGATGCGGCCCGACGCGAGGCCGGGACTCGGCGCGCTGGGCGGCATTTACACGGCGGTGCTGTGGGCCGAGGACGCCGGCCGGCGCGGCGCACTCGTCGCGGCCTGCGACATGCCCTTCCTGTCGGCCGGACTGCTGCGCCGGTTGGCCGAAGGGGCGCAGGCCGACGAGGTGATCGCTCCAGGGAGCGACTCGCGTCGGGGCCTGGAACCCCTGTGCGCTTTCTACGGCATCGATTGCCGAGGGCCGATCGAGGCGGCCATCGCGCGGAACGATCGCCGGGTCATTTCCTTCTACGACGACGTCAACGTCCGCGTTCTGCCCACCGAAGAGGTGGCGAGCTACGGCGACCCGAGCGTGTTGTTCATGAACGTGAACCGGCCCGCCGATCGCCAGCGAGCCGAGGCGCTCGCCGTCGAAGAAGGTGAGGGCCGATGACGCGGCGTTCGGAGAGGGCCCGGCAACCTCGCGCCCCCGATTGGCTGCCGATCGAGCAAGCCAGCGAGATCATCCTGTCCCGCGTGGGGCCGCTGGATCACGAGACCGTGCCGCTCTCCGACGCCCTGGGCCGCGTGCTGGCCGCCGATGTCGAGTCCGCGGTGACGCATCCCGCCTGGGACAACTCGGCGATGGACGGGTTCGCTGTCCTTTCCCGCGACGTGGCCCGTGCTACCCCCCGGAACCCCGTCGCCCTGCGCGTGGTCGAGGAGGTGGCGGCTGGCCAGTTCCCCACCCGCTCGGTGGGCCCGGGCGAAGCGATCCGGGTGATGACCGGCGCGCCGGTGCCCACAGGCGCCGACGGCGTGACGCGCGTCGAGCACACCCGGCCGGGACCGGAGCCGGACACGATCGAGGTGCTCGATGGCGGCGACGCGGGCCGCAACATCCGCCGCCGGGGAGAAGACCTGAAGGTCGGGGCACGGCCCCTGTCAGCCGGCACGCTGATCCGCGCCGCCGAGGTCGGGGTACTCGCGATGCTCGGCCAGCCGTCGGTGCCGGTCTATCGCAAGCCGACCGTCGGCATTCTCGCCACCGGCGATGAGCTCGCCGATTTCGATCAGCTGGAGCTGGTGCACGCCGGCAAGCGCATCATGAACTCGAATTCCTACGCGCTGGCCGCCCAGGTGACCGAAGCGGGCGGCGAGCCGAGGCCCCTGGGCATCGCCCGAGACAACGTGGACAGCCTGAGTCGTCATCTCGAGGCCGCCGCCGGCCTCGACGCGCTGATCACCTCCGCCGGCCTCGCCGTCGGCGACCACGACTACGTCAAGCACGTTCTGGACGACCTCGGAATGGAGTTCCTGTTCTACCGCGTGAAGATGCGGCCGGGCAGTCCATTCACTTTCGGTACCCTGGCGGGAATGCCCGTCTTCGCGTTGCCCGGCAACCCGGTCTCGGCGATGGTGACGTTCGAGGTGCTGGTGCGGCCGGCGATTCGCAAGATGGTCGGTCTGGCGCAATACGATCGGCCACGGCGCCGCGTCCGGCTGGCCGAGCCAGTGAAGACGAAAGGCCGTCTGACCCACTATTACCGGGCGACGCTGGAGCGAGGAGGGGCGGGTCTGGCGGCGCGGCTCACCGGTCCGCAGGGCTCGGGAATCCTCACTTCCATGACGGAGGCCGACGCGCTCATCGTAGTGCCACCCGACAGCGAGCTGCCCGAAGGGTACGAGGTGGAGGCGATCGTTCTGCGGGAGCGCTGACGCCGGCCGCTACAGTCTCAAGATGAAAGCCGCGCCGAGAACGAAATCGATCTCGATCGACTTCGGGTTGTACCGCTCCTGGTCGGCAGGGTTGATCAGGAAGAATCGAAAGTTCACGCGGAACGCACGCCCCCGGGTCGAGGCAAACTCGTAACCGGCGCCGGCGATGCCGAACGTTTCGGTGAAGCTGTCGGTGCTGGTCAGCTGTAAGCCCGGGTCGTCACCCTCCGGAGCCACGTGCTGAGCACCTCCACCCAGGATGAAGTATCCCGGGATCCGGGGCTTCACCCGTACCAGCAGTTCGCCACCAAAATGGAACAGGTCAAAGTGCGGGTCAAATACACTTACTGTTCCGTCTGAGAACTCCACCCGCTCCTGCACTCGGGTGTAGCTGCCGAAGGCGGCCAGCGTCAGCGTCTGCGTGAGCCGGTAGTCGAGGCGCAGCCCGCCCCCGGGGCTGCTGGTGAACGAGACCTCGTCTCCTGCCGCCGTCTCACCTCGCTTGTTCCGAAAACCGAAGTCGCCGAATGCGCCGACCGAGAAGCGCGGGAGCGTGTCAGCCTCCTCGAACTGGGCGCTGGCGGGCGCGGTCACCCCCAGCACGAGAAGGGCGGTGATGGCCGGCGTGACGCATTGTGGCACGGATAAGTTCAAGACTTTAACCCTCGCTGCGAAGCTTCTTGATTTCCTCGCTGAGGCGCGGCACGATCTCGAAGGCGTCGCCCACGATGCCGTAGTCGGCGACCTTGAAGATCGGCGCCTCGGGATCCTTGTTGATGGCCACGATGCACCTGGCCGTACGCATGCCGGCCAGGTGCTGGATCGCCCCGCTGATTCCGATCGCGATGTAGAGCGGCGGCGACACCACCTTGCCCGTCTGTCCGACCTGCTCGGAGTGCGGACGCCAGCCGGCGTCGACCACGGCACGGCTCGCCCCCAGCCCCGTTTTGGGACCCAACGCTTCCGCCAGGTCCTCGAGCAGGTTCCAGTTCTCCGGACCCTGCATCCCGCGTCCGCCCGAGACGATGGCCTCGGCCTCGGCGACATCGGGTCGACCCTTCTTCTCGCCCTCCTCGACGCGGACCTCGGAGCGCTTGCGCTCCGGGTCCAGCTCGACGTCGACCTTCTCGACCTGTCCGTCCCGCGGGTTCTCCTGTGCGCTGTAGGCCCGTGGACGTATGCTGGCCAGCGCCGGAGAGTCCTTGAAGCCGACACGCAGCAGCGCCTTCCCGGCGTAGACCGGACGGACGGCGTACAGCCCTCCGTCCTGGGAGCCCAGCTCGGTCACGTCGCTCGCCAGGCCGGCCCCGATCCGTGCCGCCACCCGTGGCGCCAGGTCCTTGCCCAGCGCGCTGGCGGCGAACACTACGGCTTTCGGCCCACGCTCTTCGATCAGACGGCCCAGCACCTCGGTGTAACTCTCCGGGGCGTAGCCGGCGAGCGCATCGTCGGACGCGACGAGAACGTTATCGGCGCCGTGGCGGCCCAGAGCTTCCGCCTCATCCTCGATACCCGGCCCGCCGAGCAGCACAGCGGTACACTCTCCATCCAGCGCGTCGGCGAGCTCGCGACCCGCGGTCATCGCCTCCAGCGCGGCCTCCCGCAGCGCGCCATTCCTCTGCTCTGCAATTACGAGAACGCTCATGTTTCTTATGTCTATTCTGTTGCCTCGTTGCCGGCCGTCTCGTCGAGCTGTCCGCGCCGTGGACTACAGGACTTTCGCTTCCTCGCGGAGCTTCTGCAGCAGCGTCGGGACCGCATCGGGTCCCTCGCCGACGATCACGCCTCCGGACCGTTCCTCGGGCTTCTTCAGCTCCAGAACCTCCAGTCGCGACTCGACGGTCCCTACATCCACTTCCTCCAGCGGCTTCTTCTTCGCCTGCATGATCCCCTTGAGGCTCGCGTAGCGTGGCTCGTTCAGCCCTTTCTGCGCCGCCACCACGCCCGGCAGCTCGAACCTGACCAGTTCGTGCGCCCCCTCGATCTCACGCTTCGCCTCGAGCTTGCCGTCGGACACCTCCAGCTCCACCACCACCGTGGCGCATGGCAGACCCAACAGCTCCGCAACCATCGCCGGGACCTGGAGGTTGTCGTCATCGATCGCCTGCTTGCCGAACAGAACCAGATCGCACTCCCGGTCCCGTATCGCCTCCGCGAGCTTCTCGGCCGTGCCCAGACCGTCGACCGACGGCTCCCCCTTCAACAGGACCGCCTGGTCCGCCCCCATGGCCAGGGTGGTGCGCAGCGTCTCCTTCGCGTCATCGCTCCCGAGGGTCATCACGGTGACATCTCCCTCGCCCGCCGTCTCCCTGAGCTTCAGCGCCTCCTCGACAGCGAACTCGTCGTAGGGATTCAGGACGTACTTGATCCCCTGCGAGTCGAGCGTCTTTCCGTCATCGGCTATGGCGACACGAATTTCCGAATCGGGAACTCGCTTCACGCAGACTATGATGTTCATGTCGCTAACTGGTTATCGATGAATCAGCTCTATCGTCTCATTCTCGGTCCACGTCGACCTGCTCGATCTCCTCCGCGCTCAGCCCGCAATAACGGTAGAGCACCAGGTCGATCAGTCGATCCGTCAGATCGGCTTCCTTGGCCCGTTCGGTGGCGCTGCCCCGGATCTCGCCGGACCGCAGCTTCCACAACCGGCCCGACAGCCATTCGGCGAACGACACCACCACGTCCCGGTGCGGGCCGCCCTCCCCATGCTCGCCGGCCGCGTGCGAGGTGACCAGCGCGTCGACCAGCGCCAGCGTGCCGGGGAATACGAGCGAAACGACCGGGCCCTCTTCCATCGATTCCTCGCCGGTCTCCTCTTCCCAGGCCAGCTCGTTCTCGTAAAGCTGCTGCGATTCCTCGAACAGATGCCGGTGATGCCCTTCGGGGGTCCGCTCGGCCGGAGGATGGGGCGGCAACTCGCGATTCACGGACCCGGCTATCGCCGCTAGGCGTGACTCGATATCCGAATCGGGCCCTGAACTGCTCTTCTTCGCCATGAGGGTCGTCCGTTTTCCGATTCCATCAATAACGCCGATCGATGCACGAGAACAGAGGACGGGTGGGCGCCCGAAGGGATTACATATCGCGAGGAGAGGCAGGAAGCAAGCGGGGGGTGTGGAGGGGATTGGGGGATCCCCGGGAAGTCGGAGGCCGGGATTCCGATTTTGTGAATTTTCAGTTCTCCCCGAATTGCCGAAGCGGATTCGAGGATTCCGAGATTCGGGGATTCGGGGAAAAGGGAGGTGATGATGGCTGAGCTGAAGCTACAACACTTCCCACCTCCCCGGATCCCCGAGTCCCCGAATCCCCGAATCGTCTTCGACAATTCGGAGAGAGCTCAATATTCCCCAAATGGGATCCCCGACCTCCGAATTCAAGATTCCCGTTTCCCGCTTCCTCACCTCAGGTAGCCTCGCAGCCGCGCCAGGTTCCGCCGGTCGAGGCGGACCGGATCGTCGCCCTTGGGCGTTTCGATCACCTTCGGCACCGTCCGAAACCGTTCGTCACGCATGATGCGCCGGAACGGCTCCGGCCCCAAGAATCCCCGGGCGATCGCCTCGTGTCGGTCGACCCGGCTCCCGAGCGGGGTCTTGGAGTCGTTGAGGTGGAACAGCCGCACCCGACCCAGCCCGACGACCGCGTCCAGCTCGGCGATCACGCCGTCGTAGTCGCCAGTCAGGTCGTACCCAGCGGCGAACAGGTGGGCGGTGTCGATGCAGACACCGACCCGTTCCTCGTCGCCGGTCCCCTCGAGCAGGCGCGCCAGCTCCTCGAAGCGGCAGCCGAGTGCTGTGCCCTGGCCGGCCGTGGCCTCGATCAAAATTCGGGTCTCGCATTCGATCTCGCTCAGCGCCCATCGGACCGCCCGGGCGTTTCGCTGCAGGCCGCCGAGCCGATCGCCATCGGTCGCGTTCCCCGGATGCGTCACCAGGAAATTCAGACTCAAGATCGCGCAGCGCTCGAGCTCGCGGCAGAATGATCGGTACGAGCGGTCGAACAGGGCCGGGTCGGGGCTCGCCAGGTTGATCAGGTAGGAATCGTGCGAGCCGGCCACGCCGATGCCGTAACGCGACAGGGCGGCGCGGAAGTCGTCGGCGGTCCCCTCGCTGACCTGGGTCTCCGCCCATCGGTGAACCTGTTTCGTGAAGATCTGGATGACGTCGGCGCCGATCTCGGACCCGCGGCCTGGCGCTCGCTCGATGCCGCCGGCGATGGACACGTGCGCGCCCAGTGGGAGCGGGACGCGCTTTCCTTTAGAAGACGACAACGTATACGAGGACGCCGACGACTATTACCGCGGCGAGCACGACGAGAGCCACCTGGATCGTTCGCTCCTTGCGGTGCCGCCGATCGGCCCGGTGCACTACGCCATCGACGAAACCGTCCCAACGATCCGGGTCGGGGCGCGGGATCGGCGTCTGCTGGAGCAGGCTCACCGCGTTGGCCCGCTTACGACAATCGGCACAAACCTCGAGGTGCTTGCGGATTCGCTCGTCGTCGGCTTCCGACACGCGACCGGCCAGAAACTCGGGCAACTGGTCGGCGATCTGGTCGCACGCTTTCGAGGCGGTCATGCCAGCGCCTCCCTGAGTTTCTGGATACCGTGATGGTAGTTGACCCGAGCCGAACCTTCGGAGCAGCCGATGATCTCCCCGATCTCCTTGAACGACAGTCCTTCGTAGATCCGCAGCGTCACCGCTCCGCGCTGCTTTTCGGGCAGTGTGGCCAGCTCACGCGCCGCTCGGGCATAGGCGTCGGCGCGCGCCGCTTTCGCGTCCGGTGGCGTCCGTATATCGGCGAACTCGGCGCCGGTATCGAGCCGGATCTCGCCGCGCCGCTTCTGGCGCCGGGCCGTCGAGCGGGCCGCGTTGAGCGTGATGGAGAACAACCAGGTGCGGAACCGGCTGTCGCCGCGATATCCTTTCAGGCCGTCGAAGGCGCGTACGAACACGTCCTGTGCCACGTCGAGCGCCTGATCGGGATCGGCGAGCCAGCGCACGGCGAACCGGTATACGGCGTCGCGGTGCCGCCTGATCAGCTGTCCGTACGCTTCCCGGTCTCCTTTCCGAGCGCGCTCGATGAGGGCGTTCTCGTCCATCCCGAAGTAAGATGCCGCCGTTCAGCCGGATGTTAAAGAGGAGCGCGGACGGAGCAGGCGCTCGCGGGCACCGGCTCCACTTCCCAAGCGGGTCGCGGCGTCCGTATAATTCCCTCCGCAGGGTGGACGCTGTGAAGGGGAGGAGGATCCCATGAACCGGTTTGGCAGTTTCGCGGCGGCCGTGCTGGCGGGCGCCTGTTTGTTGTTCGGGGCCCGGAGCGCCGACGGTCAGGTCGTCGCCGAGCCCGCCATGCTCACCGCCGGCATACCGGCCGGCGAAACGTTTCTGCCTTACATCGCGATCCCGGACAACTCGTTCGTCCTCGGCGGCATGATCCGCTTCGCTGTGGCCGACGACATCGACATCGGCGGTCGGGCGGGCCTCTGGCTCATCGATGATGCGAAGGACACGCCGTTCGCCGGCGCCGATCTGCGCTACGGTCTGCTGGGCCGGCGGCTGAGCAGCGGGGGCGGACTCTTCCACCTTAGCTTCGACGTCGGCCTCGGCGTCAGCGAACCGAGCGCCACGGTCTGGAAGTTCCCGGTGGGCTTCCTGGCGGGCATCGGCTTTCGCCTGGCGGGTGGCGACTCCGAGATCTTCACCTTTCCCCGGCTCGAGCTCGGTGTCAGCTCCGGGGACGACAGCTCCGACGTGGCGCTGATGCTCGACCTGGGCGGCCTCTTCACGATCACGCCGCGCTTCGGCGTGATGCTGGACCTGCGGTTCGGTGACGGGAACTTCGGGGAAGGCGATGCTGTCGTCGTCGGACTGGGCGGCGTCTGGAGGCTATAAGTCGGGAATCTGGAAATTGGGAATCAGAGATCGGGATTCCGATTTGGGGAAGGTCGAGTTCTCTCCGAATTGTCGAAGCGGATTCGGGGATTCGGGAAGGTAGGAAGTTCGGGCTAACGCATCACTTCGCTATCCCAGAGTCATCCTCCAGGTGGACGGGTCGGTCGCGCTCCGCGTCCACGATGCAGAGGAAGCCGAGCGGCTCATCGGCGGCGGCTCGGAACTGGTGGGCGGCGCCGCTCGCCACGTAGACGACATCGCCGAAACTCAATTCCTCCCAGCGATCCTCCAGACGCACCCGTCCGCTGCCGCGGATCACGATCACCGAATGCTGATGGTCGTGGTGCTCGAACGTGGTGTGGCCGCCTGGCTCGATCTCGAAATAGCGAACGTGAAACGGCAGCGCCTCTTCCGGCCCCAGCAGACGCTGACGGATCACGCCGCTCCACGACTCGCCGGGCGGTTTGTAGGAGACGGCCCGGATGCCCTTCCAGGTGTAGTCCCGGAAGCGGATCACGCGACTAAAGAACTCACCGCTCATCGTGGTATCCTCAACTGAACATCGAGCATGGAACATCCAGCACGGAACATCGAATGTACTGCCGATCGTTCAACCTCAAACTTCGAGCGCTGAACTCGGAACATCGTTCGCCGGTCACTGTTTGAGGTCCAACGTTAATAGATCGGCAGTTACTTGAACGTTCCGTGCTGAATGTTCCGTGCTCAATGTTCAAACCGTCTTCACCTCCACACCCAGACCGTGCGGATATATGACCGAGCGCAGCCCCTCGTCCGCCTGCTTCGCCAGCTTCAGCGCTTCGCCGACGCCGTCGAGCCCGAACCGGTGAGTCACCAGGTCGCTGACCTCGATCGCGCCGGAGATGAGGAGGTCGAGTGCTTCGCGGGTCTCGATCGGGCTGGCGGAGTAGGAGTGGGTGATCGTCACTTCCTTGAAGTAGAGGTCGCACGGCCGATAGGCCACCGTCTCGTCGGGCGGCGTCGGCGTGAAGATCAGCACGACAGCGCCGGGCGCCGCGTGCGCCAGCCCATCCTCGATCACCCTGGCCGAACCCGGGCCCACGATCACTTTCTCCGCGCCCCAGTCCCCGGTCGCCTCCTGCATCTCCTCGTCGAACTCGGAGGAGGCCGGGTCGAGGGCGAGGTCGGCGCCCGCCTCTATCGCGAGCTCGCGCCGAACCGGAACGGGGTCGGTGACGATGATCGGCTCGGCACCGAAGTGACGGGCCAGGCGGACGTTGATCAGACCCATGGGGCCCGCGCCCATCACCCAGGCGCTGTTGCCCGGCTTGACATCGAGCTTGGCGAACGCGCGGAGGCTGCAGGCGACCGGCTCGATAAAGGCGGCGACCTCGTCGGGCAGGTCGGCGGGGAGCTTCAGGACGTCGAGGCGGACGATCTCGGCCGGGACGCGTACGAACTCGGCGAAGCCGCCGGGGTCGAGTGCGGTCTCGCGGAAGCGGCGACACGAGGTGTAGACGCCTCGCTGACAGGCCCGGCACTCCATGCACGGCACGTGATGGTGGAAAAAGACCCGGTCGCCGACTTCGAGATCCTCGACCTCGGGGGTTACCTCGTGCACCGTTCCCACCGGCTCGTGACCAAGCACCACCGGGAGCTTCGTGTTCACGTACCAGTCCATCGCGTCGCTGGAACAGACGCCGCACAGCGTGACCTGCACCCGTATGTCGCCCGGTTCCAGCTCCGGGAGCGGGACCTCCTCCACCCGCACATCGTCGAGAGCGTAGGCGCGTGCCGCGTGCATCGTGGGGTTTTTCCTGGCTGTCATGGCACGATCGCGACTTTCACGGCTTCGCGCCGCGACATGAGCTCGAGCGCTTGGGGCAGCTCGTCGAGTGACATGCGGTGAGTCACCAGCGGCTCGAGCGCCAGCGCGCCTCCCTGCATGAGCTCCCAGGCGCGGCGCACGCTGTCGGGTGTGAAGTGAAAGCCGCCTTTGAGTGTGATTTCGTCGTAATGAAGCCGTTCGGTGTCGAGAGCGACCGTCGATCCGCGTTCGCAGCCGCCGAACATCAGGACTTCGCCGCCGCGACGCACCAGAGACACAGCCTCCTCCCAGGCGTCGGGCCGGCCCACGCATTCGACGACGACGTCGGGGCCCAGGCCATCGGTGAGCTCCGCCACGGTCCCCGCCGTCCCCGCATCGCCGCCGATCACGTGATCGACGCCGACCTGCCGCGCCAGCGCCAGCCGCTCCGCGTGCCGGCCAGCCAGCAGGACGCGGCCGGCGCCACGCAAGCGAGCGACCTGGGCGAACAGCAGGGCGATGGGTCCGTCACCGATGAACAGCACGGTCCGGTCGCCCCCGATGTCCACCAAATCGGCGCCGTGTACGGTGCAGGCGAGGGGTTCGAGAAAGGCCGCCTGGAGATCGGGTGTTCCGTCCGGAATTCGATACGTGTTGCGGTTCGCGATGTGGCGGGGTATCAGCACGTACTCGCCGTAGGCGCCCAACGTCATGTCCTCGAAAAGATGGAGGCACAGGTTCTCGGCGCCGCGCAGGCAATAGACGCAATCCCCGCAGGGAGCCGTCGGCATCGCGACGATACGGTCGCCTGCTGTGAAGTTCCGGACCCCCGGACCAATGTGCTCCACGACCCCGGCGAACTCATGACCCAAAAGGCCCGGAACCTTGAGCCGGGCGTGACCGCGCCGGTAGGTCTTCACGTCGGTCCCGCAGGTGAGCGCCACGGAGACCCGGGCCACGAGCTCGCCGTCGGCGGGCTCGGGGATCGGCGACTCGACCAGGCGCAGCTCGCCGGGACGGTCCAGATGGTAGACGCGAGCGTTCTTTCTCTCGGACATGAACGTTGCAAGCTAACCCGCGTCGGGTCAGAGGTCTACCGACGGGTCGGTCGTCGCCACCGAGACACGGATCGACCCGCGTCACCGGCTCGCCCCTCACCCTGGAACCTTGCGTTCAACAGCCGGTGTGGCGAAACTCGGCGTCCCGGCAACTCGCTGAAGGTCAGCGCCGGTTCTATACCGAGATCCGCGTACGGAATCGATCGGATGGCTCATATTCCCGACGGCTTCCTCTCCGCCCCTGTCACCGCGGGCACGCTCGCCGCGGCGGCCGGGCTGGTCCTGTACGCCGCGCATCGATCGCGTCGGCAGCTGGACGAGCGGGCCGCACCGACCCTGGGGCTGGCCACGGCCGCGGTCTTCGCCGCCCAGATGGTCAACTTCCCGGTGGCCGCCGGCACCAGCGGCCACCTGATGGGCGGCACGCTGGTGGCGGTCATCTTCGGACCGTGGGCCGGGTTCCTGGTGATGACCGCCGTGCTCATCGCCCAGGCCGTGATCTTCGCCGACGGCGGCATCACGGCGTTGGGAGCCAACATCGTCAACATCGCCGGCGTGGGCGCACTACTGGGTTACAGCGTCTATGCGATGGCCGTGAGACTGGTGGGGCCCGGCCCCAGAAGAAGCGCCCTGGCGGCGGCGCTGGGGGCCTACGCGGCCATGCTGCTCATCGGCGTCGCCGCCGGCCTCGAACTGGGGGTGAGCGGGATCGCTCCCACCCGACTGGCCGTGGGCGCGATGGCTGGCGTGCACGCGATCATCGGCCTGGCCGAGGCGACGATTACGGGGCTAGTGGTGGCGGCGCTCGTCCGCCGACAGCCCGATTTGATCCACGGCAGACCGATGGGTGATCGGGCGGTCCGACCCGCTCGGCCTCTGGTGCTCGGCGCGCTGGGGGCGATGGCCGTGGCCGCCGGTATCCTCTCGGTGGTCCTCTCGGCCAGTCCGGACAGCCTGGAGCGCGTGGCCATCGACCTCGGCTTCGCTGAAAGCGGCACCGGCTGGGTCGGGGCACCTTTTCCCGACTACGAGGCCTGGCTGGCGGGGGCCGCCGGGACACTAATCGCCGCCGCCCTGGGCGTCACGCTCCTGTTCGTCGGCACCGGCGCCCTGCTGAGGGCGTTTCGGACCCTGCGGAGGCGGGAGGCTTAGGTGGGATTCCGACATCTCGATCGCTATGCGGGCCGCCAGTCCTGGCTGACGGCTCGGACCACGCCACACGGGCGGCTCTGGATCGCCCTGACCGCCGCCTGTTCCGCCGCGCTCATGCCCCAGGGCGCCCGACTGGCCCTCTCGGTCCTGGCGGTGACGATCCTCGCCGGCGCCTGGGTGGCCCGCGTCCCCGCCTCCACCCTGGTCCGGCGCGTTCTCGGGGCGACCCCGTTCTTCCTACTTCCCGCGCTGGCCCTCCCGGTGACCGTTCCCGGCCCGGTCGCCGCCGAGATCGGGCCGTTCACCGTCACCACGGCAGGCCTGGAGCGGGCCGGCGGGGTCCTGGTGCGCGCTACTCTGGCCGTCACGGCCATGATGATCGTGATCTCGGTCACCCGCTCGGCGGATATGCTGAACGCGCTACACCGGCTGCCGCTGCCCTTCCTGGTCAAGAGCTCGCTGGCGCTGGGCTACCGCTACCTCTACTTGCTGAACGACGAGTTGGAGCGGACGGGACGGGCGATGCGGAGCCGGGCCGGCGGCGGCCCGACGCTGCGCGTGCTGCGCGCCCGGGGATCGACTCTGGCGCATCTTTTCGCTCGTGCACACGCCCGCGGCACCCGCATCCACGCCGCCATGCTGAGTCGGGGTTATCGAGACACGCTGCCGACGCTGAAGCCAGCGGCCGGTGGAAGCCGCGCCGGGAGCTTCGCCATCATCGGGCTCCTGGCCGCGATCTGGGCCGGTGGGATGCTCGAGGCCTGGCTATGAGCGCCCAGGAACGCCCCGCCGCCTGGTCGATCCAGATCGACGATCTGAGCTACACCTATCCGGGCCGGGAACGACCCGCTCTTTCCGCCGTGTCCCTGCGAGTCGAGCCCGGCGAGCACGTCGCCGTCGTCGGTCCCAACGGCGCCGGCAAGAGCACCCTGCTCCTCCACCTGAACGGGATCCTGCTGCCCGCCGGCGGCTCCGTCCGCATCGGCGATCTGACCGTCGAGCCCGCCGCCCTTCCCGAGATCCGCAACCGGGTCGGCCTGGTTTTCCAGGAGCCGGACGACCAGCTGTTCATGCCCACGCTGCTGGAGGACGTGACCTTCGGCCCACTCTGCCAGGGGCTCGCGACCGACGAGGCGCGGCGACGTGCCCGGGCAGCGTTAGAAAGCGTCGGACTGGGCGAGGTCGACGCGAACCGCGCCGCCCACCATCTCAGCGGCGGTGAAAAGCGACGCGCCGCCCTCGCCACCGTCCTGACCACCGATCCCGGCGTCCTCGCCTTCGACGAGCCCAGCGCCGGGCTCGACGGCCGCGGACGCCGCACCGTGGCGGCCCTGCTCCAGGAGCGGAGCCAGACCGTCATCATCGTGACCCACGACGTCGAATTCGCCGCCGCCGTCTGCCCCCGCATGGTCCTGATGGACGGCGGCGACCTTGTCGCCGATCGACCGTCCCGCGACTTGCTCGAGGACGGCCGGCTCCTCCGCCAACACGGGCTCGAGCTCGCCCGCTGGCTCCACGAGAGCCAGAGCTAGCTACCAAAAAAACAGCGGGCCGGCGACGCCGGCCCGCTGCACCACTAGCTGTGTCCGCCTTGGGCTAGTTGAACACCACCTCCATCTTGACCGAGCCCATGACCTGGTTCAACTCGAAGTCGAACCAGCGGCGGTACGAAACCTCGAACATGAGAGCCCAGAAATCGAAGGGCAGCAAGCGGTACCCGATGCCTCCGCCAGCCGCGAAGTCGGTCTCACTGTCGCTCAAGTCACCGGCATCGAACAGGTTGAACTGGCCCAGGCCGAATACGTACGGCGAGGCCATTCCTACACCGCTGAAGTGGTACTCGACCTGCGCTTCGATCAGCGCGTCATAGGCCGTTCCACCATTGCTGGCCAGCTGGAAGTTCACTCCGGGCCGAATCGCAACGTTGTCATGCGGGAAGAACCCGATGAACACGCTGGACAACCCGAGATTGCCACCACCGCCCGGAATGGTCGCCAGGAACACTTCGCTCTCGGTCTCGTACGTCAAGCCGAGTACGCCCGCACCCAGCGTCCACTTGGGCGTCTGCGCCGCCAGAAATGCCGGCGTTAAGAGCATAAAGGCTGCGACCAACAGAGCTTTCCTCATTTTCCCACTCCTCCTGGTTTTGTCGCCGGGGGTCATGCGGCCCGGCATCGTGAAAACCACTTCCCCTTACTACCACTTCAGCGACTGCCCCAGAACACATACTGATCCCAGAGACACACCCTGGCATCTGACGGATGACCTTGATGTTCCTGCTATGTGGTGCGTTCCCCCGGGGGTTCGCTGGATTACTTGGGCTTCTGGCCGTCAAAATGGGGGGTTCGAACCCAAGCGTCAAGCACTTCCGTATTTCCTACCTCTGTGTGAAAAGATACCGTCGCCCCCCCGCCAGCTCGTCCGCCAATCGGTCGAGTTGACGCCCAACTTCCAGCAGGCCTACCGTCCAACTTCCCGGTCGTGGGCCCGATGCAGCATTCCGAGCCCCTTCCGGGACCGAATTTCTACGCGCGAGCTCGTCGCCCTCGTGTATGACAGATTACGCATGAGGGCCGCAACTGAAGGGGCCCGAAACGGTAATCCGCCCCGAATCGCTTACATGAGCCCGATGATCAGACCCACCGAAGCCACGACATCGACCTGGAACTGCCCCTCGGTTTCGAGCGTCGTGCCGCCGAAGTCTCCGGTGAACTGGGTCTCATAGCCGAAGGCATCCACATCGCCCCGGATCGCGAAGATGCCCGGCAGCTTGAACCGCAGTCCGAGCCCCACGACACCGCCAAGATCGGTTTCGCCTTCCGTGACATCGTTGTACGCGTCGCCGGTCCGGCCGATCAGCGCGACACCGCCGGTCGCGTGGACGCCCACCGGGCCCGGCAGCAGCTTCAGGATCACACGCCCGCTGCCCATCCAGACGCCGGCACTCTGATCAGCGGTGACCGCGCCGAGATTTTCCGCGTCGCTGAAGGCGTACGTGAAGGTGCCTTCGACGCCCAGCGGACCGGCCAGCCAGGCTGTCAGGCGCGCCCCAGCGGCAAACGCCTCCTTCTGGCTCCCCTGTACCGAACCGACCAGCGGGATGTCCTGATCCACGATGTCCTGGGTCGGGATGTACGCCCCCAAGAACGGCTCCAGCTCCAGCCCGGGCAACTGACCGAACGCCGGCGTGGCACCCAGCACGAACGCCAGTACGGTGGCTCCGAACAACTTCTTGCCCATGGTGAACCCTCCTGTGATGTGACTTCGCTTACAGGAAAAGCGGCAAATGTGGGGGAGGGAGCGAATACGCTATGCGCGCCGTGGGAGGCGCGCGAGGGAAACTCGCGGGCAATATAACACAAACCGAGTGAAAGTGTTAGTGGCACGAAAGTTAGAGCCTTTGGCCCGGGGCCGCCGCTGGCTGGGACGGCGAGCCCGAGGAGCCGGGGGAGGTTCATATTCAAATGTTTACGCAACAGCGGGTGGCGCCGGGCACGTGGTCCCGCATGAGCATCGATGAAAACCGTGTGGGGGTCAGGGGGAGGGCGGCAAGGGCCTTGCAACTCACCACCGGTGGAAGCAAGGTGGAACCCATGGTCGATCAGACCGAGGCCGGGTTCGTGGAGCTGCAGCAGGCGCTGGCCGGCCGCTATTCGATCGAGCGCGAGCTCGGCCGGGGCGGCATGGGGATCGTGTACCTGGCGCGCGAGGTGAGCCTCGATCGTCCGGTGGCGCTGAAGCTCTTGCCGCCGGCGCTCGCCGGGCAGGCGGCGACTCGCGAGCGGTTCCTGCAGGAAGCCCGGACCGCCGCGAAGCTCTCGCACCCCAACATCGTCCCGATCTTCGCCGTCGACGAGGTCGACGACTTCGTGTTCTTCGCCATGGCCTATATCGAGGGGGAGACGCTGGGGGAGCGTGTGCGTTCGCGGGGGCCGCGTGCCGCCTCGGAGGTCGCCCGGATCCTGCGCGAGGTGTCCTGGGCGCTGGCCTATGCCCACGCCCAGGGGGTCGTGCACCGGGACGTGAAGCCGGACAACATCCTGCTGGAGGAGGGGAGCGGGCGAGCGCTGGTGGCCGACTTCGGGATCGCCAGCGTGGCCGAGAGCGCCGGGGGCCGGGCCGACCGGGTGGCGGGGACGGCGGAGTTCATGAGCCCGGAACAGGCCCGCGGCGGTCCGGTGGGCGCGAGCAGCGACATCTATTCCCTCGGCATCGTGGGCTTTTACGCCCTCGCCGGCAGCCTTCCCTTCGAGGGTTCGACGGCGCCGGCGATCCTCGGCAAGCACCTGAGCGAGCCGGCGCCGGCTTTGGTCTCGGTGGCGCCGGGCGTGCCGACCCAACTGGCCCGGACCATCGACCGCTGCCTGGCCAAGGAGCCGGAGAACCGGTTCCCGAACGAGGAGGAGCTGGCCGAGACGCTGGGCCAGTTGGTGGAGCAACGCCGGGATGTGCCCGCGCCCCTCCGCTCCTTCATCAAGCGGACCGGCGACATCGGGACCGGCGGCATCCTGCTCTACTTCTTCCTGCTGTTCAGCGCGTCGGGAACGGTGGCCTCGCTCCTGGGCAGCGCGGTGGGCTACGGGCTGGGAACGACGATCGGATACGGCGTGTTCTTCGGCGGCCTCAGTCTGGCGCCGCTGGGGATCACGGTGAACCGCGTGCGCCGGCTCCTCAAGTCCGGGTTCGGCCGCGAGGAGCTGCTGGTCGCCTTCCGGGCCGAGATCGAGCGCAACCGGGAAGAAGGGTCGTTCGAGTACGGCCACGAGCCATCGAAGTACGAATGGTCACTCCGCGTCCTCTCGGTCGGAGGCATCGTCACCGCGGCCGTATCGCTGATCGCCATGTTCAACAGCCCGTCCGAGACGCTGGCGCTGACCTTCAGCTTCGGGCTGCTGACCGGCCTCGGCACCGGTGTCCCGGCGCTGACCCGGATCCAGAAGCGACACGATCTGGACGGGCGCTTGCGGAGTTGGCTCTGGCGCTCCCGGTTCGGCCGCTGGATGTTCCGGCTCGCCGGCCTGGGCCTCAAGCGGCTCCCGCAGGCGGGCTCGGCCACCTACCGGCCCACCGAGATCGCCATCGGCCTGGCGGCGGACCGCCTCTACGACCAGCTGCCGCGTGCGGCGCGGAGATCGTTGCGCCAGCTGCCCGACGTGGTGCGAAAGCTGGAAAACGACGCCCAGCGGATGCGCCGCCGGGTGGACGAGTTGACCGAGGTGCTCGGCGGCCTGCGGGCGGACAAGCGGCAGAGCCGGTCGCTGCAGGCGGCGCTCCCCGAGAGCGACGTGACGGAGCGGCAGCAGCAGCTGGAGGACGACCTGGCCGCGGCGCGCGACGCAGCGCAGGACCGGCTGGCCGACGCGGTGGCGGCGCTGGAGACGATTCGCCTGGGCCTGCTCCACATGCACGCCGGCGGCGGCAGCGTCGAAAGCCTGACCGGCGACCTGGAGGCCGCCCGGGAGGTGGCCGACGACATCGACCGCTTGATGGACGCGCAGCGGGAAGTACAGAAGCTCATCGACGGGTGATGGGACTCAGGGAATTCCCAGTCGGATGTCGGGATTCTGATTTCGGGGATATTCAGCTCTCTCCGAATTGTCGAAGCGGATTCGGGGATTCGGGGGTTCGGGGAATAGGGAGGTGATCGCGAGGCTGAATCAGCCAGGACGGTTCGCACCTCCCCGAATCTCCGAATCACCGAATCCCCGAATCGTCTTCGACAATTCGGAGAGAACTCGAACTTCCCGAAATCAGAATCCCGATATCCGACTTCGGAATTCCCACCCTCCCCTCACTTGCCGGTGTACGGTATTCCTTCCGTCCACCATTCCGGCGCCGGTTCGCCCTTCAGGAAGTGATCGAAGAACTCCTTCATCTTGATCGAGTAGTCCAGCTTGTTCGCGTACTTCTGCGGGTGGTGCGGCTCGTCCCGGTACTGGAGGAAGACCGCCGGCTTGCCCAGGCGCCGCAGCCCCAGGTAGAACTCGATGCTCTGGTACCAGGGCACCGCCCCGTCCTCGTCGCCGTGCATGATGACCAGCGGCGTCTCGATCCGGTCGGCGTAGAACAGCGGCGAGTTCTCGATGTAGCGGGACCGGTCCTCCCACAGGCTGACGCCCAGCCGGCTCTGGCTCTTCTCGTACTGGAACTGGCGCGCCAGGCCGCTGCCCCAGCGGATGCCGCCGTAGGCGCTGGTCATGTTCGAGACCGGCGCGCCGGCCACCGCCGCGGCGAAGATGTCCGTCTGGGTCACGATGAACGAGGTGGTGTAGCCGCTCCACGAGTGGCCGTGCAGACCCAGCGCCTCGGGGTCGGCCAGGCCCACCTCCACCAGCTTCTTCACCCCCGGGACCACGCTCTTCATCGACGCGATCCCGGGCCGGCCCACCTCGAAGCGGACGTCGGGCAGGAAGACGATGTAGCCGTCCGAGGCGTAGACCGGGAAGCTGGGCCGGTGGTTCACCACCGGCTCGTTGAACTCGTGCAGGCGCTGCGAGAAGAAGCGGTAGAAGTACGTCAGCACGGGGTAGCGCTTCCCTTCCTCGTAGTTCCCCGGCTTGATCACCACGCCGTGCAGCGGGACCCCGTCGTCGGAGGTCCACTCGATCAGCTCCGATGTGCCCCAAGCGAACTCGCTCATCTGCGGGTTCACGTCGGTCAATTTTCGTCTGTCACCGAAGTAAAGATCGCCGACCCAGAGGTCGGGGAACTCGTCGTAGTCCTCCCGGGTGAAGAGCAGCACATCGGCGTCCTCGGCCTTGGCTTCGAACACGAACTTGCGGCCCTCGTCGGCCAGCCGCTCGAGACCGCCACGCCCGGCCCGGGTCCGGTAGAACCCGTAGCTCTTGTCCAGCTCGCCGAACGAGGCCAGGTGGATCCAGGCGCCGTTCTCGTACGCGTCAACCTCCGGATCGACGGGCAGCACCCGGTAGATCCGCCGTTCCGCCCGACCCTGGCCGCCCGTCAGGTTCACCGGCTCGCCGCCGCCCACGGGGAACTGCCAGACGTCGTACTTGTCGTAGATCAGCACGGCCCGATCGTCCTCGATCCAGCCGCCGACCCCGTAGGCGCCGGGCTCGTCGGGATAGTCGTGGTCGATGTCGTGGAAGGCGACGTCCATGCCGCGGGTCAGGTTCCGGGTCGTGCCGTGCTCCGCATCGTACAGGTGCCATTCCCGGTCGTTGAAGTAGACGACATACCGCCCGCTCGGCGCCAGGCTGATCCAGCCACCCGCCGTGCGGGTGCCGCCGAACCAGCTGCCCACCGTGGAACCGCCGCCGCTCGCTCGCTCCACGACGCGCGTCCGCTCGCCGTCGTCCAGGTCGATCACGTATATGTCCGAGAAGAAGCCTGCCCAGGTGCGCTCCTTGAAGTACGGCCGCGACGCGAACCCCAGCGCCCGCTCTCCCGTCTCCGGTCGGCCGCCCAGCTGTACGATCGTGTCGGCCAGCTGGAAGGCGCGTCGCCGGGACAGGTGATACACGACATCGTACGTCTGCCGCTGCAGATTCTCCCACATCTCTTTCTGGTTCGGGATGATCAGCGGGTCTTCGGTGTGCCAGACGTCCACCTCGCGCTCGGCGAGGATCGCGTCGAGATCGTACGGGTTGAAGGGCGCCTCGGCCTGCGCCGTATCGGTCTCGGCTCCGGGCTCGTCGGCTGCGGGACCGGGAACCCCCTCCGGCTCCTCCTCATCATCTTTCGGCCCCGCCGGCCGGTAGCCGAAGAAGAGCCGCTCGCCGTCCTCGCTCCAGCTCAGCCGGTTGTCCGCCGGCAGCGTCCACCCCTCGGGGACATCCCCGGCGTCGACCGCGGTCGTCGTCCGTCCGTCGCGCCACAGGCGCAGCGTTCCCGGTCCCGCTTCACCCTCCTCGTCTTCGATCGACGAGACCCAGGCCAGGCGCGGCCCGTCCTCCCACCAGGCCAAGCTCTCGATGTGCGCGAAGGCCGCCGAATCCAGCGGCAGCACCGAGCCCGGTTCCGCCAGGTCCAACAGGTAGAGGCCGTCGCCGGACCCGTCCGGCGACGCCACCATGTATGTCAGGTAGCGCCCCTGTTCGTCGAAGGCGAAGGTGGCGACATGCTCGACCTCGATCTCGTCGCCCGTCGCCAGGTCGCGGAGCACGAGAAGCGTGCCGGGCTTCTCGCGCCGGCGCGCTTCTTCCGCCGCCCCTTCCTCGGCTTGCGGCTCCGTCGGCTCCTCTGCTTCGACCTCCGCCTCCGCCTCGGCTCCCTCTTCGTCGGCTTCGGCGGTGTCCCGGGGCTCGTGGTGCAGACGCGCCAGCCACCTCCCGTCGGCGGAGAAGGCGAAGCGCTGCACCCCCTCCCAGGTCGTCACGGCGCCGTCCCGGGTGGCCAGCAGCGCCAGCCCGGGCCGCGGGGCCTCGCCGTTCTCGGCTTTCTCCCGTTCCTCCAGTGTCGGCTCCAGCCGCATCGCCACCCAGCGACCGTCGCCCGAGATGACCGGCGCGGCGCCCAGCGGCACGGCGTAGCGGATCTCCCCGTCGGTGGAACCGACGATGGCCTCGCCGTCGCCCCGGTCCGGGACCGCCGCCAGCGCGATCCAGCGGCCGTCTCTGGAGATCGACGCGTTCTCGATCTGCCTGAATTTCATCAGGTCGGCGAAAGTGAGGGTGCGATTCTCCTGAGCTTCGAGCGGCCCGGCGACCGCGCAGGCGACCACGAGAAGCAGGGAGCAGCTGCGAGCGAGTCTGGGTGCAGACGCGTACATGGTCTCTCCGCTGGAATCGAGTTTTCATCGGTTGGGAACCCGGCGATTAGAATACGGGATCGTGATCGAGACGCAATCGCATCCGGAGCGCGCGTTTGCGGATCACACCGGGACCGCTAGCTTCGCCCTATGTCCCCTGTCAGCAAGCCGGAGATGATGAGATGCGATTGGAAGGGAAACGCGTCGCCGTTCTCGTAGAAGAAGGGTTCGAAGATCTCGAGTTTTGGGTCACCGTCATGCGCCTGCGCGAGGAGGGGGCCGAAGTCGTCGCGGTTGGTTCGGGCCGCCAGCCGGAGTTCCGCGGCAAGCACGGGCTCACCGCCCGGCCCGACACTTCCGCCGACGAGGTCGGCGCCGCCGATTTCGACGCGGTCGTGGTGCCCGGCGGCTGGGCGCCCGACAAGCTCCGGCGGTTCGACGGGGTGAAGAAGCTGGTGCGTGACGCCTACGAGGGCGGCAAGATCGTCGGCGCGATCTGCCACGCCGGGCTGGTGGTGATCAGCGCCGGCATCGCGGAGGGCCATCGCGCCACCGGATCCACCGGCATCAAGGACGACCTGGTGAACGCCGGCGCCACATGGGCCGACGAGCCCGCGTTCCGCGACGGCAACCTGGTCTGGGGTCGGGTGGTGGAAGACATCCCTGACTTCTGCCGCGAGCTGGTCGTAGCGATCGCCGGAGATCCGCCGGAGTGAGCAATATTCCCATATCTAGTTAGCCATAATATTTACGGTCGCCCCCATTTACTCGCCCAACGATCCCCGGGCACGGCACGTATGGCGATTCAGGACCGCTCGTCCTCCAGCCAGGCGAAGTACTGACGGATCCCGTCCTCGTACGAGGTCAGATGGAGGTCTCCCAGGAGCTCGCGGATGCGGGTCGTATCGAGGATCAGCGGCCGTTCGTATAGTGGGAAGACGTCACGGAAACCCCGGATCTGACGGTTGAACAGAGCGGCCAGCTCCAGCATCCAGCGCCGTCCCCGGCGCAACTTGAGCTCGGCGCCCAGGATCCGCGCCCCGCACTCCAATATGGTCCGTGGCGTCTCGGCCCCCGAGCCCGGGACGTTCCAGGGTCCGCCGTACGCCTGGGGCCGCGAGGCGAGCTCGCAGAGTACCGGCCCGGTGTCGGGGACGAAGACGAAGTCGCGGCGCGCGTCGGGATCCCCCGGCCAGGTCACGGTCTTGCCCGCCTGCAGCGCCTGCAGCGCATCGTTGGCGAGGCTGAGGTCGGCACCGGGTCCGTAGAAGTCCGGCAGTCGGGCCACGCACCCTCCCGCTCCCAGGACCACGTCCTCCTGCTCCTTGCGGATCCGCGCCATCTCGGAGCCCGGGACGGGCGTCCGGTCCTCGGGCATCGGCTCGTCGTCCCCGGGCCCGTACGACCAGTAGCTGGTCACGAGCACCCCCCGGGCGCCGTGCGCCTCCATGGCGGCGACCGTGTTCCGCGTCAGGGGGAGGTGCAGCGGGAACCTGTCGGCCGGCAGGCCGACACAGTGGAAGACCAGGTCGCATCCCGCCGCGGCCCCGACGGCGGCCTCGCGCTCGCTCAGGTCGGCGGCGCGCGGCTCGACGTCCAGCTCGCCAAAATCACGAGCCAGATTCTCCGAGCTGCGCGAGACGGCCCGCACCGCCACCCCGCGGCGTCGCAGCTCCCGCGTGATCTCACGCCCGGTCGCACCGGTGGCGCCGAACACGGCCGCCCGTTGGAAGTCGAGTTTTTCCATCGCTCGACTTCAATTGACGGCGCGGATGAACGGGAGTCAATGTGGGGCGGGCGGCGATACGCCGGGTCGGTGGTCTGAGGGTCACCCGCGGTTCGCGATCGTCACTCCTGCCTCAGAGCCGCCATCGGGTCGGAGCGCATGGCGCGCCAGCCCGGGGCGAGGCTCGCGGCGACCGCCGTCAGCAGCAGCAGGGTCGGGACCGCCAGGAAGCTGAACGGGTCGGTCAGGCTGACCCCGACGACCAGGCCGGACAGCGCCCTGACCGCCAGCGCGCCAAGAACCACGCCCAGCAGTACACCGGCGACACCGAGACGCAACCCCTGCCCGATCACCAGACGTATCACCCTTTGACCGCTGGCGCCGAGAGCGACGCGGACCCCGATTTCGCGTCGGCGCTGCACCGAGTCGAACGCGACCACCGCGTACAGCCCGACCGCGGCCAGGAGCAGCGCCACGATCCCGAGAACCCCTGCCACGGTGCCGGCGATCCGCTGCGGCAGCACCGAGATCCCGATGTACTCCGAGACCGGGACCACCGCAGCGACTGGCAGGTCGGGCTCGAGCGCGCGGACCTCCTGGCGGATGGCCTCCGCCACATCATCCTCGGAGCCCGACCTGGCCCGGACCACGAGATCCATCCGCGAGCGATACTCCTGGGCGAACGGGATATAGAGGTACGGTCGCGGTCTCTCCCAGGGCCGTCGATACTTGCCGTCCCCAGCCACCCCGATCACCTCCAGCTCGACGCCGTCCCGGACGATCCGCTGACCCAGCGCATCACCGCCGGGCCAGAGCCGCTGGGCCAGGGTCTCGTTGACGATCGCTACCGCCGACGCGTCCCCTCGGTCCGCTGGCAGGAACGTTCGGCCAGTCACCAGCGGGACCTCCAGGGTCCGGAAGTAGTCGGGTCCCACGATGGTGAAATCGACCGTCGTACCCTCGACGTCTCGGGCCACCTCCTCGGGCACCGCGACCCGGGTCGTGCTGCGGCCGAGCCCCAGCGGGACACGCGCCGTGATCGTCGCCCGCTCCACCCCGGGCCTCGCGTTCACGCGTCGCATGAGCTCCCGGTAAAACGCCCGACCCTCGTCCTCGCTGTAATCGAGAATAGAAAGCGTGATGTCGGCCAGGTGCAGACCCTCGGCGCGGAAGCCGGGATCGACGGCCCCCGCTCGATGCAGCGATCGCGCCAGCAGCGCCGTCGTCAACAGCAGCACGGTCGACATCGCCACCTGACCGACGACGAACGCCCGACGCAAGCCCGAGCCCTCGGAGCCCGATCGCGCATCCCCCGATTTCAGGGCCGGGACCAGGTCGCGTCGTGTCAACGAGAGCGCCGGCACCAGCCCGACCGCCAGGGCGAGTCCGAACGCCAGCCCGAACGCGAAGACGAACACGCCGGCGTCCGGTGCAAAGTTCAGCTCCAGCGGGACGGGCAGCGGCGGGTTGAACGAGCGGAGCGCGGCGGCCAGCCAGGCGGCCAGCAGGCTGGCCAGCGCCGCGCCCGGCAGGAACAACACGAGCGTCTCGATCACCACCTGCCGAACGATCGTGCGGCGGCTCGACCCGAGCGCGCTGCGGACCGCGAACTCGCGTGTCCGGGCCGCTCCCCGGACGAGCAGCATGCCGGCCACATTGCTGGCGGCGATGAGAAGCAGCAGGATCGCCAGCCCCGCCACCACGCCGACCAGCCCGATGATTCCGCCCCGCAGCGAATCCTCGAGCCCGGTCGTCGGGTTGATCGACAGGCTGCCGTTCGACAGCGCCTGCGGGTAGCGCGGCGCCAGGCGACGGGCCAGCACGTCCATAGCCGCCCGGGCTTCTTCCCTCGAGACCCGGTCCTCCAAGCGACCCACGGCCTCCAGCCAGTAACGGTCGCGCGCGGCCAGGCTGACTTCCGGCGCGATCCTGCCGGACTGCCCGATGGGCACCCAGACCGAGAACGGGAAACCGCGAAAAGTGCCGCTGAAGCCCGGCGGCGCCACACCGATGACAGTAAACGGGTGGCCGTTCAGCCAGATGACCCGCCCCACGGCCGTCGGGTCCGCCCCGAACTCTCGCTGCCAGATCCCGTGGCCGATCACGGCCACCGGCTCCGACCCCGCTCCGCGCTCACCCGGCTCGAAAAGGCGGCCCAGCTCCGGCTCCACATCCAGGACGCGGAAGTAGTTCCCGGTCACGATCTGACCGACTACCAGCTGCGCCGCGCCCCCCGCCCGGAGGCTGAAGCCGTGATCGGTGAAGGCCGCGACTTCCATCAGGCCGGCAGCGCCCGCCGCCACATCCCGATACATCGGGTACGAGAAGCCGCCGAAATCACCTCTCGCTTCGACCCGATGTACGTTCACCAGCCGCTCCTGCTCTCCTATGCCCGGGAGCGGCTGCAGGAACAGGTAGTTGACCACACTGAAGGCCGTGGCGACCGCGGCAAGCCCGACGCCCACGGTCACGGCGGTCACGATGGCGAAGAGGGGAGTCCGGCGGAGCTTGCGGCCGGCGATCCGGAGGTCTCTGAAAAGCGCGTTCACTGGGGTCTCCATCGCTCGAGGGGTGTCCGTTTCAGATGGGCAAGCGACATGCCAGCGAACGCCCGAACGACGACCCCACCGACTCGACGGTTGACCGGGAAAACATGTGCGGCGCTGGGAAGGCCGGTCCCGGATACGGACACGGCCACCGCGGACTGCGACGCCTGTGCGCTCAGGGTGGAGGCGTCTCGACCTCCTCCCGCAACCGCATCAGCAACTGTCGGGCGCCTTCGTTGCCGCGATCGAATTCCAGGCCCCGCCTCAGCGCCGCGGCCGCCTCGTTGTAGCGGTTCAGCTGGTAGTAGATCCGGCCCAGGGCGAAGTGGGCTTCCGCCATGCCGGGATCCAGCTCGAGGGCGCGCCGATACGCCTCGATCGCGTTCTCGACCCGGCGACCCCGCAGCAGCGCGTTGCCCAGGCTGAAGTACGACGTCGGCTCCCACGGGTTGAGCTCGATCGCCCGACGATAGAGGTTCAGCGCACCGTTCATATCGCCCCCCGCCGCCATGGCGAACGCCAGCGTCACAAGGGTCAACACGTCGTTCGGGTTAGCGTTCTCGCTGCGCCGCAGATAACGCAACGCCGACCCATGGTCGTTCAGGTTACTGTAGCCGATCCCGACGTTTCTCAGCACCTTAGCGTCGTGGGGCAAGATCTCCAGAGCTTTCCGATACGCCGCCAAGGCCCGTTGGTATTCGCCGCGCGCCGAATACGCGTCCCCACGGAAGTTGAGCACCCAGACCCAACGGCGGCGGATATCACGATCTTTCCGACCCAACCCACGCAGCTGTCCGGCGAGATACGACCGGACGTCCGGATCGTCGCCGCGCGCCAGATGCAGGCTGGCCAGCGCCAGCGCCTTCAGATCGAGGTCGTCGCTCTCCGCCAACCGCTGCAGCCGCTCGACGGCTTCATCCGCCAGCACGGACATGTCGGGGCGAAGGTAGGTGAGCATGTAATAGGACAGGTTCGTGAACTGAAGCGCGACGTAATCGTCCTCGGGCAGAAGCATCAGGCGCGCGGCCTCGGCCGGATCCTCGACGCCTCGGGCGGTCAACAGCCCCGCGATGAGGTCTTTGGGCGGCTTCAGCTCGCCGTACCAGTCGCGCATCTGGGCCTGGACTTCGCCGAAGGTCCGCCCACGGTGACACTTCACGCAGGCGTTCTCCACGCCGAACATCGCGTCGAAACGGGGTCGCGGGATCGGGATCGTGTGATCCGAGCGGGAGTAACGAAGCCGGCGTCCGACGTCCGGCTCCTGCAGGTACGGCATGTGGCAGTCGATGCAGCGACTGCCGGGCGTGCCGACGCGGTGACGGCCGTGGGCATTGATCCGGACCGTCGTGCCAGCCGCGGCCCGGGGCCGACCGGCGATCTCGACCCTCCAGATCGAGTCGGGCTCCTCCGCGACGATCTCTTCCTCCTCGGCCTTGCTGGGATGGCAGTCCAAGCACTGCCCGTCGCTGAAACGGCCGACCAGGGGCCTGCCCCAGATGTCGCGATATTTCTGGCTGTGCGGGTCGTGGCAGTCGACGCAGGTCATCGACCCGTTCAGGTAGCAGTCGCTGTAGAGATGCTGCTGCTGGTAGGCGAAGGTTCGGATGCGGCCGTCGGGGAAATAGGGTCGGTAGCTCAGCAGTAGCAGCAGGTCGCTGAACGACTCCTCCAGCGGCCGGCCCGAGATGAACCCCGGTCGCAGCTGTGCCTTGACCGCGTGACATTGGAAGCAGACGCCCAGCGAGCCGTCCTTGTCTAGCGTGGCCAGCGCCTCGACGCCGATGTCGGTCACCCGATCGATGGAGTCCGAGTCGGCGATCTCGATGTGCCGTCGACCCGGGCCGTGGCACGATTCGCAGTTGATGGCCAGCGTGGTGAACCGTGTCCGGTACCGCTTCTCCTCGAAGTCGTATCTCACAACGATCTGGCTGCCGTGACAGTTCTGACAGTTGCGTAATCGTTCGTAGCTCCCCAACACGCGAACCGGCGGCCAATCGTTGCAGTCGGAGAGGGCCATGTCGGGCCTGATCGGCGTCCACCCCTGGTTCGAGCGGCCGGCCGTCTGGCAGAACCACACGCCCTCCTGTCGGACGTAGTCGAAGGGGAGGAAGCGGTAGGTGCCGTCGGGGAACCGTGAGAAGAAGGCCTGCGTGCCGCCGCCGACCATGTGGCCGCCGCCGACGACGCCGGCGACCTCGAAGAACCGCTCCGTGCCGTCGCGCTGAACGACGCGAAAGCCCAGCCGGCCATCCTCGGCCGCCAGCGGCGTGACGATCGCATCCGCGAAGCGGATCGGCACCCCGTCGAACGGCGCGATGACCCGGACATCGCCGGGGACGCCACCCGCCTTGCCGTGGGTCGAGCGCTCCCACGCGTCGTATTCGGCCTTGTGGCACTCTTCGCACTCGTCCGAACCGACGAAATCCTCGAACGAGGCGGCCGTATCGAGTATCGCCGGGCCCGGCACGGGGAACGTCCCCCCACCGTCGGGCCCCCGCCTTGCCACCTGCACCAGAAGAACGGTCGCCGCCACGACGAGGACCGCCGCCGCGCCCACCGCCCAGCCACGTCGGGACGGCGTCGTGTCCGGCGGCGATGGCTCTTCCTGCCGCGGCTTCCGTGCGCGGGCCCGCTTCCTCTCGCTCACCGGTTGTCCCGGGACCAGTCGGGTCCCCGGCAGTCACAGAGCGCCCGCAGATGCCGAACGATGCGCCAGATCTGCTCCCGCGAGAGCGTCCAGCCATAGGCCGGCATCAGCTGGCTACGATTCATGATGTAGCCGCCCGAGTAGATCGCGTCGAACAGCGAATCGTCGGGGCGACCGGACATGTATGTCGCATCGGCGTGGGAAACCGGGGTCACGGGCAGGTACTCCGCGTTGGGTCCGTCGCCCGCCCCTTCCTCCCCGTGGCACGAAGCGCAATAGTGGCCGTAGAGCGTCGCGCCGTCCGCCGTCGAGTCGGGCGGGCTCGGCGCCGGGCGCGGCAGTTGCGCCGGCACCCTGCCGCTCGACGGCTCGCGCTGCAGCAGGTAGTTGGCGATGAGCTCCAGCGTCGTCTCTTCGACCACATCCGATTCGCGCTGCAGCGGCGGCTCGCCGCCGACTCTCAACTGGTAGCCATAGCGAGCCGGACGCGTGACGTACTTCCTCATCATCGGTACCCGGGGCATGACCGTGCCCGGCACCGTGCCCTGCGGGTCGCTGATCATGGCGAACACGTAGTCGGGTGACCGGGTGACCGCCAGGCGCGACAGGCTGGGACCGATCCGGCCGCCCTCCCCGTCCAGCTCGTGGCAGCCGAGGCAGGGCAGCTTCTCCCGCAACAGACGCGCTGCCTTCTCCATCTCGAACGCCGAGAGCTCACGCACGGTCATCCGGCGCTCCGCGGCAGACGCGCGGGTCTGCGGGACGACGGGTGCTGCCGATGAGAGGGCGACCAGCAGCGAACCGCCGGCGGCGATGACGTGTCTCGCGCGGCTCGACTTCGACATGGCTTGAGAGTGTAGGTCGCCGCTTCCGACACTGTCAACTCGAAGTCGGGCACGCTCGCGAGAATCGACAGCTCACGCTCCCCGCCGGCACCCTCCGCGTTGACGCCGCCGCGCGAGACGATTATTCGTTGGATTCCTCGCTCATTCGAAAGGCTCCAACCCACGGTCTCGGCCCACGACCCGCGAGCCTCGCATGCCGCAGGACAGCGATCGCAGCACCGGCCTGATCCAGCGCATCTGGCGATCGATCGTCAGAGGTCCGCTCTATCCCCGGGACGATCGCGACCGCAAGTGGCTGGTCGTCAACAACCTGATCCTTCACCTGCGGCCGATACGCCTGCCACGCCGTTCCCTCAAGTTCACACACACCTGGGGCCTGGGTGGAATAGCCTTCGTGCTCATCCTCCTGCTCGCCGCCACGGGCGTCCTCATGATGTTCGTCTACGAGCCGTCGACCGAGGGGGCCTACGAGTCGATCGTGCTGCTCCAGGATCGCGTGCTGTTCGGAACCATGGTGCGCAACGTTCACCACTGGAGCGCCAACTTTCTCATCCTGATCGTCTTCCTTCATCTGTTGCGCGTCTATTTCACCGGCGGCTACCAGGGCGCGCGCCAGTTCAACTGGGTCATCGGTCTGGTTCTGCTCTTCGGCGTCGTCGCTTCCAACTTCACCGGCTACCTGCTGCCCTGGGACCAGCTCTCGTACTGGGCGGTCACGATCAGCACGGGCATGATCGCCTACGTGCCGTTCATCGGCGAGTGGCTGCGAGAGGTGGTCAGGGGCGGAGCCGAGATCGGCCAGGCCACGCTGATCAACTTCTACACGTTCCACACCACGGTCATACCGGTGGTGCTCATCCTGTTCCTCGCCTGGCATTTCTGGCGGGTGCGCAAAGCGCACGGCGTCGTGTATCCGAGGACGGTGGACGGTGAGGACGAGGAGAGCCCCGAGTACGTTCTGACGCTGCCGCACCTGCTGGTACGCGAGGTCGCCGTGGCACTGGCCCTGGTCGCGTTCGTCATGGTCTTCGCTCTCTTCTTCGACGCGCCACTCGGCGACGCGGCGAACCCGGGGATGAGCCCGAACCCCGCCAAGGCGCCCTGGTACTTCCTCGGCATCCAGGAGATGCTGCTCCACTTTCACCCGACCTTCGCTGTCGTGATCATTCCGACCGCCGGCCTCGTCGCCCTCGTGCTGCTCCCGTACCTGAAGTACACGGACGACTCGGCCGGCATCTGGTTCATGTCACGCCGCGGACGGCGGCTGGCGCTCCTCGCGACCGTCACCGCGTCCATCTTCACGCCGCTGTGGATCGTGATGGACGAGTACTGGCTGAATCTGACCGGCTGGCTGGCTGGGGTGCCGTCCGGCATCAGCAACGGGCTGCTGCCAACCGCGGTCATGGCCGGCGGCGTGGCGCTGTTCTATGCGATGCTCAAGAAGATCTTCTCGGCGACGAGGGGTGAAGCGATCCAGGCGACCTTCGTTCTTCTGACCGTCGGGTTCGTCATCCTGACGGTAACGGGAGTGTGGTTCCGCGGGGCCGGCATGGCCCTGGTGCTGCCGTAGACGCGACCGGACCTGAGCGATGCGCAAATCGAGAAAGAAGCGGTCGAAACGCCAGCAGCCGCAGCCGGCTCTGTCGACGGCGAAGCCTGAGGAGCCCCGGGAGGGGCAAGGCGCGGTCTCCGAGGACGCACCCGAAGCGACCGTGCCCACGGAAGAGACGATCCCCGAGGCGGCGCCCACGCGGCGGCGCTTCTTCCGTCAGGCGTGGTGGGCCCTGGGCGGCATCGCCCTGCTAGAGTACGTCTGGGTGGTCATCAGCTTCCTGCGTCCCCGGGGCGCGCCCGAAGGCGAGACCGGGATCGTCGTCGCCGGCCCGGTGGCCGGCTTCGAGCCCGGCACGGTGACGGCTTTCCGCCGCGGTAAGTTCTACCTGTCACGGCTCGAGGACGGCGGCTTCCTCGCGCTGTCCCGGGAATGCACCCACCTGGGCTGCACGGTGCCCTGGGACGACGAGCAGGGCCGGTTCGTCTGCCCGTGCCACGCGTCGGCGTACGACCAGCGAGGCGTCGTGCTGGACCCGCCGGCGCCGCGCCCCCTCGACCTGTTCCCGATCCGGATCGAGAACGGCGTGGTGAAGGTCGACACGGGCGACCCGCAGAAGCGGCTCACCTTCGACGAAGCTCAGGTCACCGAGCCCTAGCCGGGGAGAGGCCAGGCCAGTGCCTTCGCAGCGAGAGACAGATCCGCTCTTCCGATGGAAGCTCATCGGGTTCATCGCGCTGGCGCTGACCGCAGTGAGCGTTCCGCTGCACGCGATCAAGGAGAAGCGTTCCAGGGATCGACTCGTCCCGAGCGAGGAAACCGCCTGGACGTTCGTCGGGCGGGAAAGCTGCATCGACTGCCACGAGGAAGCCTCCGAGGCCTGGCGTGGCTCTCATCACGACCTGTCGACGACGGCCGCCAGCGACAGCACGGTGCTGGCGCGCTTCGGGGGCACGGAATTCCGCCGCGGCGACCTTTACGCCCGTTTCTTCACCCGAGACGGCGGTTACTTCGTATCGCGGCGCGACGGCGACGGTGAACCGACCGAGTATCGGATCGCCTATACCCTCGGCGCCGAGCCCCTCCAGACCTACCTGGTTCCGTTCCCCGATGGTCGGTTCCAGGTACTCGACATCGCCTGGGACACGGAGGCGAAGCGGTGGTTCTACCTGAACGGCGATGAAGACATCGATCCGGACGACCCCGGTCACTGGACCCGCGACGGCAGCACCTGGAACTCCGCGTGCGCCGAGTGCCACTCCACCGCGCTGACGAAGGGCTACGACTTCCCGACCCGGAGCTTCTCGACCACGTGGTCGGAGATCGACGTCAGCTGCGAGGCGTGTCACGGCCCGGGCTCGCGACATGCCGAATGGGCCGAGGTGCCGCCGATGGCCCGGCTATCCACCGACAATTACGAGCTGCTGATCAGGACTTCTGACATAGAGGCCGCGGACGAGGTCGAGCTGTGCGCGCCTTGCCATGCACGGCGCTTCGAGCTCGGCGACTACGACCATCGCAGAAACATCCCGCTGCATGATCTCGTGCCAGCGTTGCTGACAGATGGGCTGTACCATCCCGACGGCCAGATCCTCGACCAGGTATACGTCTATGGCTCGTACAAGCAGAGCAAGATGTATCAGGTGGGAGTCCGCTGCAGCAGCTGCCATGACGTTCACAGCCTGGAGCTCATAGAAGAGGGGAACGCCCTTTGCCTCCGTTGCCATCGGGCCAGCACTTACGACGACTACGACCACCACTTCCACAAGAAGGTGCACGAGGGTAAGCCCAGCGACGGCGCGCTCTGCGTGAGTTGCCACATGCCCGAATCGCCTTACATGGCCGTCGATTACCGGGCCGATCACGGCATGCTGATCCCACGGCCCGACCTGACCCTCGCCATCGGCGTACCCAACGCCTGCAGCGCCGCGGGCTGCCATGACGACAAGCCGGTGAGCTGGTCCGCCGATCATTTCATCCAGTGGTACGGCGAAGCCGCACGACCCCACTACGGCAGCGCCTTCGCGGCGGCTCGCGAGGGGCGGCCCGAAGCGGAAGCGGACCTCGCTCTCATCGCCGGGGACTCGCTCCAGCCCGCCGTGGTTCGTGCCACCGCCCTCGCGTTGCTCCGGCCGTATCGCGGGGATGCGGCTCGCTCCGCTTTCGAACAGGCCGTCGAGGCCGACGATCCTCTGGTTCGCTACACCGCCGCCAGCAACCTGCACGCACCGACGGCCCGGGAGCTGGCCCGTGCTCTGGCGCCCCTGCTCCTCGACCCGATCAGGGGCGTCCGGCTCGCCGCGGCGATTCGCATGGCCGAGACGCCAGCCGGTAGCCTGCAGCCGTATCAGCGCGAGGCGCTGGACGCCGCGCTTCGCGAGTTCGAGGCGGCGATGGAGTACGCTCTGCCCAACGCGATCGCCGCGTTCAACCTCGGGAACCTGGCCGCGACCCGTCGGGACAGCGCCGCGGCCGAGACCTACTACCGGGCGGCCATCGAGGCCGACGCTTCGTTCCAGCCGGCCAGGCTGAACCTCGCTCGGCTCCTCTTTTCGAGGGGCGACCACGACGAAGCCGAGGCTCTGTATCGAGAGGTCTTGCGGGCGGAGCCCACGAACCACGAAGCGGCGTACCGGCTCGGGCTGCTACTGGCCGAGCGCGGACCTCATGCCGAAGCGGCGACGCACCTGCGTCGCGCCGCGGAGGCACGGCCGGAGGCGGCCCGAATCCACTTCGATCTGGGGCGGATCGAGCTTTCGGCGGGGCGCGAGGCCGAGGCCGAGGCGGCGCTGCGAAAAGCGCTGGAGATCGAACCGGACAACCTGGACTACGGGTACGCGCTGGCCAGCCTTTACGTCAGCCGCGGCGATTACGGACGAGCCCTGGACATCGCCGATCGGCTGATCGCGGCCCACCCCGACGACGAAACCGGGTGGCAAGTGAAGATGTACATCGAGTCGCTTCTGCAGCACTCGAACTGAGGTCGAGTCTTCTCTCGACGGCTCCACGACTCACACCTCAATCCTCAGCGACCGCCGGGTCGGCGGGCCCGAACACGACGGCGAGCCGCCGCTTCAACTCATCCCGGACCTCGCGGAACGCATCCAGGATCGCCTCCTCACCGCCCGTCGCCGCGGCAGGATCCGGGAGCGGCCAATGGATGCGGTGAGCGTCACCCAGCCAGACCGGACATACCTCCTCGGCGCACAGAGTGATCACGGCGTCCACCGGCGGACCATCGGCCTGACGGATCGCGTCCACCCCCTTGGAGCGCTGGCCAGCAGCGCCGATTCCCAGCTCCTCCAGGGCACGGATCGCGAATGGATTGACCTGCGAGGGTGTCGACCCGGCGGACGAGATCTTGATGCCCGGCGGCGCCACGCTCCGAGCCAGCCCCTCCGCCATCTGGCTGCGGGCCGAGTTCGCCACGCAGAGAAACAGCACATGTCGCGGCGACGCCTCCCGGAGGCGCCGGGCTTCGCGCCGCCAGTCAGTCCGCTCCATCGGTTCCATCTTCCGCCAGGCTGAAGATCTCGGCGAGCTCGTAGGTCTCGACCCGCGGGCCGCCGGTCCGGGAGGCCGCCGCGATCATCGCGCGCGCGACGGTCGCGCCCGGGACCGGCCGGTATTTCCGCACCGGCGGCACGAACCGGGCCAGCGCCCCGAGGACGAGTCCGCCCAGCTTCTCGCCCACGCGCGTCTCCTCCCGCTCACCCGCGAGGACGGACGGCCTGAAGATGACGATCGACTCGAACGACAGCTCCTCGACCGCCTCCTCCAGCTCGCCCTTCATCCGCGAGTAGAAGATCCGCGAGTCCGGGTCAGCCCCTGCGGAGGAGACCAGCAGGTACTTGCCCACCCCGTTCCGCGCCGCCGCCCTCGCCACGTCGTATTGGTAGGTGAAGTCGACCCGGTACTGCGCCTCCTTGCTGCCGGCCCGCTTCAGCGTCGTACCTAGGGCCGAGAACAGCTCGTCGCCCTGGATGGCCCCGCGCCAGGTCTCGATCTCATCGAAATTCACCAGGTGCTCTTCCAGCTTCCCGTCGTCGATTCCGGTCGTGCGCCGGGTGAAGACCCGCACGAGCCCGTACCTCTCGCTATCCACCAGCTGCCGGTTCAGGTGGCCGCCCACCAGGCCAGTCGCGCCGATGACGATCGCGGTCTTCTGCATTGAAAGGCTACGGCTGACCCTGTTCTTCCAGAGCGTCGAGCCGGGCCTCCGCCCGCGTGACCAGCGGGCGAAGTTCGGGGTCGGCGTCGCTCCACAGCTCGACGACGCGTCGGTAGTCATCTTTCGCTCGCTCGACCTGCCCCAGCCGTTCGTAGATCGCGCCCCGCTTCAGGTGGGACGGGGCCAGGTAAAACAGATGGCGCACCGAACCGGCTGCGAAGCTACTGAACCAGGTGATGGCCTCCGGCTCACGACCGGCGTCGGCCAGCAGCTCGGCCCGGGTATAGCGTTCGAGCGCCTGAGAATAGAAAAGGGAGGAGACCGCTCGCTGATACCACGTCTGCAGGCTCGCCCCCTCCAGCGCCGCCAGCGCCTCGTCCGGCCTGCCTCGAGCCAGGGCCACCTGCGCTCGAATGCCCAGAACCAGATCACGGGCCAGCCCCGTGACGTTCTCGGGACCTTCGAGCTGACCCAGCTCCCGCGCGTGGCGGATCGCCGCATCGCTGTCTCCGAGCCGGGCGCTCAACAGCCCCAACAGATACAGCTGCAGATGACGATGCGCCCTGTCGTGCACGTTCACCCACGTGGTCCGCGTGGTCGCCAGAGGCTCGTCGCCAGCGTTCCAGTCGATGAGCTCGGCACGAATCGCCTCCAGCTCCCCGCGAGCCACCGGCAGGAAAGGGGTCGCCGACAGCAGGGCCCGGTATTCGAGCGCCGCGGCTGCATCGAGGGAAGCGGCGGCGTCGAGGTCCGCCCTGGCGTCCCGCCATCGACCGTGCGCCAGCAGGAGACAGGCGCGACCGGTGTGGCCCAGCGCCCGGACGTCGGCAGCGTAGGCGGGATCGGTGAGCAGGCCGAAGATCTGAATGCCCGCAGAGAAGTTCTGGGTATAAAGCGGGACGCTCCAGGCCATGACCATCAGCTGCTCGACCCGGGCGGCTTCCAATTCGGCCAGGATCTCCTGCTGGCTCTCCTCGTCGCCGATGGTGAAGGTCCTGAGCGCCCGCAGCTCGAGCGCACGATCGTACTCGGGGTTGAGCGCGAGGGCGTGGTCAACCAGCGAGTCGAGCTCGGCCCGGTCGCCCTGGAACGCGGCGATTCTGATCAGGTGGGTCAGAGCGTGGATCTCGCCGGGCTCGAACGAGAGGACGCGCTCGAACGGCTCGCGCGCCTCGCCGACGGAGCGGCCGCGGAAGGGGCCGTAATGGAAGAGCAGTTCGCCCAGCTGGATCCAGGCCTCCACGTCTTCCGGCCGCGTGCTCAGGATGCTCCGGTAAAGACGCTCGGCCTCCGCCGCGTCGCCGCGCCGATAGGCGAGGAACGCCTCGAACAGTTCGCGATCGTGATCGGAAAGCCGGCTGCTGTGCCGGTAGGCCCGCTCGGCGCTGCGCTCGACCAGGTCGCTGCGCACCAGCCAGTCGCCGGTGACGCCCAGCCGGTACCACGCCAGCGCGAACGTGCTGTCCAGTTCCGTCGCCCGCTCGAACGCCTCCGCCGCCGGCGCGAAATGGCCCGCCCGGTACTCCTGCTCCCCTTCCAGATAGGCCTTCAGCGCCGGCAGCGAGCTGGTCGTCACCGCGGCGACGCGTCGCAGACTGCCGGTGGGGCCCCGGCTCTGCCCGACCAGGAGCTCGGTGGCGACCCGATCGACGAGATCGAACAGCTGAGCCGCATCGCCCTCCGCCGACGCCTGGGCGACGGCGTCGCCGCCCGCGTCCGGGTCGTACAGGGAAGCGTCGAGCCGCAAGTGCCCCTGCACTTCCACGATGTTACCCAGCACATAGAGACCGGCGCCCAGACGTCGCGCGATCCTCTCGCCCTCCTGAGGGCCTGGCGAGGTCCTGACATCCCGCTCCACCATGCTCAGCACCGCGCGCGGGTCGGCGCTCCGCAATTCGCCTGCACCGTCCAGCTTCGTGCTCAACAGATCGACCATCCCCACGCCCAGATAATCGAAGCCGCCGCCGCCCCGGACCGAGAACGGAAGAACGGCGATCCGCCCGGAGGAGACCGGCGGCTGCGGTGGCATGAGGGAGCGACGAAGCAGCCAGCCGCCACCGAGCACGGCCACCAGCGCCGCGGCCGCGACGAGTACCCTGGGGTTCAGCGGGAGAGTCGAACGAATCCCATCCCGCGCCCGAAGCAGCGCGGCGCGGAACGAGGCCGCGTCCGCCCATCGCTGGCCCGGTGCGACGGCGAGCGCCCGACGGAGTGCCCGGGCGATGCGCTGAGGAATGCCCGACCAATCCGCTTCCTCCGGGGGCGTCAGGACCGACCAGCGGCGGCCCGTGAGCGCCTCGTAGAGCACGACGCCCACGGCGTAGATGTCCGTGGCGGTCGTGACCTCTTCGCCGGCCAACTGCTCCGGCGCCATGTGACCGGGGGTGCCCATCCGCTGGCCGGGCTCGGTGATCGTGCCCGACTCCCTGCCGTGGTGCTTGGCGATCCCGAAATCGCCGAGCAGCGCCTGCTCGCCGACCAGGAAGATGTTGCCGGGCTTTATGTCGCGGTGGACGATCCCGTGCTGGTGAACGGCTTCCAGCGCGGAGAGAAGATCGCTTCCCAGCTTCAGCGCCTCGTCCACGCCCAACGGGCCGCGGTCCAGTCGCGCCGCCAGCGTCTCCCCCTCCACGTAATCCATGATGTAATAAAAGGAGGGCCCGATCTCCCCCGCGTGGTAGACGGAGACGATGTTGGGATGTCTCAGGCGGGCGAGGATACGCGCTTCCTCGCGGAGGCGCGTTGCCGCGTTCCGGTCGGCCAGGTCCGGACGATGCACCTTCACCGCGACCCGTCGATCCAGCACCGTGTCGCGGGCCAGGTACACCGTTCCCATGCCGCCGCTCGCCAGCTCTCGCTCCACCTCGTACTGCCGCGGAAGCGTTTCGCGCAGCCGCTCCAGGGGAGATGTCATGAGAACCGAGACAACCGCCTGTCAGGGTCCGGCATCACCGATCGCAACGAGGGCCTCCGGCTGTGGGGCTCAGGTACCGCCGACTCCGACTCGAAAGATGGGGGGATCCGCGGTTCGTTGCCAGTTAGCCGGATGTTTTGTCGCCGCCGGCGCCGGATGAGGCTCGGCCCAACTCGGCCTTTCGGAGACGCGCGCTGTTGTGGACCACGTTGATCGAGCTGAACGCCATGGCCGCCTCGGCGATGGCCGGGTGCAGGAAGCCGAGGATCGCCACCGGGATCGCGATCACGTTGTAGAAGTAAGCCCAGAACAGGTTCTGGCGGATCTTCCGGAAGGTGGCCCGGGACAGGCGGATCGCCCGCACCACCGCCGACAGGTCGCCCTGCACCAGCGTCACGTCGGCGCTCTCGATGGCGATGTCGGTGCCGGTACCGATGGCGATCCCGACGTTCGCCTGCTTGAGGGCCGGCGCGTCGTTGATCCCGTCGCCAACCATGGCGACGTTGCGGCCTTCGTTCTGGAGTTTCTTGATGACCTCCACTTTGGCGTCCGGCAGGACTTCGGCCACGACCCGGTCGATGCCGACCTGGTCCGCGATCGCCCGCGCCGTACGCTCGTTGTCCCCCGTCAGCATCACCGTCTCCATTCCGAAGCCACGGAGCCGGGCGATGGCGTCGAGGGAGTCGTCTTTCAGCGTGTCGGCCACCGCGATCACGCCGGCCAGCCGTCCGTCGACCGCGATGAACATGGCGGTCTTCGCCTCTTGCTCCAGACGCGAGAGCTCTTCCATCAGCGCCTCGGTCGCGACCCCTTCGTCCGACATCAGGCGCTCGTTCCCGACCAGGATGTCCCGTCCATCGACGGCGGCGCAGACGCCGTGGCCGACCAGCGCCTCGAAGCGCTCCGCCTCGGAAACCGTCAGTCCACGCGCCCGCGCCTCGGCGACGATCGCTTCACCCAGCGGGTGCTCGGATCCGGACTCGGCGGCCGCGGCGACGCCGACCACGTCGGCCGCCCCGAAACCTTCGGCGGCGATGACGTCCGTCACGCCGGGCTCGCCCTTCGTGATCGTCCCCGTCTTGTCGAGAACGATGGTGTCCACCTCCTTCAGCGTCTGGATCGCCGCCCCGCTGCGGAACAGGACACCGTTCTCGGCGCCCAGCCCCGTGCCCACCATCAGCGCCGTGGGCGTGGCGAGCCCCAGGGCGCAGGGGCAGGCGATGACCAGCACCGCCACCGCCGCGAACACGGCCAGCGAGACCGTACCCAGCGCCGGGTCGACCCAGGGGAGGAAGCCCGCGGCCCACTCGGCCACCGAGCGCAAGGCGCCGGGGAAGACCAGCCAAGCGACGAACGTCGCCGCGGCGACCGCCAGGACCGTCGGCACGAAGATCGCCGTGACCCGGTCGGCGAACCCCTGGATCGGGACCTTCGTCCCCTGGGCCTCCTCCACCATGCGGATTACGTTCGCCAGGAAGGTGTCCTCGCCGACGCCGGTGGCCCGAACCCGCAGGGCCCCCTGCTTGTTGATCGTGGCGCCGATCACCCGGTCGCCTTCGCCCTTCTCCACCGGCAACGACTCGCCGGTGGCGATGGACTCGTCGACGGAGGAGCGGCCGCCCACCACGTCACCGTCGGTCGGGATCTTCTCGCCGGGGCGGACGATCATGACGTCGCCGACCTCGACCTCCTCGATCGGCACCTCGACCTCCGCGCCGTCCCTCAGCAGCCGGGCCGTCTTCGCCTCCAGCGACAGGAGCTTCTGGATGGCCGCCGATGTCCGGCCCCGGGCTTTCGTCTCCACGTAGCGTCCCGTGAGGTGGATGGCCATGATCATGCCGCCCACACCGGCGTAGTTGAGCAGTCGCGGCGCCCACCCCATATCATGGGCCAGCGCTACGAACCCCGTGGCGAACGCCACGGTCGAGCCCATGGCGATGAGCGTGTCCATCGTCGGCGCCCGATTGACGAGGCTCCGGAAGCCGCCCCGAACCGTCGGCCACCCCCAGAGGAAGAGGACCGGGGCAGCCAGCACGATCATCCCGAGGTCGTAGAGCCCCGCCGATGGCCACATCACCCCAAAGAACATGTGCGGGATCATCCATACGATGATCGGCACGGTCAGGGCCCAGGCGCCGATCATCTTGCGGCGCGCCTCGGCCACCTTTCGCTGGTCCTCCGCCAGCCGGTCCCGCTCCCGGGCCAGGCGCCGCCCGGCGCCCGCCCCATCGACCGAGGCCACGCCGTAGCCCGCCGCTTCCACTGCCTTCTTCAGATCGTCGACACGGACCGCCTCCGGAGCGTGGGTCACCGTCGCCCGCTCGGTCGAGATGTTGACCGCGGCGGACTCGACGCCCTCCAGCGAGGCCAGCGCCTTCTCCACCGCCGCCGCGCACGACGCGCAGTGCATGCCGCTCACCTCCAGCACCACCGTCTGAGGACGCGATTTCACCTCGTAGCCCGCGCGCTCCACCGCGGCGCGCAGCTGCGGCGACACGTCGCGATCGCCGCCGTGAACGATCGTCGCCTTCTCGTTGGCCAGGTTCACGCTGGCTTCCTCGACGCCCTCCACGCCCTTGAGCGCCTTCTCCACCGCCGCCGCGCACGACGCGCAGTGCATACCGCCGATTTCGAGAGTCTCGGTCTTCATCTTCGAACCCGTTCGCGTTCTGGCATCCTTCTCGCCTCTACCACCGAACAGAAAGGGCGCCGGCCCCGTCTTGCAACGGGGCCACCGCCCGAGTCTTTTTTTTGCTGGCTAATGTCCTGGTCGTTCGCTTCGCTCGTCGACTACCCGTTTCCCGGCGGCTGGTGCCGCCGCTGACGCATCCGCATGCCCGGACCGTCACCCTCACCCCGCATGCCGCGCCGCATCTCCAGCCCCCGGCGCAGGAACAGACGGGCGCCTTCCCGCCAGCTGTCGAGCTTCGCTCGCTGATCCGCGCTCAGCACCGACTGCGTCTGGCGTTCCACATCGAGCATGCTCCGCGCCATCTGCGTCCGGGTTCGACCCACCTCCTCGATCGCCTCCTCCATCGCGCCGTAGTCGTCGGCGATCCGCGCCTCGCGCAGCGCCTCGTGCCCCTTCTGCATCTGCTCTCGCAGGCCCGTCATCAGCGCGTGATGGCTCTCCTGGATCCCCTCGAGCCGCGTCACCTGCTCGTCGCTGAGCTCGAGTTCATCCTTCAGCCCGATCAGGAACCGGGGTCCCACGTGGCCGGGGCCCATCAGGCCGCCCATTCGCATCGCGGCACCGCTCTGCTGCATCGGTCCCATGCCCCGGCGCATCATGCCGCGGTGCATCATGCCCCGGTGCATCATGCCCCGCTGGGGCGCGGGCCGGCGAAGCTGCGCGCTGTCCTCCTGGGCTTCCTGACCCGTGGCCGGTACCGCCACGGCGATCAACAGCGCCGGAAGAGCCGCCGTCCCCAGAATTCGTCTAATCATGCATCTACGCTCCGTTCGGGTTTGACATCTCGGCTTCTGCCCTACAGACAGCTGGCGCCCACGAAGCGTTAACCGCGCCGAGCCGGTTCACCGGACGTAGCGGTGGAGCAGATCGACGATCTCACGGCGAACCTGGGCCGCCGCCTCGCCACCCTCCTGGATGGCACGAGTGGCACAGCGCTCCAGGTGGTTGGCCAGCAGCTCGCGTTCGGCCCCTCGCAACGCCGAATAGACCGCGGCGAATTGCTGCAGGATATCGGGACAGTACCGATCGTCCTCCACCATCCGCTGGATGCCCTCGACCTGGCCGCGGACTCGGGCTAAGCGCGTCAACAGGTCGTGGCGCGTGGACTCGGCGATGCCCATGGCATGGGCGTGGGGCATAGGCGCACCTCCTTGTGCTATACTGGGGTATAGTATATGGAACCCGCCACAACGATGCAAGGGCCCTGCCCATTTAGGGTAGTCGGTGGTGAGTGGTGGGTGGTGACTGGTGCCTCGGGATGCCAGTTGACGCGGTGTGTCGGCTCCCGGGTTCTGCCGGCCCGACGGGCAGGCGGTGGGCATCCGACCCAAGGACCCCGACGGGCCGAGTCAGGAGCCCACGACCCACGACCCACAACCCCTCACCGCCCCACCGCTCGCTCCCGCAGGTATCCGGCGATCGCGTCGGCCTGCCGATCCGTCAACGGCTCCAGGTCGGCCTGCACGATCAGCCCCCGCATCTTGGCCACGATGGCGTCCCAGCCCGCGGCCGTGCGGGCCCGTGGCGACGGCGCCGCGTGACAGATGGCGCAGCGCTCCAGGAACAGCTCGCGCCCCTCCCCTTCGGTCAGCTCGGCCGGGTCCGCTTCCAACATGGCGTTTCGCTGCAGGTAGACGAGCATCGTGTCGACCTGCGGGTCGCTGGGAACCTCTGCCGTGGTCAGCCCGGCCATCACGACCTCACCGACCATGCCGGTAATGAGCGGTCCGCCGAGGCGGTATTCCAGGGTCCGGGCCCGAAGCAACATGTTGCGCATCAGGTATTCCCACTCGTCCGCCGTGTGCATCTGGGGCGACGGAAGCCAGTGACACTGGATGCAGTAGACCTGGAGAAGCCCGGCTCCACGAGACCCGGGTTCCGGCAGATCGTCGGCGCTGTAATCGATGGGCGGCAGGCCGGGTCCGATGGAGGCGATCATGCGCCATCGCGTGCCCCGCTCCATGGCGGCGGCAGAGGTACCGCCAAGCTCGCTCAGGAAGCTGTCGATCGCCGCGACGTTGACGTCGGGTTCGGTCTCGGGCGGCTCGCAGCCAGCCGCGGCCATGACGACAAGCGCCAGGACGAGACCGACGCCCGTCCCCCGGAGTAGTCTGCGCATTCTACCTCCCCTCCATGATGTCGGAGCCGCCTGGTCGGAGCGGCTCACGCTTCCTGATGACGTTTCCTCAAGCTGGCGATGCCGGCCGAGGTGTAGTCGAGTATCGCGATGACCGAGGCCACCCCGACGACGACGACGAACAGGTCAACCTGGCCCGGTGTGAACAGCAACACGAACAGAGTTACGAGCTGCAGGAACGTAACCAGCTTTCCGCTGAATCGAGACCGGACCGACACCGCGACTCGGATCGTCTTCGCCACGATGAATCCGGACCCGACATAGAGGTCCCGGGAGATCAGGACCGCGAACTCCGGCCAGCTCAGATACGGTTCGCGCAGAAAGGCAGCCAGCGCGATGATAACAAAGAGCTTGTCGAACAGAGGGTCGATCACCGCGCCCGCCTCGCTCTGCACGCCCAGCTTGCGGGCCAGCCACCCGTCCATCGCGTCGGTCACGCCGCCGAAGAACAGGAGCAGTCCTCGCCACAGCACACCATCCACGGCGAGGAACGCGGCCGCGATGGGCAGACGCAGAGCCGATATCAGGTTCGGCAGCGTCATCAGTTTTACACCTGTACCGCCCGTATTCGTCTGCACGCGATCGTCCCTGTCCGTAATTCGCCATTACAATATCTCGCAAACCGTGACGCCGCGAGGCCCCGTCCGGCCGATCAGGCCCCGCCCCCGTCGTCCTCGGTGAGCCGCCGAATCACGTTGCGGAGAGGCGTCGGCTCGATGTGGAAAGCTTCCCGCCAGCGGGTCCCCTCCCCGGGGATCACGTTCTCGCTCAACAGCATCGTCAGCTCCTCGGAAGTGATCGGGGTGGGTAGCCGCCAGCTCGAGGCCAGGTCGACCAGTGGCCTGACCAGCGACAGCGGAACGCTGACCGTCCGACGCTTCAGGCCGAGCTCCTCGCAGACGATCTCGAGTACCCGGTTGTAGGTCAGCTTGTGGGGTCCGCCGAGGTCGAAGCTCTCGTCCGTCAGGTCCTCTCGCTCGGCCGCCTGCACGAACGCCTCCGCCACATCTTTCACGTCCAAGGGCTGAAGACGATACGCGCCATCTCCGATCACCGGGATCACCGGCGCGTAGCGCACGATTCGCAGCAGCAGCCCCGTAAACTCGCCGCCCTCACCTACGATCACCGACGGACGGAAGGTCACGTGAGGAAGCTCGGATCGCCGAACCAGCTCCTCCGCCTCGTACTTGGTCCTTTCGTATGTCGTGCCCTCGGGGTCGGCGCCCAGCGCGCTCATGTGGACGAACTTCCCCACACCCGACTTCATCGAGCCCTCGACCATCCTCCGGGTTCCCTGGATATGGATCCGTTCGAACGTGGTCTGGGGCGGCCGCTCTCTGATGATCCCCACCAGATGGACGACCGCCTCGCAGCCGTCCAGCGCGCCGTCGGGCAGATCGTCGGGTAGCGAGCCCTCCACCAGCTCGAAGCCCAGCTCCCGCAACACCGCCGCCGACCCCGCATCCCGAACCAGCGCCCGCACCGTGTGTCCTCTCTGCGCCAGGCGTCGCGCCACGTGCCCGCCGACGAAACCAGTCCCCCCCGTGAGAAAGACCCTGCGACGACCGCCCGGCGCCTCGTTCATCCCTTACTTCCCTCGCACCCGGGATCGCCCCTTCCGGAGCGGCTCCGGTCCGTCGACGATCCGCGGATGCCGCAGCGCGCGTCGCAACACGTGACGGGCGTTGGCGTAAGTGATGCGCTCCGCCGCCGCATCCGGGTCCAGCCAGGAGCAATCCTGTATCCCCTCCGCCGTCCGTGGCCTGGCTTCTGCCGTGGGGTCCGCCAGCAGCACGAAATAGTCGCAGAACTTGTGAACCAGCGCGCCCGCGGCGCGGAAGTACCAGTCCGTCGCCGCTACCTCACCCACGAGCTCCAGCCCCTCGAGTCCCGTCTCCTCCCGACACTCCCGGGTCGCCGCCTCCTCACGACTCTCCCCCTCCTCGACATGACCCTTCGGAAAGCCCCAGTTCCCATAGCTGTCCTGGATCAGCAAGACCTCGACCGCGCCGGACGCGGAGGGCCGAAACACTACGCCACCGGCGCTCAATTCGATTCTGGCCTCGGTTGGGACCTCCATCTGTGCCTCCCTGGCACGGTTAGCGCGTTCTCGTTCCCCGGGCCGCCGATCCGAATCGAAGGGATGCCGGCTGAGCCGCCCGAGGTTATCTTGACTCCACTCATCCGGCTGGCCGCCGCCGACACGAAGATCGAGGGGTTGATGCGTTCAGGTTCGAGCATGCTCGCGCAAGCTAAGGGCGACCGGACGCGCCGGGCAACGCCGTCACCAGAGGTCCGGGACTGATGCGAGGAGGCGTTCTCTGGTCGCAGCTCCGGATCGGTCTCGCCGTGACGATCGTCATCTCGGTGTCCCTGGTCCTCATCTTCTTCATCGACGAGTTCCGCCAGGTCGTCCAGGAGCGATACATGCTCCACTTCGACACCTATACGCACCAGACGCTCCGCCGCGGTGCCCATGTCTGGCTAGCTGGTCAACCGGTGGGACAGGTCAGCAGGATACAATTCGTTCTGCCGTCCGGAGGCGGGAGCGGGCGGCTGCGCGTCTTTCTCAGCATCCGGCGCAACGCCCAACCTCACATCACCGAAGGCGCCATAGCCCAGGTCACCACCGCCGGCCTGCTCGGCGAGGCCGTGGTGAACATCCTTCCATCCCGCGAGCCGACGCCGCCGCTGACCGCCGGGGCCGGGCTGCCGGCAGCCCCGGAGATCGATCCCAAGGAGGCCATCGAGCAGCTCAGCTCGGTCTACGACTCGCTGCCGGCGGTGATCAACTCGTGGCGCCGAGTCTTCGAGCTGGCCCGGCACGGCGACGGCAGCCTGGGCCTGTTGACGCAGCGACCGGACGAGCTGCGAGAGCTGCAGCTGAACCTGACCGAACTGGCGACCAGCTTCGACGCGGTAGGGAGCACCGCGGCCGGGCTGGCAAGCATGTTGGACGACCCGTCGATCCGCGTCGCCCTCCGCCGCATCGGGCCGCGAATCGACACGCTGATGGGCTACTGGCTGCGTCGCGAAGGCACCCTCGGCGGCTTCGCCGTCGACACGGCCCTCGCCCCACGCCTCGACCGCATCCGGGCTCGGTTCGACCGGGTGAACCGCCGGCTGGAAAGCGGTCGGGGGACGCTCGGACGACTGCTACATGACCGGGCTCTGGAGCAGGAGCTGCGTCGAACACGAGAGATGCTGCAGCAGTTGAGGACGGATTTGAGGAGCGGATTCACCGAGCGCTAGTCGGAATCCTTCATCGACCCCTGCGCCGGCGCCGCGCCTTGCCCAGATCGCCGGGCTTGGGCAACGAGCCGTCGATGATGAAGGTGATGTCGCTTTTCGCGTCGCCGGACCGGGACGTCACCACGACCTGGTCTACCTTGTTGCCCGTGTCGGCGATCGTCACCTCGAAATCGACCTTCCCATCCTCGGAAGTGACGCGCGTGCGCACCCTGTCACCGGGCTCCCGCTCGGCGCAGTTCGCCGGGTTGCGAAAGAGCGTCTTCGTGGACTGTCGATCGCTGCCGGCGAGTGTGCGTGAGACCTTGATCTGCCGCAGCCAATCCGGCTGGTAGCTGATCCGGTAGCGGGCACCATGCTGATCGGTTCCTTCGCCCTCGCGGTTGTGACGGGCCATTCGGGCTCGCTTCCTCCAGGTGCGGGCGGCAGCGTGCGTCTGTTTTTCGGAAGGGAAATCAATCTCGACCGACTGGCCGCGCGCGTCAAGTCGGCGGCGGCCACCATCAGTCAGGCGTTCAGATGCGGAACGGCATCGGCACGAAGCAGAGCACGAAGATCGCCGCCGCTGCCAGGCCCATGTAGATCCGTTCCCGGTTGAGGGTCTCCGCCGCATCGAAAAGCGGCGGATGCTGGATCCGGCCTCGGCCGACCAGGAAGACCAGCGCCGCCCATACCCACCATCCCGGCCACAGGAACCCCAGCGGGATCAGCGTCAGGAAGAAGGCCCAGGCCAGGACCCTCTGCCGGCGACCCAGCAGGGCGTAGAGGATGTGGCCCCCGTCCAGCTGCGAGATCGGCAACAGGTTGAGCGCCGTGACGAAGAGCCCCAGCCACCCGGCGAAAGCGACCGGATGCAGCTCGATCGTATGCCCCGCCGGCGGCATCCCCACCAGCAGCCGGGTCATCGCCACGACGATCGGCGACCCGCCCAACCAGAAACGCTCGCTGGCGAAGCGAACCAGGTAGAGGCTGGGCGGATCGAACGCCGTGCTCAGTACCCGACTGTGGAGCAGCCCCCACCAGAGCACAGGAAGCGATGCGAAGAAGCTCATCAGCGGGCCCGCGACGCCCACGTCCAGCAGATGTCTCCGGCTCAGAACGGGCGAGCGCAATCGAATGAAGGCGCCCAGCGTGCCGATCACCGAGATGTAGGGAGGAAACGGTATGAAATAGGGCGGCGTGACCGTAATGCGGTAACGTCGTGCGGCGAAATAGTGCCCCGCCTCGTGGAGCGCCAGGATCCCGATCAGCGCCAGCCCGAACGGCAACCCCACGACGAGCGCGCCCGGGTCGAGGCTGATGGGAACGGGCAGCCACCATCCATCGAACAGGTACAACGCCGTGAACTCCAGCGGGTAGCGGCCCGCCAACAGAGCTCCGGCCACGATCGTGCTGAACAGCGTCGCCGCGAACAGCAGCAGGTGCAGCCACCAGCGCTCGCGCCGGCGCTCCGGCTCGAACAGGAGCACCTCGTAGCCGAAGGCCCCCTTGCGCACCGCGTGCGACCCTTCCCAGCGGGCGAACAGCTCCCTCACCGGCGGCGAACCGGGTTCCAGGTGTGGCAGCAGGATGCCGGACACCACCCGGCCACGCCGCACCGGTTCGACACGGCACACGGCGAAGACCTGAGCGAAATCCGCCGGGACTTGACCGGACGGTTGCAGATTGCTACTATTTTGCGTCACCAACCAGCATTCCGCGTTCCTGCACCGCGAATACTATCCCAAAGAAACGCACCGAAAACAGATCGGAAAACAGGACGTAAACGCGAGGAGTTAAAGGAGTTACCTCTCATGCCCGCCATCCGCATCAGGCGGGCCGGGTACCGAGCCGGAGCCCCCGACCGGCGAGCTCCCAGCCGAAGAAAGCAACAATTCACCGTAAGAAAAGCAAATGAGCAACTCCCTAGACATTGCCGAGCTCAAGGCCAAGTCGGTCCAGGACCTGCACGAGATGGCCGAAGAGCTGAACATCCAGAACTACTCCTCACTCCGCAAGCAAGATCTGATCTTCCGCATCGAGCAGAACCTGCTCGATTCCGATGTGATCCTGCGCGCCGACGGCGTGCTCGAGATCCTGCCGGAAGGTTACGGCTTCCTGCGGAGTCAGGACTGGAACTACCTCTACGGACCCGACGACATCTACGTGTCACCCTCGCAGATCAAGCGGTTCGACCTGCGAACTGGCGATACCGTGCACGGTCAGGTCCGGCCACCGAAGGAGGGCGAGCGCTACCTGGCGCTCCTCAAGGTGGAGGGCATAAACGGCGAGGACCCGGAGAAATCGAAGCACCGGATCAGCTTCGACAACCTGCGGCCCCGCTATCCCGAAGCGCGCATCAGTTTGGAACGCGAGAACGGCGACATCGCCAACCGCGTCCTCGACCTGATCGCGCCCATCGGCAAGGGCCAGCGCGGCCTCATCACCTCGCCGCCCAAGGCCGGTAAGACGATCCTGCTCCAGAAGGTCGCCAACGCCATCACCGAGAACCACCCGGAGATCCACCTCATCGTGCTGCTCATCGACGAGCGGCCCGAAGAGGTGACCGACATGGAGGAGCACGTCGATGCCGAGGTGATCGCCTCCACCTTCGACGAGCCGGCCGACCGCCACACCCAGGTGGCCGAGATGGTGATCGAGAAGGCGAAGCGGCTGGTCGAGCACAAGCGCGACGTCGTGATCCTGCTCGACTCGATCACCCGACTCGCCCGCGCCTACAACGTGGTCGTCCCCCACTCGGGCAAGATCCTCTCCGGCGGTGTCGACGCCAACGCGCTCCACAAGCCGAAGCGCTTCTTCGGATCGGCCCGCAACCTCGAGGAGGGCGGCAGCCTCACGATCATCGCCACCGCGCTCATCGAGACCGGCTCCCGCATGGACGAGGTCATCTTCGAGGAGTTCAAGGGCACCGGCAACATGGAGATCGTCCTCGACCGGCACATCGCCGACAAGCGGATCTTCCCCGCCATCGACATCAACCGCTCGGGCACGCGGCGCGAGGAGCTGCTCCTCGACGAGAAGACCCTCAACCGCATCTACCTGCTCCGCAACTTCCTCGCCGACATGCCGCCCGCCGAATCGATCGAGTTCCTGATCCAGCGGATGAAGCGGACGGAGAACAACGAGGAGTTCCTGAACTCGATGCAAGAGGGGTAGGAGGCGGTAAGCGGTTGTGAGTTGGGAGTGGTGGGTATTCCTCTACTCACCACCCCTTACCCATCACTCCTCACCGTCTTCCAGCAGGTCCTCGTATTCCGGATTCACCACCAGCCGGACCTCGTCGGAGTCCAGCACCTCCCGGTCCCACGGGAACACCACCACCGAGTCGGTGGCGAGGGCGTGGAAGTCGGGCTCGTAGCGGCCTTCGCGGATCAGCGACGTGGCGGTCCGGATCTCCGCCGGACCCACGTCCCGGGCCGCCGCCAGCGCCAGGCGGAGCGTTTCCCCGCTGTCGCAGATCTCGTCCACCAGCAGGACCCGCCGGCCGGCGATCTGCGGCGGCGCCGCCGACAGGACCTCGGGCCGCTGCCGCACGCCATCGTCGTCGGGCCGCCGCGTGATCTTGATGGCGTAGAACTCGCATTGGAGCATCGCGGCCACCACCGCCCCCGGGATCACCCCGGCGGCGGCGATCCCCACCACGACCTCGGGGTCGTAGTCCCGGGCCACCCGGATCGCCAGCACGCGACACAGCTCGCCGAACAGCTCCCACGAGAGCTCGAGGACACCTTCTTCCTGGCCTGCCGGGAACGCCTGCTCCACAGAATCCTCCGAGTTAATGAATCTCAACAGTTAACCCTCGAGCGCGAAGAGTCAACGGTAAGGGTGAGAGGTAGTGGGTAATGGGTAGTGGGTGATGGGTAGTGGGTGGTCGGCGCTGGATGGTGGGTGGACCCTCCAACCTCCCCGAATCACCGAATCCCCGAATCCCCGAATCCGCTTCGACAATTCGGAGAGAACTGGACTTTCCCCAAATCGGAATCCCGATATCCGACTTCCCCACTTCCCACAACCAGCACCCGCCTGTTGAGCAACCTGATCCCGGCGATTACCTTTGCCTTGTCTTCGGTGTCTGATTCCAACCTGGACGGGACGGGACGTGTGGCCAGGGTCGACAATCCGCGCCGCGAGCGCATCGTAAACCGTTTCCTGGAAGAGGAGCTGCGCGAATCGTTCATCGACTACTCGATGAGCGTGATCGTGCAGCGCGCCCTGCCCGACGCGCGCGACGGGCTGAAGCCGGTCCAGCGGCGGATCCTGTACGCGATGCAGGGGCTGGGCCTCACTCCGGGCCGACCGTACAAGAAGAGCGCCACCGTGGTGGGCGATGTGCTGGGCAAGTACCACCCCCACGGCGACACCACCGTGTACGAGACGCTGGTCCGCATGGCGCAGCCGTTCTCGATGCGCTACCCGCTGGTCGACGGCCAGGGGAACTTCGGCTCGGTGGACGGCGATCCCGCCGCGGCGTATCGCTACACCGAGGCCCGGCTGGCGCCCATCGCCGGCGACATGCTCCGCGACCTGGACAAGGACACCGTCGACTTCCAGTCCAACTTCGACGATCGGCTCCAAGAGCCCGCGGTGCTGCCCGCCGGATTCCCGCAGCTGCTGGTCTGCGGCACCGACGGGATCGCCGTCGGCATGGCCACCAAGGTGCCGCCCCACAACCTGCGCGAGATCGCCGCCGCCGCCGACCAGATCCTCGGCCGGCCCAACACGTCGATGAACAAGCTAATGGAGCTGGTCCCCGGGCCCGACTTCCCCACCGGCGGCTACATCTGGGGACGCGAGGGGATCGAGGAGGCCTACCGCACCGGCCGCGGCCGCATCGTCATGCGGGCCCGCTCCCACGTCGAGCAGGGCGCCTACGGCAAGCCGTCGCTGGTGATCACCGAGCTACCCTACCAGGTGAGCAAGCAGCGGGTGATCGAGAGCATCGCCGACCTGGTCCGCAAGGGAACCATCCAGGGGGTCACCGACCTGCGGGATGAGAGCGACCGCGACGGCGTCCGCATCGTGCTCGAGCTGAAGCGCGACGCGCAGCCGCGCAAGCTGCTGGACAAGCTGTTCCGGAAGACCCAGCTCCAGTACACCTTCGGTGTCATCGCACTCGCACTGGTCGACGGCGTGCCGCGTCAGCTGAACCTGAAGGAGGCCCTCGAGGTCTGGATCGACCATCGCCTCGAGGTGATCGTCCGCCGCTCGCGCCACAACCTGAAGAAGGCGGAGGACCGCGCCCATATCGTCGAGGGTTTGCTGGTCGCTCTCGACGCCATCGACGAGGTGGTCCAGATCATCAAATCGAGCCGCACCCCCGAGACCGCGGCCAAGAACCTGCGCTCCAGCCTCAAGATCAGCGCCGCCCAGGCCGAGGCCATCCTGGCCATGCGCCTCAGCCAGCTCACCAACCTGGAGAGCCGCAAGCTGAAGGAAGAGCTGGACCAGCTAAGCAAACGGATCAAGACGCTGAAGGCGCTGCTCGAGGACGAGAAGCGCCGCCGCGACCTGGTCCGCCGCGAGCTCGACACGATCGCCGAGCGTTACGGCGACGCACGCCGTACCGAGATCCTCGACGACGATGGCCGCTTCCCGCTCCCCGCCGGCGAGGCCGAGCAGGAGATGCACGTCTTCCTGACCCGCGCCGGCTACATCAAGGCGCTGCCGGCCCGGACCGCCGGCGACGACGGCGGCCGCGCCGCCGCCGAGAGCCTGGAGGAGGGGCGCGACGACTTCGTCACCCGGCTCTGGCTCTGCAAGTCCGAGGAGCAGCTGCTCGCCTTCACCGACGCGGGCAACGTCCACGCGGTCAAGATCGCCGACCTGCCCCAGGGCACCCGGTCCTCCCGCGGCCGGCTGCTGGCCGAGATCCTCGAGCTGGAGGACGAGTCGATCGTCGCCGTCCACACGGTGCGCGACTTCGACGAGAAGCGCTACGCCCTGTTCGCCAGCCGCGGCGGCCAGGTCAAGCGTACCGCGCTCTCGGAGTACGGCAACGTCCGGAGCGGCGGCATCATCGCCGCCGGCCTCGAGAAGGGCGACGAGATCCTCGATGTCCAGATCACCCACGGCAGCGAGCAGGTCGTCCTGGCCACTCGAAAAGGCCAGCTGATCCGGTTCGAGGAGTCTGAGATCCGGGCGATGGGCCGGTCGGCCTCCGGCGTGAAGGGCGTGGGCCTGGCCAAGGGCGACGCCCTGGCCGCCTGCGTCGTCCCCCGCAAGGGAACCACGATGCTGGGCGCCACCGTCGAGGGCTGGGCCCGGCTGCTGGGCGAAGACGAGCCCAGGCCCCAGTCACGCGGCGGCAAGGGCGTCCAGTTCCTGCCCTCCCGCATCGAGTCGGGCAACGTTATCGGGCTGCTCGACCTGCTCCCCGGCGAAACGGTCGTGGCGATCACCGCCTCGGGCGAGGTCGTCCCGATCGACTACCAGGGCGCCAACGGCGGCCGGCCCGGCAAACCGGTCCAGCTGCCGCTCCGCGGCCGCAAGCTGGCGGCGATCGCCCGGGCGCCGATCTGGCGGGCGGCGTCAGCGAGCAGCGCGGCGCAGATGAGCCTGCAGCTCTGAGTTCCCGCTGCTGATGAACTATCGCAACCTCGGCAACTCCGGCCTGAAGATCAGCACCGTCTCCCTGGGCAGCTGGCTCACCTTCGGCCACAGGACCGACCAGAAGACCGCGATCCGCTGCGTCCGCCGCGCCATCGAGCTGGGGATCAACTTCTTCGACACGGCCAACGTCTACGCCGGCGGCCGGGCCGAGTCGGTCCTCGGCAAGGCCCTGGCTCCTCTGTCGCGTCACGAGTACGCGCTCGCCACCAAGGCCTACTTCCGCGTCGGACCCGGCCCCAACGACGCCGGCCTGTCCCGCAAGCACATCTTCGAGCAGGTGCATATGAGCCTCGAGCGCCTGCGCACCGACTATGTCGACCTCTTCCAGTGCCACCGCTACGACGACGACACGCCGCTGGACGAGACGCTCCGCGCCATCGACGACCTGATCACCCAGGGGAAGGTGCTGTACGGCGGCGTCAGCGTGTGGTCGGCGGGGCAGATCGAGGACGCGGTGCGGTTGGGCCGCCAGCTGGGTCTCAGACGCCTGGTCTCGAACCAGCCGCAGTATCATATCCTGCGCCGCGACATCGAGGAGAACGGGGTGCTGGAGGTCTGCCGGCGCGAGGGGCTGGGCCTGCTCGCCTACTCGCCGCTGGCCCGCGGCGTGCTGACCGGGAAATACACGTCGATCGAGGACGTGCCCGACGATTCCCGGGCCGCCGACGAGCGCGGCCGCGATTTCATGGGCCCCTGGTTCTCCGCCGAGGGGCTGGCGAAAGTCGCCAAGCTGAAGCGGATCGCCGAGGAGGCTGGGCTACACCTGCCGGCGATGGCGATCGCCTGGTGCCTGCGGCGCCCGGAGGTCTCGTCGGCGATCGTCGGCGCCACCAAGGTCGAGCACGTGGAGGCGAACGCCGCCGCCGCCGAGCTGCGGCTCAGCGACGACGTGATCGCGGTGATCGATCAGATCGCGCCGATGTGAGCTCGCTCCGGTCTTCCGTCCCGCAGCAGATGGGTTCTCGAGGAGGTTCTAAGAACCGCGACACACCGGACCCCAGTCGGGCTGGGACGTCGCGAAGAAGTGCGTCAGCCGGACGGGATGGCTGCCATCGGTCCGCATGACGTAGATCTCACCCAGCGTGTTCTTGAAGGCGAACCGCTCGCCCTGTTCATCGGTCCGGACCTCGGTGATCCGACTATCCCGGTTCCACCTCATCGCCACCCACCCGCCGTCGGGTGAGAACGCGGGACCGCCGGCGCTCGCGGGCGCGCCCCACGGGTGCTGCTGGGTGACGACGATCCGCGAGGGGTGCGTCAGCAGGCGCGGCACCGCGTCGGGACCCAGGATGTGTACCATGTAAGCTTCTCCCCCAGCCTCTACCGGGCCGGCAAAGGCGATCAGCCTCCCGTCAGGCGATACAGCAGGAAACGCCTCGTCGGCGGACGGCCGGCTGAAGAACGGTCGCGCAGCACCAATCTCTAGATCGAGCTCGTAGAGGTCAGTGTGGGAAACTCCGGTCTCTACCGAGTCCAGTATTGCGTGTTCGAGCAACACGCTCTTCGAATTCGGGAAGAAGTCGAACCTGATCGCTTTGCGCTCTCCGAGGCTCGAATGGAGCCGGAGATCCGAGCCGTCGGGCTGAATCGAGAAGAACTCGAAGCCCGTCTGCGCGGCCGCGGAGAACACGATCCGCTCACCGTTCGGCGCCCACACCGGCGGCCCGGGCCTGCTGCGATCGAAGATCACGGGGCCGTAACCCGTCTGCACATCGATCCGGCGCAGCCAGGACGTTTCCTGGACTACCAGACGGCACCCGTCCGGCGAGAAACTCGGGTTGCTCGCGTGCCCGTAGAGCGGCCCCCGCAGCTCGCGTCCATCGGCCGAGATGATCCACAAAGGCAAGCCCGAGCCCCCTTCTTCTCGCTGCTCGCGCAACCCCACGAAGGCGATCTGGCCCTCCGGGGGCTCCACCACCGCGATCGTCAGCGTGTCGGCCGCCCCGTCCAGCTCCAGCCGGATCGTCGCCTCCCCCAGCCCCGCTGCCTTCACCACACCCCCGGCCTCCACGCTCACCAC
>JAACAK010000058.1 GCA_011774835.1 Candidatus Kutchimonas denitrificans | reverse complement strand
ACCTGCCGGAAAACTACGCGGACGAGCCGGCGCTCGGGTTCATCATCGACGTGCCGGTCGACTGGTCGGAGACGCGGGTCCTGAACGGTGAGATCGGAGACTACGTGACGATCGTGCGCCGCGACCGTAACAGTGACGACTGGTACCTGGGCGCCGTCACCGACGAGGACGGCCGCACGCTGGAGGTTGAGCTCTCCTTCCTCGAGCCCGGCCGCACGTACGTGGCAGAGATCTACGCCGACGCGCCAAACGCCCACTGGGCGCGGAACCCGCAGGCGCTGGAGATCTCCGAAACGCTCGTCGACCGCGAGACGCGGCTCGAGCTGCGGCTGGCGCCGGGCGGCGGCCAGGCGATCCGCTTCCGGCCGCTGGCGGAGTGAGGGCGGTCACGAAGACCAGCAACTTCAGCTCAGTCGTGGGAGCTCAACCCGAAACAATCCGGCAGCGAAGCGGCACCCTTCGTAGCGGTCCGATCCAGGCGCTCAGCGATCCGCAGTGCTTCCACGCCGGTACGGTACGGTCTCGTAGTCTCGCAGAGCGAGATCGGCATTTCGTTCCATGCGCGTGCCGCGCATGAGCGCTCTGGCACGCGCGTAGGACCGCAGCGCGTCTTGCCGTTCCCCCAGCAGGTCGTAGCAGAGCCCGAGATTGCGGTACGTGTACACCCGCACGAACGGATCCTCGACCGCACCGCTCTCCACCGCCTGGGCCAGGTTGTTCAGCCGCTCCACCGCGGCATCGCAATCGTCGCTCAGGAACCGATACCACGCCTCGTCGAACATCATCCGGTGCGACGGCGGCTGCGAGGCGCGCCAGCGGGCGAGGACTTTCCCGGCGATGTCGATGTTCCCGGCCGGGATGATATCGGGCCGCCAGTCCATGTCCGGCCCGTGTAGCAGGGTGGTCAGCTTGCCCCAGTAGTAACGGTTGGTGTCCGCGGGGAAGCCGACCTCGTAGTAGGGGAGATCGTCATCCTCCAGGAGAAACGCGGCGACCGCCGGATCCAACGGGCGCCGGGCGAGCGGCAGGAAGTCTTCCAGCTGGACGACGGCGATGTTCTCGCGTGCCGCCAAGTCCCGATCGAAATAGTGTTTGTGCTCGGCGCCGGTGAGCAGCGCCACCTTGCTCCCGCGATGCTGGCGGATCACGTCCCACGCCAGGTCCATCATGCGCCGGTTGCGCAGCTCGTAGTGCAGATTGATCGGGCTGTCTCCGTATACGGCCAGAGAAAGGCGGTAACTCTCTTCGATGTAGCGGTTGTACTCACGCCCGTTGTAGAAATCGTAGCCGAATTCTCCTCTCCAAAAGTCGCCATAGCGATCGTCGAACGACCGCATGATCGGGTTTGTCGCCACGAGGCTGTCCAGGACGCGCGCCTTCTCGATGTACTCCGGCTGCTCTTCCAACCGGGCACGCGCCGCGCGCGCCGTTCCCTCGTACCAATCGAACCCGCACACCTCCCGCCCGTTCGCGATGCCCCAAACGGTCGCCAGCATCATCTCTTTCAGGTACGGCTCTCTGCGGAAATCCTGGGGGCGGATCTCCACGCAGACGAGGTCGGGATCGTATGTGTCGAGGATTCGAACGACGTCTTCATACGTGTAGTTCGGGTTGCGCCGGTGCTGGCCGTGTACGGTAGCGACGACGAGCACCTGGGTCTCGCCATCGGCGCGCGCGGCATCTTCAGCTGACGGACAACCAGCCGTAAGAATCGCGACTCCCCACAACACGAGGGGACGTGGCAGTGGACGCATCATCGCTCTCCATCTCGGATGGTCTCAGCTGAGCCCCCAAGAGGTTCACGCGCTTAGATGACCACGGCATGTTCAGGGTTGGAAAGACGACATGCCGCACGGCCTGGGACGCCGACGGCCCGCTGCTGAACGAGGCGCTGGACCCGGACAGACTATCCGGTAAGGGAGGCCTGTACCGAGCACATCCCGGTCACTCGACCCGAATCGCTTCGATCGGGTCCACCCGCGTGCTGCGAAGCGACGGCACGAAGCTCGCCAGCCAGGCTACACCGCCGACGGTCACAACGACGCCAACGAAGGTGAGCGGATCAGTCGGGCTCACCTCGAACAGCAGGCTCCGCATCACCCGGGTCAAGGCCGCGGCGAGGCCGATCCCGGCCAAGCCGCCGATCACGGCGGCGACGAGCGAGTCGCGCTGCATCAAACGGCGGACCGAGATCGGCTCCGCGCCCAGCGCGACCCGTATCCCGATCTCGCGGGTCCGCCGGGCGACCGTATAGGCCACGACACCGTAGATACCGACGCTGGCCAGGATGACGGCGACGCCGCCGAAGATGCCGAGCACCAGCATCGTGAAGCGCCGGTCGGCGACGGCGCGTGAGACCCGGGCCTCGATCGTCGCGAAGGTGACCGGCACCTCAGGATCGATGCGGTTCACCGCCTGGCGCACGGTCGGAGAAAGGGCGCTGGCCGAGCCGTCCTCGGGCCGGATCGTGGCGGTCATCGACCACGATCGGTACGGCCGCTGCCGGTACGAGAAGTACAGGGTCGGCCGGGGCGGCTCGGTCAGGTTACGCTGGTGCACATCGCCGACGACGCCGACCACCGTCGCCCACTTCTCCTGGTCCCAGTAGTCGTCCATGCCGCCCCCGGTGATCTGTTTGCCGATCGCGTCGTCACCGGGCCATGCCGCTCGGGCGAGAGACTGGCTCACGACGACCACGTGCTCGCCGGCCTCGCGATCCCGCTCATCGAACAGGCGGCCGCGGATGAGCGGAATGTCCATCGCGCCGAAGTATCCGGCGCTCACCAACTGATAATCGATGGTCAACGACTCCTGCGGACCACCCCGAACCGCGACGTCCCCGTTCGAGATCCCGGTCAGGGGCGTCCGGGCCACGAGGCCCACCCGGGCGACACCGGGCAGCGATTCCAGGTCGCGCAGCAGCTCGTCGTAATAGACGCGCCGGGCAGCGCCGTCCGGATATTTCGTCTCCGGCGGATTGACGGTCGCGGTCAGCACGCCCTCGGTGCGGAAGCCGGGCCGCACCTGGAGCACGGTATAGAAGCTACGGATCAGCAGGCCGCAGCCGACCAGCAACACGATGGCGAGGGCGATCTCGGAGGCCACCAGCCAGCGCCAGACGGGTCGCTGGGCTCGTTCGGTGCCGCCCCGGGCTCCACCGCTACGCAGGCTGGTGGCCAGGTCGTCCCGGGACAGCCGCAGCGCCGGCAAGAGGCCGAACAGCACGGCGGTCGCCAGAGCCACGGCGACGGTGAACGCCAGGACGGCCGGGTTCAGACCGATCGCGTCCATGCGCGGCAGCACATCCGGAGCAAGAGTCGGCAGGGTGCGGACGACGGCGAATGCGAGACCCACCCCGAGGGCGGCACCCGCCAGGGCGAGGGCCAGGCTCTCGGTGTAGAGTTGCCGGATCACCCGGCCGCGTCCGGCGCCGAGGGAGAGGCGGACCGCGAGCTCACGCTCCCGTGTCGTGCCGCGCGCGAGGGTGGCACTGGCCAGGTTCGTACAGGCGATGAGCAGCAGCAAGCCGGAGGCGCCCAGCAAGATCAGCAGCGGCCGCCGCGTGCCGCCGACCAGATAGTCTCGCAACGGCATCAGTCGAACCTCGACCGGGAAGAAACCCTCGAACCAGGTCTCGTTCCTCACCGATGGATCCTCGTCGAGGAAGGCGGCGGTGAGCGCGTCCAGCTCGGCATCGGCCTGCTCGATCGAAACATCGTCCTTCAACCGACCCACTACGGCGTAGTTGTGAGCGCTGCGCGAGTCGGTCTGCTCGTTGAGCTCGGTCGGGTACCAGATGTCGATGTCGCCCGGGTAGTCGAAGCCCGGCGGCATCACACCGACGATCCGAACGTCGAACCCCGACACGCCGAGGCGCCGGGACTCCAGGTCGGGATCGGCGCCCAGATGGGTGCGCCAGAACGCATCGCTGACGACGACCGCCGGATCGGCGCCCAACCGGTGTTCCTCGGGCAGCATGGCGCGACCGCGCGCGGGTTGGACACCGATCGTACGAAAGAACCCTTCGCTGACGTTGGTCACGCCGACCCGAAGCGGCCGTCCCGTGCCGAGAACGGTGGACGTGCCGCCGGCGCCGTGCGCGGTGAGACCGTCGAGGCTCTCGGCGTGCTCGCGCCAATCGGTGAAGTTCCGCCAGGCGCCCTGCATCACGTGGCCGTCGCTGCTGATTTCCCAGATCCGTACGAGCCGGTCGGCGTCCGGATACGGGAGCGGTCTGAGGAGAACCCCCTGGACGAGGCTGAAGATCGCGGTGTTGGCGCCGATGCCGAGGGCGAGTGTGATCAGGGCGACCGCGGTGTAACCCGGGGTCTTACGCAAGGTCCGAAAGGCGAAACGCAGATCCTGCAGGATGCCGTGCATGGCTGGGGCCTCCGGTCTTCCCTGTCTCGGTGTCGTACAGGCCGTTCGCGAACATCCGTCGAGTAGATTGGACAGTCTCCGAGCTCTCAGGGTTGCATTGGGGCTGTGGTGGGCCGACGTCGAGCGCTGAAAGGGAGAGCGCCGGGTATTTGCGAGCGGTTGATTCGACTGGCGTGGGGGCGTGACGCCGAGCGGGTCACATCTTCTTCTTGAGCAACTCGGCCGCCATGGCCGAGTCGCCGCGGGCCATCTCGCCGCCGGGGATCGTGTCGAGCATCGAGTCCATCGCGGCCTCGTTCTGAAGGGCGCGCATGACCTCGGTGCTGTCCGGCATCTCGACCCGCTCCGGCATGTCGCGCTCGCGGCCGCAGGCGGCGGCGAGCAACAGGCACACGGGAAGGATGAGGCCAGCCCTCATACGCCGGCGAACCAGGGGTAGCCCTGGTCCTCCCAATAGCCGCCCGGCCGCTCGTCGGTGAAGGTGACCCGGGTCAGGTACTTGGTGAGCTTGTAGCCCAGCTTGTGCGGCGCGTAGAGCCGGAGCGGGGCGCCGTGGTCCGGGCGCAGGTCCTGGCCGTTGAAGCCGTAGGCGAGGATCGTCTCGGGATGGTAGGCGGAGTCGAGGTCCCAACCGTTGTAGTAGTTCCGGTCGAACGTATCGAAGCGGACGTAGCGCGCCTCGGGCAGCACGCCGGCCCGCTCGGCGACGGCCCGGAACGGCGTCCCGGTCCAAGTGGCGATGGCCGACCACCCCTCCACGCAGTGGTGCTTCACCGTGTAGGTCACGCTCTCCATGGCGCGGATCTCATCCAGCGACAGCGACAGCGGCGTGCGGACCAGGCCGCCGACCTCCAGCCGCCAGGCGGCGATGTCATCGACGGTGGGCGTCATGGCGCTGATGTGATAGGCCGGGAAGCTGCGGGAACGCTCCGACGGATCGTACTTGGGCGCGCGGCGCGTGGACGAGAAGATGCGCGCGCTGACCCAATCGTTGAAGCGGCTGACGCCGCTCAGCACGGGCCGGAACGTGCGTCCGCCGTCCCAGCCGCAGGCGGCGGCGAAGGCGGCGGCGGCGGTGACGATGAAGCTGCGTCGACCGACGTTACGGCTCATCGCTGGGAAACCTCCCTCTGTAGCGGCCGGTGACCATGGCGCGGAGCGACGGCGGGTCCACGGCGAACACCATGACCACGTGGACGATCGTGAAGGCGACGAACAGCCAGACGGCCCAGAAATGCCAGTAGCGGGCGGCCTGGAAGCCGCCGAACGCGGCGGTCAGCCAGGCGAGCTGGACCGGCTTGTAGATGGCCAGCCCGGTCAGCACCGACAGGACGCCGAGCAGCACGGCGCCCGTGTAAGCGCCCTTTTGCAGCGCGTTGTGCTTGCCCTGCGGCGGATGGTCTTTCCGGATCCGCAGGTAGTACTTCATCATCTCGAGCGCCGGCTTCACGTCCCGCGGTCCAAAGGCCAGCTTCTTCCACTCGCCGGACACGATCATGTAGCCGATATAGAGCAGGCCGAACCCGATGAGCGGCCACATGAAGAAGAAGTGCCAGTTGATGCCGCCAGCCAGCCAGCCACCGAGCCGCATCCATTCCGGGAAGGCAGTGTTATGGAACAGGTTCGGGAAGTACGGTCCGCCCCGCTCGCCGAACCGGGGGTAGGCGCGGTAGATCTGCAACCCACTGGACGCCATCGCGAATATCAGGATGAACGTGGCCCAGTGGGTGACCCTGACGATCCAGTGGTGTCGTCGGATGGGCTCGTCCATAATCAGATGGTGTAGGGGTGTGCAGATGCCGGTCCAGGATAGCATCCGGTCGGGGGCGTTCACAAGGGCGGCGGCGACTGAACGTCCAACATCGAACGTCCAGCTCGCATGAAAAAAGAGGGCGCTCCACGCCGAAGTTGGCGAGGAGCGCTCTCTTCTGGGTCCTTCGTGGAGCCTTATTCAGCTCCTGTTACATACCGCCGCCGCCCAGCGAGCCGGTGTAAATGTAGTCGTTGTCCGCCTGGGCGCTGTGGCAGCTGATGCAGCCGGTGCCACGGCCCTCGACCTCGATGGTGCCGTCGGCCAGACGCTTGAGCCAGAACCAATTATTGTTGTCCGGATCGTAGCCGTCGACCTTGTACATGACCGTCGTCGCCGCCAGCGTGCTGTCCGGCATGTAGTTCTCCTTGACGATGATCGCGCCGGCCGGCATCGACCCGGCCATCCCCGTCAGCGCCTCGTGGGCTTCCGAGTTCAGGTACGTGGTCAGCAGCGCGCCGTGGGGCTCCTGGCCCTGGTACAGTTCGCCCTTGCCGGGCCAGAGCTCCCAGTTGGCTCGATAGTCGACGGACTCGAGGTGCGACCAGAGGGCGGCGCCCGTCGTGTCGGGCATCTCCACCTGACCCATCATCTCGCCGCCCTCTTCCTCCATCATCTCCTCGCCTTCTTCCTCCATCGCCTCGCCGCCTTCCTGAGGCTGGCAGCCCCAGGCGCCGACAGCCAGTCCGGCGCAGAGGCAAAACCCTAACAGTGTTCGGGGCAACATGAGCCCTCCCTTGCTTGAGCGTGGTTAACACCAAAAAGGGCGATCTGCGTTGACAGCATCGCCGTTCATTCCTCGTCGCATTTCTCTTGAGAACACGTACAGCGTAAGGCCGTGCGGACGCGATGTCAATCATCGCTCAAATTCAGTTTTCACCCGGTGGGTGTGAACTCAGGAAGGCAGCGGGGACGATCGCGTTGCCAAATTTATCCGTCCGTGGCACGTTCGGGTGTTCGGGCGTACAAACATGAAACGATAATCGGTCGACCATGCGGCTAACAAACGTGGTGTTGATCACGGTTCTCCTCCCCCTCGACCTGGGCGGCCCGGAGCTCCTGGCCCAAATCGAGATGCAGGACACGATCACCGGCATCGATGAAAGCGCCCGGCCGCTGTCCGGTTACATCTCGTGGCTCAACAACACGAAGGAAGGGGCGACGGCCGAGCAAACGCTCACCAACCTGGAATTCTTCGGGTGGCTACAGAGGGCATATGGCATGCAGCTCGACGTCTACGCCCTCTTCGGCAACGCCGACGGACCGATCTCCGGCGAGGGTCGGGAACCGCGGCCGTTCCGAAACCGGTTCCCGAACGGCTTCGATCCGATCTACGAGCGGGCGCGGTCACTGGGGATCCGGTTGGGCTGGTGGACGGGACGGGAGAGCTTCAGCGGAACGCAGCGGGAGCCGCTGGCGGAGACTTACATCGACGTCTTCATGACAAACGATGTCACGGCACCGCATCACCGGGCCGCCGCGCTACGGCGGGGTCCGCCGCGGGGCCTGACACGCCAGACGGCGGGCCGCGGCGTCTCCCTGTCGTCGAGCCTGGATTTCTGGGCGGACGACCTGGTGCTGCAGGCGTTCAACCGCACGCCGATCCCGGCGCCCGAGCTGTACGGCAATCCCTGGCTGCTGCGGGACGACGAATTTCACCGGCTGGCCCGGATATTCACCTTGCATCGCGAGTATCGGGACATCCTGGTGAACGGGGCCGTGCTTCCGGCGGAAAGGTATGGACCCGACGCGGTCTCGCGCGGCGACGCGACGACCCGGCTGGTCACCCTTCGCAACCTGAGCTGGCAGCCGGTGGCGTACACGGTAAAGCTCGACGAATCGCTCGGACTGGCCGGGAACGAATTTCTGCACGCCTGGAGCCTGCATCCGACGGAGCGAATACTGGGCCGGTTCGAGCCGGGCGACAGCGTCACGGTCGAAGTCCTTCCCTTTCGGGCTTACCTGCTGCTGGTCACCGGGGAACCGATCGTGGGCGTCGGGATCCGCGGCACCGATTTTCATGTGCTCCGGGACGAGCTCGGCGGTACGGTCGCGCTGAAGCTGCTGGGCCAGCCGGGAGACACGGTGGCGATCCAGCTCGATCCCGGTGGCCGGCGGTTCCGCCACGCCGAGCTGGACGGCCAGCCGCTCGACGACCTCGCCTTTGGGGATACTGTGGAGGTTGTCTTCCCGGGGGCACCGCTCGAACGCGCATGGCACCGCAAACTGGCCGAGCCGGAACGCGTGCAGGTGCCGGCGGACGCCGAGGCGCTCTACGAGGCGACGGTCTACGCCGCGGACAACAACGCGCTGGAAGTGCGTTCGCTGGAGCGGTCCGGGCCGACGAACATCGAGGCTGTAGCGGCGGCGCGCGACGCGTTCTTCGGCCAGACCCAGTTCATCGCGCGTGGCGCGTGGGACCGGTTCGTCTTCGACAGCGATTCGACCACCTACATGGACGTCTGGAGCTCGGGTCGTGACCTGCGGATCGACGGTGGCGTGCTGCGCGTCGATTTCGGCTCGCCGATTCTGGTGGACCGCGTCCTGATCCGCACGCTGGACAGCCCGGAGTTCGGGCGGCGCGTGAGCGAGCGGCGCATAGCGGTGGAAGCGTCGGCAGATCTGAGGACGTGGACCTCGGGGCGCATCTCCGAGCTGTCGGCGCGGTCGATCGACGATTCGATCGCGGGCCGCCGGTTCCCCGTCGATCTGCCGCCCGGCCGCACCTATCGCTACCTGCGCATCGACGGCGGTCCCGAGCGGGTGACCGAGATCGAGGGGTACCGGGCCGGTCGCCGCCTGGAGCGGATCGGATGGCGCGCCTCCAACCTGTTCGGCCCCTACGAGAAGGCGCCGGCGATCGCCGCCTGGTCGGCCAACTTCGTGCTGGAGGAAGCGGCGCCCGGCAGCTACCTGGCGATCGCGGTCAACGGCGTGCACGGGGCGGAGAAGGCGTTCGCTACCATCCGGGTGAACGGCGGTCTGGTGGGAGCGCCCGATCGCGCCCCTTCGTATCCGAGGAACACCTGGGCACACCCGGTGCAGGCCGTCGATGCGAATTACACCTACTACGTGCCGGTCACGCCGGAGATGGTCGGGGCGGAGATCGAAGCGGCCGTGCTGGCGCTGGAGGGCGGCGGCATCGAGCTGGAGCCCGAAGTCTGGATCACCGCCTACCCGATCCCGCTGGCCGAACGTGAACTGGTTCTCTACCCCTAGCGCGCCGGGATCGGCGCGATGAGCTTCCGGCGCGCGCTCGGCCCGTTCGACGCCACCATGGTGGTGATCGGCGGCATCATCGGCGCGGGCATCTTCATCAACCCGTACATCGTGGCCCAGCGGCTGGATACGCCGGGCCTCGTACTGGTGGGCTGGCTGGCGGGCGGAGCCATCGCGCTGGCAGGCGCGTTCGCGTTCGCCGAGCTGGGCTCGCTCTTCCCGAAGGCGGGCGGCCATTACGCCTACCTGCGTGACGCGTACCACCCGTTCGCCGGCTTCCTCTACGGTTGGGCGCTGCTGCTGATGATCGAGTGCGGCGCCATCGCGGCGGTGGCCATCACCTTCGCCGAGTACGCGCTGCGCTTCGTCGGCCGTCCGGATGCTCCGGCACTGCCACTCGCGATCGCCGCCATCGCCGTCGTGGCAACAATCAACTACCTGGGCGTGAAGCCGGGCAGCCGGACGCTCAACGTCTTCGTAATCCTGAAGACGCTGGCGCTGGTCCTGCTGATCGGCGCCGGACTGATCCTGCCGGTCGACGCGCCGGCGGCGGGGCCAGGGTCGACAGGGACGCCGGGGGCACCGACGGGCTCACCGAGCCTGCTGATCGCGTTCGGCGCGGCACTGGTCCCGATCATGTTCTCGTACGGCGGCTGGCAGAACGTGAACTACGTGGCTGAGGAGATCCGCGAGCCGCAGCGCGACATACCGATCGCCGCGATCGCGGGCACCGCGGTGGTGGTGACGGTCTACGCTCTGGTCAACTTCGTCTACCTGGACACGTTGGGCCACCGCGGTCTGGCGGGCACGATGACGCCGGCGGCGGACACGGTGAACGCGCTGCTGGGCAGCGCCGGCGACAGACTGATCGCGCTGACCATCGCCGTCTCGACATTCGGGTTCCTCGACCTGACCATGCTGGCGCCCACCCGGGTCTACTACGCGATGGCGGCGGACGGCGTGTTCTTTCGCGGTGTGGCACGACTGCATCCGCGTTTCCAGACGCCATCGCTGGCGATCGTCTTGCAGACGGTCTGGGCGATCGCGCTGGCCCTGACAGGAACGTACGCCCAGCTGGTCGATTACGTGGTGTTCGCCGACTGGATCTTCTTCGGACTGGCGGCGGGGGCTGTCTTCGTCTTTCGAAGGAAGTACCCGCTGGCCCGGCGGCCGGCAGGCACGTTCCGGTCGCCGGGCTACCCGTGGCTGCCGGGAACCTTCGTGCTGGCATCGATCTGGATCGTGGCCAGCGTGATCGGGTCGAACCCGGTGCGCACCGGGCTGGGGATGGTGCTGCTGGCGACGGGGGTGCCGACGTACCTCTTCTGGCGAGGAAAGGCGCGAATGGTCAATGATCGATGATCAATTATCAAGTCGATTGCTCAATGGTCACGATCAATTATCAATCATCAAGTGGTTCCGGCAACTGACAATTGGAAGTTGGATGTGAGCATTGAGCAATCGAATTGAGCGTTGAACCCTTGATGTTGGACATTCGTGGCCGTTACAACCCCGCGAAGAACGACGCTATCCTCCGCCGCATCGCCGCGTCGGGCAGCCGCCCGTACGCGGCACCCATGTTGTCCCGGGCGTGGCGCGCCTGGGTGGTGGCGGGGATGGGACAGGTGACGGCCGGATGGCCGATGATCCACTTGAGGAAGATCTGGCCCCAGCTGTCGGCGTCGAACTCGGCTGCCCACTCGGGCAGATCGACGCCCCGAACCGCATCGAATAGCCGGCCCCGGTTGTACGGCTCGTTGACCAGCACCGCCATACCGCGGTCGATGGCCAGCGGCAGGATGCGCTCGTCCGCCAGAGGCTCCCCGACCGAGTAGTTGACCTGGATGAAATCGAGCTCTTCCTGCCGCATCACCGCCTCGAAGTCGTCGTACTGGCTCGAACGCGACGTGGTGATCCCGATGTAGCGGATCCGGCCGGCCGCTTTCCACTCACGCAACAGCGGCAGCAGCGTAGCCCAGCCGCGGAGGTTGTGGACCTGCATCAGGTCCATGACGTCGCGCTTCAGCAGATCGAACGAATTCTCCATCTGTGCGATCCCGCGCTCGCGGTCCCGAGCCGCCACCTTGGTGGCCATGAAGAGCCGGTCGGTGACGCCGAGCTGCTCCGCCAGGATGCCGGAGACGGTCTCGGACTTGCGGTAGGCCGGGGCGGTGTCCAGGACCTTGCCACCCATCTCGACGAAGACCGCCAGCACCTCGCGCAGCGGTGCCAGCTCCGACTCCGACGCGCCCGCGTTGAACGTACGCGCGGTTCCCAGGCCGACGGCCGGAACCAGCTCGCCCGTCGAGGGGATGGGGCGCTCGATCAGATCGCCCTGGACGAACGTGGGAACCGGACCGAGAACCAGCGCGGCCCCGGCGCCGGCGGACAACTTCAGCATGCCGCGTCGAGTCAGGATCATGGGCTATCTCCCGTTGAGCTGGCTGAAGATGAGGACGGTTGAACTTGACATCGAGCGCGACACACGACAAGGCGGGAGGCGAGCTTGCGGGGCGCGTTCGCTGGGCGCAGGATACGGTTCCGCGTCCGGAACTTCCGGACGGTACAATTGTCAGTTTCCAGCGTTCAAATTCATTGCTCAGTGCTCAGCGCCCAACGCCCAACTCTCGAGTGTTCCCTGCCACGCTGCTGCTGATCGGGGTCGGTAGCCTGGGGACCGTCCTGTTGGAGCTCCTGGCACGACAGGCGTGGCCCGGCCGGATCGTCGCCGCTTCCCGCAACGCGGCCCGTGGTGAAGCCCGCTGCAACCTCGCTCGGCTCGGCGCGCTGGCCCAGGGGGGCGCGGGGGGCGCGGGGGGCGCGGGGGGCGCGGGAGGCGCGCCCCGGATCGAATTCGAACCGCTCGACCTGGACGACCGCGATGCCACGGCCGAACTCGTCGACAGGCTCGAACCGAACCTGATACTCTCGACCGCGTCGCGGCTGACCTGGTGGCTGCCGGGGCTGCTGCCGGCGCCGCAGGCTACCCGGCTGGCGCGAGCCGGCTTCGGCCCTTGGCTGCCGCTCCACCTGTCTCTAAGCATGAAGCTCATGGCAGCGGTGAGAGAGGCCGGTTATGCCGGCCACACGCTGACAGCGCCCTTCCCCGACGTGGTGAACGCCGTGTTGGCGAAGCGGGACCTGGCGCCGACCTGCGGCATCGGCAACGTCGCCGAAGTGGTTCCCAAGGTCCAGGCACACGCCGCCCTTCGGCTGGGCGTCGATAGTCGCGAAGTCCGGGTCACGCTGGTGGCGCACCACGCGCTGCAACCGGCGGTCTTTGGAGAGCGGGCCGAACGGCCGCCTTATTTTTTGAGCATCGAACATCAGGGACGGGACGTGACGGCCCAGGTGGACGGAGACGCGCTGCTGTTCGCGCCGTACCCATTGCCGCCCGGGCCCGCCATCCATTTCCTGACGGCGGCCTCGGCGATCCCCCTGATGCGGGCCCTGTGCCGCGAGGGGGAGACGAGGCTCCACGCGCCGGCGCCAGGCGGCCTGCCCGGCGGCTATCCGGTGCTCGCCGACCGGAGCGGTGTACGACCGGCGCCGATCCCCGGCCTCGGCCTGGAGGAGGCGGTCGAGATCAACGAACGGTCGCACCGCTACGACGGCATCGAGGGGATCGAGACGGACGGCACGGTGGTCTTCCGTGAGGAGAGCGCCGCCGTGCTGGGCGAGGAGCTGGGCTACGATTGCCGGCGGCTGTCGCCGTCGGAAACGGAGGCGCGCGCCGAAGAGTTGTTGGCACGGCTGGGTGAGTACGCAAGACGACACGGCGCATCGATCGAGAGAGAGAACGGATGAACTACAGCACGGAGAAATCGCGCGACCTGTTCCAGCGCGCCGAGGGCGTGCTGGTCGAGGGCGGCAGCTCGCCGTCACGTGGGCCGGCCAACTACGGCGACTACCCGATCTTCATCGAGCGGGGTGAGGGCGGGCACCTCTACGATGTGGACGGGAACAAGTACGTGGACTGGATGATGGGGTACGGCGCGCTGCCGCTGGGCCATGCCCATCCACGTATCGTTCATGCCCTGAACGTCGGCGCACCGCGCGGCACGCTGGTGGCCGCCGCCACCGAGACAGAGATCCAGGTCGCGGAGCTCATCTGCCAGCTGGTGCCCAGCGCCGAGAAGGTGCGGTTCGCCAATACGGGGACCGAGGCGGCGATGGCCGCGATACGGCTCGCCCGCGGCTACAGCGGCCGGCCCAAGTTCGTGAAGTTCGAAGGCCACTACCACGGCTGGCACGACGACTTCCTGGTTAACGCGCACCCGCACGATCCCGTGTCGCTGGGCCACCGGAACGATCCGATCAAGATCGCCGAGAGCTCTGGGCTCAACCGGCGGGCGCTCGAGGACACGGTCGTGGTGCCGTGGAACGATCTGCCCGCGCTGGAGCGGGCGCTGGAGACGCACCGCGGCCAGATCGCGGCGATCATCTGCGAGCCGATCATGGCGAATATGGGTGTGATCCCGCCCGAGCGGACCTACCTGGGCGCCGTGCAGCAGCTGGCCCGGGACGACGGTATACTGCTGATCGTCGACGAGACGGTGACCGGCTTCCGCATCGCGCCGGGCGGCGCCCAGCAGTACTACAATCTCGACCCGGACATCTCGATATTCGGCAAGGCGCTGGGGGCCGGGCTGCCGGTGGCGGCATTCGCGGGCAAGGCCGAGATCATGGAGGCGCTGGCCTGGGGCGGCGTGCTTCACTACGGGACGCAGAACGCGTCGCGGGTGGGGCTATACGCGTCGCGAGCCTTCCTGCGGGAGGCCGGGGAAGACGACGACTTCTTCCGTCACACCTGGACGCTGGGCGAGATGCTGACCGACGGGATCCGCGAGGTGCTGAAGGTGACGGGCACGGAGGCGATCGTGCAGGCGGTGGGCCCGATGTTCCAGATCATGTTCACCGAGCGGGACGAGATCCACGACTACCGTGAGTTCTGCGAGCACGTGGACCGCGAGAAGTTTCGACGGTTCGCCCACGCGCTGTTCAGGCACGGGGTGTACCTGTCACCGTCGGCGGCACTCCACTCGGTGACATCGGCGGCACATACCGAAGCCGACGTGTCGTTCACCCTGGACGCGGTGAAGAAAGCGATCCTCGATGTCGAAAACTAGCCAGGCGCGCGGCGGTCCGGCGTTGCAGGACAAGGTCGCCCTGGTGACCGGCGGCGGCGCTGGGATCGGCGCCGCGATCGCGCGAGCTTTCTCCCGGGCCGGGGCCGCGGTCGTCGTGGTCGACATAGACGAGGCGGCTGGCACGGCGATCGTGCGAGAGATCACCGGCGCCGGCGGCCGGGCGCTGTTCGTGGCCGGCGACGTGAGCCGGGACGAGGACTGCCGGCGCGCGGTCGAGCGTACCGTCGACGCGTTCGGCGCACTGGATGTCCTGGTCAACAACGCC
>JAACAK010000142.1:38149-53345 GCA_011774835.1 Candidatus Kutchimonas denitrificans | reverse complement strand
CAACGTGCCGCCCACCACCGCGCTCCCCGACAGGCCAGCCCCCCGGCCGCCCGCGCAGATGTCGCAGCTCACCCAGGCGGCGCCGTAGCTGAAGCCCAGCCCCCACCAGAAACCCTGGCGGCCTCGGGACTCCTGGCCCGTGGCCGGCGAAACCCCGGCCAGCCAGAGGCCCAAACCGATGAGCGATAGCGTTGCGAAGCGCGCCACAGAGTGACCTCCCGAATGAAGTTCCACGGCGGCTGCCCGTTGCCACTTACATGCCAGAAGCGTAAGTGGTTGTGAAATCGAAAGATTCGCTCCAGGGAACTCGGCGGGGACAGGAACGGTTGTTTCCAGAATAAGAACTGTTTTCCGGTTCGTCCAGCCTCTCGCTGGAGGTGGTCGGAATCGGTGAGCGCATCCCGGATCCGGACATCCGCGGCGGCCCGAAGCCCGTCAGACCGCCGGCGTGGCGGGCACGCGTTCTGCATGATCTCGGCCGTGGAACCCGTCGCATCATCGAGGACGTATGCTGCGACATTGCCTCTATTGCGGTCGATCCCTCTCTCGCGAGGGGATCTTGGAAAGCCTGCGACCCGGGGTACGGATCGCGTTCGATCCCGAGCGTCGACGGGTGTGGACCGTGTGCGACCGCTGTCACGGCTGGAGCCTGTGGCCGCACGACGAGCGGACCTCAGCGCTCGAACGGCTGGAGCGTACCGCCCACCGGGCGCGGCTACTTTATCAGACGGCCAACGTGGCGCTGCTGGAGGCGAACGGTCGAGAACTGGTCCGGGTGGGCCGGCCGGAACTTCCGGAGGAAGCCTGGTGGCGCTACGGCCGGGAGCTTCGCAGGCGCCAGACATCGTACCGCAGCAGACTCTCCGCCGTGGGCGCGGCCGCCTACGCCGCCATCTCCTACCTGGGGGCCAACGTCGGGCTCCAGGGGATCACCGGGGACTTCCATCTCGAGGAGGACCTGTACGCCGGCGTGCTGCGCTGGCGAAGGTTCGGACGTACCGCCTGGAGCGGGCGGGCGCCCTGCCCCAACTGCCGCAGCGTGCTTCTGAAGCTGTTCTACTTTCGTACCCGGTACCTGGTGCTGATGCCCGGCTCCGACGGCGGGCTCGCCATCGGCTTGCCGTGCTCGCGCTGCGATCCGTGGACGGAAGAGAAGGTCCACCGGCTCGAAGGGCCCGCGGCGGAACGCGTGCTGCGCCGCGTGCTGGCTTATCAAAACGTCAAGGGCGCGTCGGAGCACGACCTGGCCGACGCCGTGGGAACGATCGAAAAAGCCGGCTCCGCGCGCCGCCTGGTCTCCGACCTGGCCACCGACCGCACGCCCCTTTACGAGCTCGATCGCTCTCGCGCCCTCGCCCTCGAGATCTCGGTCAACGACAGCGTCGAACGGCGTCAGCTCGCGATCGAAGGCGCGGTCCTCGAGGAGGGCTGGCGCCGCGCCGAAGAGGTGGCGGCGATCATCGACGAGGAGCTCTAATACACTCAGTTGAGACGGCTGGTCACCGCTGGCGTTGAGTCGTATCCCCGGGTCAGGCGGATCAGCGCTGGCGTCGTCGCATCCCACGGGTCCACGACCCTCCCCTGCCACACGAATTCGATCAGCCCGGCCCCTACCAGCCTCGCCGCGACCCGCCGAATACGATCCAGAAGCCCGCGCCAGCCATCCCCACCCACCGCCAGCGCGGACTCCGATAGCGTCAACAGGCCGCCTGGACCCCGGGCCGCCAGCAGCCGCAACATGGTGACCTCGATCTCTCGGTCCAAGGCGTCGAACTTCCTCTCGCCCCACCCCCGTGGCCCACGCCCTTGATATCTATCGCTGCGTAGCATCGTTTCCTCCTGGATCGGGTGATCCTGCGTTTCTCGCGGNNCCCTCCAACCCTCTTGTGTCAATCCTTTGTCTACCAAATAAGCTTGACAAATCGCGGACACCACCTTATCCTGCAGGGACTGACAGACGTTGCCTTTCAACGAATCGACAGGAGAGATACAGATGACGACCGGAACCAAGGACACGCGGACCTGGCCCGACCTGGCCATCGGACTTTACGACAAGCTGACGGGACGCGGCGCGGAGATCACCTACGAGATGGAGAATCTCGAGATCTTCGTGCCCAGCGCGGTGGGCAACGGCTCCGACCAGGCCCGTTGGCGGGTCAACGGTACCGTCCGCATTCGGACGCGGGACGAGAAGTGAAGATCCGACAGATCCGGCCGGTCGATGTCGAGGCCGCAGTTTCGGTCGAGACCTCGGCCGGCCACTTGCGGCTGAGCGGATCGGGCGATGTCGTCATCCTGACGGTCGTCGATCCGACGACGCTCCGCGCGCTGAGTCGCCTGCCGCTCAGGCTTCGCCGCTCGCGCCGGGCGCGCTGGTTCGGCAATGCGAGCCGAACCTTGAAAGCACTCGGAGTGCAGCTTCGTATCGTGAGCGGCGAGGGCGAGATCGCGCGGCTGGGGCAGGGGGTGCGTGGTACGCTGCTGGCGCGGGCTTTCGCCATGGGCGGCACCCGCCTGTCTTTCCGGACGCTGGTGACGGCCCTCCTGGGAACGGCCAGGTCGGAACGTACGACAGAAACGCCACGCTGACGAAGCGGCGCCTCACTCCTCGGGGTCCGGCGGCTTTCTGAGCTTCTTGATCCTCTGCCGGCGGCGCTTCGCTTCCAGCCGCTTCCGATCCACCGACTTGGGCGGCCTCGTCTTCTTGCGCTTCTTCGGCACGTGGAGTGCTGCGGCGACCAGATCCCGCAGCCGCTGCGTCGCCAGTTCGCGGTTGCGATGCTGGCTCCGCTCGTCCTCGGCGGCGACCCGGAGCACGCCATCTTTTCCGATCCGGGAGGCCAGTCTTTCCAGGATCCGCTCGCGCTCCGCTTCGGTCAGCGCGTCGCTCTCACGCACGTTCCAGCACGCTTCGACCCGAGTCGCGCGCCGGTTGGCGTGCTGTCCCCCCGGACCGCCGGAACGAGTCGCCTGATAGAAGATCTCGCTCTCCGGTATCGTCCGCTCAGCGCACATGTCGAATCACAGGCCGCCCTCGAGCCGGGTCACGGCAACAGCCAACCGGCTACGGCGCCGCCGATGACCAGCCAGGCGGCGTTCACCTTGAAGCGCAACGTCAGCACCGCCGCGACCAGGGCGATGGCCCAGGCCGACCACGTCGTCAGAACCGTGATCCCCAGGGACACCGTCACCGCGACCATCAGGGCCAGGGCGCTGACGTTCACGCTGTCCAGGAACGCGGCGGTCCAGGGCCACGACCTGAGCTTGGGGATCACCGGGTTGAGAGCGAGGACGAAGAAGAAGGAAGGCAGAAAGATGGCGACGGTAGCGAGGACGGCCCCGGGGCCGCCGGCCACCACATAGCCGATGAACGTGGCCGTGGACAGGACCGGGCCCGGCGTGAACTGGCCGATCGCGATCGCGTCGAGCAACTGCTGGTCCGTCAGCCACCCGTAGTCCACTACCAGATCGCCATGCAGGAAAGCGATCAATACGTAGCCGCTACCGTACAGGATGGCCCCCACCTTGAGGAAGAACAGCCCCAACTTCCAAAGCGACACGCCCGCCGCCGCGCCCGCCGCCGCGACCAGGCCGGCACCGCGCTCCTGCAGTCCTCTCCACAGCGGCCAGACCAGGGCCGGCGAGCCGTCCCCACCTCGGATTCCGGCGCCCGCGCCGCCCCCGAGCCGCAGCCACAGCATCCCGATCAGCCCGCCGCCCAACAGCGCGATCACCTCGTTTACTCCCAGCAGGACGGCGGCCAGCACGGCCAGGCCCACCGCCGTCACCCGCCAGCCCTTCACCGCCGTTCCGCCCAGCCGCCAGACGGCGCCCAGGATCACGGCGATCACCGCGGGCTTGATCCCGCTCAGAAACGGGGCCGCTTCCGGCGTCGTGCCGAAGCGCGTGTACAGCCAGGCCAGCCCGGCGGTGAGCAGCACCGCCGGAACGATGAAGCAGCTCCCGGCTACGACCAGGCCGGCGGGTCCGGCGCGCTCGTAGCCCACGTGCATGGTCATCTCGGTGGAGTTCGGGCCGGGAATCAGGTTCGTGGCGCCCACCAGGTCGAGAAAATGATCCGGCGTCAGCCAGCCGCGCCGCCGCACCACCTCGTCCTCCATCATCGCGATGTGGGCCGCCGGTCCACCGAACGCCACCACCCCGAGCTTGAAGAAGAGGCGCACGAGTTCGAGAAGCCGCTCTGTCGTCCGCATGGCGGCACACGGTAATACTTCGATCGGGCGGTGGAAAGCGCGGGTGGGCCGAACGGGCTGGTGGGTTAGCAGGTTGGTGGTTGGTGGACAGGCAAGTGGCGGGACTGGTCTCTGGCACGCCATCCAGGCGTCGGCGGCTCGGGCCCACCCGCCAACCCATCGACCCGGGGCTGCCCCCCTTCACCCCTCAAAGCTCCGTCAACGGCACCCTGCAGGTGATCCGTGTGCCTTCCCTTCTCGACGAAATCACCTCCACCGATCCGCCGATCAGGCTCGCCCGATGCCGCATGATATGGAGACCCACTCCGTCCCCGTCGACTTCCTCGGCATCGAACCCGGCACCGTCGTCCTCGACCTCCAGCGTCAGGTCCCGATCGTCCCCGTACAGCCTCAAAGTCAGGTTCCGAGCCTTGCCATGCTTGATCGCGTTGAGCGTGGCTTCTTGCGCGATCTTGTACAGATGCGTCGCCGCGGTGTTGTCGTCCAGCGCCACCTGCCCCTTCGTCTCCACTGGGCAGCGGACCCCGTAAACAGACTCCCGCTGGTGCGCCAGATCTTCCAACGCCCCGGCCAGACCATGCGCATCGATCTCTACCGGCATCAGTCCCCGCATGAGGGCGCGGACCTGCTGCTTCGCCTTGTCACTGCTTTCCACCAACGTCGCGGCGATCTCGCTTTCGTCCATTCCCCGATCTTCGAGCTTCCGCTGCAGGCTCTTGGCCAGGAAGGCGATCGCCGTCACCTGCTGGCCGACCGTATCATGCAGTTCCCGACCGAGGAGCCGCTGCTCGATCAGAGACCGATTCGCGATCCCTCGCTCCAACCGCTTCCGGTCGGTGATGTCTTGGAGAGCGGCGAGCACCGAGCGCACCGTGCCGTCGTCGTCTCGGGCGAAGGTGGTCGCGCTGGCGGAGAACCAGCGGTACGACCCGTCGGCGTGCCTGATTCGGAATGTCGATTCGACGACCCGCCTGTCACCCGCCCGGCGCAGCGTCTCCAGGGTCTCCCAGACCACCGACCGATCGTTCGGGTGGATCAGCGGGTCCCAGTTGCCGCCCGCCAGCTCTGCGTACCCATCCGGCGCATACCCCAGGAGCGTCCGCACTCTCGAATTGACGAAGACCAGCCGCTCTTCCACCACATCGTACAGCTGAACGATGACCGGAATGATCTCCGTAAGCTGAGCCGCGAACTCACCGAGATCGTCGCCGGTCCGTCGTTCAGCGCGCCGGATATCGGTCTTGCGTCCGGGTGTCATCCTCTTCAGTCCGGTTGGTTCTTCTCTGCCCTAGCGGTATGGCCTAGTATCGTAGAACCCGTGACGCCCGGCAAGATGCGGAACCGCCCCGACCACGTTCGGTGGGGCCGCGGGCCGAGCGGGACCCGGAGGGTTGAGATTGGCGTCCCGGAGACCATACTCCTTCCCGGGCCGCGGATCGGCTACGGCGATCCGACGCCGGCGCCAGCGCCATTATTCTGAAGTTCACCAACACCGGATCGTCCGTGATGCCCCGAGCAGACAGACCCGCCCACGCCCAACCGATAGACCGCATCCTCAGCGATCTGGATGTCAGCCTGGAGGAAGGCCTCTCGTCCCGGCAGGTGAAGGAGCGTCGCCGCGAGCACGGGCCCAACCGGCTGCGCGAGACGAAGGGACGCAGCGTCTGGAGCATCCTCTTCGACCAGGTCAAGAGCGTGGTCATGCTGCTGCTGGGCGCGGCCGGCGTACTGGCCTTCGCCTTCGGTCATCTCCCCGAGGGCGTGGCCATCACCGCCGTCCTGGTGGTCAACGGGCTGATCGGGTTCTTCAGCGAGTGGCGCGCCTCCCGCTCGATGGAAGCGCTCCGCAAGATGGGCCGCCGTCAGACGAGGGTTCGGCGCGAGGGCAGCGAGGATTCGGTCTCCGTCGACCAGCTGGTCCCGGGCGACATCGTCATCTTCGACGCGGGCGATCTGGTCCCCGCCGACCTGCGGGTCACCGAAGCGAACGCCCTCCGTGTGAACGAAGCCGCCCTGACCGGCGAGTCCATGACCGTGAGCAAGAGCCCGGAGCCCGTGGCGGAGGACGCACCGCTGGCCGAGCGCACATCGATGCTGTTCAAGGGAACCACGGTCGTGGAGGGTTCGGGAGAGGGGATCGCGGTGGCGACCGGCATGGCCACCGAACTGGGTCGCGTGACGGAGCTGGCGGAGGCCGAGGAGAAGCAGGCCACACCGCTGCAACGCCGACTGGACCGACTGGGCCACCGGCTGGCGTGGATCACCCTGGGACTGGCAGCGCTCATCGCCGGGGCCGGCCTGCTTTCGGGGCAGCCCACCTGGCTGATGATCGAGACCGCCATCGCCCTCGGTGTCGCCGCCATACCCGAGGGCCTGCCCATCGTGGCGACCATCGCACTCGCACGGGGCATGTGGCTCATGGCCCGCCGCCAGGTCCTTATCAACCGGCTGCCTGCGGTCGAAACGCTCGGCGCGACTCGCGTCATCTTCACCGACAAGACCGGCACGCTGACCGAGAACCGCATGACCGTCCGTCGGCTGCTCACCGACGGCGGCGACTACGAGCTCGAGGTCGACCCGTCGACCGAGAAGCTCCATTACAAAAACGGCCGCGACGCCGACGCCGAAGCCGGCGAGCCGCCGCTCCTGCGGCAGGCCCTGACGGTCGGCGTGCTCTGCAACAACGCCTCGCTTCCCGAGGGGGAAGACGACGAGGCGAAGGGCGATCCGACCGAAATCGCGCTCCTCGAAGCCGGGCGTGCACTCGGAATCGACCGCGAAGAACTTCTCGACAAATGGCCGGAAGCTCGCGAGGTCGCTTTCGATCCGGACGTCATGATGATGGCGACGTTCCACGAGCGGGACGGCGAGTATTTCGTCGCCGTGAAGGGCGCCCCGAGCGCGATCGTCAACGTCTGTGATCGCGTCGCGCAAGGCGAATCGGAAGACCGTCCGCTCGAGGAGGGCGAGCGCGAAAGCTGGCTCGAGACGGTCGACGAGCTGGCCGCCGACGGCCTGCGCGTCCTGGCGATGGCCGAACGGCGCGTCGAGAGCGATCAGGCCGAGCCGTATCGTCAGCTGCGCCTGCTGGGATTCATCGGGCTTCTCGATCCCTGGCGACCCGAGGTCCGCGACTCCATCGCCGCATGCCAGAACGCCGGCATCCGGGTCGTCATGTCGACCGGCGACCAGCCGCAGACCGCGCGCGCCATCGGAGAGCAGGTGGGACTCTCGGACGACGGCCAGCTGGCGGTGATGGAGGGCTCCGAACTCCGGGATCCCGAGGAACTTTCCGATGAGAGACGCCGCCGCATCCTCGACACCGCCATCTTCGCGCGCGTCAGCCCCAAGCAGAAGTTGCAGCTGATCCGAACCTATCAGGACGCCGGCGAGATCGTGGCGATGACCGGCGACGGCGTGAACGATGCGCCCGCTCTCAAGACGGCGGATATCGGCGTGGCGATGGGAAAGCGGGGGACCGACGCGGCGCGGCAGGCCGCCGACATGGTGCTCAAGGATGACGCCTTCTCCAGCATCGTCGCCGCGGTGGAGGAGGGTCGGATCATCTTCAGCAACATCAGGAAATCCACGCTGTTCATGCTGTGCACCAACGTGGCCGAGGTGATCGCGGTCGCCATCGCTTCGGCGGTGCGGGCACCCCTCCCGCTGCTACCCCTTCAGATCCTCTACCTCAACGTCATCACCGACGTCTTCCCCGCCCTCGCATTAGGCGTCGGCAAGGGTGACTCGAACGTGATGAACCGGCCACCCCGGAGTTCGTCCGAGTCGGTCCTTACCCGGAGCCACTGGCTCCGCATCGGCGGCTGGGCGCTCCTCATCGCCGCCTGCGTTCTCGCCGCACTCGCCGCCGCCCATCTCTGGTTGGATCTCGAGGGGGATGCCGCCATCACCGTCTCTTTCCTCACGCTGGGCACGGCGAAGGTATGGTACGTCTTCAACCTCAGGGATCCGGGATCGTCCTTCTGGCGCAACGATGTGGTTCGCAACCCCTGGATTTGGGTGGCTACAGCACTCTGTCTCCTGCTCCTGGCCGCCGCGCTCTTCGCCCCCGGTCTCTCGGATGTCCTCAGAACCCGGTGGCCCGGCGCCCAGGGAATCGGTCTCTTGCTGGTTGCCGGCGCCATCCCGTTCCTCGTCGGACAGACGATCAGGTTTGTTCAGCGAATCAAGGCCGGTCGCTCCTGAGCCGGACCTGATCGCGGCTATACCTGCTCCCGATCACGCAGCGCCGTGCTGGCCGAGCACCGTGACCTGGCCGCCCACCACGTCTTCGACGTAGAGCGTCTGGACCAGCACGATGACAACCACCGCCAGCGGCGTCGAGAGAAACAGGCCGATCCAGCCGAAAAGGACGGCCATCAGGAACTGCGCCACCAGCGTCGCGCCGGGTGGCAGGAATACCGCCTGTTTCTGTATGAGCGGCGTGATCAAATTGCTTTCCAGCACCTGGACAGCGAGATAGACGATCGCGACGTACAGCGCGGTGAGCGGTCCTTCGAGAAGTCCGACGAGCACGGCGGGCACGAAGGCCAGCACGGGCCCGACGATGGGGACGAACGACAGCAGTCCGGCCAGCAGAGCCAGTATCAGCGCCAGCGGTATGTCGACGATTAGCAGACCGATCAGGGTCAGGCCCCCCACCACAACCATCGAGGCGAGTCGACCCAGTAGCCACCAGCGCAGCGCCCTGCCTGTCAAGCCGAGTACTTCCCGGGCCCGCTCGCGACGATCGGCGGCCAGCAGATGAAGTGCGCCGCCAACGTAAGTCCCCGGGTTGGCGGCAACGAATATCCCGACGAACAGCACGAACAGCCCTCCGAGGATCACACCCACCGCCGACGAGAATATGCCCGTGATGCGTCCCATGATGCCCGAGCCCGGTGTCAGCAATCGCTCCAGGCTCGGCGCCTCGTCGAAGTACGACCGCAGCCAATCCACTTGCATCACACCCGAGCGGACGCTTTCGATCGCGGCGGGCAGGCTCTCGCCCAGCTGGTTCGCCTGGTCGACGATGCGCGGGCCGCCGAATCGGGCCGCAGCCGCCAGCAGCAACACGGCCAACAGAGCAATCGACGCCAGCGTGACGGCGCGCGGTAGCTTCAGCCACTTCTCGATCCAAGTCCGAGACGCCCGCCAGAGTCACTCCCAGCAGCAGCCCGGCAAAGACCAGCAGCAGGGCTTCGGCAAGGTGAAAGAGCAGGTACAGAAAGACCACGCCGCCGATGACGATGCCGGCGACGATGACCGCCCGCGCCGCGAAGCTTCGCACGCCGGAGCGGCTATCCATGGGCAGAATGCTGTTTCAGGAGATCAGGCCCGATCCTCCAGCCCGGTCACGCCCTGCTTCTCGGCACAGTGGGCGCAGCAGAAGAACGTGCCATCATCTTCGACACCGTGGCCGATGATCCTGCAGCCGCAGTTCTTGCACGTCGGCGCCAGCGCCTGGATCGCGCACTCGAAGGAGTCGAATTGGTGCGACTCGCCTTCCTTCGTCACGGTGAAGATCTTGTCGTAGTCGTTGCCACAGGTTTCACACTTCGGCATGCTTGGATCCCTCACCTCGTGGTTGAAAGGTTGATGACGGGACCCGACTGCCCGCCCAGGCCTCAGCCGCAGCGGGCAGTCGGTTTCCCGTCAGCCTCGTATCCCGTTTACCAATAGTAACCCGCGATGATCGCCAGGACCAACACGATCAGCAGCAACCAGAAGAATACCCCGAAGGCGACGCCAGCGGCGGTCTCCTCTTCGGGGGTCGGAGCCACCGCGACCCGACGTGGTCTCGGCGGCACGGCGGCAGCGATGATCAGGATGACGATGAACGCCACCAACAGGACCGGAACCCAGGACACGCCCATGAAAACCGGACCCACGGGGTCGACCCACAGGCTCGCCAGCCACATCACCGGAAAGAGAATCAGCAGAACGAAGAGAAACGCCGGCCACAAGGGCTCGGTGCCACGGCGCCAGCCGAGCGCTCCGACGAGCACGAAGCTGAACAACAGCGCGATCACCAGCAGTACAAAGATCTCTCCAACGGTCATTGGGATCTTCCGGTCCGATAACTCTGATAATGGTCAGGGCTAGCTTGACTGAGTCTGAAACTAGATCCGGTACATATGATCAAGAATCAGAGCGGGCACGGGAGCCAAACCAATACCGGTACCGAGAACGGTGTGGGGCGAAACTGCAGTGACGGGTGGGAGATCCTCCTACTCGCTGGAAGCCTCCTGGCCCAGCGTCCAGGCGACGGCATATCGAACCAGCTCGTTCGCCGTGCTCAGCTGCAACTTCCTCTTCAGGTGGTCGCGGTAGGTGTCGATGGTCTTGCGGCTCAGGTGCAGCTGCTCGGCGATCTGCCGGGTCGTGAGTCCTTTGCCGATCAGCTCGAGCACCTCCAGCTCGCGGTCCGAAAGCGAGGCCACAGGGGAGCGCTCGAGCACCGCGTCGCGGTCCACCAGTCGATGGAGGATGCGATCCGCCATCTTCCCGCTCAGGAAGATCCGGCCAGCCAGCACCTCCCTTATTCCTTCGATCACTTTGTCCGCCGACTCTTCTTTGTTCACGTAGCCCCGGGCACCCGCCCGCAGGGCGCGCTCGGCGAAGATCTTCTCGTCGTGCATCGAGAAGACGAGAAGCTGTATGTCCGGAAGCTGCGAGCTCAACTGCTTGATCAGTTCCAGACCGCTGCCGTCCTTCAAGCTGAGATCGACGATCGCCAGGCTCGGCTCCAACTCCTTCGCCTTGTCCAACGCCGTCGCAGCATCCTCCGCTTCGCCGCAAACCTCCATGTCGGGCTCCTGCTCGATCAGGCCCGCCAGCCCCCGGCGCAGCAGGGCATGGTCGTCTACGAGCAGGACGCGAACCGGTTCGGAAGTCAGTTTCCTCTGCCGGGCGGCACCTTCAGGCTCCCCAGTCATCGAAGCTCCCCGTGTCCACGTGACGGACCGGCGTCGCTGTCCGATCCCGCACTGTCCCGTCGTGTACTGTCCTTTCGTTTCGTGAGTGTCGCTGAAATATCGGGATGCCCGCAGCGGTCGGCAAGTCGGGCGCGACGACACCGGCATCACGGCGCTTCAGGCTGGATCGGTTACCGCTCTCCGCGCATACGATCGGGATTTTACCCATCTGGGTTTCGGGTCGACTCCCATGGCAGAGGGACCTCTCGAGATCTAGGCCTCGATATGGGAGGATAGCAAAAAATGCCGCAGATAAACGACGACGAAGCCGCCCGCTACGTCCGCTGGTTCTCCGAGGTCGGCTCCTCGGACGTCAAGCAGGTCGGCGGCAAGAACGCTTCGCTCGGTGAGATGACCCGGGAGCTCGGAGAGGCGGGTATACGAGTCCCCACGGGCTTCGCCGTGACCGCTGCCGCCTACCGCGAGTTCCTCGAGGCCAACGATCTGCCCGAAAGGATCGCCGACAAGCTCGAGAGTTTCGCCCGCGACGAGATCTCGCTGGCCGGTGCCGGCAAATCGATCCGTCGGCTCTTGCGAAAGGCCGAGTTTCCCACCCGGATCGCTCACACGATCAAAGAGGCCTACAGCGAGCTGTCGAGTCGCGCCGGCAAGCGTTGAGTCGAACGCAGCGGTCAAGGAAATGGTCCGACGGGTGATCGAAGCCGCGCACCGGCACCGATGCAAGGTCGGCCTCTGCGGACAGGCGCCTAGCGACGACCCGTCGTTCGCTGAATTTCTCGTCGATTCCGGGATCGACGCCATCTCGGTCACCCCGGACAGCTTCGTCAACGTCAAGCGTCAGGTCGCCGCCGTCGAGGACCGAGAGACCGAGGGATCGGCCGCCGCTTCATGAGTCCTGGCGCCGGCGCGGACTCAGCCGCGGGGGACGGGACCCGCGCCGCCCCGCTTCGGTCACCGTTACATAGCTGAGCTCTTCGCCCGACTCCACGCAGCGCAACATCAGACCGCCCCGGCTCATGTCACCCCGGCCTACGAATTCGGCAGGGATGAAAAGGCGCGGGCCGAAAACCGGCGACAGCGGCCCGATGTACTTGTCGGTGGCCACGCTCCCCAGAAGGACAACCCGGGTGGAGATCGTCAGAGTCGCCGCGAGCCGTTCGGCGTCACGGACCAGTGGTTCGCGGTAGCGCGGCTCACCGAGCTCGATCGGCACCCGGGCGATCTCGCGCAGCTCGGCCAGTGAGACGACCGTGTCCGCGGCGACCAGGCCTCGGGCTGGCGTGATCACCAGAACCCCCTGACCGCCGGGGGGTCGTGCGAACTCCCTCGCGTAGGCCAGTTTCCCCCTGAAGTACAGCCCGCTCATGAACGAGAAGAGCTCGCCCAGGGTCGCGCCTCCCGAGCGCAACCGCACCGCCAGCTCGAAGTCCGAGCTGCCGTCCAGAAGCAGCGCCGCGCGCCGGCCGGCGCAGTTAGCGGGCGACAGCAGGAACAGCGTAGGGCGGCGGGTCATATCACCCGCCGGTCCATCTCATACATGCCCGGCAATGGACGGAACGCGTAGAGGAGGGAACCGCCGCAAATTTCAGCGTTCTCATGCCAACGCGTCCAGACGTTCGGCGAGCCGTTCCGCATCCTTCGGGGCGTGCACGTGCTGGTCGTTGTCGAAATAGACGTATACGTCCCGGGTCTTGCGTCGTGGCGGCTGGCGATCGGTGATCGTGTCGGGTCGGCGGGGCTGTCCGCCGGCTCGCCAAGCCTCGATCCGTTCCGCCCAACGGTCCAGCTGATCATCATCGTAGCGGCTGGCGTAGGTCTCTTCCGATCCGTGGAGCCGGATATAGACGAAACCGGCGGTCACCTCCTCGGTGAGCCGCCAATCGGCGGCATCCGATAACACGACCGCGGCCCCGTTGCGTCGAGCGATGCGAACGAACTCGGCATCGAAGAAGCTCTCGTTGCGGATCTCGATCGCATGACGCATCCGGCGATTTCGATCCGTCTTCGTCCAGCTCCTTCCCTTCAGGCGATCATCGTGCTTGCGGGCGAGCCGCGCGGCGGCCTCGGTGTCATGGGGCAAGAGCTCCAGAAAATGGGCGACCCGTTGCGGATCGAACCTGAGGTTCTCGGATAGTTGCCACACCACGGGACCCAGCTTCTCCTCGAGAGCTAGAACCCCGGAAGCGAAGAAGTTGGCCAGGGGCGTCTCGACGTCCCTGAGCTTTTTGTTGTGCGTGATGAAGCGGCTTCCCTTCACCGCGAACAGAAAGTCTCGGGGCACCTGGTCGTACCAGCGCCGGTACGTGTCGGGCTTCAGCAGCGAGTAGAACGACCCGTTGATCTCGACGGAGTTGAACCGCCGACCGATGTACTCCAGCTCGCGACTTCTAGACAACTCTTCCGGATAGAACTCACCGCGCCAGCCATCGTAGCTCCAACCGGATACCCCCACCCAAACCTTGCCCATCGTTCGACCGACCGATCGCCGCTCAGCTCTCGCGGCTCTGATCGCGCGGGCAGAAGTAGGTCGCCCGCCCGGACACTTCGATCTTCTTCAGGTCGCCGCCACATTTCGGACACGCGGCGCCTTCCTCCCTGTCGGGGAGCAGAAACGATTCGGGGAACCGGTCGGCTTCGACCCGTGCATCGATTGCCGCCTGCAACACCGAACCCAGCGACCGGTGCAGCCGCTTCACGGTATCATCCTTAAGCTGGTCCACCTGCGCCTCGGGGTGCAGGCCAGGCGCGAAAGAGGATCTCGTCGGCATACACGTTGCCGACACCGGCGATGACGTTTTGGTTCATCAGCAGGCCTTTTATCGTGCCGCTCCGTCCCTCGAGAAGCTCGCGGAAGCGGCGCAAATCCAGTTCGCTCGACATGGCGTCAGGGCCCAGCTCCTCCTCGCGGATGAACTCATCCGGATCTTCCACCAGCCCGATCTCGCCCAGCTTGCGTGTGTTCTGATACGCCAGGCTGTAATCGTCGTCGAAATCGATGCGGAGCCTGGTGTGATCGGGCAACTCTTCGTGGTCCTTGTAGTAGCGGATTTCACCGGTCATCCCGAAATGGAGCCGCAGCCATCCGTCATCGGAGATCTCGACGAAGAGATGTTTTCCGTGTCGGCGCGTGGATTCCAGTTCGTGGCCCTTCAACCGGGACGTCAGGGTTGGCGCGGAGATGTCGACCAGCAGGTCGTCGCCGTCGAGCCAGACCGACTCGATCGTTTGATGGAGGGCTGTAGCGTCTATGTATTCCTTGAAGACCTGTACGTCCGGAAGTTCAGGCATGACTCACCTTCGCGATCTATCCGTGTACGACTATCTCAGCACGACTTCTTGCCCGTCGTGTGCAATCTCTGCCTCCACGCCGCGCTCCTCCGCCATCTCCCGTAGCCGCGCGCCCAGCCGCCGCTCGTCGCCCTCGACGATCTGTGAGCCGCAATGAGTGATGATCGCGCGAGGTACGCCCTCTTTTCCACACCAGCTGAGCTGGGTTCGGACCGGCGCATGGCCAATCAATGCCTCCTCGCGCTTGCGGACCAGAGATCGGTCCAGCGTAGCGCCATCGCCGATGTACAGCCGCACCTGGCTGAGCGCCTCGCTCCGCTCGTGGATGTACACCACGTCGGGTACGTAAAAGACTCGCGCCTCACCGGCGGTAATCCGATAGCCCACGGCGGGCGCCCGCGTGGAGTGCTCGACCCCAAACGCCTCGAAGATCATGCCGCGAATCTCCACCGGCTGACGCTCACGAACCAACTCCCGCTCCTCGACCGGGTAGTCGTTCATCTCGTCCCATGCCGGTTTGGTGGCGTAGACCGGGCAAGGCGCGCCATCCTTGAGTCCGAAAGCGTGATCGGGGTGCGCGTGGGTTACCACGACGGCATGCGGCCGCATCTCATCCAGCTCGCCCCGCCAATCCTCGCCCCAATCGACTATGACGCGCTGGCCGCGATACGACACCTGCAGGGTCGAGTGCCGATAATGCCGTCGCGTTCGCGCTTCGATGTTCCCCCGTGTCCCCAGGAACGTCAGCTTCAACGG
>JAACAK010000142.1:0-38143 GCA_011774835.1 Candidatus Kutchimonas denitrificans | reverse complement strand
GGCCGGTCCATGACGAACGCCGCCTCGACCTGCTTGCCACGCAGCCACCAGGCGCTGAACGAGCCGCTCTCGATGTCCCCACGATAGACGACTCGATCCGCACGAGCGCGATCGCCCCAGTATTCCCACGAAAGGTCGAAGACGTCCGAGAAGAAGTAAGGTATCTCGGAGTAGGGGGCTTTCTCATCCAGCATGCCGCGCGCCGCGTGCGCGCCCTGCCGCCGCGCAACGTCCCAATGTTCGATCCTCCGCATCGTGTCGTAGCGCTTGTCCGGATAGCGGGCGATGTCGCCGGCCGCGAAGACACCGTCGATGTTCGTCTCGAGATGCTCGTCGACAACTATGCCGTTGTCGAGCTCCAACGTCGTCGACTCGAACACTTCGGTGTTCGGGATGACCCCGACACCGGCGACCACGAAGTCAGCGTCCAGCCTGGCTCCAGACTCCAGCGTTACCCCGGTCACGTGTCCACCGCCTTCGAACGAAGCGGGCCGCGTTCCGGCGATCAGCTTCACGCCTTTCTGGCGGAAGTACTTCTCGAAGTAAGACGCCATCTCCGGCGTCAGCGGCTTCCCTTCCAGAAGGTGGTCGCTGGAATAGACCAGCGTCACGTCCACCCCCCTCTCGGTCAACGATGCGCTGACCTCCGTCCCGATGAAGCTCCCGCCGATCACCACAGCGCGTTCGGCGCCTTCCGCTTCCTCGAGGATCTGACCGACATGCTCGCTGGTCCGCAGGTAAAGCACACCGGACAGATCGGCGCCCGGTATCTCGAGCCGCCGCACCCGTCCGCCCGTAGCGATCAGCAGCTTTTCGAACCCGACCTTGTCGTCGGGCATGGTGAGCCTCCTCATGGGGAAGTCGACCTCCTCCACGGGGCTGCCCAGCCGCAGCTCGATGCCGTGCTCGTCGTAGTAACTCTCTCCCTCGATCAGCGCGTCGCTGGTCTCCGACTCGCCTTTCAATACCGACTTGGAGAGCGGCGGACGGTCGTAGGGCGGCTGATCTTCCTGCGAGATCAGGCACACGTCTCCACCGACTCCGCGCTCCACGAACTCCTTCGCCGCGTAGCCAGCGGCCACGCCTCCACCGAGTATTACATACCGATAATCGGCCATATCAGGTAAGCCCTTCTCTTTGGTACCGCGCTGTTTCTCCTGTCCATTCCTAAACGTTAATAACGGCGCCGAACCGCGCTGGAAATCCGCGACCTTCCCACGCTTCCTAGGGCTTCTCCCCACTGCCGCCTACCGATAATCCCCAATCTCCTTAGCGCCACGGCCCGAGTGTAGCCCGAACCCCGTGCCGCTAGCTTCAGTCTACGTACGAAGGCTTCAATCGAATATGGATTCACCAACACAGGCTGACCAACACAGGCTGCCAGGACAGATAGAATGTGCAGGATCGCATTGCACGGACTGAGCCGGATCGGGCGGTTGATTCTCCGTCAATTGGTCTTCGAAACAGCCGACCGCCGCGGCGATGACGATCCCGGCCTGGAGGTCGTGGCGCTGAACGATGTCGCCGCACCTGACAATCTGGCCTACCTGATGAACCACGATTCGATCCACGGCGGACCGCCGACGAGAGCCAGGGCCAGCGCGGACGAGTTGATGTGGGGGTCCTACACGATGACGATGCTCGGGATCTCGGATCGTGCTGAGTTGCCGTGGAGAGACCTGGAGGTCGATCTGGTGATCGACGCCTGCGACGACGCAGACGATCGCGAGCGTGCTTCCCGACATCTCGAAGCAGGGGCCGAGCGCGTGATCGCTACGAATGTCGTCAACGACGCCGATGTGACCATCTGCATGGGGGTCAACGAAGCGCGATTCGACCCGGCCCGACACCGTGTGATATCGAGCGCTGGAAGCGCCGCGAGCTGCCTGGCGGTCATCGCAGACATTGTGGACGAAGAGTTCGGGATCGAGTCGGGCATCGTTACCGCCATCCAGGCCTACACCAGCGCCAACGCTCTGCTGGACACCCCCGATGAATTGTGGCGCCGCGGCCGATCGGCCACGCTGTCGATCGTTCCCACAACGATCGAGCTCACCGAGGAAATGGTTCGCATAATACCCGATCTGCGCGACAGGTTGGACGCGGTCGCGATGCGAGTGCCCGTGCCGTGCGGCTCGATCATCGACCTGGTGGTTCACACCGAACAACCGACATCGGCACGGCGTGTCAATGATGCGTTCCGGAGTGCCGCGCGCACCGAGCGCCTCAGCGACATTCTCGACGTGACGGAGGATCCGCCCGTCTCGACCGACATTATCGGGACCTCGTACTCGGCGGTCGTCGACGCCGAATCGACCGTCGTGGTGAAGACACACACGGTGAAGGTGCTGGCCTGGCACGACAACGAATGGGCCTATGCCAGCCGCATCATCGACCTCGCTCGACACGTCGGTCAGCAGGCCAGCCGCTGACATTAGCCATGAGTGACAAACCGCTCGAGGAATACCTCGAGAAACGCGATTTCCGCAAGACACCTGAACCATCGGGCGAAGCTTCCGGCGTGGCAAAGAAGGGCGAAGGTCCCATCTTCGTGATCCAGAAACACGATGCCAGCACCCTCCACTACGACTTCCGCCTCCAGGTCGGCGACGTCCTCAAGTCGTGGGCCGTCCCGAAGGGCCCCTCCACCGACCCCAGCGATCAGCGCCTCGCGGTTCCGACCGAAGACCATCCCCTCGCCTACGCCGAATTCGAGGGCGTCATCCCCGAGGATGAGTACGGCGCCGGCGCCGTGCTGGTCTGGGACGCCGGGTTCTACAGGAACCTGAACCGCACCGACGATGGAGACGAGATCTCGATGGACGACGCCCTCGACAACGGCCACGCCAAATTCTGGCTCGAAGGGGAGAAGGTTCGGGGAGGATACGCCCTCACCCGAACGGGTAACGGCAACGACGAGCGGTGGCTGCTGGTCAAGATGGATGACGATGAGGCCGACGCACGCCGCAATCCCATCAGCAGCGAGCCATATTCGGTCCTCACCGACCGCACGATCGACGAGATCCGCAGTGAGGAGTCGAATCAGGAGGACGAGTGAGCAAGTCCGATATCTTCCACTCGCTGCCCGAGTCGGCACGGGATGCGCTCTCCAAACAAGACTTTCCCTCATCGCCATCACCGATGCTCGCGAAGCTCACCGATCGTCGCTTCTCCGACGACGACTGGCTGTTCGAACGGAAGTTCGATGGAGAGCGCTGCCTCGGCCTGAAGGAGGGCGATAGGGTTCGGCTTCTGTCCCGCAACGGCGAAGAACTGAACGACAGTTATCCCGAGCTGGCCGAGGCAATCGAGAGCTGCCGCCGGGAGCGGCTGGTGGTGGACGGAGAGATCGTCGCGTTCTCCGGCGATGTGACCAGCTTTTCAAAGCTTCAGCGGCGAATGGGCATCGAGGATCCCGATAGGGCGCGCGAGTCCGACGTGGCTGTTTACTACTACTTGTTCGACGTTCTCCACATCGACGGCTACGACACCACCGACCTTCCGTTGCGGCAACGCAAGCGCTTGCTACGCGACGCCATCGATTTCGAGGACCCGCTTCGTTTCACGGCTCATCGAAATGCCGAAGGCAAAGCGTATTATCAGGAGGCCTGCCGCAAAGGCTGGGAAGGCATCATCGCCAAGCGGGCCGACAGCGGCTACGTTCACAGCCGCTCGGCGAACTGGCTCAAGTTCAAGTGTGTCAACCAGCAGGAATTCGTTATCGGAGGGTACACCGACCCGGAGGGAGAGCGGATTGGATTCGGTGCGCTACTGGTCGGATACTACGCTGACTCGGACCTCAAGTATGCTGGCAAGGTCGGGACCGGTTACGACAACGAGACGCTCAAAAAGCTGAGCGGTCGCCTGCAATCGCTGGAGCGCGAGACGCCGCCATTCGCGGACGAGAAGCTGCCGCGCAGCAGAGTACACTGGGTGACACCGAAACTGGTGGCCGAGGTCGCGTTCACCGAATGGACCGAAGACGGCAAACTCCGGCATCCGCGCTTTCGCGGCCTTCGACGCGACAAAGAGCCTGAAGAGGTGGTTCGGGAGAAGACCGACACGGGCTGACGTCGGCGCAGACCCGCTGTCGGGGCCGGGCGGAAAAGCCCCGACTAAGAGCTGTCGCGATCGTGGATGCGGGCCGGCGGATGGGTGGCTTCCACCGCGGTGAACGGCTCGAGTATGCGATAGCGGTGAGCGGCATCTCGGGGCACGACCCACGAGTCACCAGGCTCCAACAGCACTTTCTGCCCCTCGAGGTGCAGCTCCGCCTTACCCGAGATCACGAAGCCGACGGTCTCGTAGTCGCGGCGGTGCTCCTCTTCCTCCTTCTCGGCCGCCTGCACACCCTCCCACAACCGCATCGCCAGCGATTTTCCCGAAGCGAGGTACTTCTGTCCCAGCGCTCCCTTGGGCGAGTGTTTCGACGCGACTTTCTTCACGGTCGTATCGTTCATGAAGGGGCCTCCTGTTGATCATCTTCTACCTATACGCCGCATCCAAACTAGCCTTTTTCTGGTCCTCAGTCGGTAGGGCATCCGCCTATCCGCGATTCCGGCATTTCCCCAAAGACCTCTCGGCGGCCCGCTGTGGTGGCTTTGGGATCGGCTCCGATTTCACCCGTCGGCACCGCGACTTAAGGTAATCTTGCACTGCAGAACGTCGAAAAAGTCATACGTGAGGGCCGCGGCGCTCACGGCGGCATCCGAATGCGCACTCGTCGAGGGGTCAATGCCCAGAGAAAAGATCAACATCCCTTGTGAGATCGATCATCTATCGATTCTGAGCGAAGACGGCGAAGCCGATGAGGAGTTGGTTCCCGATCTCGCCGAAGACGAGCTGCTGCGGATGCACCGTTCAATGCTGCTGACCCGACGCTTCGACGAGCGTATGCTGAGCCTGCAGCGGCAGGGCCAGATCGGGACCTTCGCCCCGGTCAGCGGACAGGAGGCGTCGCAGATCGGCGCGATATCCGCCCTCGATCAGGAGGACTGGCTCGTGCCCGCCTTCCGCGAGACTGCGGCCATGCTGTGGCGCGGGACGCCGATGGCGGGGATCCTGATCTTCAACGGCGGCTACAACGAGGGCGGCCGGATCCCCGACGACCAGAACGACTTTCCCATCGCGGTTCCGGTGGCCTCCCAGCTGCCCCACGCGGCGGGCATCGGCTACGCGATGAAGTACCTGGACGACGACCGCGTCGTCATGACCTTCTTCGGCGATGGCGCCACGTCCGAGGGCGATTTCCACGAGTCGCTGAACTTTGCCGGCGTCTTCGGCGTTCCTGTAGTGTTCGTATGCCAGAACAACCAGTGGGCGATATCGACGCCTCGCGAGCGGCAGTCGAAATCGAAGACCCTGGCGCAAAAGGCGGTGGCATACGGCATCCCGGGCATTCAGGTGGATGGCAACGACGTCTTTGCCGTCCGTGTAGCCGCGAACGAGGCCGTCGAGCGCGCCCGCGAAGGCGATGGCCCGACGCTGATCGAGTGCGTCACCTACCGGCTCTCCGTTCACACCACCGCCGACGACCCCAGCAAGTACCGCTCCGAGGAAGAGGTCGAGGAATGGGAAGCGCGCGACCCGATCACCCGCTTCCAATCCTATCTGATCGACCGCGACCTGCTGACCGAGGACGACATCGAGTCCCTCGAATCGGAGATAAAGGACGAGATCGATGACGCGTGGGACGAGGCGAAGGCGACGATGAGCGACCTGGGTGATCCGGACGACATGTTCGATCACGTCTACGCCGAACTGCCCCCGTATGTCCAGCAGCAGCGCGAGAACCGCGAGGCCAGCGACGGAGAGGACGACTGAATGGCCGAGCTCACCATGGTAGAGGCGCTGAACCTGGCGCTCAGACAGGAGATGGACGAGGACGAGAGCGTTCTGGTCCTCGGGGAAGACGTGGGCGTGGACGGCGGCGTCTTTCGCGTCACCGAGGGCCTGCTCGACGAGTTCGGCGAGGAGCGCGTGATCGATACCCCGCTGGCCGAATCCGTCATCGTCGGCTCGTCCGTCGGGATGGTCGCCGCGGGTCTCCGTCCGGTGTGCGAGCTGCAGTTCTCCGGCTTCAGCTACCTGGCAATGCACCAGCTCGAATCACACGCTTCGCGCCTGCGCTGGCGCAGCCGCGGCAGGTACGGCGTGCCGCTGGTGGCTCGCATGCCTTACGGAGCCGGCGTCCGGGCCCTCGAGCACCATTCGGAGAGCAAGGAAACCTACTATGCGCATACCCCGGGCCTCAAGATGGTCATCCCCTCCGGCCCGCGGAACGCGCGGGCGCTGCTCGTCAGCGCGATCCGCGACCCCGACCCGGTCATCTTTTTCGAGTCGAAACTCGCTTACCGCGCCTTTCGAGAAGATGTGCCCGACGATTCCGAAACGATCCCCATCGGCGAGTCCAGGAGGATACGCGAGGGCGACGACCTGACGCTCATCGCCTATGGCGGTATGCTGCGCCGAACCCTCGAGGCGGCGGACCAGTTGGCCGAGGAGGACGGTATCGAGGCCGACGTCATCGACCTGCTGACCATATCTCCGCTCGACGACTCCCTGTTCACCGAATCGGCTCGCAGGACCGGCCGCGTGGTCATCGTGCACGAGGCGCATCGCAGCTTCGGGCCCGCCGGGGAGATCATGGCGCGCCTGATCGAGAAGTCGTTCTACTACCTGGAAGCTCCGATCCAGCGGGTCACCGGCTACGATATCCACGTCCCCTTTTTCGCCCGCGAGCAGGCGTACCTGCCCTCGGCCGACCGCATCGTCGCCGGCGCCCGCGAAGCTATGTACGCGAGGTAACCATGGCCAAAGAATTCAAATTGCAGGATCCGGGTGAGGGCATCCACGAGGCCGAGATCCTCGATGTGCACGTTGCCGAAGGGGACGAGATCGAGGAGGAGACGGTCCTGCTCACCATCGAGACCGACAAAGCCGCTGTCGAGGTTCCGTCGCCGTTCAGCGGCACGGTCGAGCAGATCCATGTCGACGAAGGCGAGGTCGTGAAGGTCGGCGACGTCCTGATAACCTATCAGCCGGCGGCTGACGAGGATGAGCGGGAGCGGGAGGACAAGAAGAAGAAACACGAAGAGGAAGAGCAGAAGGTAGAGAAGGAAGAGGCCGAGGCGAAGAGGAAGGAACGGCGCGAGGTCGAGGAGGAGTCGGAGGGCGAGGGACCGGTGCCGGCGGCGCCGGCCACGCGCCGGCTGGCCCGGGAGCTCGAGGTCGACCTGCAGCAGGTGGAGGGGAGCGGACCGGGCGGCCGAGTTCTGGCGGAGGACGTGCGCGCCGCCGCGGGCGAGGCCGCCGGGGCGCCGGAAGCGGAGCGGCTGGCCGAGGAGCGGCCAGGCGCCCGCGAGCTGGTCCGGGGCGCCGAGCTGCTGCCGCTGCCCGACTTCACGCGCTGGGGCGAGGTGGAGCGGGTTCCGCTGCGCGGCGTGAGGCGCGCCACAGCGCAGCACATGGCGGCCGCCTGGTCCGCAATTCCCCACGTGACCCACTTCGACGTGGCGGACATCACCGAGCTGGAGACGTTCCGGCGCGAACACGCCGCGGCGGTGGAGCGGGAGGGCGGCAAGCTGACACTGACCGTGCTGTTCATGAAGGCGGCGGTTGGCGCGCTCAAGGAGTTTCCGCGGTTCAACGCCAGCCTCGACGTCGAAGCCGAGGAGATCATCCTGAAGAGCTACTACCACATCGGCATGGCCGTGGCGACGGAGCGTGGACTCCTGGTTCCCGTGGTACGCGAGGTCGATTGCAAGACGGTCACCGAGCTGGCAGTCGAGCTCAAGGAGCTCGGCGAGCGCGCGCGGCACGGCGAGGTGAAGCGCGAAGAGATGCAGGGCGGTACGTTCACGGTCACGAACCCCGGGCCCATCGGGGGTACGCACTTCACCCCGATCATCAACTATCCGCAGGTCGCCATCCTCGGCCTTGGCCAGGCGCGCCTTCAGCCGGCCATAGAGGGCGACCTCGATGACGCCCGCGTCGTTCCCCGCCTGCAGCTTCCCATTGGCCTCGCGTTCGACCACCGGGTGAACGACGGTGCCGAAGCGGCGCGCTTCGTCAACGCGGTCAGCGACGCGCTCAGCGACCCCGAGTCGCTGCTGCTGACGACTTGACGGGACTGCGACCATGGTGATGGGCGATCTACCGGTCGAAACTGATATGGTCGTGGTCGGCGGCGGCCCTGGCGGTTATGCCGCTGCGTTTCGCGCCGCCGACTCGGGTCTCGATGTAATGCTGGTCTCCGACGAGTCCCGACTCGGCGGCGTCTGCCTGCTGCGCGGCTGCATCCCGTCCAAGACGCTCCTCTCCTTGACCGAACTGGTTCTTGCCGCCCGCGACGCCGAGTCGTTTGGCGTCGGTTTTGGCGACCCCGAGATCGACATCGACCGGCTCCTCGAGTGGAAGCAGGATGTCATCGAGGGCATGGCCAGGGGGCTGCAGGCCCTGTGCAAGCGGCGCGGTGTGCAGGTGATCGAGGCCCGCGCCCGGCTTACCGGTACCGACGAGCTGTACCTGGAGGATTCCGACGATCACCGGATCAAGTTCGGGCACGCCGTTCTCGCGACGGGCTCGCGGCCGACCCCGTTGCCGGGCACGGAATTCGGCGGCCGGGTCATGGACTCGCGACGCGCCCTCGAGCTGGAGAGCGTGCCCGACCGCCTGCTGGTCGTGGGCGGCGGCTACGTCGGGCTCGAGCTGGGAATGGTCTATTCCGTGCTGGGCAGCGAAGTCAGCCTGGTGGAAATGACCGACCGACTCCTGCCGCAGACCGACCCGGACCTGGTCGAGCCGCTCTCCGCGCGCGTTGATGATCTGTTCCAGGACGTCCAGTTGGAGACGCGGGTCGAGGCGATCGAGGAGACCGAGGAGGGTGTGACCGTCAACTTCTCCGGAGACGGGGGCGAGTCGGAACGATACGACGCCGTCCTGATCGCCATCGGGAGGCAGCCGAACGTCGAGGACCTCGGCCTGGAAGACGCCGGCGTCGAGCTCGATGACGACGGTTACATCGCCGTGGACGACGAGCGGCGGACCAGCGTCGAGTCGATCTTCGCCATCGGCGACGTGGCCGGCGGCAAGATGCTCGCCCACGAGGCCATGCGAGAGGGGCGCGTGGCGGCCGAAGTGATCGCCGGCGAGCCGGCCGCGTTCGACGTTCGCGCCGTGCCCGCCGTCGTCTATACCGATCCGCAGATCGCATGGTGCGGCCTGACGGAGCGGGAGGCAGAGGAGACCAACCGCGAGATCGAGGTCGCCCGCTTCCCGTGGAGGGCATCTGGCCGCGCGGCTTCGATCGATGCGACCGACGGGCTGACCAAGGTGATCGTCGATCCGGAGACCGAGCAGGTGCTGGGCGTCGGGATCGTCGGCCCCCAGGCCGAGGCGCTCATCGCCGAAGGGGTGCTGGCGGTGGAGATGGGCGCGGTGGCGGCAGATCTGGCGCTCATCGTGCACCCTCATCCCACGCTCACGGAGACCCTGGGCGAGGCGGCCCAGCTGCTCCTGGGGGGCGCCACACATTTCTATCCGCGCAAACGCGATTGAGTTTCCACGGCGTGGCGCGGCCTCGGCCCTACCGGGGGCCGCCCGCCACCATCGATGAGGAAGTGATCCGGTTATGACCGATCAGCCGAAGTGGGTGACGGCCGACAACGCGGCTCTGCTCACCGACCAGTACGAACTCACGATGCTGCAGGCCTACTGGCGCGAGGAGATGGACCGGGAAGCCGTCTTTTCACTCTACGTGCGACGGCTGCCCGAGGGCCGCAACTACCTTCTCGCTTGCGGGCTCGGCGATGTCCTCGATTACATCGAAACGATGCGCTTCAATCAGAAAAGTATCGACTACCTGGCGGAGCGCGATGAATTCTCCGATGAGTTTCTCGACTGGCTGAAGGATTTTCGCTTCAGCGGCGATGTGTACGCGGTACGGGAAGGCACCCCGGTATTCTCCGAGGAGCCGATCATCGAAGTGGCCGGGCCGATCGCCGAGGCCCAGCTGCTCGAGACCTTCGTCATGAACCAGATCCACTTCCAGACCGTGCTCGCGTCCAAGGCCGCGCGAGTCGTGAGCGCCGCAGGCGATCGCGCCGTTGTCGATTTCGGTCTGCGCCGCATGCACGGCGCCGACGCCGGCATCAAGGCGGCGCGCGCCTTCCACATCGCCGGCGTCGCCGCCACCAGCAACGTGCTCGCCGGGCAGCTCTACGGCGTGCCGGTCACCGGCACCATGGCCCACAGCTACATCCAGGCTCACGACCGGGAACTCGATGCCTTCCGTGCCTTCGCGCACCTTTACGGTGACACCATCCTGCTGGTCGACACCTATGACACTCTGGAAGGCGTACGGAAGGTCGTCGAGCTGGCCGAAGAGATGGGCGATGAGTTTCGTGTCCGCGGCATCCGGCTCGACTCGGGCGACCTGGCGCAGCTGGCCGTCGACTCCCGCAAGATTCTGGACGACGCCGGTCTGGAGAACGTGGATATATTCGCCAGCGGCGGTCTGAACGAGCACAACATCGCCGAGATGATCGAGGAAGGTGCACCCATCAGCGGCTTCGGTGTCGGAACCGGCATGGGGGTCGCGGACGACGCGCCCGCTCTCGACATCGCTTATAAGCTCACCGCGTATGCCGAGACCGGAAGATTGAAGCTCTCTTCCGGGAAAAAGATCCTACCCGGCCGCAAGCAGATCTTTCGCATCGAGGAGAACGGGGGCGCCGTCCGCGACGTACTCGGCCGCGCCGACGAGGACGGGCCAGGACGCCCTCTGCTTCGCAAGGTGATGTCGGGCGGGAAGCGGGTCGCAGATGAGGATCACAGCCTCGACGAGGCACGCGAGCGCGCGCGGGAAGAGATCGACAAGCTGCCGGAACGGATCCGCTCCATCGCCGCGGCCGAGCCGCCCTACCCTGTCCAGATCAGCGACGCGCTCAAGGCGTACCAAAGAGAGATCACCGAAGCGGTCAAGGATGCCCAGAGCGCCGAAGCCTCTTCAGCCGAACGGGGATCGTCCAGATGACCGCCGATACGATGGTCCGAAATCTCGCCAGGTTCGTGGCGGGTACCCGGATCGAAGATCTGTCCGACACCGGACTCGAGCAGCTCAAGATCCGCGTGCTAGACTCGATCGGCTGCGCACTCGGCGCACTCGGGCAGCCCGTGCCTGAGGCCGTGCTCGCGCAGGTGGGGGACATGGGCGGCCGACCGACGGCCAGCTTGATGGGTGGCGACCGGACCGCGCCGGATCGTGCCGCGCTCTACAATGGAACGCTGGTGCGCTATCTGGACTTCAACGACAGCTACCTGGCCCCTGGCGAAACGTGCCATCCCAGCGACAACCTGGGCGCGGTTCTGGCTGCCGCCGAATACGCCGACGCCTCCGGCCGCGATTTCCTCGCCGCGCTCGCCGCCGCCTACCAGGTGCAGTGTCGATTGAGCGACGTCGCACCCGTGCGAGCCCATGGATTCGACCACACCACCCAGGGCTCCTACGCCGCCGCTGCCGGCGTCGGCCGCGCTCTCGCCCTCGGACTCGAACCGCTCGCCCACGCCATCGCCATCAGCGGGACCGCGTTCAACGCCCTCAGGGTCACGCGAACCGGAACCCTCTCCAACTGGAAAGGGCTGGCCTACCCCAACGCGGCCTTCGCGGCCACGCACGCGACCTTCCTCGCCGCCCACGGTATCACCGGGCCAACCCAGGTGTTCGAAGGGAACAAGGGGTTCATGGACTCCATCGCCGGCCGTTTCGAAATCGACTGGAGCCACGAGGGTCTGGAACGAGTGAACCGGACGATTATCAAGCGGTTCAACGCCGAGATACACTCCCAGTCGGCGATCGAAGCGACTGTGGAACTGCGGGCAGAAGGGATGCGGGAGGCGGAACAGCTGGAGTCGGTGGACGTCGACATCTTCCAGGTCGCCTACGACATCATCGGCGGCGGCGAGGAGGGCGCGAAGACGGACGTGAAGATCAAAGAGCAGGCCGATCACAGCCTGCCCTACATGGTCGCGGTGGCGCTGCTCGACGGCGAGCTTCTGCCAGCCCAATACGAGCCCGAACGGATCACCGCCAGCGATGTACAGGGGCTGCTGAACAAGATCAAGGTTCGACCCGTCGACGAACTGAGCGGACGTTTCCCGGATCAGATGCCCTGCCGGGTCGAGATCCACTTCCGCGACGGCACCAACGTCTCCCGGGAGAAGCGTGACTACCTCGGCTTCCACTCGCGTCCCATGGATTGGGACGACGTGCGCGCCAAGTACGACCGGCTGGCGGAGACGGCGACGACGGAAGATCTGCGTGGGGAGATCGCCAGCGTGGTCGCCGAGCTGGAGGAGCGACCGGTTCGCGATCTGACCTCGCTGCTCAGACAAGTTGGACAATGATGCAGGAAGGACTATTCACGGAAGGATAACGGTATGACCGATAGAGCGTTCCAGTTCCTAGAGATCAACGATCTGCCGCAGAAGCCACGCAGCCGTGGACTGACGGAGATCCGAGGCCCGTACTATACCGCCATCGGCGAGCGCTACCTGCGTGATGTGATGGAGACGATGGGGGCCTGGGTCGACTCGCTCAAGTGGGCCGGCGGCTCGTTCAGCCTCATGCCGCGCGACGCGGTCAAGAAACTGAACGACACAGCCCACGAGTTCGATGCGCTGGTTTCCACCGGCGGCTTCATGGAGCACGTGCTCACCCGGGGCTACGCTGCTGTCGATTCCTACATCGAGGAGGCGAAGGCTCTGGGGTTCGACATCATCGAGCTCTCCACCGGTTTCATCAGCCTGCCGTCCGGTGACTGGCTGAATTTGATCGAGCGGGTGCAGAAGGCCGGACTGAAGGCGAAACCCGAGATCGGGATCCAGTTCGGCGCCGGGGGTGACACTCCGGCGGAAGAGCTGGAGAGCGAGGGCACCCAGGACGTCGGCTGGGCGGTGAAGCAGGCCAGGCGTTTCGTCGACGCCGGGGTCTACATGATCATGATCGAGTCGGAAGGGATCACCGAGAACGTGACGAGCTGGCGAACCGATGTGCCTGCGGCGTTCGTCGACGAGCTCGGCCTGGAGAAGGTCATGTTCGAGGCGGCCGACCCGCCGGTCTTCCAGTGGTACATCAAGAACTACGGACCCGAGGTCAACCTGTTCGTCGATCACAGCCAGATCGTGGAGCTGAGCGCCATCCGCGCCGGGATCTGGGGTCCCAACGACCTCTGGGGCCGGGTCCATACGTATCGGCCCGGCGACTAAACCGCCGTCGCCTGGTGGTGACAGCGAGAGGGCATAGCGCGTGAGACAGGCGCGGGAGCTGATCTACGCGGTCCGGTTGCGTGTGGTTGGGCGCTACGTCGGCGAGCTGGCGGGGGTGATCGCCGCCCTCACCATCGTTCCGCTGATCGTTTCGCTCGTTTCCGGCGAGCCCGGTACGGCGCTACGCTACGTAGTCGTCATCGTGATCACCGCCTCCCTGGCCGCGGCGCTGTTCAGGTTGCCGAAAGCCGACGACATCCAGACCAACGAGGCACTTGTCGTCGTCGCCTGCGTCTTCATGCTCGCCGCAGCCGCGATGATCTACCCGCTCATGGCCGGCGGCCTGTCGTTCCTCGATGCCCTCTTCGAGGCGGTCTCCGGCGTCACCACCACCGGGCTCACCGCGACGGCCACCGTAGAGGACAAGACCGCTGCTTTTCTGTTCGCTCGCGCCTGGATGCAGTGGTACGGCGGCCTCGGATTCGTCGACGCGGATACGGGTAAGCTGTTCGCCGAAGCGCGCATCCCGTTCTTCGTAGTGGCCGGCCTGGAGACCCGATAGTCGCAGGGCCGAGGCAGTACAGCAGAGAGCCACCCGAAAATCGGGTGGCCCTCTCTGCATCCCACTCGCTGTTCACGGCAGTGTCGATCCGACCCTCGATGACCTCAAATGCCCTCGATCTCCGCCCGGATGCGCGCCACCTGGCGCTCCGCCTCCTCGGCGTGGATGCCACAGGCGAACAGGACCTTCTCGACCAGCCGCAGCGCCGATTCGACCTCCTCGCTGACCACGACGTGCGCGCCCGCCTCGTGCAGCCCCTCCACGTCCATCACGTACGGTGTCCGCACGATGATCTCGACCGCCGGGTTGGCCAGTTTCGCCCGGTGCACGACGCGCGCCAGTACGGTCGGGTCGTTGACCGCCGCGACGACGAGCCGCGCTCTCTCGATGCCGGCCTGATGGAGGATATGGGTCTGGCTCAAGTCGCCGTAAATCACCGGCAACCCAGCCGCCTCCGCCTCCAGCACCGAGACGGGGTTCATGTCGACGATCAGGTGGGGGATGCCGAAATCGTGCAGCAGGCGCTGGATCTGTCGTCCGGCGAGCCCGAAGCCGCCGATGATGACGTGATCGGTCAGCTTCCTCACCCCGGCTTGCTCCGCGGCGGCGCTCTCGGGCCGAGCGCGCGATATCATCCCCCGCAGTCGCGGCTCCAGCTGCACCACGAACGGCGTCGCCATCATCAACAGGACGGCCACCGCCAGAAAGGCCTGATCGCCGGCGGCACCGAGTCCCGCCGGTGACAGGCCGAACCCGTTGCCGACCTGATGCAGGATCAGGGAGAACTCGCCGATCTGCGCCAGGTAGAGGGCGACCGGGACCGCGATCGCCACCGGATAACGGAGCAGCAGGACGCCAGCGCCGGTGACCGTGAACTTGAGCAGCAGCGCGCTCAACGCCACCGCCAGCAGCAGCAGCGGCTGCGCGAGCACGGCTCGAATGTCCAGCAGCATCCCGATCGACACGAAGAACAGCGCGTTGAAGATGGTTCGCAACGGGATGATCTCACCCACAGCGTGCTCGCGAAACCGGCTACCGCTCACCACCAGGCCCGCCAGGAAGGCGCCCAGCGCCAAGCTCACGCCGCCCAAATTCGTGAGCCACGCGATCCCGAAGCAGATGACCACGACGGTGAGCAGGAACAGCTCCGGGCTGCGGGCGTCCGCCACGCGGTCCAGGAGCCACGGGACGGTCCGCCGTGCCAGGACCAGGACCAACGTGACGATCAGTATCGACTCCAGGAGCGCCAGCCCGATGTCGACGGCGGAGCCGCCGGCGGCTCCCAGGATCGGCATGAACAGTACCAGGGGTACGACCATCAGGTCCTGGAAGATCAGCACACCCAGGGTGATCTGGCCGGCCGGCGTATCGGTTATGCCTCGATCCGAAAGCAGCTTGAGCACGATGGCCGTGCTGCTCAGCGCCACCAGTGAAGCGGTGAACACGGCAGCACGCCAGTCGACACCCAGGACGACGAGCACCGCGGCCACGATCCCAAGGGTGAGCCCGACCTGAAAGCCGCCGCCGACTATGATGTAACGCCGTATTCGAGCCAGCTTCTCGAGGCTAAACTCCACACCGATGGTGAAGAGAAGCAGGATGACGCCGATCTCCGCCGTGTTCGCAATGAACTCCCGGTCGGTGACGATGCCCAGCGCGTAGGGACCCGCCAGCACCCCGGCGAACAGGAAGCCGACGATGGGAACCAGCTTGAAGCGATGGCTCAGGTAAGTGAGTGCCGCGCTGAGGGCGAACAGCGCCACCAGCTCGCGCAGGAAGGGGAGCTCCTCCGCCGCCGCCAACAAGCTGGCGGCGTAATTCACGCTCGTTTCCATCTGCGGGATGTAATCGTGCTGGAGCGACGCGCCGGCTACTCCCGGCTCACCGCCGACCGCCGCTCACCGGAAGCCTCACGCTGCCGGACGATTCGCGGCTGCCATGCATCGGCTCCGCCGCCTGCGCCCGGGTCTTCTTCAGGTACGCCTGCGGATCGTGCTCGAGCGCGCCTTCCGGCAGGTACTCCCAGAAAGGTCCGAGGTCGCTCCGCACGCGGGCCCTGTAGAACTCGGGCACCTCGGTCGTCTCGCCGTCGAAGAAACGGCGCACCGACCGATCCATGTCCAACAATCGCCGAATCGTGCGGTAGTGCTTGATCCTGCCGAAACCCTCAGATGAGATCGCCCGCACCACGTTGAGCCAGATCGAGAAGCCCGGACGGGTCGCCCTGGCGCGACGTGCGATCAGTTTCCAGGAGAAAGAGTACCGCGTCAGATCGATCACGCGATCGTAGAACTCCGGCCAGTCGTAGTTCTTCGGCCGGACGTTCATCGCATGGTTGTTGTTCAGGAAATGGAAGGGGAACGGGAGCACGCGGTCCTCTTTCTGCAGCTCGAGATTGAGCGGGGCCGCTTCGCCGAACGCGGTCAGCAGCGAGTAGCCGGGAAACGCGCCGGGCGTCTTGTCCAGAAACCGCTTCGTCAGCTCGAACGGCTCATCACCTTCATCGTCGTCGAGGCCGAGCACGAAGTTCGTCTGAACGTAAGGGACATAGCGGAGCAGCATGTTGACGTGCGCCGAGACCTTGTTGACCTTCTCCATCCCTTGCGTCTTGCCCGTCTTCGACTTGCCACCCAGCGAGTACCAGGACTCGATCCCCGGCAGCAGCGCCTTGAAGCCGGCATCGCGCAGTCGCTTCAAATTGCGCTCGGACAGCAGCGCCAGACTGCTCTCGGCAATGAACGGTGTCCTCTTCCCGTTGGCGGCCGAGTCCTCGATCGCGTTCAACTGCTCGTCGAACCGGACCCCGAAATTGGGATCGTGCCATCCCACCGCCGCCTTCGGCATCCGCTCGCCCAGGAACAGGAGGTCGTCGCGGATCTGGTCGTGGCACATCTGCTGATAGTCGACGGTCGAATCGATGCAGAAACTGCAGGTATAAGGACAGCCCAGGCTCCCGACCATCGGCACCGCCTTGATCGTGGTGGCCGCCTTCGCCAGCGTCGGCTCGATGTACTTCCAACGCTCCCGCACGCTCGGCAAGTACAGCGGCTGCCGATCGGCGCTCAGCTGCAGGCCCAGCGGCCGGTGCGGCGCGCAGTCGTCCAGAACGTCCTGCACGACGGAACGATCGGTGAAGCCCAGGACGTAATCGAAGTACTTCGCCGCGTCGTCGGGGTAACAGCGGGCGTGCGGGCCGCCCAGCACGGTCAGAACGCCGCGCTGGCGGTATAGATTGCTGATCGCGTAGGCCAGCTGCGCCGCCTGCGTGAACGCGCCGATGAACAGGATGTCGAGGTCGTCGGGGAGCTCCTTCGACAGATCTTCGAGCCCGGTGTAGCAGACGAACCTGACGTCGTGGCCAGCTTCCTCACACCAGACCGCCAGTGCCTGAGGCATGATGCTGGCGAGGTTGGCGTGCATGACGCGCGCCCACAGCGACCGCGTCGGTGCCTTGGCAACAAGGTCGAGAATTCCAATACGTAACCGTCGCACGAAGATCTCCCGGGATCCGTTTGTCGAGTCGGACGCTACCCTAACTGGGGTCGCAAACTACACTGTTGGGCGCCAACGCGCGACCCCCGCCCCGCTGCGTCGGCTCGAGTCACCCTTGACGTCACCATTGACAAAGACCCCGAGGGTGTTATGGTTAGGCGCCGTTTAGAACACCAGCGAACCACGAGGGACCTGGCTCAAACGCCGGTCCTTTTTTCGTTTGGTGCATGGAATCGACGGCTGATCGGCGTCGCCGACAGCCGCGACGGCAGGCCCGGCGCGGGGCAGGGTCCGCGCAGAATGTGTAGTCGGTAGGTACGGCAGCGCCGCACTCCGATTACCAGAACGAAACAGAAGGAGTACGGCAGATGCGTACGACCGGAACCGTCAAGTGGTTCAACGACGCCAAGGGCTTCGGCTTCATCACGCCCGAGGACGGGCAGAAGGACTGCTTCGTCCATCACACCGCCATCCAGGCCGAGGGCTTCAAGTCCCTGCGCGAGGGTGAGCGGGTGGAGTTCGACGTCGTCGAGGGCCAGAAGGGCCCGGCGGCTCAGAACGTGGTCAGCCTGGGCAGCTAAAGCCTCTGGCCATCGTACGGGAAAAGGGGTCGTCCCGATTCGATCGGGGTGACCCCTTTCTCGTTGTGCCGGTGGGTGGAGTCGCCAGCGATCTCAACCGCTCTCGGCGAACTCCGCGAACGTGATCACGTTGCCCGCGGGGTCTCGAACGACGACCTCGTCGGCGCCGTAGAACGTCTTGCGACGCGGGATCACCTGCTCCACACCCTCCAGCGCCTGCTCCACCGCATCGACATCAGCGACCTCGATGAAGAGCATGGCCGCACCCGTCGGCATGTCGGCCAGTGTTTCCACATCGTTCGCGATGCTACGGAGCGTCTGATACATGACCTGAACGCCGTCTTTGTCCAGCATTACGAAGCCGAGAGCGTCGCCCTCCGGCACCTCGGCGGTCTTGGCGAATCCGAGGCGATCCACCCAGAACGGAAGGACGGGCTCGATCGCCTCGACCACGAGTACCGGGCTGAGTCTCTTCATCTAGGCCTCCTGTGTGCGCGTCATGATGGCACCGGCCGTCAGGACGATGACGCCCGCGCCGAGCGCAGTGGCCCGGAATCGCCTGACGCCGCTGTCTCTCGATTCCATTCGGGTCACCTCCGGTGGCCGACGAGCCCCGTTTCATGATTCTCCGCCGTCAATCTAGTCGGACCGGGCCGCGCGCGATTGTACAGAACGGACAGCCCGACGTTCGGCCAGATAGCTGCCGGGCGTGAGACCACTCAATCGCCGGAACTCACGAATGAAGTGGGGCTGATCGTAGTAACCGGCCCGGGCCGAGACGCGGGCCAGATCTGACCCTTCAGGCCGCCGCAGCAGCTCGGCCGCGTGCACGAACCGAGCGACTCGACAGGCCTCCTTGGGGGAGAGTCCGACCGAGCTGGCGAAGAGACGCCGCAGCCTCCGCTCGCCCACACCGAGCGTACGGCACAGCTCGCTCACCTTGATCCGACCGATTCGCTTCGCGATCAATGACGACGCGGCCAGAACCAGGGCCGAAGGCGGCCGAAACCGAACCAGCCGTACCTCCAGCTCGGCTCTTACGAGTGGGACTCGCAGACCCGGCGCAACGTCCCGGAGTCGCTCCTCGAGCTCCAGGGCCGACCGGCCCCAGCAGCCCTCCAGGGCCACAGTCTGATCGGTGATTTCCGCCGCGGGAAGGCCCAAGAACGAGGCGGCCGCGCCGGGGGCGAATCGAACCCCGAGAAATTCGAATCTCCCTTCCAGGTCGAGGACCAGGGCCCGGCGCATGGTGCCTACCGCATAGGACCCGGCACGCGGCACAGGAGCGGCGCGCTCCGGATCGTCGCCCAGCACGAAAAGGATATCGATCCGCCCGTCGGGGAGAATCCGATTACGCTGGGTAACGTTCGGCGGCAGCGACCCCCGACGGATCCAGAAGCAGTCGACGAAAGGGGCCAGGACTGGACCTGGCGGGATCTCCCAGTATCCAGCGGCGGACATGCCGATCGAGCTTTCCGTTACGCCATCCAGGCCGACGCCGCTGATCACGACTCGCCGTTCTCCTGGCGACGAAGCTTCTGATACCTGAACGACAGACCGAGCAGAACCACGGCCAACAGGACGAAGCTGACGATTCGGTAGAGCTGCGAGAGATTCGCAAGGTCGTAGGCAAAGACCTTCAACGCGGCGACCAACGCCATCCCCAGACCGAGCCAACGCGCCGCCGCGTTCTTGATCCCGAATCCGAGGACGAGCAGCGTGGCGGCGTACACCATCCAGAAAGCGCTGATGCTGAGATCACGGGCCAGGCGCCAGCGCTCCCCGGCACCCTTGAGCTTGAAAAACCGATCGATCTCCACCGTCCCCCAGCCCAGGAAGAACACGGCGGCGGCCAGCAGGGCGAAAGGGCGGATCGCCAGCTCCCAGCGTGCCGGCCGCTCGACGCCGGCCAGGGCGAGTCCCCAGATGACGGGCCCCAGGCAGGTGGCCAGACCGGTGATCCCCCAGGCGCCGACGAACGCCACGTCGGCCGGCGGCCGGCTCACCGCGGCACCCCAGTAAGTCGACACGGCGAGGGTGAACGCCGCCAACCCGGCCGCCCGGGCATCGACGCGCTTCAGCGCCAAACCCGCTCCGGTAAGCGCCACACCTTCCGCCAGCCAGGCGCGGACGAGGGGCATTTCGCTCCAGACGATTGTCGGCGCCGCGACGATCAGGGCGAGCCCGAGGGCGGAGCGCCAGATGCGGCTGCCCGCGCCACGACCCGCCGGCGCCCAGCTCGCGTGCGCCAGGTACACCGCGCCCAGGATCAGCGCTAGCCCGAGCCCGATCGCGTCCCTCTGATCGCTGTAGGCCGAAGCTTCCAATCCCGCCATGGCCGACAGCAGGAAGAGCCATGGCGGCAGCAACAGGACCGCCAGACCACAGAACTCCCGGGCCAGCGCTTCGGTGTCCTGTCCGCGCACCAGCTCTTCCGCAACAGCGTCTGACCCGCCCCCGTCTGCCGCCGCTCCGGCATCAACCCAGTCCGTCACCCCCAGCGAAGCGACCAGGTCGGCACCCCAGAGCGCGGCGGCGTAGACGGAAAACAGAAGGCCAGAGACACCCCAGTCATGGCTGCCGACCCAGAATACAGTCCAACCCAGCGCCACGGCGAACAGCGAGATGACGGGCCAGCGGCGCCGGCGGGCGACGGCCAGAGCGGCCGCTACCAGCGCGGTGAGATAGATGCCGTGGAGGTGCGGTTGCCCCTGCGACGCGATGGAGAGGATGCTGCCGCCCGTCACGACCAGGGCCGCCAGGTAAGCCCAGCCGGAACGATAAGCGAGGACGAAACCGGCACCGGTGATGAGTCCCAGGTATCCGAGGCTGAAGGCGACCGATGCCGACTCCATCCCCAGCAGCAACGGCGCCAGATAGCCACCGAACGCCGCCAATGCCACGAACGACTCGGAATCGCGCAGCAGTCCCAAACCCGCGGCCGCCACCACCACGGCCACCATCAGCAGAAAACCCACCGATGTCGGGACTAGCGAATAGAGTGCCGTCGCCGCCCAGATGCTCAGGTAGATGCCGCCGAAACCGCCCGCCGCCAGCCACAGCCCGTACGTCCGGTAACCCGCCGACCGCAACCGCTCCCCAGCGACCACGGCGACGACTCCCACACCCGCGCCCAGCAGCACGCGTATCGTCGGTCCGATCCACCCCCGCTCGATCGCCTCTTTGACGAAGAAGCCGACGGCGAAAACCAGGGCGGCGACGCCCAGCAACAGCAGGCCACGCCCGCCCAGCCAGAACTCCAGGTCGGCAGCGCGGCGACCACTCGCTCGGCCAGGTGGGGCCCTCGGGACCGACTCTTCGGCCTCCTGTCGCCGGATCGAAGCGACCTCATCCGGAGCCACGGCCTCGGACACGGCCGGCGACGCGGCGGCGCCGATCTGCACACCCCCGGATACCTCGCGCTTCAGCGCCTCGATCTCGCCACGGAAGCGCTCCAACTCCCACTCCAGCAGCTCCAACCGCTGGATCAGGCGTTCCCGCTCCCTATCAGCCATGTCCATGCGCTCTCCGGCCCGTCGTGACCAAGGTGGAAACAGATGGAAGTCAGTGTATCTCAAGTCGATTTGGCTGGCAAACGGGCATCCAGCCCCCGCAGAACGCCGTCACGCTCGGAGCGCGCCGCCGTCAGCGATTCCGCCTCGGCTCCAACCTCCAGTTGGACAAAATCCCCGGCCCACTCACCCGGCAGCCCAGTTCCTCCAGCCAGGCAGCGACTACCAGATTGGAATTGTGAAGCACCCAGTAGCTGCGCGGATGGTGCACGAACTCCAGATCGTAGGTCGAGTTGTAGATCAGCGTCTCGATGTTCGACTCGTAGATCGAATCGAGACGAGCCCGCAGCCGCTCGATCCTGCGAGACTCGACGACTACACGGTACAGCCGCTCGATCCCGAACAGATGCCGGCGGACGCCCGATTCCCCCGGCAGGCCGGGCAGAGAACGCCGTCCGAGGGCCGCCCGCGTCGGCCACAAGACCGCTGCCGACGCTTCGCCGGGACCCGTCTTGGCCCGCGCGAAGTACTCCCAATCGCCGTAGGCGTAACGCACCATCCCGTCATCTCCACGCGGGAGCACGAGGCTGGCGTGACGGCCATGGTCCACCAGGAAGACCGGGAGCGGTCTGGATGGGTTGGCGGGCGTTGAGATGACGTTCGTACAACCCTGCACGAGCAGAAGCACCGCCGCAGCGCCGCTTAGCTCGCGAATCAACCGCGGCGCCGGCTCGCTAGCCACTGCTTTCCTATCATGGCGCACCGACCCCCTCGCGGGGTTGCGCCGTCGCACCGACTTCACCTGTCCTGTGACACCGTCGCCAGCGCGCGCCGGGCCGCTTCCACGTGGTCCTGCAATCCGGGATCCGCATCGTTCCAGAGCTCGACGAACTTGCCGAAGTACTCCGCGGCCCGCTCGGGATCACCCTGCGTTTCGTAGATCATACCCAGTCGCAGATAGGCGAGAGATCGGTGAGCCACCTCGAAGGGCGCGACCTGGGCGATGTTGGCGTACCACGGGATGGCTTCCTCGTACCGGCGCAGCTCGTAGAGCATCTCGGCCAGTAGAAAGCGCTCGAGCGTCTGGGCCCAGAACGTGGAGGCCAGGGCAACGTTGTACCAGATCTCTCGCTCGATGTCTTCCAGGGCGGCCAACGCTTCTTGCGGATGGCCTTGCGCGCGCAGGATCTGCGCTCGAACGCTCGCCGCGAAATCGCTCAGCATGGTCCCCGACCCCGGCGGTCTGGGCATGCCCTGCAGCGTATCGGCGTGCCAGCCAGCGCGATCGAACGCCCCCAGCCTGGCGTTGACGATGCCCAGCAGGTATTCCCGCAGCACTGGATGAACGTCATCGTGGGCGCTGTAGAACACGCTGGGATTGCCGCTCGGAGCCACGGCATCGGGGTCCAGCGCCTCCAGCCGCGCTCTGAGCCGACGCAACTCAGCTTCGTCGTTGGGCATGAACGGGAAGGCGGTCAAAAGCGCCCGGTACTCGAGTGCCGCCACCGAATCGAGGGCAGCCATCCGATCCAGCTCGGCCTGCGCCATTGCGTATTGGCCTTTCGCCAGCCGCATGTGGGCCAGCCACGCGTAGCCTACCGTCCGCACCTCCACCGAGCGCGACGGGTCGGCCATCACGTCCGCGAGCCGTATCGCGCCGTCCACGTTCTTCGCCCACGTCGCCACATCCCAGGTCGCCAGAGCGATGATCACATCGTTCGCCCGCTCGAGCCGCGCCACCACGGAATCTTCGAGCTCAGGGTCCCGCTTCGTGAACGCCAGCAGGGCAAGCATCTCCAGCTCCCGGTCCCCACCCTCGATCAGCTCGTTATGGCGGCCGATGAGCGATTCCATGTCGGCCAGGCGGCCCTCCGCCGCCGCGATCCGGGCCAGGTGGTACATCGCACCGGTATGATCGGGATCGTAGAAGAGCACGCGCTCGAACGGTTCCCTGGCGTCGGTGAACGGCCGCCCGTGGAACGGATTGCTGTGGAACAGCACCTCACCGAACTCGAACCACGCTTCCACCTCGTCCGGGTACGTACCGACCAGCGACCGGTACAATCGCTCCGCCTCCCCGTGTGCTCCCCGGCGCCAGGCGCGGAACGCTTCGAGCATCCGGCGATCGCGATCCGGTAAACGGCCCGCGAACCGGTAAGCGTGTTCGGCGGCTTGCCGGGCCAGATCCGAGAGGGTGGCGTACTCCGCCAGTATGCTCAGCCGGTAGTAGGCCAGCGCGTAGGCCGAATCCAGTTCGACGGCGCGCTGGAAATCTTCCACCGCGTCCTGATACTGGCCGAGCCGGTGGGCTCGCTCGCCTTCGAGATAAGCCTTGAGCGCCGGAAGCGAGCTCGTGGTCACCGCGGCGATGCGGCGAACGCGAGTCGCCGGCCCGCTGCCGAGCTCCGCCAGCAACTCGGCCGCCAATTCGTCAACGGCCTCGAATACGTCCACGGCCCGCCCCTCGGCATCCGCCTCCCCAACGGTTTCGACACGCGTCCCGCCTTTGTACAGAACCGCCGAGATCGTGAGCCGTCCCCCTGCTTCGACGATGCTGCCGAGGACGAATCGGCCCGCCTCGAGGCTGCCGGCGACACGGGCCGCCGAGGAAGGGTCCAGGTTCGCCGGAGCGTCTTCACCCAAGAAACTGAGCACCGCTCGAGGATCCACGCTCCGCAGCTCGCCGGCGCCATCCAGGCTCGTGCTCAACAAATCGACGATACCCTCCCCCAGGTACTCGTAGTCCTCGCTACCCTGGTAGGCGAAGGGAAGGACCGCGATCGCGTCGGCCGAGGCAGGGGTGGCCCCAACGGACGCGGTTCGTTCCGGCGGCCCGAACGCGACCAGCCACGCGGCGGCCACCGCCCCCCAGGCGGCGAGGGCAACGAGTCCGCCGAGGATGGCATTGCGCCAGGTGAATAGTCCCCTTACTCCCCCTGGCCCCGCTTCCGCGCCCCGCTCCTCGGCGGCCGCTGCGTCCGTCGGCAAGAGCGTCGGGTCGGTACGGGAATGTGTGGGCACGCCCTCCTGCACGAACGCCGTGGCCAGAACGACCGGCAGGCCGATTAGCAGGAGGACCAGGGCAAACGCCGGGAACCAGGTCGGCAGACCGAGCCCCTCGGTCAGTGTCTGCACGACCTGGAAGACGATCCAGGCGCCCACGACATATATGAGGAGAACCTGCCAGAGCGAGCGGTGGTGGATTTCTTTGATCAGCTGCCTGGGGCCTATCATGTCAACGCACGAGGTCAGCTTGTCCGCGTGACCTGAAGTCCGGAATCGGGTTCGAGCCTCGCGCATAACATGCCAAGCGTGCCCGACAGCGGCAAGCTGGAGCCAGTACGTGACGGTTCGGCCTCAGCACGTAACCGTGGTATCCTGGGACATCATAGCTGGCGTACCGGTGTCAGCGCCGGTTGGGGGAGTGGTGTGGGGTTCCGAGCCAGCGCCAATCGCTGTATTCTTGCCGCCGTGCTTCCACCCGGTTCTCGCGCGCTTACCAGAGACCGCAGGTGCCCAATGGTCGCCTTATACCTTGCTCAACCTGGAGAGGGACTACTCGGTGGGCCGCTTCCGGATCCAGGAAGATTCCTGGCTGGCAGAGAAGACTCTGTCCGAGGCCGACCTCGGCGGCGAGGGAATCCTGGTCCTTGGCATCTTCCACGACGATGGTTCCTATATCGGCGCACCGCGCGCCCGCTACAAAATTCACCCCGGCGACACGCTGGTGCTCTACGGCAAGAGCGAGAAGCTGGATGAGCTGGAACAGCGGATCGCGGGTCGCACCGGCGAGGCGGCTCATGAGAAATCGAAGCAGGAACATGAGCGGGAGCTGCACGAGCAGGACATAGAGGAAGGTGAGCACGAGGCCAGACGCGAGGAGTCGGAGCAGACGGGCGAAATGACGGCATGAAGACAACGACCCAGGAGAAGATCGCGATCGGCTGCCTGACCCTGTTCCTGCTGCCGTTCTGTGCGGTTGGAATAGGCGCCGCCGTGGCGACGGCTCGGTACGCGGTGGTCGGGGACTGGGCCCAGGCCGCGTTGACTCTTGTCTTCGCACTGCTCTTCGGGGGCGTCGGCTTCGGGATGCTGGGCGTCGCGTATTACGGGCTGCGCCGCGCTCGGGCGGCCCGCGAGCTTCAGGAACGCCACCCGGACGAGCCCTGGCTGTGGCGCACCGACTGGGCGACGGGCCGGATCGAGAGCTCCGGCCGCCACCGCATGTACCGTGCGTGGGCGTTCGCCGTCTTCTGGAACCTGATCGCGTTCACGGTCCCGATCGTGGTCCTTCCGGAAGCGCTGGCCGACGGTGAAAAGCTGGCGCTGCTGATCCTCGCGTTCCCGGCCATCGGACTGATCCTGCTCGGGCGGGCGATCTACCTGACGCTTCGTCATCGGAAGTACGGCGTTTCCGTGCTGCGGCTGGCCACAGTTCCCGGTGTCGTCGGCCGCGCGCTGCGCGGCGTGATCCTGACCGACAGCTGGATCCGTCCGGCTGACGGTTTCCCGGTCAAGCTCTTGTGCGTCAATCGCGTCGTCAGCCGCTCGGGCAATCGTCGCAGCGTTCGGGAGACGGTGCTGTGGGAGGACGCCCAAAGGGTGACCCGAGCCCACCAGGTGGGCCGCGCCACGGCCATACCCGTGGGGTTCCGCTTGCCCGCCGATGCGCGCGAGAGCGACGCGAGCGATTCCTCGGACCAGATCATCTGGCGGGTCGAGACGTCCGCCTCGGTGCCTGGCGTGGACTTCGGCGCCAGCTTCGACGTGCCGGTCTTCCGGACGGCTGAGAGCGAGGAGCCGCTCACGGAAGAAGAGGCGACAGCGCTGCCCGAGTCCGAACCGGAGTTCCGCCAGCCGCCCGCATCGCGGATCGAGGTCAGGGAACGTCCGCAGCGCGCCGAGATCTACTTTCCCGCCGCTCGCAACCTCGGTTTCGCCGTGGGCATCACCGTGTTCTTCGTCATCTGGACGGCGGTCACCTTCATCCTGCCGGGGCTCGGCGCCCCGATCATCTTCCCCATCGTCTTCGGCCTGTTCGGCCTGCTGATCGGATACGCCGTGGTGACGGCCTGGCTGCTAACCACCCACGTGATCGCCGAGGCTTCCGGCATCTGGATCCGATCGGGGCTCCTCGGGTTCGGCGGGGTTCGACACATCCCCGCCGACGACATCGACGACATTACGCTCGACATAGGATCACGAGCCGGCAATCGTTCCTACTACGACATCAAGATCCAGCGCGCCAACGGCAAGAGGGTATATGCCGGCCGAGCGATCCCCGACCGCCGCGAGGCCGAGTGGCTGATCGAACGGATGCGGAACGGGCTGGGGCTCGAAGGGGAGCGATGACGAGCTCGCTGGCGACCGATGGCGTCGACAGATCTGTCCCGCCGCGTTGGGTCAGAGTGACCGACTTGCCCGCCCCGGGCCGCGTTCGCCGGAGGCTTCTGTCCCGGCAGCCCCTGAAAAGCGAGGCAACATCTTGCTTTTCCCGGGTACGGCGTCGCCTCCGAGAGTCCCGGGCTCAGGCACACGACTTGCCCCATCCCTGGCCGCCGGAGCCGGCTCCGGCCGGCAAAGGCATCAGAACTGATCGAACGACGCGCCTCCGGGCGCGATGAGTGAGAGGGGCTGAAAAGTGTCGGTTGTCGCATTGATCATCGCGGCGTTGATCCTCGTGCCGCCGCTCGTCATGGTGCTGGTGTCGTACGAGGAAGTCGAGAGGAAATAGCTGGGCCGTGTATCGGCCTGCGATGAGGGCACCGGTCTCCGGTGCCCTTTTCATTTGCGGCCGGCGAGTCGGCACCGCCCGATGCCGCGGAACAAACCGCAGCCGCCTTTCGTACTTGGTTTCGTGAATATCAGCCTATCGTGGAAATGGCCGGCATTGGGCGCCACCCTCCTGCTGTGGCTGGCCGGCGGGTGCAGCGGCGAGGCGGTCCGTGAGTTCTTCGGATACTCCACCCCGCGCGAGCGTTACGAGCAGGCCCTGCGCGATGCCGGGCTCCACCGGACCGCCCTGGGTGGAGATTGGCTGGCCGCGGCGGCCGAGGCGTTGGACAGCCCGGTCTCGGTCTCGCCGCCGTACCTCGAAGAGGGCTACCTCGACCCCAGGCAAACGACGGCCACGGCCTACCGGGTGTCACTGCGGCGCGGCCAGCTGCTCGAGGTGACGTTCGAGAGCGAGCCGGACACGAGCTACCGGATCTTCATCGATCTCTTCCGAGTCCCCGAGCGGCTCGACGCCCAGCCTCGACACGTGACCAGCGCCGACAGCCTGGATCGCGATTTCGACTATTTCACCCACCGCGACGGCGACTACCTCGTCCGCATCCAGCCCGAGCTGCTGCGCGGCGGCAGATACTCGATCCGCGTCGCCGTCAAACCTTCGCTTCACTTTCCGGTGTACGGGCGCGACGCCACCGCCATCGGCAGCCGGTACGGCGACGGGCGCGATGGCGGACGCCGCCGGCACGAAGGGCTCGACATCTTCGCGCCACGCGGCACGCCCGTGATCGCTGCGGCGGCCGGCGTGGTGCGCAGCACTCGAGACAATCGGCTGGGTGGCAACGTTGTCTGGCTGCGCGATGAGTTCGGCCAGACGCACTACTACGCGCATCTCGATACGCAGCTGGTCCGGCGCGGCCAGCGGGTGACCGTCGGTGACACGCTGGGGCTGGTCGGCAACTCGGGGAACGCCCGCTCCACGCCGCCCCACCTCCACTTCGGCCTCTACCGCCGCGGCTCGTACGACCCCTACCCGGCATTGGAACCGCTGCCCACGACTACCGAAGACTTCGGCGGTAATCCGAACCTCATCGGCCGCACAGTCCGCGTCACCCGGGCGGCGGCACGCCTCCGGCTCCACCCGACCGCCCGGTCGGCGATCCTGGCCGAGCTGCCGCGCCACACGCCGCTGCAGGTGGCGGCGGGCTCCGGCGCCTGGTATCGGGTGATCGCGCCCGACGGCACGGTCGGGTTCGTCGCCGCCAGCCTGACCGAGCCCACGGACCGACCGATCCGCCACGAGGTGCTGGCCGGCGGCGCCCGACTGCTCACCGACCCGGTCCCGCTGGCCGTGGCCGTCGACAGCGTCAGCGCCGGCGCCGAGGTCCCGGTGCTCGCCGCGTTCGGCGAGTTTTTGCTCGTGCAGGGACCCAGCGGTCGGGTGGGCTGGCTCGCTCTAGACTAGCCGCGGCCCTCGAGTCGACTTAGACGCCGACGTCGCCCCCACCTCCACCTCCGCCCAGTTCGCCACCGCCGGCCGAACCGCCGCCCATGTCCGCGCCCCCACTCGCCGCCCGCTTTCGCGTCGACAGGTTGAAGGGAAAGTAGCCCGGGCAGGTGCCGATGAAGCTGGTGACCAGGAACGCCACCGCCACGATCCCGAGGATGATGGCGAGCAGCCCGCTGATCTGGCCGGTGAAGTACAGCACGGCGATCGCCACGGCGATCAGCGCGCGGACCACCCGATCGATCAATCCCATGTTCTTCGTCATAGGACCCTCGCTGGTGAATGTGAATGGTGCCCTGGCTTGAAGGTCAGGGCGCCGAAGCGTCAACGCCGACGAATCGGCGGCCAAGCTGGCATCCAGCTCGTCGTCCAGCACCTTCAGTGCGACCGGCCGCCCGTGCTTCACGTCCTGGGCCAGGAAGACAGTGGCCATCCCCCCGCGGCCGATCTCGCGCTGCACGTCGTAGCGGTCGGAAAGGCTAGCCTTGAGCCGGGCCAGCAACTCACCTGTAGGAGACATCGACTTCACGTACCACCCTGTCTCGGGTTCGTCAAGTCAACTCGTCTCGCCCGATCTTATCGATAACCGCTCTTCGTCTCGTCGTCGCGGCTCCACCATTGCCTGCCAAACCTCCTTTTAAGTCGAGCCGACATCGGCCGCAAGCTCACCCCGATCCGTCAGCTTGACCCGTGACCCGGCACTCGGGACGGCTGCCCGGCCGACATCCGGGTCATATCCCCCAGGTTAGATGGGCATTTGCCTCATCCCCACCGAGGCCACATTTCGCCTGTCGCTCCAAGCTGTTTCGTAACAACGAGTTAGATCCTGGCGGCGGTTGGTACAGGACCTGCGACTCCGACCGTCCGTCAAGCCTCGGGCCCGCACCCTGGTAGGTAGCGGATTACGCTCTTTGCAGTCGCCCATTGGAGGGAGGATCGAAAATGCTCAAGAGATGGCGCCGGTCCAGTGACCGGAAGGGTCAGGCAGCACGCGCCTGGCCCGGCGGCAAGACCGTGACGCTGGCGCTCACGGCGTTCGTACTCGCAGGTGCCGCGGCATGTGACGACGACGGAACGACGGGTGTGTCGGGTGATCCACCGGAGTTCATCGCCGCCGACGGTATCAACGGTGGAACGATGTACGACAAGTTCTGGGCTCCCGAAACGGGGTGGGATAGGAACGACCCGAACCTGACGACGTTTAACGACCACTCTAATTTCTTCCGTTGCAAACAGTGTCACGCATGGGACCGCAAGGGCAACGCGGCGTCGTATATCGGCCGTGCACCGAGCACGACGCGCCCGAACGTTTCATCCGTGAATCTGGTCGCGTATGCCGAGAATCACACGCCGCAGGAGGTGTTCGACGCGTTGTGGAGCTCCAGCGGCCGCCGCTCGGTGACCGCTGATCTCTCCACCTACGATCCGCAGACGAACAACACGGTCGGCGATCAGATGCCCGACCTGACCGAGATCATGACGGAGGCGCAGGTCTGGGATCTGGTCAAGTTCCTCAAGGAGGAGGCCAACGACACCGATCTGCTCTACGACTACAGCACCACCGGCACGTACCCGACCGGGTCGATCACCTACTCGAACATCGGGGCGGGCGGTGACCCGGACAACGGCGATGCACTATTTTCGGCCAACTGTCGGCCCTGCCACGGCGCCGACGGGACGGCCATCCTGGTGGACGGCAGCTACTCGATCGGAAGCTTCCTGCGCGCCAAGCCGTACGAAGTGCAGCACAAAGTCAAGTTCGGGCAGCCGGGCTCGAACCCCTCTATGGGGACCATACTGACTGACATCAACGACATTCTGGATCTCTACGCAGCGTTGACGAACACGACCAAGTATCCGGACCCGTAGGGCAGGACGATTACCGGCGGCGCCGGCGGGCCGGGCGCTGCGTCGGGTCGGCGACGCTGAGGAAAGCGCGCCCTAGAAACTCAGTTCCTCGACCCTGTAGGGCAGACCGGATCGTGCCTCGCCAATCTCACCTATCGTCAAGGCCGCGTCGGCCTGCCGGCGTAGTCGGCCGGCCGACGTGGAACTCCTAATGCGCGTCACGCGGATAGTCCGGGCCGTCCTCCAGCGCCTACGATCAGCCGCTGGAGACGGGACATGGGGTACCCCAGCGGCCAAAGGCTGATGATTGAGGCTGCTAAAAGAGGCAGGCGCCAACCGCCGGTAGCAACGTAGACGTATTGGTGTTCTTGATTGTCCGACGACGCCGGAAAACGCACCTCGTCCCGCTACGGACGTCTCCCGAGCGCGACTCGCTCAGTCGTTGTAGGGGTAAGCCCGGAAGAGGGGGATCAGTCGCCAGAGGCTCCAGCCTCCGTCGTCGGTTTCGCGAAGAACTGCGACTCGCAGCGTCGAGGGGTCGGACCTGTGATCGGGCGCCATCACGACGAACTCCGGTCGCCCCTGCCCGTCCACGTCAACCAGGGCGACGGGCCACCACGCTTCCCTGCCGCTGAAGATAAGGTGCACAATCTTCGGTGGACCGTCGGCGGAGAGACGAAGGAAGGCCAGCATCAGCTCTCCAACTTGCGACCCCGCCGTCGGCTTCAGGGCCAGCGAGAGCACAGCGAGTCGGGCTCCCTCGGGGTACTCCCAGACTTGCACGGGGACACCCGGGGCAAGGGGGTCTTCCCTTCCCAGCAACCGCTCCACGCTGTCGCGAACGACGTCCACCAGTACAGGTCGCAACCGCAAGAGATTCAGATTCTCGGGACGCACGCGGACCGGACTTTCGGTCGGGCAGTCCTCGAGGGCAAAAGCCACCTTGGCCCTCCTCACGATTGAATCGTCGGCCACCCGGGCTACCGGCACCAGCGACTCCACGCCGAGCCCCAGATACGCCGAATCCGCCGCGCCCTGAAGAGCGATCTGCACCTCACACCGCTCATATTCATAGAGCGCCCCCGGCCCCTCGAGGCGCGGCGACACACCTGACTCGGCACCCGGCCAGCCGAAGGCGAACGCTCGTGGCCGCGTCTGACTGATGTGGATGTAGACGGTCCGGGTGGATTCGAATGGATCCTGACCGATGTTCTGCGACGCGTCGGCTGTTTGGGCCCTGGCCTGTTGGATCGCGCCGGCGGGGCTGGCCACGGCCCGGGCCGGCGAGGGAAGTGCCACGAGCTGCACCGCATCGGCGAGGAAAGCCAGGACGATGACCGTGGCCGGCAGCCAGAGTGCAGCGTTGCGGGTGTGTGCGGAGTCGTCGATCGGAACGATTCCGCCCTCCGATCCAAATATCACGTCTTACCTCCGGTCAGGCTGAAGCAGGAACGAGTGAGCCGAACTCCTGTCTTCCATACCCGGCTACCGCGCGCTCCGCGGATAGTCCGGCAAATCCTCCAGCGCCCAGCGGATGAACTCCCGCAGGTCGTTGTTGGCGTTGGCCAGGTCCGGCTTGCGCAGGTACATCATGTGACCGCTCTCGTACCACGAGAATCGGAAACGATCGCGGAACTCACCGCCCGGCTGCAGGTGCGAGATCGTGTAGACGGCGCTGTAGTAGTCGGTGGCGGCGTCGTAGTAGCCGCCCTGGATCATCACCTTCAGGTACGGGTTGTCCTGCATCGCCTCGCGCAGCATCTCCCCCACGTTCGTCCCGTCGTCCCGGTTCCACGGCCGCACGTTACCCCACACGTTGTACTTGATGTCGGGGTCGTACCCCAACTCCTCCCGGATGTACAGGTTCACCGCGTCGCTGAAGGCGCCGTTCCAGTCCGACATCGCGGGGTCGTACTCGGGCCGCTCGCCGGCCGCGTCACGGTCGATGCCCAGGTAGCGGCTGTCCAAGCGCCCCACGGTCAGTCGCTGATCCCGCAGCAGCTCCTTCCAGAAGCGCCGAGAGCTGATCCGCAGGTTGGTCGACATCACGTAATCGGGGGTCAGACCGGTGTAGCGCGCCACGCGCTCCGCCATCGCGGTGCGCTCCACCTCTTCCAAGCGATCGCCCTGCACCAGCGCCAGCAGGTAGTCGCCCATGGCGAAAGCCTCCACGTCATCGAGGTAGGATCGGAGCGGCATCGCCTGGAGATCTTCGGCCAGCTGGCCGTGGTACCACGCCGTCGCGGCCAGGTGCGGGAGCGAGCTGGCGTAGGAGACGTCGTCACCGGCGTCGACGTTCAGCCCGGTCATCGAGACCAGGATGACGCCGTTCAGATACAGCTGGTGCCGGTCCGCCAGATAGCCTGCCAGCCCGGACGCCCGGGTCGTTCCGTAGCTCTCACCGATCAGGAACTTGGGTGACGCCCACCGGTCCTTGCGCAGGATGTAGAGGCGGATGAACTCGGCGACCGACTGGATGTCGGCCATCGTCCCGTGGTACTTGTGGAGATCCTCGCCCTCCACCATGCGGCTGAACCCGGTATCGACCGGGTCGATGTAGACGATGTCCGCCGCATCGAGGATCGAGTGGGGGTTGTCCTCTAGGCCGCCCGGCGGCATGAGCGCGAATCCCTCATCATCATAGAGGACGTGGCGCGGCCCGGTATACCCCATGTGCATCCAGACCGAGGCCGTCCCCGGTCCGCCGTTGAACGAGAAGATCAGCGGCCGCGTGCCCACATCCTGGATCCCGTCCCGGGTGTAGGCGATGTAGAACATCTTCGCGGCGATCTCCCCTTCGTCACGGATCGGCAGCCAGCCAGCCTCCGCCGTGTAGCTCACGTTCTGGCCGTTGATGCGAGCGCTGTGCTGCGTGACCGCCGGCTCGTCCGGCAACAGCTCCGCCTCGGAGCCTGCCGTGCTGGCGCCGTCGGACCCCGGCCCCTGACGCTGTGGCGGCCGGGCGTTGAGCGGCGCGACGCTCAACGCCAACGAAAAGACGAACAGCAGGGCGAGAACGCTTCGGTTCCTCATGGATCTCCTCCAGATGCAGACGTGGGGTTGGACGCCGCTCAAGATGGCACGGACGTCCCGTCGAGGGAAGAAGGTCGCCGGGTATAGGGACATCCGGTCACTACCGCCCGACCGGATCTCCGGCGAAGCGCCATCTGGATTCCCCAGCTCGCTCGAGCGTCGCGGCGGTGAGCCGTGCGCGCACCAGCTCCACCGGCATGGGACCGCCGTGTAGCACGGCGTCATGGAACTCTCGGTCGGTCATCTCCCCCGATTCGACCAGCTCGCGGTGCAACGCCCGGAACTGCAGTCCCCCGAGCATGTAGGCCGCCTGGTAAAGCGGAGAGTAGTCGCCGGCGATCGACCGGCGCACTTCCGCCTCCGCGTTGGCCCGCTCGTGACCGACGCGCTCGACCAGGAAGTCCACCGCCTCCTCGGCCGTCATCGTCCCCAGATGGAAACGGAGGGAGAAGATGATGCGGGCGGCGCGATGCGCGCGCCAGAACAGCATCCCGATTCGGTCCTCCGGACTCCGCGGGAACCCCAGGTCCCACAGCAGCATCTCCCAGTAGAGCGCCCACCCCTCGGTCCAGAACGGCGTCGAGAAGACGCGCCGGTGCGAGTTGTAGCGGGCTGTCATGAACCCCTGGAGATGGTGGCCGGGGATGTACTCGTGATGCACGGTGGCACGCGAGAAGTGCGGGTTGTTCCCCCGCATGCTCATCAGCTTGTCGGCGTGCGCCATCTCCTCGGTCGGGTACGCCACCCACATCACCTCGCCACCCAGGAAGAACGGCGCCACGCGCTGCCTCTCCGGCGAGAGCATCCGCATGCGCCACACCTCTTCCGCCAGCGGCGGCACGGTCAGCAGGTCCCGCTCCTTGACGAACGCCAGCGATTGTTCGGCGAGCTCTCGAACAAGCTGCGGCTGGTCGCCCGGGGGCACGTACGAGCGCTTGACCTGCTCAAGCGCCGCCTTCCAGTCGTCACCGAACCCCATCTCGTTGGCCGCCCGGCGAAACTCCTCCTCGCACCAGGCGAACTCACGCTCGCCGATGGCGATCAGCTCTTCCACCGTGTACGGGATCATCTCGTGAGCCAGGTCGGCGCGCAGCCCATCGGCCCCGATGGGATCGCCGATCAAGGGCTCCGGCGCGCCGGTGCGGATGCCGACGACGTCCTCGCGTAAAAAGGCCAGGTAGTCGCTGATCGCCTCATCGAGCCGCGCATAGGGAGCCTCGGCCCACCACGTGAAGAGCGGATCGTATCCCGCGTAGAAGCCGTACCAGTCCTCCAGCGTCTCCTGCAACTCATCCAGCAGGCCGGCGGCGCGCCGTGCGACGACGCGCGTCCGATCAGCAGCGCCGGCCCCTGCCCCGCTGTCCGCGCGCCATGTCTCGGCCCTGTGGGTTCGGACACTGTCGACCTGACGGGCCAACTCGGCCAGGGTAGCCGCGACCCGGGGCGGATCGACCGGCTCCATCCGACGCCGCGCTTCCTGGAGCCCCGCGATCGACGAAGCGAACGGCAGCCACGGCGCCATCTCCTGCAACAGGCGCTCCTCCCTGTTCAGGCGCGATCGTTCGTAGCGGACCTCGTGCGCGAGGAGCACGTGGTCGATGCGACCCTCCTGACTAAGCGCGTCGAAGTCGATTCGATCCAGGCGCGCCTTCCAGTCGTCGTAGAACTCGCGCATGCGAGTCCGCCGCACCGTCGAGTATTCGACATCGTAGCGGCGCAGAAGCGCGGCGCGGTCGGTGGCGTAGAGCCGGACCGTTTCCTTCAGCTCGCTATCCGCATCAAGGTGGGCCTGTCCAGTGGCGTCAGCTGGATGGCCGGGGATCACCGCGGCGAGTGCGGCGAGCGCCACCACGCAGGCGGCGACGGTTTGGCGGCACATGTCCAGATCCTCTCGGTTAAAAGACAAAACCTTCCACTGCTGCTGGGCCAGCGGATATCCCACGATCGGGCCCCGGAGAACCGATATGCAATCGGATAAGGCGAACGGCGCCTGCGAGACCCACCACTATACCTGTACGGTTGAGCGCCATCAAGCTGAGACCAAAGCTGTGCACGGGAACATTTTGAACAGTCGACATGTTTACCAACTGCACTTCATGCCAATCAATCACGAAATCGTTGTAACCGAGGGAAAGGATGACCTTGATGTCCAAGTTCACGATTCACACCATCGATTCCGCTCCTGCGGACTCGAAGGAGCTGTTAGAGGACGCGAAGGACCAGTTCGGGTTCGTGCCGAATCTGCTGGGCGAGCTCGCCGCGGCACCGACCGCACTGCGTGCCTACATGACGCTGAACGGCTTCCTGGAGGAGACATCGTTCAGCCCGGTCGAGCAGCAGCTCATCATCACCGCGGTCAGCGTGGCCAACAGCTGCGAGTACTGCGTCGCCGCGCACAGCGCCGGGCTCAAGCAGGCTGGCCTGCCGGACGAGGAGATCGACGCGGTACGTGAAGGCCGCTCGCTGTCGGACTCGAAGCTGGAAGCCTTACGCCAGTTCGTGGCGCGCGTCGTGGAGAACCGCGGCTTTATCGAGGAGAGCGATCTTCAGGATTTCGTCGACGCGGGCTACAGCCGCGACCAGTTCTACGAGGTGCTGGTCGGTGTCGCGATGAAGACGCTCAGCAACTACACCAACCACATCGCGGAGACCCCGCTGGACGAGCAGCTGGAACCCTTCGCGTGGGAGCCGGTGGGAGTCTGAACAGCGCGCCGGATTTCATCTAACCGAGAGACAGAGCTCCTGTCCGGTGCTGAACGTCAGGAATCTGGCGTTCAGCGCCGGACCTCCTGAGGCTGCACCCTACATCTAGTGGGTCGTCGACCGCCTGAGCTCCGCGGCACGTCGGACGGCCTTGAAGATGTGGTCGTAGGCGCCGCAGCGGCACAGATTCCCGCTCATCCTCTTCTGAATCTCGGCCAGATCGGGGTCGGGATTGCCCCGCAGTAGCCCCTCCGCCGCGACCACCTGGCCGGGCGTACAATAGCCGCACTGGAAGGCATCTTCCTCGACGAACGCCTGCTGAACCGGGCCCAGCTCCTCGCCGTGCATCAGCCCCTCGACCGTGGTGATCTCGCGACCATCGGCCTCGACCGCCAGCGTCATGCAGGCGTAGCGGGCCTGCTCGTCGATCAGCACCGTGCAGGCGCCGCACTCGCCGCGACTGCAGCCGAGCTTCGTGCCGGTGAGCTCCAGATGATCACGCAGAACATCGAGCAACGTCCAGCGCGGCTCGACCCGGAGGTCGAAGCGGCGGCCGTTGACGCGCAAAGTAACCGGGTGGGTGCCATCGCTCTCGACCGTCACCGCTTCCCGAGCCGGCGCGGTCCGGCCGGTGACGGCGACGCCGAGCGTGCCGGCCCCCATCGTCCCCAGAAAGCTGCGCCGGCTCACGCCGCGCTTCGAGTCGTGTCGCTTTCCCGATTCTTCGCTCATGGTCTATCGCCCTGTGTGGTCGGTCATCGATCTTCAGTTACACCGCGCCAGGTCACGCCAGCGACCGGAGCGTCTCTGCCACAACTCCTCGGACAAGGTCGACCTTGTACCCGTTGTGGGGCATCGGCCGGGCGTCCGCGACGCAGGCTTCCACCGCGCGTCGGATGGTCTCCGCATCCAGGGGGTTGTCGATGAGCACCCGCTCGGCCTCGGCCGCCCGCCAGGGGATCGGCGCGACGCCAGAAAGCACCAGTCGCCCACCGTTCACCCGGCCGTCCGAAAACGTCAACGCGGCGGCTGCCCCGGCCAACGCGAAGTCCCAGGCTCCACGCGCCCGCACTTTCCGGTAGGTGCTGCGCAGCCCCACGCCGGGCGGCGGCAACAGGACCTCGGCCACCAGCTCTCCCGGCTCGAGGATCGTCTCGCGCCTGACGTTCTGTGCCGGCAGAACGAAGAAGGACTCCAGTGGAACCACCCGCGTGCCCGACGGCCCGATGATGCGGGCGCGAGCGCCCAGCGCGACCAGCGCCGGCGCGGTGTCCGACGGGTGCACGATGTAGCAGCGGTCGCCGCCGAAGATGCAGTGGTACTGGTTCGCGCCGGCAACGGCGTAGCACATCGAGCCGCCCTTGCGCAGGCAGTGGAAGTCGCCGCGGAAGTACCAGCAGCGCGGCCGCTGGCAGATGTTGCCGCCGATTGTCCCCTGGTTGCGCAACTGCGGGCTGGCCGCCGAGCCGGCGCCAAGCGACAGCACGGTGTAGCGCTCGGCGATCAACGGGTGGGCGGCGATCTCGGACAGCGTGCTGAGCGCGCCGATCCGCAGGCCGCCGTCACGCGTCTCTTCGATCCCGCGAAGCTCCGCGAGGTGCCCGATAGCCACGACGGTGTCGGCGGTGAACACACCGTCACGCAGGCAGCCCAGCAGGTCGGTGCCACCGGAGTGCAGGACGGCGCCATCACCGGCGCCGCGTGCGACGGCCTCGTCAAGAGAGCCCGGACGTATGTAATCGAACTGGGGCAGCATGGCTCACTCTCCTCGCTTCTCGGCCAGCAGCCGGACCATTTGCATGGCGGTGATCGGTGCGTCGTCGACGCGGACGCCGGTGGCGTGATAGACGGCGTTGGCGATCGCCGCGGCGGTGGGGATGGTGACGGGCTCGCCCAGCCCCTTGGATCC
>JAACAK010000015.1:2681-2830 GCA_011774835.1 Candidatus Kutchimonas denitrificans | reverse complement strand
CTCGAGGCTAACCCGCGTTGAGCCGGGGGTCAGCCTCAAACTCGCCGGCAGTCATATTGTCTGGGCATGCTGGCGTATCTCTGGAGCGCGCCGCTCCTCGCCGCGCAGTACGCGCTCCAGGTCGACGGCCTGGCCTGTCCGTTCTGCGC
>JAACAK010000015.1:279-2635 GCA_011774835.1 Candidatus Kutchimonas denitrificans | reverse complement strand
GGTCAAGAACGCCGGGTTCACTTTGGCCGGTTTCGAACGGCTCGAAGCCGACGGCGGCGAGCAGGACTAGGCGCCGGCATGCGCGCGGGCAGGCACGGGCGGCTCGCAGCGCGGCTCTCGGCCGGGGCAGCCGCCCTCGGACTGCTCGCGGGCGCCGGCCCGGCGGCGGCGGACGCCGTCACCTTCCACAGTGCGCTGGGGGCGCATCGATCCCTGGCGGGGGCGGAGCGGTTCGTCGTCCAGCTCGCGGCACCGGGTTGCCCGGCGTGTCCGGAGCGCGCGGCGCGCCGGCTGGGCGCGCTCGCGGGAGCGAAGAGCGCAACCCTCGACCCCGCGGGCCGAAGCGTCACCCTCGTGCTGAGGAAAGACGGGGCCGTGGCCGAGGCCGCCCTGCGGCGCGCGGTCGAGGCGGCGGGGGCGCGCTGGCGCGGCGTCCGCGCGCTGGGACCTGCGGGCACGACGAGCCAAGGGCAGAACGGACATCGGTGAGGCGGGTTGGACATGCAAAGGAGGCGGGGCAGGTCGAGCAACCACGGGCTCATCGGGGACGTGGCCTGCAGTCTGGCATTCATGTCACTAGTCGCAGGCCTGCCGGATGTGGCCTGGGCGGGGGCGCAGACCTTCAATACGGCGCTGCCCGTGGCGCCGGGGGAAGGGGTGTTTCGCGGGCAGTTCGTCGCCATCAAACGAAGCGACGACCCGACGCGCGCCGACCGTGATCTGACCGTGCTGGGCGGTGTCTCGGTGCTCGGCTACGGGGTCACGGGCGATCTCACGCTCTTCGGGGTGCTGCCGTATCTTCACAAGGAGCTCGAGCTCACGACCCCGGCGGGCGCGCGCATCGAGCGCGACACGAGCGGTATCGGCGATCTCAGGGCCTTCGCGCGGTACACCGTCTTCCACGACGACGCACCGGGTCGCACCTTCCGCATCGCGCCCTTCGCCGGGGTGGAGGCGCCGACGGGCGATGACGATGAGCGCGATCGGTTGGGGCGGTTGCCGCAGCCGCTGCAGCTCGGCTCCGGCTCCTGGGACCCCTTCTTCGGGGTGGTCGGCACCTGGCAGACACTCGACTACGAGGTCGATGCGCAGCTCGCCTACGAGGTCAACACCGAGGCCAACGACTTCGAGTTCGGCGACGTCTTTCGCGCCGATGCGTCGCTCCAGTACCGGCTCTGGCCGCGCCAGCTCGGGCCCGGTGTTCCCGCTTTCTTCTACGGGGTGATCGAGGCCAACCTTATTCACCAGGACGAGAACGAGGTCGACGGCGTCGAGGACCCGGACTCGGGTGGCACCACGCTGTTTCTCTCGCCGGGGGTGCAGTACGTGACCAAGCGCTGGGTGCTGGAGGGCGTGATGCAGGTGCCGGCGTTCCAGGATCTCAACGGCACCGCGCTCCAAGACGACTGGACCGTACGCGCGGGCTTTCGGGTCAACTTCTGACGTGTCCTTTCATGAGTGATTTTCTCGAGAAGACGACAGGAACAAGTGGCCGGGTTTCGCTGCGCTGCATCCCGCCCTTGCGGCTAAGGTCTCGATGCGACTGAGGAGCGTGCTCAAGGTCCTGGGCGTTATCCTCGGCGGGGTCGTGGCACTCGCGGTGGTGCTCGCCATCGTGGGGTACTTCATATTCGTGCCCTCGGCCAAGGAGCCGCCCTACGAGTTCGTGCGGGCGTGGGGCGGCCAGGGAAGCGGGCCCGGGGAGTTCAACGACCCGACCGGCGTCGCCGTCGCCGGCGGCGAGGTGTTCGTCGCCGACTCGCGCAACGGCCGCATCCAGGTCTTCGACCGCGAGGGCAGCTTCAAGCGCCAGTTCGGAAAGCCCGGCGAGGAATCGGGCGAGCTCGGCCGCCCCATGAACCTCACCATCGCCAACGGTGAACTGTATGTCCCGGAGTACTTCAACGACCGCATCCAGGTGTTCGCCCTCGACGGCACGCCCAAGCGCGCCATCGGCCGCGCGGGCAACGGCCCCGGCGAGTTCAACGCACCGGGCGGGGTCGCGGTAGGGCCTGGCGGGGACCTCTACGTCGCCGACTTCTACAACCAGCGGGTGCAGCACCTGCGCGCCGACGGGACCTTCGTGCGCCAGTGGGGCGAGACCGGGGAGCCGGGGATCCGGGCCGGGCAGTTCATCTATCCCACCGACGTCGCGCTGGCCCGCGCCGGGACGCTCTTCGTCGCCGACGGCTACGCCGACCGCGTCCAGGTCTTCGGCCCCGACGGGGAGTTTCTGGGCAAGTGGGGCGGTCCCTTCGCGATGAACATCTACGGCCCCTTCAAAGGCTGGTTCACGACGGTGACGAGCGTCGCCATCGGCGCGCAGGGCGACGTTTTCGTCGCCGACTTCTACAAC
>JAACAK010000015.1:0-176 GCA_011774835.1 Candidatus Kutchimonas denitrificans | reverse complement strand
CGTCCTGCCTCCCGGTAGCGGAAGGTGAGAGACATGCCCGTCGCTATTTGCAGTCCGCAACCGTCGTAGAGGTGCCGAATGGCCAAGGTCGCCGTTCCGTTCTTGCAGCCCCTTGACCCGAGGAAGTTCCGCGACCCGGACACGACGGCGAGCGGCGCGAAGCGCGCGTCGGTCGC